>NZ_JBAJGT010000004.1:0-429936 GCF_036706555.1 Pseudomonas sp. JDS28PS106 | reverse complement strand
CAATCTGGTTACATCTTTGATTTCTCGCGGAGTAACTTGGGTTGCTGATAATCTGTTGACTTCAGTCTGACACCACAAGCACCCACACGAATTGCTTGATTCAGTTGTTAAAGAGCGGTGGATTGAGCCTTTCGTCTCAACCGAGGCGCGCATTCTACAGCGTCCTCTGTATCTGTCAAGCGGTTATTTTCAGAAGTTTTTCATTTTACCGAACAACTTCAACCACTTGCGCTTCGATCAACCTGTTGCGTTGCTCGTCAGCGGGAGGCGAATTCTACAGCGTTACAACCGCGTGTCAAACTCTTTTTTCTCACCGCTGTCGATCAACCGGATCGACGCTGCTTCTTCGCTGACTTGACTTTAAAACCTTGTAACTCGTTGAATCAGAAGGTTTTTTCGTTTCCGTCTGCGCCGGAAGTGGGGCGAATTATAGAGACATTAAATCGCCCGTCAACCCTTTATTTCAATTTTATTCGGCAACCAGCGTTACACGCCCGAAAGCCTTCTTGCCGGCCTGGCAAACATGGGTAGCGCCCAACTTGAATACAAAGGCGCGATCCACGACTTCACCATCTATACGTACACCGCCGGAAGCGAGCAAGTCACGAGCCACCGCCGCGTTCTTTACCAAGCCTGCCTTATTAAGGACGGCCGAGACGGGCATATCTTCAGTTGCGCTGACAGTAAGCTCGGGCAAGTCATCCGGCAACTCGCCCTCCTTCATGCGATTACCCGCGGAGCGGTGAGCATTGGCCGCAGCTTCTTCACCATGGAAGCGCGCGATCAACTCTTCGGCGAGCAGGATCTTGATGTCGCGAGGATTGGCACCCGCCGCACATTCGGCCTTGAGGCCGTTGATCTCTTCCATCGAGCGGAAGCTCAACAGTTCGAAGTAACGCCACATCAGCGAGTCAGGCATCGACAACAGCTTGCTGTACATCACACCCGGCGCTTCCTGAATACCTACATAGTTGCCCAGGGACTTGGACATCTTCTTGACGCCGTCCAGACCTTCGAGCAACGGCATGGTAAGGATGCACTGCGGCTCCTGACCGTAAGAGCGCTGCAGCTCGCGCCCCATCAGCAAGTTGAATTTCTGATCGGTGCCGCCCAGCTCGACGTCAGCTTTCAGCGCGACCGAGTCGTAGCCCTGTACCAGCGGATAAAGGAATTCATGGATGGCAATCGGCTGGCTGCCTTTATAGCGCTTGTCGAAATCATCCCGCTCAAGCATGCGAGCCACGGTGTACTGCGACGACAGACGAATGAAGTCCGCCGGGGTGAGCTTGTCCATCCATGTGGAGTTGAACGCGACCTCGGTCTTTTCGGGATCAAGGATCTTGAATACCTGAGCCTTGTAAGTCTCGGCATACTCAAGCACCTGCTCGCGCGTCAGCGGCGGACGGGTCGCGCTCTTGCCGCTCGGATCACCGATCATGCCGGTGAAGTCGCCGATCAGGAAAATGACCTGGTGCCCCAGCTCCTGGAACTGGCGAAGCTTATTAATAAGGACGGTATGTCCCAGATGCAGATCCGGCGCGGTAGGGTCGAAACCCGCCTTGATACGCAACGGTTGCCCGCGCTTGATTTTCTCGGCCAGCTCGGCCTCGACCAGCAGTTCATCCGCGCCGCGCTTGATCAGCGCCAGCTGCTCCTCAACCGACTTCATACAAGCCCCTTCTCAAAGGGCACCAACCATACAAGATCAGCACCCGTTTACAAGTCTTTGCCCTGCCTGCGCCCACGAATCAGATGCCGATGCTTGCGAGGGTTGCTTCGAGCAGGTTTTGGTTATATTTTATACAGTTATTTCATCTTCATCATGTCATTCATCTTTTCCATTTCACCTTTTTCAAAGTCAAATTACCTATGATAGACACGCCGCCTAAAGCGCCCCCGCTTTATCCGAAGAGTCACCTGGTCGCAGCCAGCGGTATCGCCGCCCTGCTGAGCCTGGCTCTCCTGGTTTTCCCATCCAGCGAGGTAGAAGCGAAACGAACGAATCTCGCGCTCGATCTGGAAATGCCCGCCAATCAGAACGCACAGACTCAAGACGCTCCGCAAGCCGTTCAAGCCACACCTGAATCCTCGGCCTCCCCCTTCGCCCAGATCGACGAAAGCCCGGAACAGCCCGAGAGCACCGCGCAAGCCGAACCCGTCAAGGCCGTTGATCCCAATCACCGGGAAATCGTAGTCGCAAAGGGTGACACTCTCTCGACTTTATTCGAAAAGGTGGGATTACCCGCCGCAACCATGCATGAAGTCCTGGCAAGCGATAAACAGGCGCGTCAGTTCAGCAAGTTGCAAAATGGCCAGGTCCTGCAGTTCGAACTGTCCGCCGACGGGCAGCTCAAGCAGCTCCACACTAGACTGAACGACCTGGAAGCCATCAGCCTGACCAGAACGGGGAGCGGCTTCACCTTCAACCGTGAGGTGAGCAAGCCCAATGTGCGCACCGCTTACGCGCATGGCGTCATCAACAGCTCACTGTCGTCCTCGGCCCAGCGCGCAGGTCTCTCCCACAGCATGACCATGGACATGGCCAACATCTTTGGCTACGACGTCGATTTCGCCCAGGACATTCGTAAGGGCGACGAATTCGATGTGGTTTATGAGCAGCGAGTGGTGAACGGCAAGGTGGTCGGCACCGGCAACATTCTGTCAGCGCGTTTCACCAACCGCGGCAAGACATACACCGCCGTCCGCTATACCAACAAGCAAGGCAACACCAATTACTACACCGCCGAAGGCAACAGCATGCGCAAGGCGTTCATCCGTACTCCGGTTGATTTCGCGCGCATCAGCTCGATGTTTTCCATGGGTCGCAAGCACCCGATCCTCAACAAGATCCGTGCACACAAAGGCGTGGACTACGCCGCTCCACGCGGTACGCCGATCAAGGCAACCGGCGACGGCAAAGTGCTGCTCGCCGGCCGCCGAGGTGGTTACGGCAACACCGTCATCATCCAGCACGGCGACACTTATCGCACCCTCTACGGTCACATGCAGGGCTTCGCCAAAGGCATAAAAACCGGTGGCAGCGTCAAGCAGGGCCAGGTGATCGGCTATATTGGAACGACCGGCCTGTCGACCGGCCCGCACTTGCACTATGAATTCCAGGTCAATGGCGTGCACGTCGATCCGCTGGGACAGAAGCTTCCAATGGCGGACCCTATCGCCAAATCCGAAAAACAGCGGTTCATGCAGCAGAGCCAGCCGTTGATGGCGCGCATGGATCAGGAAAAGGCCACCACTCTGGCCTCCAATAAAAGGTAATCCATGGCCTCCTTCTACATAGGTGTGATGTCCGGCAGCAGCCTCGATGGGATCGATATCGCACTGTTGGAGCAGGACGATCGTCCGCGCTTGTTGGCGACTCACTACATTCCGATGCCGGAGGACTTGTACGCCGAACTCCTGGGACTGTGCTCCACCGGCGACGACGAACTCGCCCGGGCGGCGGTGGCCGAGCAACGCTGGGTTCGACTGGTCGCGCAAGGTGTGCTCACCCTGCTGGAAGAGCAGAATATGGTGGCCGGGCAGATTCGCGCTATCGGCAGCCACGGCCAGACAATCCGCCATGAGCCGGCGCGAGGCTTCAGTATCCAGATCGGCAACCCGGCTCTGCTCGCCGAGCTGACGGAAATCACCGTAGTCAGTGATTTCCGCCGCCGCGACATCGCCGCCGGCGGTCAGGGAGCGCCGCTGGTTCCAGCGTTCCACGAAGCGGTTTTCGACGACAACAAGGATCAGCGCGCCGTTCTCAATGTCGGCGGCTTCAGCAATCTGAGCCTGATTGAATCCGACTGCCCCGTTTCCGGCTTCGACTGCGGACCGGGCAACGTGCTTCTCGATGCCTGGATTCAGGCACAGCGCAACCTTCCCTTCGACCGTAATGGTGACTGGGCCGCCAGTGGCCAGGTTAACCAGGCACTTCTCGAAAAGCTCTTGAGCGATGGGTTCTTCCTGACCCGAGGCCCGAAAAGCACCGGACGGGAAGTGTTCAACCTGGGCTGGTTGAACAGGCACCTGGCTCAGTTGCCCGCCCTTGCGCCGGAAGACGTGCAGGCTACCCTGCTCGAGCTGACCGCTCTGTCGATTACCGACTCGCTGCGCTCCGCGCAGACCGGCACCAAGGAGCTTCTGGTGTGCGGCGGCGGAGCGCACAACACAGCGTTGATGGCCCGGATGGCGGAGCTGTTGCCGGATACGGCAGTCAGCAGCACTGCGAAGTTCGGCGTGGACCCGGACTGGGTCGAAGCCATGGCGTTCGCCTGGCTTGCTCATTGCTGTCTGGAAGGCGTCCCCGCCAACCGGCCGACGGTCACGGGTGCGCGGGGCCTGCGCGTGCTGGGTGCCATCTACCCTGCTTGAGCACCCCTGAAATGCAAAACGCCGCGCTAATGCGCGGCGTTTTGCTATGCAGCTAAAGTTCAGATCGAGAACGAAGAGCCGCAACCGCAGGTGGTGGTGGCATTCGGGTTCTTGATGACGAAGCGGGAACCTTCGAGCCCTTCCTGATAATCCACCTCGGCACCGGCCAGGTACTGGAAGCTCATCGGGTCGACGACCAGGCTGACGCCCTCGCGCTCGACGATGGTGTCATCGTCCGCAACGTCTTCATCGAAAGTAAAACCATACTGGAAGCCGGAACAGCCGCCGCCGGTCACGAAAACGCGCAGTTTCAGACGATCATTGCCTTCTTCATCGACCAGGGTTTTCACCTTGTGCGCAGCACCGGGGGTGAATTCCAGCGCCGTAGGAGTGAAGGATTCAACGCTCATGTCAGATATCTCCCGGCGTAAGCCGTCGTAATGCGTAATGGCGGGCATTATCCGCTTGTCCTAGAAATCCGGTCAACTATTTGCAGAGTAGCGGTACGCCGGATCGCGGACCTATGCCCGCAGTCCGGCAAGCCATCAAGGCATCATGCCCGCGTGAGACAGGCCCGCGCGCTCGTCGAGGCCGAACATGATGTTCATGTTCTGCACCGCCTGGCCCGATGCGCCCTTGACCAGGTTGTCGATGACCGAGAGCACGACGACCAGGTCGCCGCCCTGAGGGCGATGCACGGCGATACGACATACGTTCGCGCCACGCACGCTGCGGGTTTCGGGATGGCTGCCGGCTGGCATGACATCCACGAAAGGCTCATCCGCATAGCGCTTTTCGTACAGTGCCTGCAAGTCGACCGAGGTATCGACCACGGTGGCGTACAGGGTGGAATGGATACCGCGGATCATCGGCGTCAGGTGTGGCACGAACGTCAGGCCGACTTCGGTGCCCGCCGCGCGACGCAGTCCTTGGCTGATCTCCGGCAAATGGCGATGGCCTTTGACAGCATAGGCCTTGAAGCTTTCGTTGGCCTCGGAATACAGCGACCCCAGGTTGAGGCCGCGGCCGGCGCCGCTGACACCCGACTTGCAGTCGGCGATCAGTCGACTGGTATCGGCGATGCCCGCCTCCAGCAGCGGCAGAAAACCGAGTTGGGTGGCCGTCGGGTAGCAACCCGGCACCGCGATCAGGCGTGCATTTCTGATCTGTTCGCGGTTCACTTCCGGCAGACCGTAGACAGCATCCTTGAGCAGTTCGGGTGCGCCATGGGGCTGGCCATACCACTTGGCCCACTCGACCGGGTCCTGCAGACGGAAGTCCGCGGAAAGGTCGATGACCCGCGTTCCGGCCGCGAGCAGTTCGCCCGCCAGCGCATGGGCCACGCCATGAGGAGTCGCGAAGAACACCACGTCGCATGCGCCCAGCGTGGCAACGTCCGGAACGCTGAAAGCCAGGCCGTCATAGTGGCCTCGCAGGTTGGGGTACATGTCGGCAACGGGAAGGCCGGCCTCCGAGCGAGAGGTAATTACCACCACTTCCGCTTGCGGATGCTGTGCCAGCAGACGCAGCAGCTCGACTCCGGTGTAACCCGTGCCGCCGACAATTCCGACCTTGACCATAACCTGCCCTCAACGAACCAACTGGAAAGCGGTCGATGATATGGGGCTGAGAACAATGCGACAACCGACAACGTGACGTATGGACGCTCCAGCCACTACTATTCGGGCACCGTGAACCTGGGGAATCAGAAAAATGCTCTTTTTATGGGTCAAAGCGCTGCACATCGTCTCAATGGTCTGCTGGTTCGCCGGCTTGTTCTACCTGCCGCGCCTGTTCGTGTATCACGCGATGAGCGAAGACGCCGTCAGCCGCGAGCGCTTCAACGTGATGCAGCGCAAACTCTATCGCGGCATCATGGGGCCGGCCATGATCGCGACCATCGTCTTCGGCGCCTGGCTGGTTTCATTCAGCCCCAGCGGTTACTTCAGCCAGGGCTGGCTGCACGCCAAGCTGACGCTGGTGGTCCTGCTGATTGGTTATCACCATGTGTGCGGGGCGCAGGTAAAACGCTTCGCCCGTGGTGAAAACGGCCGCAGCCATACGTTCTATCGCTGGTTCAACGAGGTGCCGGTGCTGATTCTGCTGGCCATCGTCATTCTGGTCGTCGTCAAACCGTTCTAACCCATGCGTGATGCACGCTCGTGCCGTCCGGACCAAGGAAGCCGTCATGACCGACACTCATTACAAGATCATGTTCGAAGGCCAGGTCCGGCCGGGCACCTCGCCGGATGAAGCCAGACTGAATCTGGCGAGACTGTTCAAGAGCGAGCCGGCCGCCGTCGAAAAACTGTTCAATGGCGATCCGGTCGCCCTGAAGCGTGGCGTGCCCTACGCCGAAGCCGAACGTTACCTCACCGCGCTGCATGATGCCGGTGTCGAAGCGCGGATCGAGGCCGATCAGGAGATCGCCTTCAATCTGGACGACGCTCCTGCCCCACAACAACCGTCACCTTACGCACCGCCGCGCGCCGACGTCAGTCCGGAGTTGCCGCGATATTCCACGCTCAAGGTCCTGAGCGTCCAGGGACGGATCGGCCGCGCGCGGTATCTGGCATGGATGCTGGTGGTGAGCCTCGTGCTGTTGCCGGCCGGTTTCGCCTGTCTGCTGATCATGAGCATCGACCTGACCCTGGGAGGACTGCTCGCGGCGGTTCTGGCGGCGGCCTATATCTGTGTCAGCGTGCAGATCGGCGTGCAGCGCGCCCACGATGCCGGATGGTCCGGCTGGGTGCTGCTGCTCAACCTTGTACCCTTCATCAGCAGTGTTTTCCCGCTGGTTCTGGTCGCGATGCCCGGCAACGCCGGTCCCAACCGCTACGGCCCACCCGCTCCACCCAATACCCGCGCCGTCAAAATCCTTGCCTGGTCCTGGCTTGCCGTCATCGCACTGGTCATCCTGGCGGCGCTGGCCGGCGGCCTTACCGCCGTGCAGGAGCAGATCGAAACATCCACGATCGAATACGAGCAGTCTCTGCCGGCTGACGATGATGTGGACGTCGAGGTGGAACCGATCGATCCGAGTGCAATTTATCCGAGTGAGGAAGGACGTCATGAAACGTGACGCCAACGTTCGACGGCAGGTCTCATCGCCGGACCTGCGATACGTCGAGTGGAGAACTGCATGACCCGTTACGCCCTTATTACCGGCGCATCCAGCGGCATCGGCCTGGCGATGGCCGAAGCGTTGGCGCGCCGTGGTCGCAGCCTGATCCTGGTGGCACGTCGGCGCGACCTGCTGGAAACCATCGCCCTGGAATTGACTCAGCGTTTCGACGTCGAGGTGCTGTTTCGTGCCTGCGATCTGGGAGAGCCGCTGCGTTTGTCGGGTTTCCTGCTGGAGCTGGAAGACGGAGCCCACCAGATCGATCTGCTGGTCAATGCCGCGGGCATCGGAAGCGGCGGTCCGTTTCTGGCCCAGGACTGGAGCACCGAGCAGGACCTGATCGATCTGAACATTCTGGCGCTGACCCGCCTGTGTCATACGGTCGGCAACCTGATGGCCGTTCAGGGTGGAGGTCAGATCCTCAATGTCGCCTCGGTCGCCGGCTTCAAGCCCGGCCCCTGGATGAGCACTTACAGCGCCAGCAAAGCCTACGTACTGCATTTCTCCGAGGCATTTCGCGAGGAAGCCCGCAAAAGTGGCGTGAAGGTGTCGGTACTCTGCCCCGGCCCGACCCGCACTGCGTTCTTCCGCACCGCTCGACTTCAGGTGAATGAACAGAACATGATGACGCCAGAGGAAGTCGCGCTCTACACCGTGCGGGCGCTGGCGAAGAATCGCGCGGTGATCATTCCGGGTGCCGGCAATAGATGGCGCGCATTCAGTCCGCGACTGGTTTCGCGCTGGCTGGCGCGTCAGATCAGCGGCTACCGAAACAAGGCGTGCTGCCCACGTTGAAACCAGATCGGGCGGGCGTCATGCGGGTACGTTCAGTACACTCCGGAATCGCTCGCAGCGACTTCATCCACTGACAAGGAGCACAGGGTAATGGACACGTTGTTCACCAGGATCATCAACCGGGAGATTCCGGCCAACATCATCTACGAAGATGATCAGGTGCTGGCCTTCCACGATATCGCCCCACAGGCGCCGGTGCATTTTCTGGTCATCCCGAAAAAGCCGATCCGCACGCTCAACGATCTGGCCGAGGAAGACAAGGGCCTGGCGGGACATATTCTGTTCACCGCTCAGCGCCTCGCGAAGGAACTGGGTTGCGACGACGGCTTCCGGGTCGTGATGAACTGCAATCCGCTGGGTGGCCAGACCGTCTACCACATTCATATGCACGTGCTGGGTCAGCGCCAGATGAACTGGCCGCCGGGCTGAGTGTCAGCTGTGGACACCCTGCCGGCATGCGGCTAGCAGGGTGATTCAGCTCAAGCCGGGCCGGGCCGATTGCGGTAGACTTCCGGCCATGGTTCATTCCGGAGGTGCCAATGGCTACCGAACGTCACTACTCTCCCCTCGATCGGCTGCTGCTGCAGGCCGACAGCGCAATGCGCACCCTGCTGCCGTCGAGCGGCCACTCCCATCGTCCATCTCCGGCTGTCGTTCAGCCTGAACACAAGATGGAAGAAGCCGATGCCCGCCACGTCGCGGGATTGATGCGCATCAACCACACCGGCGAAGTCTGCGCGCAGGCGCTTTACCAGGGACAGGCCTTGACGGCCAAGCTGCCCAAGGTCCGCAAGGCGATGGAACACGCGGCAGAGGAAGAAATCGATCATCTGGTCTGGTGCGAACAGCGGATTCGCCAGCTGGGCAGTCATACCAGCGTGCTCAACCCCGTGTTCTACGGACTGTCGTTCGGCATCGGCGCCGCGGCCGGGCTGATCAGTGACCGGGTGAGTCTGGGCTTCGTTGCCGCGACCGAGGATCAGGTCTGCAAGCACCTGAGCGAACACCTGGAACAGCTCCCCGCCGAAGATGCGAAGTCCAGGGCGATTCTGCAACAGATGCTGGCTGACGAAGAACACCACGCCGAATCGGCGCTGGACGCCGGCGGCTTCCGCTTCCCCGCGCCGGTGAAGTTCGGCATGAGCATGCTGGCCAAAGTGATGACCAAAAGCACCTATCGCATCTGACCGGCTTAAACACATATCGCGTAGGAGCCAGCTTGCTGGCGATTGCCGCAAATCGCCAGCAAGACGGATCGCCGCCCGCTGGCTCCTACCTAGCCCAACTCCACGATTTCATAATCGTGAGTGATCTTCACCCCCGCATTGCCCAGCATGATCGACGCCGAGCAGTATTTCTCTGCTGACAGCTCGATCGCTCGCTTGACCTGGGCTTCCTTCAGACCCCGACCTTTCACCACGAAGTGCAGGTGGATCTTGGTGAAGACCTTGGGATCCTCGTCCGCACGCTCGGCATCGAGAAAGGCTTCGCAGCTCTCGACCGGCTGACGAGACTTCTTGAGGATGCTTACCACATCGAAATTGCTGCAGCCGCCCAGGCCGATCAGCACCATTTCCATGGGACGCACGCCCAGGTTGCGTCCGCCGCTCTCGGGCGGTCCATCCATGACCACAACGTGGCCGCTGCCGGACTCGCCGAGAAACATGGCTTCGCCAGCCCATTGAATGCGTGCCTTCATCGTCCCGGTCTCCACTGATCAAAAAGGCCGACAAGCTTAGCACAAGCCCGGCAAGCGCTCGGCTGCGGCTTTCGACCAGCTTGAAACGAAAAAAAGTAGGAAATTTCCCAAATGAGGTCAAAGTGATGTCAAATCCCTCCCGATAAATCGGGCGCAGCCGATATATAGAACAATGCCGTTTGGCGAAGGATCTTTTGGAATTCACGCATGGTCGCAATTACCCCGCCCTCAAAAATAAAAAACCTGGACAAGTTGCTCACCCACTCGCAACGCCGTCGCTGTGCCGCGAAAAGCGACATCCTCTGCGCAGGCGATCGCGCCGAGTCCTTGTTCCTGATCATCAAGGGATCGGTCACCGTCCTGATCGAGGACGATGAGGGTAGGGAAATGATCGTCGCTTACCTCAACAGCGGGGATTACTTCGGTGAACTCGGACTGTTCGACCAGTCGGGCAGTGAAATCCGACGCAGCGCCTGGGTCAGGGCCAAGAGCGAATGCGAAGTCCTGGAAATCAGCTACGTCAAGTTTCGCGAGCTGACGCAAATCTACCCGGACATCCTGTATTCGTTGTGCGCTCAGATGGCGGACCGTTTGCGCAATACCACGCGCAAGGTGGGCGACCTGGCGTTTCTCGACGTCACCGGCCGGGTAGCGCGCACGCTGCTGGAATTGTGCAAGCAGCCGGATGCCATGACCCATCCGGACGGCATGCAGATCAAGATCACCCGCCAGGAAATCGGCCGGATCGTTGGCTGCTCGCGGGAAATGGTCGGGCGTGTGCTCAAGGCACTGGAAGAGCAGAATCTCGTCCATGTGAAAGGCAAGACCATGGTGGTGTTCGGAACGCGTTGAAGCGCTGGTTCAGAGCGTTTCGAGCATTCGCAGATAAGCCTCATGCAACTGATCGAAGCCATGGGCTTCGGGAAAGGCTTCGTGCAATGCAATGTGGCTTTCGGCCCGGACTCTCGCGTCCAGTTCGCACAGCTCGTTGAACCGATTGACCGCGGCGACCATCGATTCGCGCTCGTTCTCCACCAGCAACGCGCCATGCACCAGCACCACCGGGCGAGTTCCGCCCTGGCTCTGGCGCCAGCGCTGGGCGGTGCCGACCATCTTGCGACCGTCCAGGTTGACGTTGAAACGGCCGTCACAGAATGCGCCTTCCACTTCTCCCAGAGATGCTTCGCCGCCGGCGCGGGTCAACATATCCAGGATGGGCTGGCACAGCCGCCGGTAGGCGAGCTCGATGCGCTCGCGGTCCGGATCATGGTCCGGCTGGGCATAGACCAGCGCGATATTGATCGTGGCCGACGACTGCGGAACCGGCTCGCCGCCGGTTTCGCGCAACAGAATCGGCCAGCCGCCGTCCGCCAGGGTTTCGCTGGCCTCCGTGAAGCCGGGAAAGCGGCTCATGCGCCGCGGCATCACCAGCGCGCGGTCACTGGGCCGCCAGAACAGCAACCCATGATCAGCATCGCCAGCGCAGACCGAGCCCAGCAAATCCAGCTCGGCCTGAAGGCCTTTCTCCACGCACAGTTCCACGACCGGCCCGGACATGACCTGAGCCTCAGTCCAGCGGCGCGGCACTGACCGCGGGGCCGCGTTCGGGGAAGAACAGTCGCTGCAGCTCCATGCCGGGCTGCTCGGCTCGCATGAAGGCTTCACCTACCAGGAACGAGTACACGTCGCTGATTTCCATCAATTCGACATCGGCACGGTTGAGAATGCCGCTTTCAGTGATCACCAGACGATCGCGGGGAATGCGCGGCAGCAGGTCCAGCGTGGTTTCGAGGCTGACGTCGAAGGTGTGCAGATTGCGGTTGTTGATGCCTACCAGCGGCGTATCGAGGGTGTTCAGGGCACGCTCCAGCTCATCGCCATCGTGGACTTCGACCAGCACATCCAGACCGACGCCTTTGGCGACCGCTGCAAGTTCGGCCATCCGGACGTCGTCCAGCGCCGAGACGATCAGCAGGATGCAGTCGGCGCCCAGCGCGCGTGCTTCGACGACCTGATAGGGATCGATCATGAAGTCCTTGCGGATCACCGGCAGCTGACAGGCGGCGCGCGCCTGTTGCAGGTATTCGTCGGCGCCGTGGAAGAAATCGATGTCCGTCAGCACGGACAGGCAGGTTGCGCCGCCTGCCTGATAGCTCTTGGCGATTTCAGCGGGCTGGAAGTTTTCGCGGATAATGCCCTTGCTTGGCGAAGCCTTCTTGATCTCGGCGATCACGGCAGGCTGTTTAAGCCGGGCCTGCTGGATGAGCGCATTGGCAAACCCCCGAGGCGCATCGGCTGCGGCAGCACGCTGTTCCTGCTCCGCCAGGCTGACAGCGGCACGCCGGGCCGCGACTTCCTCGGCCTTACGGGCAAGGATTTTCTCCAGTACGGTTGGCACGCTCATCCTTCATTCTCCTGCTTGAATACCGCCGTGAAGGCGCCCAACTCTTCCAGTTTTTCCCGGGCCAGGCCGGTATGCAGCGAATCATGCGCACGTTCCACGCCTTCCTTGAGGCTGGAAGCGTGATCGGCGGCGTAAAGCGCGGCGCCAGCATTGAGCACGATCATCTCGGCGGCCTTCTGGCCATGCTCGGTCTTGCGACGACCCAGCGCATCGCGAATCAACTCCAGCGACGCGGCCGGGCTGTCGACCGCCAGACCGTACAGACTCTGGCTTTTCATACCGAGGTCTTCAGGCTGCACCCAGTATTCGGTCACTTCATCGTTTTTCAGTTCGGCGACGTAAGTCGGCGCGGCCAGGCTGAACTCGTCCAGTCCGTCTTGGGAATGGACCACCAGGACATGCTTGCTGCCCAGCCGTTGCAGCACTTCGGCCAGCGGGCGGCACAGCGCCTGATTGAACACACCGACCACCTGGTGGCGAACGCCCGCCGGGTTGGTCAACGGGCCAAGCATATTGAACAGGGTACGCAACCCCAGGTCGCGACGAGGACCGGCGGCGTACTTCATGGCGCTGTGATGCGACTGGGCGAACATGAAGCCGATCCCCACGCCGTCGATGCAGCGTGCTACCTGCACGGGCGTCAGGTTGAGATAGACGCCTGCCGCTTCCAGCAGATCGGCGCTGCCGCTCTTGCCCGAGACGGCCCGGTTGCCATGCTTGGCGACCGTACAGCCGGCTGCGGAAATCACGAAAGCCGAGGCGGTGGAAACGTTGAAAATATTGGCGCCGTCACCGCCGGTCCCGACGATGTCGACCACATTGTCCAGCGTCTCCAGACGAACCTGCCCGGCCAGTTCGCGCATCACCGACACCGCGCCGACGATCTCGTCGATGGTTTCGCTTTTCATGCGCATGCCCATCAGGAACGCGCCGATCTGCGCTTCGGTGCATTGGCCGGTCATGATTTCGCGCATGACGTCCTGCATCTCGGCGGTACTCAGGTCCAGCTGGTTGACCACGCGATCCAGCGCGGTCTTGATGCTCATTGGGGTGCTCATAAAAGTCCTTAACCCTGACGACTGCCGCCGGTTTGCTTGAGGAAGTTGGCGAACAGCTCATGACCTTGTTCGGTCAGAATCGACTCGGGGTGAAATTGTACGCCCTCGATATTCAGGGTCTTGTGGCGCAGGCCCATGATTTCGTCTACCGAACCGTCTTCCAGCTCGGTCCAGGCGGTCACTTCCAGGCAGTCCGGCAAAGTGTCCCGCTTGACCACGAGCGAGTGATAGCGGGTCACGACCAGCGGATGATTCAGGCCTTCGAACACGCCGTGATCCTCATGGACCACGGGGCTGGTCTTGCCATGCATGACCTGTCGCGCGCGCACGACATCGCCACCGAACGCCTGGCCGATCGACTGATGGCCCAGGCAGACGCCGAGGATCGGCAGCTTGCCGGCAAAATGGGAAATGACGTCGAGCGAGACGCCCGCCTCGTTGGGCGTGCAGGGACCGGGGGACACGACGATCCGCTCCGGATTCAGGGCTTCGATTTCAGCGATGCTCAGCTCATCGTTGCGGATCACTTTTACGTCCGCGCCCAGCTCACCGAGATATTGCACGACGTTGTAAGTAAAGGAGTCGTAGTTGTCGATCATCAGCAGCATTTTGCTATCAACCTTTGGAATTCACTGACAGTCATTCACGCCTTCGGGGTTTGTTGTCCGCTCGCGCCCGGCGAAGTCTCGGCGCAGGGCCGGACCTGGGGTATCGCGGGTGGATCGAAGGCATACAGGGATCGGGCCGGCGGGGCCGGCAGGGAAATAGTCAGGCGCGCCAACGCCAGCGGGCGTGGGCCTTGATAACGCGCATCAAGAGTTTGCTGACAATCGTCACGGGAGGGTCTCGTTCGTACGTTTCGGCACAGTAGCGCACGCGGGCATGAGGTGCAATATGACAGCGCGCCCTCAGGCCCCGAGCTGACGATTATTCCAGCAGGCTGCGGATAACAGGCAACGGATAGCAGGCTGCGGGCGGCCGATTCGATGAGCGGCGCACCATTGGGCGGTTACTGCCCCCTGCTCCGGCTCAAGCGCTGGCGGGGATGAGCAGGCTTGCTACGGTTCCTTGAGAGAATAAAACGCCAAGGACCCCTCCCATGATTCATCGATCACTGCGAGTGCCGTTCGCGGCCTGCTTGCTGTCCCTGGCTTGCGCCAGCGTTCAGGCAGCGCCTTCCCCCTATTCAACCATGGTGGTATTCGGTGACAGTCTTTCGGACGCCGGGCAGTTCCCGGACGAAGACGGCCCACCGGGCGCGACCCTGCGCTTCACCAATCGCACAGGCCCCACCTACCGGGACGGCAGCGGCGAGATCGTCGGCCCCAATTCCTCCACCCTGCTCGGCCGGGCGCTCAATATCTCGCCCAATGACCTGAACGCGTCGACGTCGCCGGTCAACGCAGCATTGGGCCTGCCGGATGGCAACAACTGGGCGGTAGGCGGCGATCGCACCGATCAGATCTATGACGCGATCACGTCCGAATCCCGGGTGGAGACACCCGATACCAGTGGCTCGGGTGATGTGCTACGGACCCGGACCGGCTATCTGCCGGCCAACAACTTCCGCGCCGACCCGAACGCGCTCTACTACCTGACCGGCGGTGGCAACGACTTCCTCCAGGGCCGTGTCCTGAGCAGCGGCGACGCCGAAGACGCCGCTGACCAGCTCGCCGACAGTGTGCAGGTCTTGCAACAGGCGGGCGGTCGTTACTTCGCGATATGGATGCTGCCGGACATAGGCCAGACGCCCGCCCTGAACGACACGCCGCTGCAATCGATCACGTCGCGACTCAGCGAAGATTTCAATGACCGGTTGATCCGCCGCCTCGAAGGCATCGATGCGCAGATCATCCCCTTGAACATTCCCCTGCTGATCTCGGAAACCCTCGCCGACCCTGCCCGCTTCGGTTTCGCGGCGGATCAGGACCTGGTGGGAACCTGCTTCAGCGGCGACAACTGCGACGAGAACGAAACCTACGGTCTGAACAGCGCCACGCCAGACCCGAACCGCCTGTTCTTCAATGATCGCGTGCACCCCACCGCCGGCGGCCAGCGTCTGCTGGCCGACTACGCCTACTCATTGCTGTCAGCCCCGTGGGAAATAAGCCTGTTGCCGGAAATGGCCAATACCGCGCTGCGCGGTCATCAGGACGAATTGCGTAGCCAGTGGCTGAGCGACTGGGGCGACTGGCAGGGCGTCGGTCAATGGCGAACCATTCTGGCCGCCGGAGGGCAGCGAACTGACTTCGACGCTCAGGATTATTCCACCGATGCGGAAGGTCGCGGCTACAACGTGGCGCTGGGCGGCAGTTGGCGTTTCGCCGAGCACTGGCGGACCGGTCTGCTGGCTGGCGCGTATCGGCAGAATCTGGAAGCCGGCCCCAAGGACTCGGACTACAAGCTCAATGGTTATATCGGCACCGTTTTCCTGCAGTACCAGGCCAACCATTGGTGGGGCGATCTGTCGGCGTCCAGCGGCAAGCTGGATTATGAAAACGCGGAGCGCAAATTTGCCCTGGGCGGCGGCGAAGGCCAAGAGAAAGGCGACACCGATGGCGAGCTTTGGGCGGCCAGTGCGCGGCTCGGTTTCGACTTTGCCGGTGCCAGCAGTCGTTGGCATCTGTCGCCCTTCATCAGCGCCGACTATGCCCATATCGACGTCGATGGCTACGCCGAACAGGGCACCCGTTCCACCGCGCTCACCTACGGCGACCAGACCCGCAAATCCCGCCGCGCGGGCGTGGGTTTGCAGGGCAAGTTCCAGCTGACCTCATCGACCCAGGTGTTTGGTGAGTTCGCTCACGAGCGTGAATACGAAACCGATCAGCAGGCCGTGACGATGTCGCTCAACAGCGTGCCCAGTCTCGACTTCACGCTGCCGGGCTATACACCTCAGCGCAACCTGAACCGCGCCAGCCTGGGATTCAAACAGCAACTGACCCGCGACCTGAGTTTGCGAGCCAACTATAACTGGCGCAAGAACGACGACCTGACGCATCAGGGCGCGAGCGTGGCGTTGAGTCTGGATTTCTGAGACGGGATCGCCAGCAAGCTGGCTCCTACAGAAACCTGTGTAGGAGCCAGCTTGCTGGCGATAAACGATGACGCGGTGTCTGGGGGGAACGCGCTCAGCCCTGCTCCGCCAACGCCACCGCGCGGAACATGGCGCGGCGTTTGTTAAGGGTCTCTTCCCATTCCAGCTCAGGCACCGAATCGGCCACGATCCCGCCACCCGCTTGTACGTGCAGCTCGCCGTTCTTGATCACTGCGGTGCGGATCGCAATGGCGGTGTCCATGTTGCCGTTCCAGGCCAGATAACCCACCGCGCCACCGTAGACGCCGCGCTTGACCGGCTCCAGTTCGTCGATGATCTCCATGGCCCTGATCTTCGGCGCGCCGGACAAGGTGCCCGCCGGCAGGATCGCCCGCAATGCGTCCATTGCGCTGAGGCCTTGCTTGAGCTGTCCAGTCACGTTGGACACGATGTGCATGACGTTGGAATAGCGCTCGATGACCATCTTCTCGGTCAGCTTCACCGTGCCAATCTCGGAAACGCGGCCAGTGTCGTTACGGCCCAGGTCGATCAGCATCAGGTGCTCGGCGATTTCCTTGTCGTCGGACAGCAGGTCCTGCTCCAGCGCCATATCGGCTTCTTCGTTGGCGCCGCGCGGTCGTGTGCCGGCAATCGGACGCACCGTCACCAGATTGTCCTCGACCCGCACCAGCACTTCCGGCGAGCTGCCCACCACATGGAAGTCGCCAAAGTTGAAGAAGTACATGTAAGGCGTCGGGTTGAAGCAACGCAGCGCGCGGTACAGATCGATGGGCGCAGCCTTGAAATCGATGGACATGCGCTGCGAAGGCACGACCTGCATCACATCGCCCGCCAGGATGTACTGCTTGATGGTGTCGACGGCGGCCTGGTAATCGTCCTGCGTGAAGCTGGAACGAAACACCGGATCGGCGGCCGGAGGCCGGGTCAGGTCCAGACCGCGACGTGGGGTGATGGGCTGGCGCAGCTTGTCCATCAGGGCATCCAGTTGCGCGCGGCCGCTTTCGTAGGCGTCATCCTGGGCAGGATCGATGAGCACGATCGCATGCATCTTGCCCGCCAGATTGTCGAACACCACCACGGCGTCGGACACCATCAGCAGAATGTCCGGAACGCCCAGCGGATCAGGGTTCGGGCAGTTGGCCAGACGCTTCTCGACATAACGCACGCAGTCATAGCCGAAGTAGCCCACCAGGCCGCCGTTGAAGCGTGGCAGCCCGGCTACGGTCGGCACCTTGTAGCGCGCCTTGAACTGCTCCACGAAATCCAGCGGATCCTCGACATCATGGCTTTCGGTCTCGACGCCGTCCCGAGTAATGCTGACGTGATGACCGTGCACCCGCAGCACAGTGCGGCACGGCAGACCGATGATCGAGTAACGCCCCCACTTCTCGCCGCCCTGCACCGATTCGAGCAGGTAGGAATTGGCCTGATCGGCCAGCTTGAGGTAGATCGACAGCGGCGTATCGAAGTCGGCCAGGGTTTCATGGGCCAGGGGAATGCGGTTATAGCCGTCAGCGGCCAAACGCAGGAATTCTTCGCGATTCATCATGAGCCTCGTGGTGTGAGGGAAAACGGTCAGTCAGGCAAACGGTGCCGGCAAGCCGGCTTGAATGAGTCAGGCGCGCCAACGCCAGCGGGCAAGGGCCTTGATGACTTTCATCCAGAGTTTGCGAGTGACCACCACGATGGAATCTCTACGGGGGGAGTGTTCGATGTCGGGCAACAGTATCCCAGCGTCCTGCTCCAGGCAACCGGGAATCAGCTTGCGCAGATCATCGATGACCAGCGCCGGCGCTTCCTCCTCGATCGGACGACCGTGGTTATAGCCATAGCTGAGTGCCACGCAGGCCACCCCGGCGGCTTTCGACGCCTGCACGTCGGAGCGCGAGTCGCCGACGAACAACGACTGGGAAGCCGGGATGCCCGCCATTTTCATCACGAACAACAGCGCGGCGGGATCGGGTTTCTTCTGCGGCAGGGTGTCGCCACCGACGATCCAGCGGAAGAAGCGGCCCAGCTTCATCTCATCCAGCAGCGGCGCGACGAAGCGCTCCGGCTTGTTGGTGATCAGCGCCATTTCGACGCCCTTCTTCTGCAGCCATTTCAGGGTTTCCCGTACTCCGGGATAGACCACAGTGAACTCATGCTTCTCGGCATAGGCCTGCATGAACAGCTCAAGGCCCTGCTCGGCAAGCGCGTCGTCCACGCTGGCGTGCTCGATGGAACCGGCCAGGGCCCGGCGCACCAGCACCGGCGCGCCATTGCCGACCCATTGCCGCACGGCATCCAGTCCCGCTTTCGGGCGGCCGAGCTGAACGAGCATCTTGTCCACCGCCACGGCCAGATCCGGTACGGAATCGACGAGGGTTCCGTCCAGGTCGAACATGATCAGCCTGGGCAGAGTGCCTGGGAACAGCTGCTCGAAGCCGCTCATGCGCGGGCGGCAGCCAGTTCGCCGCGCATTTTCTCGATCACTTCGCGATAGTCCGGCGCATTGAAAATGGCGGAGCCGGCCACAAAGGTGTCCGCGCCGGCGGCGGCGATTTCACGGATGTTGTTGACGTTCACGCCGCCGTCGATCTCCAGGCGAATGTCGCGGCCGGAAGCGTCGATCAGCGCGCGGGCTTCACGCAGTTTGTTGAGGGTGCCGGGGATGAACTTCTGACCGCCGAAGCCGGGGTTGACGCTCATGAGCAGGATCATGTCGACCTTGTCCATGACGTATTCCAGCAGATTCAACGGCGTGGCCGGGTTGAACACCAGCCCGGACTTGCAACCCGCTTCGCGTATCAGCTGCAGGGAGCGGTCGATATGCTGGGTGGCTTCGGGGTGGAACGTGATATAGGTGGCGCCGGCCTCGACGAAATCACCGATGATGCGATCCACCGGGCTGACCATCAGGTGCACGTCGATCGGCGCGGTGACGCCGTACTTGCGTAGCGCACTGCACACCATCGGGCCGATGGTCAGGTTCGGGACGTAATGGTTATCCATGACGTCGAAGTGAACGAAGTCGGCGCCAGCGGCCAGGACATTGTCGACTTCCTCGCCCAGACGGGCGAAGTCAGCGGAAAGGATCGATGGGGCAATAACGAAGGGCTGCATGGCGCACCTGTCTGAGCGGAATCACGGTGGCGCGCATTGTACTCCAACCATCCGCCCCAGCGCGCTCCTGCGCGACCTGCACGATCTAGTTATTTGTAGGAGCCAGCTTGCTGGCGATGATCGATGACGCTATTCGTCTGAAAGAACGTGCCGTCAGATTTTGCTGCCGCCCTGCGGCAGATCGCGAGCAAGCTCGCTCCTACAACGAGCGTAATTCTTATGAGAGCGATCTCGTTCGCGATCTGCTGCACAGCAGCAAAAGCCGGCACTGCCATTGCGCATCAATGAGGCCCGGCCTGCGTTCTGAGCCTTTCGCTGCGCCCGCGCAACCATTCCAGCACCAGCAGCAATGCCACGGAAAACGCGATCAAGAGGGTCGCGGCCGCGGCAATGGTCGGGCTGAGGTTTTCCCGGATTCCGCTGAACATCTGGCGTGGCAGGGTCGCTTGTTCGGGTCCGGCGAGAAACAGGGTCACCACCACTTCATCGAACGAGGTGGCGAAGGCGAACAGCGCCCCGGAAATCACGCCTGGCGCGATCAGCGGCAAGGTCACCCGGCGGAACGCGGTGAGCGGTGATGCGCCCAGACTGGCCGCGGCGCGGACCAGATTCTGGTTGAACCCCTGAAGCGTGGCCGACACGGTGATGATCACGAAGGGCACGCCGAGCACCGCATGCACCAGAATCAGCGCGGTGTAGCTGTTGCCCAGCCCCAGCGGGGCGAAGAACAGATAGCTGGCGACCCCGATGATGACCACCGGCACCACCATCGGCGAAATGACCAGCGCCATCACCAGCGGCTTGCCAGGAAAATCGCCCCGGGTCAGCCCGATCGCCGCCAGGGTGCCGAAAACCATGGCAAGCACGGTCGCGGCCGGGGCGACGATCAGACTGTTGCGCAGGGCCCGCATCCATTCCGCCGAGGCGAAGAAGTTCTCGTACCACTGCAAGGAGAATCCCTGCATCGGGTACACCAGAAAGCTCGCCGAGTTGAACGACAGGGGAATGATCACCAGCACCGGCAGCACCAGAAACAGCAGCACCAGCGCACAGAAAATGCGCAGGACGTAGAACCACAGGCGCTCGACGGATGAAGCGTACGGCTTGGACATGGCGACGCTCCTCAACTCAGACGCATGCGGCTGGCACCCACCAGCCAGCTGTAAATCAGGTACAGGATCACGGTCGCCAGCAACAGCAGCCCGCCCAGCGCGGTCGCCATGCCCCAGTTGATGCTGGTGTTGGTATAGAACGCCACGAAGTAGCTGACCATCTGGTCGTTCGGACTGCCCAGCAGCGCCGGGGTGATGTAGTAGCCGATGGACAGAATGAACACCAGCAGGCACCCGGCGCCGATGCCGGCGTATGTCTGTGGAAAATAGACCCGCCAGAAGCTGGCGAAGGGATGACAGCCAAGCGAAACGGCGGCGCGCATGTAGCTGGGCGAAATGTTCTTCATCACGCTGTAGATCGGCAGGATCATGAACGGCAGCATGATGTGCACCATCGCGATATAGACGCCGACCCGGTTGAAGACCAGTTCCAGCGGTTTATCGATGATCCCCATCGCCAGCATCGCGCTGTTGATCAGACCACTCGATTGCAGCAGCACGATCCATGCGGCGACCCGCACCAGGATCGATGTCCAGAACGGCAGGAGGACCAGGATCATCAGCAGGTTGCTCTGACGTGCCGGCAGGCTCGCCAGCAGATACGCCAGCGGGTAGGCGAGCAGCAGACAGATGACGGTGATGACCAGCCCCATCCAGAACGTCCGGGCAAAGATGTCCAGGTAGATCGCCTGATCGGGCGTGGTTGCTACCCAGCTTCCCTGCTCGTCGATGCGACGATCGAGCGCGGCGAGCAGGTAGTAAGCGGTCGTGCCACTGGCGTTACGCCGGATGGCTTGCCAATACGCCAGCTCGCCCCAGCGCGCGTCCAGTGCAACCAAGGCATCTTTCCACGACGCGGGCTCGGTCTTGAAGGGCAACGCGCGAGCCGTTTTGCTCAACAGGCTGCGGTAACCGGGCAGCTCCATGTTCAAGCGCTTGGCGAGTTCGCCCTGGGTTGCATTGCGCCGGGTCTCCGCCAGCTCGACGCCGAAACTTTTGTAGATGGCTTCAGGCGGCAGCGCCGCGCCGTCCCAGTTGTGCAGCAGTTCGACCGTTTTCGGCAGCGCGGTCACGACCTCGGGGTTCTCGACGCTTTTGTAAAGCAGCGCGGCAATAGGCACCAAAAAAACCAGCAGCAGGAAAATCACCAGCGGCGCGATCAGACCCTGCGCCTTCCAGCGATTGACGCGCTCGGCCCGAGCCAGGCGCTGTTTGAGGCTGGGGCCGGAACCTTCGGTCGTGGACATCGTGGTAACCATGTTGAACTCCGCTGAAGCAATGAAGCAGCGCACCGTCTGCCGATGCGCTGCCGGACTTCATTCAACGCCAGGATTTCACTTGGCGGCCCAGGCGTTGAAGCGTTGTTCCAGCGACTCGCCGTTATCGGTCCAGAACGCCACGTCCATCTGCACTTGCTGGGCGATGTTCTCCGGCGTGGTCGGCATGTTCTGCAGGGTTTCCTGATCCAGCAGCTTCACGGCCTGGGTATTGGCCGGGCCGTAGGCGATGTTCTGCGAATAGGTCTTCTGTTGTTCGGGGCTCAGGGTGAAAGCGATGAATTTCTTCGCCGCCTCGGCGTTCTTCGAGCCTTTCGGGATTGCCCAGGCATCGAAGTCGTACACGCCGCCGGTCCAGACCACTTTCAGGTTGCTTTCTTTCTGCACCGCGGCGATGCGTCCGTTGTAGGCCGAGCTCATGACCACGTCACCCGAGGCCAGATATTGCGGCGGCTGGGCGCCGGCTTCCCACCACTGAATGCTCGGCTTGAGTTCGTCGAGCTTCTTGAACGCGCGATCCTGGCCTTCCTTGGTCGCCAGCACCTCGTAAACGTCCTTGGGCGCAACGCCGTCGGCCATCAGGGCGAACTCCAGCGTGTACTTGGCGCCTTTGCGCAAGCCGCGCTTGCCGGGAAATTTCTTCGTGTCCCAGAAATCCTGCCAGTTCGCGGGCGCGCTCTTGAGCTTGTCGGCGTTGTAGGCAAGCACCGTGGACCAGACGAAGAATCCTGCCCCGCACGGCGTGATTGCACCTTCCACATAATCAGATTCGCTGCCAAGCATCGACGGATCCAGTTCCTCGAACATGCCTTCGTCACAGCCGCGCGCCAGTTCGGGCGATTCGACCTCCACCAGATCCCAGGACACGCTCCGGGTATCGACCATGGTTTTGACCTTGGCCATTTCTCCGTTGTACTCGCCGGCGATGACCTTGCCGTTGCCCGCTTTTTCCCAGGGCGCATAGAAGGCCTTCTCTTGGGCGGCCTTGTTGGCCCCGCCGAAGGAAATGACCGTCAGGTCGGCCGCCATGACCTGCCCGGCGCAGATCACGCCCAATGCGATAGCGGTGAACTTCAGTGATGTCGGCATTTGTCCTTTCTCCCACGAGCAATGTTGGTCTGCGGTTGCGGTCGTTGATCAGCGCCCTGGCGGCAAGGGGTCGAGCGCGCGGACGTGCTCGACCTGCCAGCCAATGGGTACGACATCCCCGACGCTGAGCGCGGGATCGAGCTCGGCGATGGGTTGTTTGACAAAAAAATCGGACTTGCCGGCCACTTCCAGCCGGACACGGACGTGGTCACCCAGGTAGATGAACTCCGCCACTCGCCCGGAAAACCGATTGATGCAGCTGTCGCTGCGGCCATTGAGGCTGACCCGTTCCGGCCGGATCGACAGCGTGACCGGCGCGCCGGGTGAACCTGTGTTGATGGCCAGCGCGTGCACTTTTTCTCCCTGCTCCAGTTCCACGACACACCGCTCTCCCTCTTGACTGAGCAGGCGCCCGTTGAGGCGATTGTTCTCACCGATGAAGTTGGCGACAAAGGTGTTTTCCGGGCGTTCGTACAAGCTGCGGGGATCGGCGATCTGCTGGATCTGGCCTTCATGGAAGACCGCGACCCGGTCCGACATGGTCAAGGCTTCGCCCTGGTCGTGGGTCACGTAGACCACCGTGACCCCGAGGCGTCTGTGCAGATGCTTGATCTCCAGTTGCATGTGCTCGCGCAGCTGTTTGTCCAGCGCCCCGAGCGGCTCGTCCATCAGCACCAGCTGCGGTTCGAACACCAGCGCGCGCGCCAGGGCGACGCGCTGTTGCTGCCCGCCGGACAACTGGGTGGGATAACGATGGGCGAAGCTGTCGAGCTGGACCATGCCCAGCGCATGCTTGACCTTGGCGCCGATCTCGGACTTTCCCATGCCGCGTACCGACAACGGAAAGGCCAGGTTCTCGGCCACTGTCATGTGCGGAAACAGCGCGTAATTCTGAAACACCATGCCAATGTCACGCTTGTGCGGCGGCACGTTGTTGATCGCCCGTCCGTCCAGACGGATCTCCCCTGCCGTCGGCGCTTCGAAGCCGGCAAGCATCATCAGGCTGGTGGTCTTGCCGGAGCCCGAAGGACCGAGCAGCGTCAGGAACTCACCCTTGCGAATGTCCAGGTTCAGATCCTTGACGATCAGCGTTTCGCCGTCATAGCTCTTTTGCACGCCCCGGAAACTGACCAGAGCATTCTTCACCTCAGCGCTTGCGTCGAAGTCGCTCATCACCGGCACCTTTGCCATGTCTGCGTAGCTCTCAGACTAGATGAGCCTGAAGCACTCGCAAATCGGCATAAGCGGTGCGGCTCCGTCCCGCCTTTGCCTTCAAGAGTCGGACCGGGACGCCGATAGAAACGCAAAGCGGGCCGCGAGCCAGTTACATGTCTCTGCGAGTCAGGCCAGCCACGCATGCCTGACAAAAGCCCCCCAACCCTTTAGGCTGCCGGGACAGTTTCCGGCCTGGAATTTTCAATGCCATACACCAACCGCGCAGCGTTTTCCGCCTTGCTGCTGTCACTGTCGATTTCTTCACTGCCCGCCGTGGCGGCCGATCCGGCGCCAGCGCAGGATGCCCCGGCGCAGCAGGCGCCGGTCGAACGCGCGCCGCTTCTGACCCGCTCGCAGGAAGACGCCATTGCCCTTGAACGCCAACTGCCTCGCCAGGATTTGCAACAACTGCAAGCCGGCGACGAAAGCTTCCTGGCGCTGTGGAAACCGGCCAACACCGAAGATCCACAGGGCGCGGTGATCCTGATTCCAGGTGCCGGTGAATCCGCTGACGGACCAGACACCATCGGCCCGCTGCGGCGCAAGTTTCCGGATGCCGGCTGGTCGACCCTGAGCCTGTCGTTGCCTGATGTGCAGGACGAGGCGCTGATGCCCCGCGAGGCCGATCCGGCAGCGCAAGCCGGGCAGACCGACGCCAAGCCTGAAGCAGAAAAAGACGCGTCGGCGCCGCCTGAACCGGCCGCTGATGCCCAGGCCAGCGCCGAGGCAGCGAACGCGGCTACCGAGGAGCGCGCCAAGGCGCAAGCCGAGCGGCTATTCGCCCGTATCGACAGTGCTGTCGCCTTTGCGCAGCAAAACAAGGCGCGCAGCATTGTACTGCTGGGTCACAGCAGTGGCGCTTACTGGGCGGCGCGCTACCTCAGCGAGCGGCACCCGGCGGCGGTACAGAAGTTCGTCATGGTGGCCGCGAGGGAGCCGGTCGACACCCAGCCATCGCTGTTGGACATGATCCCGACCTTCAAGATGAAAACCGCGGATGTGGTCTACAAGAATCTGCTCCAGCGTGCGGCCACTGATCGCCTCCAAGCCAGCAAGCGCAACAAAGGCCCGGGCTTCACGCAGATCGGCCTGATCGATATCGCCGGCAACAGCGAAGCCGAGCAGGAACAGCTTTTCCGTCGGGTTCGCGGTTGGGTCGAAGCGCAGTGACACAGACGCAGTGGCTAGAACCCGCGTCTGGCCTTGATCACGCCGTAAGCCCGATGTAACTGGCTGGTTTTTTCGGTCGCCGCCCGCACCTGCACCGGGCTGGCGCCGGCCCCGGCGATCTTGTCGGGATGGTGGCGACTGAGCAGACGCCGGTAGGCACGCTTGATACTGGTCGGGTCCGAGTCGGCCTGCACGCCCAGCAACTTGAGCGCGCCAGCGTACTCGTCCGCGCCGCCGACGCTCCTGGGTCGCCGCCTCGGATCGTATTCGGCCGCAACGGCCTCGACGCGCACGTCGGTCCAGCCCAACCATGTGCCCCAGATGCCAATCAGGTCGCGCTCGTGCCGCGTCGCCTTGCCATCCGCCCACGCCATGCGCCAGCAGGCATGTATCAGGCTGTCTCCCAGGTCCGGCTGATTGCGCAGACTGCGCAGGTAACCACGCAGTCCGTCGACCCCGTCCTTGCCACGGTTGAACGCCAGAATCGCCCGGCGCTGGCCGGCTTCGTCCAGGTTCAGGCTGCGCATCTCCGCCCTGGCCTGCTCGATATGGCTGGCCACGACGCGCCCTCCGCTCTTGGCCAGTCGCCCCAGCAGCACGAACAGCAGTTCGTCGCCGTGAATGGCAGGGCGTCCGCCGAGCCGCTCCCGCAGATGCGCCCAGGTCTGCAATTGCAGACGACGATCGACCGCCTGCCCGAGCAGTACACCGAGCATCGCTCCGGGAATGTCCGCGATGGCATAGCCAACACCCGCGCCGAGCACCGTACCGGGCCACAGCATCAGCGCACCTCCGCCAGCGCGCGCTCGACTTCGGCCAGTCGTTCCAGGGTGCCGACGTCGATCCAGCGGCCGGCGTAATGCTCGCCGCTCACTTCGCCACGATTCATTGCGTCGCGCAGCAGGGGCGCGAGTTTGAACGCCCCCGCCGTACAGCCCGCGAACAGCCGGGGACTGAGCACGGCGATGCCGCTATAGGTCAAGCGCGAGCCGGAACCTGAATCGCGCACCTGATTGCCGTCGAGACAGAAATCCCCGCCCGGATGGTGGGCCGGGTTGTCGATCAGCACCAGATGCGCCAGGCCAGTCAAGGGTTTGCGCAACGCGGCCGGATCATAGTCAGTCCAGACGTCGCCGTTGACGATCACGAACGGCTCGTCGCCCAGCAAAGGCAGCGCGCGAAAGATTCCGCCCCCGGTTTCCAGTGGCTCGTTTTCCGGCGAATAGCGGATGTTCAGGCCGAAGCGCTGCCCCTCGCCGAGATGATCTTCGATCTGCTGCCCCAGCCAGGCGTGGTTGATCACCACCTCGTCGAAACCGGCCCGACGCAGCGCATTCAGGTGGTATTCGATCAGGGGCACACCGCCGGCGCGTACCAGCGGCTTGGGGGTGTGCAACGTCAACGGCCGCATCCGTTCGCCCTTGCCGGCGGCAAGAATCATCGCTTTCATGCGTGGGCCTCGGCCGGCGGCTGGAGACTGGTGAGCAGCTGACCCAGTTCCGCCAGTTCCGGACGGCGGGACAGCACGGCTTCTATATAGGCGAAGAAGCGTGGCACGTCGGCCAGGTAACGCGGTTTGCCGTCGCGATGACAGATGCGGCTGAAGATCCCGATCACTTTCAGATGGCGCTGCACACCCATCAGGTCGCTGGCGCGCTCGAAACTGGCGAAATCTTCCTGCACCGGGATGCCCAGGGCACGCGCCTTTTCCCAATATTGTTTCAGCCAACCGCTGACCCGCTCCTGCGGCCAGCTGAGGAACGAGTCCTTGAACAGGCACGTCACGTCGTAGGTCACCGGGCCGTAGACAGCATCCTGAAAGTCCAGCACACCGGGATTGGGTTCGCTGAGCATCAGGTTGCGTGGCATGTAGTCGCGGTGAACCAGCACCTGCGGCTGGGCCAGCGCGCTTTCGATCAGCATGTCGCTGACCCGCTGCCAGGCGGCGAGCTGTCCGGCATCCAGCTCGATCTGCAGATGGCGCTTCACATACCACTCGGGAAACAGCTCAAGTTCGCGCCGCAGCAAGGCGACGTCATAGCTGGGCAACGGAGTGTCCATCGGCAGTTGCTGGATGGCCAGCAAGGTATCGATGGCGTCCGCGAACAGGCGGTCGGCGTTCTCGGCATCGATCACATCCAGGTACGTACGGGTTCCCAGGTCGTTGAGCAGCAGGAAGCCTTGAGCCAGATCCTGCGCGTAGATCAGCGGGACATTGGCGCCGGACTTGCTCAATAAATGAGCGATATCCACGAATGGTTTGCAGTTTTCCTGGGGTGGCGGCGCATCCATGACAATAAAAGTGCGCCCGCCTCCTTCCCAGCGGAAGTAACGCCGGAAACTGGCATCGCTGCTGGCTCCGGTCAACGTGGCCGGGGGCACGGCGCCCCAATCCCGGTCCGCGAATAGCGCTGGCAGCTGCTCATCGAGCCAAAGCTTGAGGGATTGCAGGCGTATATCTTGATCTTGCATTACAAGGGTCTCCGACGGCGCTAGCCGTCAAGCGGGTCATGCTTTATTATCCGGAATCTTTTTCAGCCCATCGAGAGGCGTGCGGCCCCCCCGCGGGCAGATGGCGCGCAGGAAGCCCGGACTAATAAGATGGCATTGAAATCCCCCGCGTTTCGTAAAAAATTTCCGTTGCTTGTAACCGGCAGTCTGCTGGCATTGCAACCTCTAGCCACTCAGTTCGTGGTCGCGGCAGAACAGTATGACTGCTCGGTCTCTGCTGCGGGTGGCTGGAACTGTGCTCCCAAGGCCAACGCCGCCGCGGAGCTGCCTCCACGTCCCGTGCACAGCGCGACGTCGGTCAGCTCGAACGGCACCGTGGTTTCGGAGACTGTCGAGGCCGGCGAGTCCGTCCCCACGACCCAACTCGTGACCGAGGCCAAAGGCAAAGGCCTGAAGTCGCGTAGCCCTGACTACAGTCACCTCGACTGGGTGCCTCGTGAAAAGCTCACGCCCGCGCAACTGGCCGAAACCGGTCCGTATTGCTCCGGCGCCTACGTCGAGCCGATCCGCCCGGGCATGGATGACAAGACCCCCATGAACGAAGCGCCGCTGTTTGTCGGCGCCAAGGCCTCGCGCTACGAGCAGGAAGCCCAGGTGGCGACCCTGGCCGGCGATGTCGTGCTTCGTCAGGGCAGCATGCAGGTTCAGGCTCAGGAAGCCGCCCTGCACCAGGCCGAAAACCGTGGCGAGCTGAACGGCGACGTCCGTCTGCGCGACAACGGCGCGCTGATCGTCGGCGACAAGGCCGAACTGCAGCTCGACACCGGTGAGGCCCGTGTGGACAACGCCGAATACGTCCTGCACAAGTCGAACATCCGCGGTAACGCGCTGTACGCCAAGCGTGCGGAGAACGCGATCATCCGTCTCAAGGACGGTACCTATACCTCCTGCGAACCGGGCAGCAACGCCTGGACGCTGAAAGGCAACAACATCACGCTGAACCCGGCCACGGGTTTCGGCACCGCGACCAACGTCACGCTGCGGGTCAAGGATGTACCGGTGTTCTACACCCCGTACATCTACTTCCCGATCGACGACCGTCGTCAGTCCGGTTTCCTGCCGCCGACCATCGCCAGCGACAGCGACAACGGCTTCACACTGGTCACGCCTTACTACTTCAACCTGGCGCCCAACTACGACGCCACCTTGTACCCGCGCTACATGACCAAGCGTGGCCTGCTGATGGAAGGCGAGTTCCGCTACCTGACCAAGAGCAGCGAAGGCCAGGTTGGCGGCGCCTATCTCAATGACGAGAATGACGACCGCAAACTGCAGTCCGATTACGAAAAGACCCGCTGGATGCTCAACTGGCAGCACAAGGGTGGCCTGGATTCGCGCTGGTTGACCGAGGTCGACTACACCGACATCAGCGATCCTTACTACTTCCAGGATCTGGACACTGACCAGATCGGCGTGACCAGTACTGACTTCGTCAACCAGCAAGGCGCGCTGACCTATCGCGGCGAGGGCTACACCGCACGGCTTAACGCCCAGCAGTACAAACTGGCGACCGTCAGCTACATCACGCCTTACAACCGCATGCCACAGCTGACGCTGGACGGCAGGTTGCCGTTCAAGCCTGGCGGTTTGCAGTTCGACTATCAGACCGAATTGGTGCGTTTCGAGCGCGATCTGCGCAATGGCCGCTATCTCAATGAAGATGGCGGCCCGTTCAATGCGGACGGGACCGTCGGGGAGCCTAGACTCGACAACAACGTCACCGGTCTTGCTCGCGCCAACGGCAACCGCCTGAATCTGGCACCGGCCGTCAGCCTGCCAATGAACTGGACCTACGGTTTCCTCAAGCCGCAGCTGAAATACGTCTACACGCAATACGATCTGGATCTGGACAGCCAGGGCAAGACCAGCTTGCAAAGCGGCGAGAAGTATCGCAGCAGCCAGAGCCGCAGCGTGCCGATCTTCAGCGTCGACAGCGGCCTGTACTTCGACCGTGATACACAATGGTTCGGCAAAGACTACCGCCAGACCCTGGAACCGCGCCTGTTCTATCTCTATGTCCCAGAGAAGGATCAGAGTGACATTCCGGTATTCGACACCGGCGAAACCACCTTCAACTACGCTTCGCTGTTCCGCGATAACCGGTTCTCCGGCAACGACCGTATTGGCGACGAGAACAAACTGTCGCTGGGCATTACCAACCGCTGGATCGAAGATAACGGTTTCGAACGCCAGCGCTTCAGCATCGGACAGGCTTTCTATTTCGCCGACCGTAAAGTCCAGTTGCCGGGCATTGTTTTCGCTGATCGTGACGATGCCCAGGCCAACGTGTCGCCATACGCGCTGGAATACGAATATCGCTATAACCGCGACTGGCGATTCACGTCCGACTTCAACTGGGATCCGGACAGCCGCAGCACCCGTTCGGGAAGCGCGATGTTCCACTACCAGCCAGCGGACAATCCGGGCAAGATCATCAACGCCGGTTATCGCTATCGCAACGACCAGGTTCGTTACGATCAGACCACTGGGAAATGGACAGTGGGCGGCGGCGACTACGGTACGCCGGGCACTCCGGGTTATGTGAAGGATTACTACAAGATCCAGCAGCATGACTTCTCGGTCATCTGGCCGATTATTCCACAATGGAGCCTGATCAGCCGCTGGCAGTATGACTACAACCGCGACCGTACTCTTGAAGCCTTCGGTGGTTTCGAATACGACAACTGCTGCTGGAAACTGCGTCTGATCAACCGTTACTGGGTCGACTACGACGAGTACAGCCAGGAAGCGCCTCAGAATGAAAAAGGCGACCGCGGCATATTCCTACAAATCGTGTTGAAGGGACTGGGCGGCGTGACCGGCGCCAAAGTTGAAAGCTTCCTCGACCAAGGCATCCAAGGTTATCGTGAACGTGAAGACCAAGCTTTCTGATTGTCTGCGCCCGCTGATGCTGGGCGCGTTACTCCTGAGCGGCGCCGCGCATGCGGCGGTGCAGCCTCTGGACAGCGTAGTGGCCATCGTCGACAACGACGTGATCATGAAAAGCCAGATGGACCAGCGTGTTCATGAGGTTCAACAGACCATCGCCAAGCGCGGCGGCGGCACTCCGCCCGCCGAAGCGTTGCAGTCGCAGGTTCTGGATCGTCTGATCCTGGAAAATCTGCAACTGCAGATCGGCGAGCGCTCCGGCATTCGTATCACCGACGAGGAACTGAACCAGGCCGTCGCTACCATTGCCCAGCGCAATAACATGAGCCTCGAACAGTTCCGTGCCGCGCTGGCCCATGACGGTGTGTCGTATAACGATGCTCGTGAGCAGGTCCGTCGCGAGATGGTCATCAGCCGCGTGCGCCAGCGCCGGGTGGCCGAGCGCATTCAGGTTTCGGAACAGGAAGTGAAGAACTTCCTGGCCTCTGACCTGGGCAAGGCTCAGCTTTCGGAAGAGTTTCACCTGGCCAATATTTTGATCCCGACCCCGGACAGCGCTTCCTCGGACGCCATCCAGGCAGCGGCTAGACAGGCTCAGGACATCTACAACCAGCTGAAGAAAGGCGCGGATTTCGCCCAGATGGCCATCGCGAAATCGGCAAGCGAAAGCGCGCTGGAAGGCGGCGACATGGGCTGGCGCAAGGCGGCTCAGCTGCCTCCTGCTTTCGGGGAAATGCTGAGTTCGATGCCGGTCGGCGACGTCACGCCTCCTGCTCGCACGCCCGGCGGCTTCATCATCCTCAAGCTGCTGGAAAAGCGCGGCGGTCAGGGTCAGGCGCAAATGCGTGACGAAGTGCACGTTCGCCATATCCTGATCAAACCGAGCGAAATCCGTAGCGAAGAAGAAACCCGTCGTCTGGCGCAGAAGATTTACGAGCGCATCGAGAACGGCGATGACTTCAGCGAGCTGGCAAAGAGCTTCTCGGAAGATCCGGGCTCGGCGCTGAATGGTGGTGACCTGAACTGGGTCGATCCTAATTCGCTGGTGCCCGAGTTCCGCGAAGTCATGAACGAAACCCCGCAGGGTGTGCTGTCCAAGCCGTTCAAGACCGCTTACGGCTGGCATGTGCTGGAAGTTCTGGGCCGTCGCGCCACAGACGCCACCAGTCAGGCTCGCGATCAGCAGGCCCTCAACGTATTGCGTAACCGCAAATACGACGAAGAGCTGCAGACCTGGTTGCGTCAGATCCGTGACGAAGCCTACGTGGAAATCAAGCTTCCTGGCGCAGCCCAGGCCGCTCAGTGAAGCCCAGACGTTTCGCAGTAACACCCGGCGAGCCTGCCGGCATCGGTCCCGACCTTTGCCTGCTGCTCGCCAGTCACGCCCAGCCCCACCCCCTGATTGCCATTACCAGTCGTGACCTGCTCGTGGAGCGGGCCGCGCAACTGGGCGTGGCCGTCAGCCTGTTGGCGGTGACGCCGGATGCATTTCCCGATGTTCCGGCGCCTGCCGGCAGTCTTTATGTCTGGGATACGCCGCTGGCGACACCGGTCGTGACCGGCCGGCTGGACGAGGCCAACGCGGCGTTCGTCCTGGAGACGCTCACCCGTGCGGCCCAAGGCTGCGTGAATGGCGACTTCACCGCGATGATCACCGCCCCGGTCCACAAGGGCGTGATCAATGAGGGTGGCATCGCGTTTTCCGGGCATACCGAATTTCTCGCCGAGCTGACGCATACCGAGCAGGTGGTGATGATGCTGGCGACCGGTGATCTGCGCGTCGCGCTGGTCACCACTCACCTGCCCTTGCGTGAAGTGGCCGATGCCATTACCCCGGATCGCCTGGAACGCGTGACGCGGATTCTGCATGCCGATCTGGTCAACAAATTCGGCATCGCTCGCCCGCGCATTCTGGTCTGCGGCCTCAACCCTCACGCCGGCGAAAGCGGACACCTGGGCCGCGAAGAAATCGACATTATCGAACCTACCCTGGAGCGCCTGCGTGGCGAAGGCCTGGACCTGCGCGGTCCCCTGCCCGCTGACACTCTTTTTACCCCCAAATATCTGGAGCACTGCGATGCAGTGCTGGCGATGTACCACGACCAGGGATTGCCGGTGCTCAAGTACAAAGGCTTCGGCGCGGCCGTCAACGTGACGCTCGGCCTGCCGATCATCCGGACGTCCGTGGATCACGGCACCGCGCTGGATCTGGCCGGTACTGGCAACGTCGACACCGGCAGCCTGCGCGTCGCGCTGCAAACCGCCTACCAGATGGCAGAGACACATCCATGACCGAGCAATACCAGCACCGGGCGCGCAAGCGCTTCGGGCAGAACTTCCTGCATGACGCGGGCATCATCGACAAGATCCTGCGCGCGATCCGCGCCAGACCCGAAGACCGCATGCTGGAAATCGGACCGGGCCAAGGCGCCCTGACCGAGGGCCTGCTCGACAGCGGCGCGCGGCTCGACGTCGTGGAGCTGGACAAGGACCTCGTACCGATCCTGAACAGCCAGTTCGCCGGCAGACCCAATTTCAACCTGCACCAGGGCGATGCGCTGAAGTTCGACTTCAATACCCTGGGCGCCGAGCCGAATACGCTTCGCGTGGTCGGCAACCTGCCTTACAACATCTCTACGCCGCTGATCTTTCACCTGCTGCAGAACGCCAGCCTGATTCGCGACATGCACTTCATGCTGCAAAAGGAAGTCGTGGAGCGCCTGGCCGCGGGCCCGGGCGGTGGCGACTGGGGTCGCTTGTCGATCATGGTTCAGTACCACTGCCGCGTCGAGCATCTGTTCAACGTCGGCCCGGGCGCTTTCAACCCGCCGCCGAAGGTGGATTCGGCCATTGTCCGGCTGGTGCCCCATGAAACCCTGCCGCATCCGGCCAAGGATCATCGGGTGCTGGAGCGCATCGTTCGCGAAGCCTTCAACCAGCGTCGCAAGACCCTGCGCAATACACTGAAACTGCTGCTCAGCGCCGACGAAATCGAGGCCGCTGGTGTCGACGGCAGCCTGCGTCCGGAACAACTGGACCTGGCGGCGTTCGTACGTCTGGCGGACCAGCTGAGCGACAAGAACGCCGCAGCGTAAAACAGCTGGCGAGAGTCGGCGGCGCGATGCAATTGGTCAACCTCCGCCGACTTGTCCTAGACTCAACCTTCAAGGCGTACTCAAGACGTTTCGCTAAAGCTTTTCAAGGCCCAGTGCATGTCCGATTCCCGTTACCAGGTCGACGTCAGCGTCGTCACCCGCTTTCTCGCAGAGCAATCGCAGCCCGAGCAGAACCGCTTCGCTTTCGCTTACACCATCACCGTGCACAACAATGGCGAGCTTCCAGCCAAGCTGATGTCACGTCACTGGATCATCACCGACGGTGACGGGCATGTCGAAGAAGTGCGTGGCGAAGGCGTGGTCGGCCAGCAGCCGCTGATTCAGGCGGGGCAGAGCCATACCTACAGCAGCGGAACCGTGATGACCACCAAGGTGGGCAACATGCAGGGCACCTATCAGATGCTCGCTGACGACGGTAAACGCTTCGACGCCGTCATCGCACCGTTCCGCCTTGCCGTACCGGGCGCTCTCCACTGATGGCGGAGTATGCAGTCGGCGACCTGCAAGGTTGTCTGGAGCCTCTCAAGTGTCTGCTTGCCCACGTCGATTTCGACCCTGCCCGTGACCGGCTGTGGCTTGTGGGTGACCTGGTCAACCGCGGCCCGCAATCGCTGGAAACCTTGCGTTACCTTTATGGCATCCGTGAAGCGGTGACCTGTGTGCTGGGCAACCACGACCTGCACCTGCTCGCTGCGTCGCGCAGGATCGACCGCCTGAAAAAGGCCGACACCCTGACCGAAATCCTTGAAGCGCCGGACCGGGATGTGTTGCTCGACTGGGTACGTCGACAGAAACTGATGCACTACGACGCTCAGCGCAATATCGCCATGGTGCATGCTGGCATCCCTCCGCAGTGGACTCTGAAGAAAGCTCTGAGGCATGCGCAGGAAGTCGAGGAAGTATTGCGCGACGACGCGCTGATCGAACCCTTCCTCAACGACATGTACGGCAACGAGCCTGCCAAGTGGAGCGGCGATCTGCGCGGGGTTGCGCGGCTGCGGGTCATCACCAACTATTTCACTCGCATGCGCTTCTGCAATCGCGACGGCAAGCTCGACCTCAAGGCCAAGGAAGGGCTGGACACTGCTCCACCCGGCTATGCGCCCTGGTTCAGCCACAAGCATCGCAAGACGCGATCGGTGAAGATCGTGTTCGGGCATTGGGCCGCGCTGGAAGGCCGCTGCGACGAACCGGGCGTCTATGCACTGGACAGCGGCTGCGTCTGGGGAGGCGCGATGACCCTGCTCAATCTCGACACCCTCGAACGTCTTCGCTGCGACTGCAACACCGAAGGCAATCCCTCCACGCGCTCCGTAACCGCTTCCACGGTTGCCCCGGTCGCGCGCTAAACCCATTCTGGAGTTTCTTCGATGAGCGAATTCAAACGCATCCCGCCGCAACAGGCCCACGCCTTGCGCGAACAGGGCGCTGTGCTGGTCGATGTCCGCGACCCGCAGACGTTCGAAAACGGTCACATTCCTGACTCTTTGCATCTGGATAATCAGTCGGTGGCTGGCTTCATCGCCAATGCCGATCTGGACAAGCCTCTGGTCGTCGTCTGCTACCACGGCAATTCCAGCCAGGGCGCCGCTGCCTACCTCGCCGGCCAGGGGTTCTCGGAGGTGTACAGCATGGACGGCGGCTTCGAGCTCTGGCGTACGACCTATCCCGGCGAAATCGCGCAAGGCTGATCCGAAAAAATATTTATGCCGGCCGATCCCGCGTGTTATGCGGGCTCGCGCCTCACGTGACAGACGGTCAAGGTCACTTCTCGCGCATCCTGCCTTTATCTTTCAGAAACCGAACTATCCTTAGCCACAGGCCATCCGTAATCAGGGGAGAGCCGGTACACCGGCGCGTGGGTCATCGGTAGTTACCTTTATGGTGTTCTGGGGGGTAAATAGCATCTGGATACTCAGCTGCTGCCAGCATCGACTGACGATCCGCCGCCGGCTCTACGTATCGAGCGAGGTGACGTCATGAGTATTTTTAGCCACTTCCAACAACGCTTCGAAACTACAAGACAAGAAGAGCTCTCCTTGCAGGAGTATCTTGAGCTCTGCAAACAGGATCGCAGTGCGTACGCCTCCGCCGCGGAACGTCTTCTGCTGGCGATAGGCGAGCCGGAACTCGTGGACACGTCCACCAACTCCCGGCTGTCGCGGATTTTCTCCAACAAGGTGATACGTCGCTATCCGGCCTTTGCGGACTTCCACGGCATGGAAGAATGCATCGACCAGATCGTTTCGTATTTCCGGCACGCGGCACAGGGTCTGGAGGAGAAGAAACAGATTCTTTATCTGCTCGGTCCGGTGGGCGGGGGCAAGTCGTCCCTGGCTGAAAAACTCAAGCAACTGATCGAAAAGGTGCCGTTCTACGCCATCAAGGGCTCGCCGGTATTCGAATCTCCGCTGGGGCTGTTCAACGCCAGCGAAGACGGTGCGATTCTCGAAGAAGACTTTGGCATTCCCCGGCGCTACCTGAATACCATCATGTCGCCCTGGGCCACCAAGCGTCTTGCCGAATTCGGCGGCGACATCAGCCAGTTCAAGGTAGTGAAGCTGTATCCCTCGATCCTCAACCAGATCGCGGTCGCCAAGACCGAGCCGGGAGATGAAAACAACCAGGATATTTCCGCGCTTGTAGGCAAGGTCGATATCCGCAAGCTCGAAGAGTACCCGCAGAACGACGCCGACGCCTACAGCTATTCGGGCGCGCTGTGCCGGGCCAACCAGGGCCTGATGGAATTCGTCGAGATGTTCAAGGCGCCCATCAAGGTGCTTCACCCATTGCTGACCGCGACCCAGGAAGGCAACTACAACAGTACCGAAGGGCTGGGCGCCATTCCCTTTACCGGGATTCTGCTGGCGCACTCCAACGAATCGGAATGGCATAGCTTCCGCAACAACAAGAACAACGAAGCCTTCATCGACCGTATCTATATCGTGAAGGTGCCGTACTGCCTGCGGGTCAGCGACGAGATCAAGATCTACGACAAACTGTTGTTCAACAGCTCGTTGGCCAAGGCGCACTGCGCGCCCGACACGCTCAAGATGCTGGCCCAGTTCACCACGCTGTCACGTCTCAAGGAGCCCGAAAACTCGAACATCTATTCCAAGATGCGTGTGTATGACGGGGAAAACCTCAAGGACACCGATCCCAAGGCAAAATCGATCCAGGAGTACCGCGACAGCGCTGGCGTCGACGAGGGTATGAACGGGCTGTCCACGCGGTTTGCGTTCAAGATCCTGTCCAAGGTATTCAACTTCGATCCCCATGAAATTGCCGCCAACCCGGTGCACCTGCTGTATGTACTGGAGCAGCAGATCGAACAGGAGCAGTTCCCGGCGGAAACCCGCGAGCGCTATCTGCGCTTCATCAAGGAATACCTGGCGCCACGCTATATCGAGTTCATCGGCAAGGAAATCCAGACTGCGTACCTGGAATCCTACAGCGAGTACGGGCAGAACATCTTCGACCGCTATGTGCTGTATGCGGACTTCTGGATTCAGGATCAGGAATATCGCGATCCGGAAACCGGCGAGATTCTCAACCGTGTCGCCTTGAACGAAGAGCTGGAAAAGATCGAGAAGCCGGCGGGCATCAGCAATCCCAAGGATTTCCGCAACGAGATCGTCAACTTCGTGCTGCGGGCCCGCGCCAACAATAACGGCAAGAATCCGACCTGGCTCAGCTACGAAAAACTGCGGGTGGTGATCGAGAAGAAAATGTTCTCCAACACCGAAGACCTGTTGCCGGTCATCAGCTTCAACGCCAAAGCCAGTAAAGAGGATCAGCAGAAACATAACGACTTCGTCACTCGAATGGTCGAACGGGGCTACACCGACAAGCAGGTACGTCTACTCTCCGAGTGGTATCTGCGCGTACGCAAGTCGCAGTAATGCAGCGGTAAGCTACAAGCTTCAGGCCACAAGCCCGACCGGTCAGCTCCCTTGTGCCGACCGTCACCGGCCTGTGGCTTGAAGCTGCTTTCTACTTGCAGCTGCCCGGAGGGCCTATGAGCTATGTGATTGACCGACGTCTCAACGGCAAGAACAAGAGCACGGTAAACCGTCAGAGGTTTCTGCGCAGGTATCGTGATCACATCAAGAAGGCAGTGGAAGAAGCCGTCAGCCGTCGCTCCATTACCGACATGGAGCATGGCGAGCAGATCAGCATTCCCGGTAGGGATATCGACGAACCGGTGTTGCATCATGGCCGCGGCGGCAAACAGACGGTCGTGCATCCTGGCAACAAGGAATTCACTACCGGCGAGCGTATCGCACGTCCTCAGGGCGGCGGCGCAGGCAAAGGACCCGGCAAGGCCAGCAATTCCGGCGAGGGCATGGACGAGTTCGTCTTCCAGATCACCCAGGAAGAGTTTCTCGAATTCATGTTCGAAGACCTGGAACTGCCCAATCTGGTCAAGCGCAACCTGACCGGCACCGACACCTTCAAGACCGTACGGGCCGGAATCAGCAACGAAGGCAATCCATCGCGTATCAACATCATCCGCACCCTGCGTTCGGCCCATGCCCGGCGTATTGCCCTTTCAGGCAGCAGCCGTGGCAAGCTCAAGGAGGCGTTGAACGAGCTGGAGCGTCTCAAGCGCGAAGAGCCCGACAACTTCGGCGACATTCAGGAGCTCGAAGGCGAAATCGAACGGCTGCGCGCGCGAATCCGGCGCGTGCCGTACCTGGACACCTTCGACCTCAAATACAACCTGCTGGTAAAGCAGCCCAATCCCAGTTCCAAAGCCGTCATGTTCTGCCTGATGGATGTGTCCGGCTCCATGACTCAAGCCACCAAGGATGTGGCCAAGCGCTTCTTCATCCTGCTGTACCTGTTTCTCAAGCGTAACTACGACAAGATCGAAGTGGTCTTCATCCGCCACCACACCAGCGCCAGGGAAGTGGACGAGGAAGAGTTCTTCTACTCTCGGGAGACTGGCGGAACCATCGTTTCCAGCGCCTTGAAGCTGATGCAGGAAATTATGGCCGAGCGTTATCCCGCCAATGAGTGGAACATCTATGCGGCCCAGGCTTCCGACGGCGATAACTGGAACGATGACTCGCCCATTTGCCGGGAAATCCTGACCAAACAGATCATGCCGTTCGTGCAGTACTACACCTATGTGGAAATCACCCCGCGCGAACACCAGGCGCTGTGGTTCGAGTACGAACGCATCGGCGAGCAGTTCGCCGACACGTTCGCTCAACAGCAGTTGGTGTCGGCCGGTGATATCTACCCGGTATTCCGTGAACTCTTCCAGCGAAGGTTAGTGTCATGACCGCTCGAGAGCAGAAACGCCAGCCCATATCCACGGGGTCAGAGTGGACCTTTGAACTGATCCAGGCCTACGACCGGGAAATCAGCCGTATCGCCGAGCGCTATGCCCTGGACACTTATCCTAATCAGATCGAAGTGATCACGGCCGAGCAGATGATGGACGCCTATGCCTCGGTGGGGATGCCTCTCGGCTACCACCATTGGTCCTACGGTAAACACTTCCTCAGCACGGAAAAGTCTTACACGCGAGGCCAGATGGGTCTGGCCTATGAAATCGTGATCAACTCCGACCCTTGCATCGCCTATCTGATGGAAGAAAACACCATCTGCATGCAGGCACTGGTGGTCGCCCATGCCTGTTACGGCCACAACAGCTTCTTCAAGGGCAATTACCTGTTTCGTACCTGGACCGATGCCAGTTCGATCATCGATTATCTCGTCTTCGCCAAGCAGTACATCATGCAGTGCGAAGAACGCCATGGCATCGATGCCGTGGAAGATCTGCTCGATTCCTGCCATGCGCTGATGAACTACGGCGTAGACCGCTACAAACGCCCCTACCCCATCTCGGCCGAAGAAGAGCGGAGGCGGCAGAAAGACCGCGAGGAGCATCTGCAGCGGCAGATCAACGATCTGTGGCGCACCATCCCCAAGAGCGCCGACAAACTCGACAGAGAGGACAGCGCCCGATTCCCGGCCGAACCCCAGGAAAACATTCTCTACTTCATCGAGAAGCATGCGCCGTTGCTCGAACCCTGGCAGCGCGAGATCGTGCGCATCGTGCGCAAGATCGCGCAGTACTTTTATCCACAGCGTCAGACCCAGGTCATGAACGAGGGCTGGGCCACCTTCTGGCACTACACCCTGATGAACGATCTGTATGACGAAGGTCTGGTGACCGACGGGTTCATGCTGGAATTCCTCCAGTCGCACACCAGCGTGATTTACCAGCCTGGCTTCGACAGCCCCTATTACAGCGGCATCAACCCGTACACTCTGGGTTTCGCCATGTACCAGGACATTCGCCGGATCTGCGAGCATCCTACCGAGGAAGACCGGCGCTGGTTCCCGGACATTGCGGGAACCGACTGGCTGACGGCCGTCAAATTCGCCATGACCAGCTTCAAGGACGAAAGCTTCATCCTCCAGTATCTGTCGCCCAAGGTCATTCGGGACCTCAAGCTGTTCAGCATCCTCGACGACGACCAGAAAGAAGAGCTGATCGTCCCGGCAATCCACGACGAATCGGGCTACCGCACCATACGCGAGACCCTGGCGGCCCAGTACAACCTGGGCAACCGCGAACCCAACGTGCAGATCTACAGCATCGATCGGCGCGGCGATCGTTCGCTGACCCTGCGACATCAACAGCACAACCGCAAACCGCTGGGCGACTCCACCGACGAAGTGCTCAAGCATCTGCATCGTCTGTGGGGTTTCGATATCCACCTGGAGACTCTGCAAGGCGATCAGATCGTGAAGACACATCACGTGCCGCCTCGCGGCGAGCACACCGGCAACGAGTATCCGCGACTCGACCTGGCGGTCGTTCATCTCTAGCGCCTTTCACGTCAAGGGCAGTTTTAACCTCCGTAAGGGCGAGACAAGGTTTATCCTGTCGTGCTTACGGAGGTTTTTTATGCAGATTTACAAAGTCGGCGGAGCGGTTCGGGATCGTCTGCTCGGACAGCCGGTGACCGACATCGACTGGGTGGTAGTCGGCGCGAGCGCCGATGAGATGCTGATCAAAGGCTATCGGCCGGTCGGCACCGACTTTCCGGTTTTCCTGCATCCGCTCACGGGCGAGGAATATGCTCTGGCGCGAACCGAGCGCAAGAGCGGGGTTGGCTATGGCGGCTTTGTGTTCCATGCCAGTCCGGACGTCACGCTGGAGCAGGATCTGATTCGCCGCGATCTGACCATCAATGCAATGGCCGAGGACATGCAAGGCAATGTCATCGACCCTTATGACGGCCAGCGGGATCTGGAAACGCGCTGGTTACGGCACGTTTCGCCCGCTTTCGCCGAAGATCCACTGCGGGTACTGCGGGTAGCGCGCTTCGCGGCGCGTTATGCACCGCTGGGGTTCAAGGTGGCACCCGAGACGCTGAAGCTGATGCGACAGCTGAGCGAATCAGGTGAGTTGCAGGCCCTGACACCCGAGCGAAGCTGGAAGGAAATCTCCCGCGCCCTGATGGAAGCCCAACCGCAGGTGTTCATTGAGGTCCTGCATGAATGCGGCGCGCTCAAGGAGATATTGCCTGAAGTCGAAGCGCTGTTCGGCGTTCCCCAGCCACCGGCCCATCATCCTGAAGTAGACACCGGTGTCCATGTGCTCAGCGTGCTGGAACAGTCGGCCATTCACAAACACCCGCTCACCGTACGCTGGGCGTGTCTGCTGCACGATCTGGGCAAAGGACTGACGCCTGAATCCGAGTGGCCTCGCCACATTGCCCACGAGCATACCGGCCAGCGCTTGATCAAAGTGGTCAACGAGCGCTTCCGCGTCCCTCGGGACTGCCAGGAACTGGCCCTGCTGGCGGGCAAATACCACACCCATGGACACCGGGCGCTGGAACTCAAGCCTTCGACCGTTCTGGACTTGCTGCAAAGCTTCGACGTATACCGCAGACCCCAGCGGTTTGAAGAATTCATCGCCGTCTGCGAAATGGATGCGCGCGGACGTCATGGCTTCGAACAGCGTGATTATCCACAAGCCGACTATCTACGGGGCGCGGCGCAAGCGGCACGAGCCGTATCGGTTCAGCCTTTGCTGGAAAAAGGGTTGAAAGGTCAGCAGCTCGGAGACGCACTGAAACACGCCCGGCTGGATGCGCTGAAAATCTACAAGGCCGAGTATAACGGCTGATCGTCGCCCAAAACCCGTAGGAGCGGGTTCATCCGCGATCTGCCGCAAAGCGGCAGCAAAGCGGACCGCGCGGTGTTTCAGACACACCCGCGTCTTCCTTCATCGCCAGCAAGCTGGCTCCTACAGCGCGTGCAAATCCTGTAGGAGCGAGCTTGCTCGCGATCTGCCGCGAAGCGGCAGCAAAACGGACAGCGCGGTGTTTCAGACACACCGCGTCTTCCTTCATCGCCAGCAAGCTGGCTCCTACAGCGCGTGCAAATCCTGTAGGAGCGAGCTTGCTCGCGATCTGCCGCGAAGCGGCAGCAAAACGGACAGCGCGGTGTTTCAGACACACCGCCTCTTCCTTCATCGCCAGCAAGCTGGCTCCTACGGGATTTGCGCGATCTGCAGGAGCGGATTCATCCGCGATCTGCCAGCAACTCCGGCGGCGTCAACGGCAGGCCCCGCCATTCGAACGGCACGGGCCAGAGCTGCTGGTCGATCTTCGTATCGGCCCATAACCGGTCGAACGCTATGCCCACGCCGGGATGCGGACGATCCGGGGCAATGAGCGACAGCGGCCACAGCACGAATGCATTCTTGAGAATTTCGGCGCGCGGCAGGACGAGGCCGTCAAAGCTGCCGACCTGCTCTCCATACAGAAGCACATCGATATCCAGTGGCAGCCCTTTGCGATCCGGCGCGTAACGCCCGTTGTCGGCCTCGATGAACTTGAGGCGTCGATCCAGCTCCATCAGAGGCAGGTCGGTCAGCGCCGACACTACCAGATTGAAGAATGGCCCACTTTTGATACCCACTGGCTGACTCTCGAAAACCGGCGAGCAGCTCAGGTCACTCAGGAAAGAATCCAGCGCGTCGAGCCCCGCATGGAGGTGCTTTTCGCGCTCGATATTGCTCCCGAGCCCCAGGAAAATCCGGGTCAGCGACATCCGCGCTCGATCTCCACGCCCACGCCTGCAGCGGCAGGAACCGCGCCTGGCTTGGTCACCTTCAAACGCAGCCAGGTGATTCCGAATTCGTTCATCAACACCTCGGCAAGACGCTCGGCGAAGGTTTCCACCAACTGGAACTGCGCCTGCTCGGCAAAGGCCTGCACCCGGGTCGACACACTGGCGTAATCCAGCGCCTTGCTCAGATCATCGCCAGCGGCAGCCGGTCGGTTGTCCCAGGCGAAAACCAGGTCCAGGCGCAGGCACTGACGAATACCGCGCTCCCAGTCATAGGCGCCGATCACCGTATCGACTTCCAGTCCGTCGATGAAAACTCTGTCCAAGCCCCACTCTCCACTGCACGACAAGGGCGCGATGCGCCGTTAGAATCAGGGCAACCTCGCCCGGAATGGTTCGCATGTTTTGGTCACTGGCGGCTCTCGCCTACCTGCTCGGCTCCGTCTCCTTCGCCATCCTGCTCAGCCGTCTGACCGGCAGCCCGGACCCACGTATCAGCGGCTCGGGCAATGCGGGCGCGACCAACATGCTGCGTCTGGCCGGCAAGAAACTGGCGGTGCTGACCTTGCTGGGCGATCTGTGCAAAGGTCTGCTGCCGGTGCTGCTTGCCAGCGCCTGCGGCCTGGGTCCCATGCAACAAGCCTGGATTGGCGTCTGCGCGGTAGTAGGCCACATGTTTCCGCTGTATTTTCGGTTCAAGGGTGGCAAAGGTGTCGCCACCGCCGCCGGCATGCTTGTGGGCCTCTATCCGCCGGCCGCTGCCCTGGCGGTCATGATCTGGCTGCTCACCTTCTACCTGACCCGCACCAGCTCACTGGCCGCGCTGATCGCCACGCCGCTGACCCTGCCGCTGCTGGCCTGGCAGGAACCTCGCGCCTTGCTGCCCATGACCGTCCTGACTCTGCTGATCGTCTGGCGCCACCGAGGCAATCTACGCGACCTGCTCGCCGGGCGCGAACGGCATTTCTGACAACGCTTTGCGAACTACCTAGATGGCCGGCAGTTGCTCCATCGGCCAGCGTGCCTGAACGCTGATCGCCAGATCTTCCTTTTGTCCTGCCTGCAGACGCTGGCAACCGGCGAAAGCGATCATTGCGCCGTTGTCGGTGCAGAACTGCGGACGCGCGTAATAGACATTACCTCGCAACTCGCCAAGCATGGTTTCCAGCGACGAACGCAGTGCCTTGTTCGCGCTGACGCCGCCCGCGATCACCAGGCTCTTGAGGCCGGTCTGCTTGAGCGCACGCTTGCACTTGATGGTCAGAGTCTCCACGACCGCCTGCTGGAAGGCCAGAGCGATGTCGCAACGGGTCTGGTCACTGTCGTCCCCAGTGCTCTGGCACTGCTGCCAGGTGTTGAGCGCGAAGGTTTTCAGACCGCTGAAGCTGAAGTCCAGGCCAGGGCGATCGGTCATCGGACGTGGAAACACGAATCGACCGGCTACACCCTGAGTCGCCAGGCGGGAAATTTCCGGGCCGCCGGGATATTGCAGCCCCATCATCTTGGCGGTCTTGTCGAATGCTTCGCCGGCGGCGTCGTCCAGCGTCTCGCCGAGCAGCTCATAACGGCCGATGCCATCGACCCGCACCAACTGCGTATGGCCGCCGGAAACCAGCAAAGCGACGAACGGGAACTGCGGTGGCTGCTCTTCGAGCATCGGTGCCAGCAGATGCCCTTCCATGTGATGAACGCCTAGCGCGGGAATGTCCCACGCGAATGCCAGCGCCTGGGCGCAGGAAGCGCCGACCAGCAATGCGCCGACCAGACCCGGACCTGCCGTGTACGCGATGGCGTCGATATCGGTGGCGACGCAGTCCGCTTCCGCCAGCGTCTGGCGGATCAAGGGCAGCATGCGCTTGACGTGATCGCGCGAGGCGAGTTCCGGAACGACGCCGCCGTAGACCCGGTGCAGGTCGATCTGGCTGAACAGCGCATCGGCCAGCAGGCCGCGTTCGCTGTCGTAGAGTGCGACGCCGGTTTCGTCGCAGGAAGTTTCTAATCCCAGTACTAACATGGGTTTGCGCCTTGTGGGGGGCAGATTTGAAGGCGCGCATGATAGTCCTCGACCAAGGCGCCGACCAGCGGTTTTCGATCAGAGGCTTTGCATTCCTCTCGGCGAGGGGTTAACATCCGCAACCCTTAAAAACCGACGTACTTTTGTGCAATGTCTGCCTGAAGCGTCGACCCCGGTAATGAATGAAGGTAGCTCTGGATGCCAGCCGTCAAAGTTAAAGAGAACGAACCCTTCGACGTAGCTCTGCGTCGTTTCAAGCGCTCCTGCGAAAAAGCCGGTGTTCTGGCTGAAGTTCGTAGCCGCGAATTTTACGAGAAGCCGACTTCCGAGCGTAAGCGCAAGGCAGCCGCTGCTGTTAAGCGTCACGCCAAGAAAGTTCAGCGCGAACAGCGCCGCGCCGTTCGTCTGTACTGATTACAGACTGACGTCGCAAGCTTCTGCCTTGCCCGGCCTACAGCCGGGCTGTCGGCAGTTGCAGTTGCAGTTACAGTTACAGTTACAGTTACAGCATCACGCTTGATTGCCTGCTCTCAGGCGCCGTCGATCGCGTCCGCCCGGACGAGATTTTTCGATCGATGAGCAAGACGAGTATGCCTTGATGACTTCGCGAGAAGCTCAGCCAAGGCAGCGTCCCCCTCGCGACGCCGCTCGCCTGTTTCCACGAAGCCATTGCCTGATCGACGATTGCGTCCTTATATCCGTGCGCATCGATGCATGCCGTTACGTCCGCGCAAAAGACGGCTGACAGACCGGCACGAGGCTCGTACAGTCTCCACGATATTTTTGCGATACGCCTGACGACGAGAACGCCATGGCCGGGCTGATTCCCCAAAGCTTTATCGATGACCTGCTGAACCGGACCGACATTGTAGATGTGGTCAGTTCGCGCGTGCAGCTCAAGAAAGCGGGCAAGAACTTCACCGCCTGCTGTCCGTTCCACAAAGAGAAGACACCGTCCTTCAGTGTCAGCCCCGACAAGCAGTTCTATTACTGCTTCGGCTGCGGCGCGGGCGGCAACGCGCTTGGCTTCATCATGGACCACGACAACCTGGATTTCCCCCAGGCCGTCGAGGACCTCGCCAAGGCGGCGGGCATGGAAGTGCCCCGCGAACAGAGCTCCAAGGGTCAGAAGCCTCGTCAACCGACCGACTCACCGCTTTACCCGCTATTGACCGCTGCGGCGGACTTTTACCGTCAGGCATTGAGAAGCCATCCCGCTCGCAAGGCTGCGGTGGATTACCTCAAGGGCCGGGGCTTGTCCGGCGAGATCGCCCGCGACTTCGGGCTTGGCTTTGCTCCACCCGGCTGGGACAACCTCTACAAGCATCTGAGCAGCGACACGCTTCAGCAGAAGGTCATGATCGATGCCGGCCTGCTGATCGAGAACGCTGAAACCGGCAAGCGCTATGATCGCTTTCGGGATCGGGTCATGTTTCCCATCCGCGATTCGCGCGGTCGCGTCATCGCTTTTGGCGGCCGGGTGCTGGGCGACGACAAGCCCAAGTACCTGAACTCTCCGGAAACGCCGGTTTTCCACAAGGGTCAGGAACTGTACGGGCTGTTCGAAGCCCGCAAGTACAACCGTAACCTCGACGAAATCATCGTCGTCGAGGGCTACATGGATGTCATTGCCCTGGCCCAGCAAGGCCTGCGCAATGCTGTCGCGACGCTGGGCACTGCGACCAGTGAAGAGCACCTCAAACGCCTGTTCAGAGTGGTGCCCAGTGTCCTGTTTTGCTTCGACGGAGATCAGGCCGGCCGCAATGCCGCCTGGCGAGCACTAGAAGCTACGCTCTCCAGCCTGCAGGACGGACGGCGGGCGCGCTTTCTGTTTCTGCCGGAAGGCGAAGACCCGGACACTCTGGTCCGCTCTGAAGGTACAGACGCCTTCAAGGCCCGCATCAATCAGCATGCTCAGCCGCTGGCGGACTATTTCTTCGAGCAGTTGACCCGCGAGGCCGATCCGCGGTCGCTCGAAGGCAAGGCTCATCTTGCAACGCTGGCCGCTCCGTTGATCGACAAGGTGCCGGGCGCCAACCTGCGGACCCTAATGCGCCAGCGCCTGAGCGAAATCACCGGCCTGACCGGCGAGGCGGTCAATCAACTGGTGCAGAGCGCGCCCAGCGAGGCGCCGCCCAGCTACGATCCGTACGTCGACTACGACGCGATGCCTGATTTTGCCGATTATCAGCAACCGGGCGGTTACGAAACGCAGCAGGAATGGGCGCCCAAGAAAGCCGGCGGTCCGAATCAGAAAAAATGGGACAAGAAGCCCTGGGACAAAAAAGGCAAGCGTCAGGACTTCGAACCTCGCGCGCCACGCGTTCCGACCGCAGTCGAACCGCCGATGCAAGCGGCGCTGCGCACTTTGCTGCATCACCCGGAGTTGGCTGAAAAAGTCGAAAATGCAAGCCACTTCGCCGCAGAAGACCATGCTCAAGCGCAATTGCTGGTGGCATTGATCGAAGCGCGGCAAAAGAATCCGAACCTTCGGTCGTTACAGTTGATAGCGCGTTGGCATGGCACCGAACAGGGTCGTCTGCTGCGCGCACTGGCGGAAAAGGAATGGTTGATCGAGGCCGACAACCTTGAACAACAGTTTTTCGACACTATAACTAGGTTATCGGCGAGCCAACGCGAGCGAAGCCTGGATCAATTGATCAGCAAGGAACGTCAAACGGGTCTGTCGGCAGAAGAGAAAGCTCTGCTGCTCAAACTGCTCAATCGCGATGTTTCTGCACAAAACCCGACCTCAACTGGCGCGTGAGGTCCTAGCTCGGGTATAATCCTCGGCTTGTTTTTTGCCCGCCAAGACCTTCAGTGGATAGGGTGTTATGTCCGGAAAAGCGCAACAGCAGTCTCGTATTAAAGAGTTGATCACTCTGGGCCGTGAGCAGAAGTATCTGACTTACGCAGAGGTCAACGACCACCTGCCTGAGGATATTTCAGATCCGGAGCAGGTGGAAGACATTATCCGCATGATCAACGACATGGGGATCCCGGTACACGAGAGTGCTCCGGATGCAGACGCCCTGATGCTGGCCGATGCCGATACCGATGAGGCAGCCGCAGAAGAAGCGGCGGCGGCATTGGCTGCGGTTGAAACCGACATCGGACGCACCACCGATCCCGTTCGCATGTACATGCGGGAGATGGGTACCGTAGAGCTTCTGACCCGCGAAGGCGAGATCGAAATCGCCAAGCGTATCGAAGAAGGCATCCGCGAAGTAATGAGCGCGATCGCGCACTTCCCGGGCACGGTCGAGCACATCCTCTCCGAATACGAGCGCGTCACCACCGAAGGTGGCCGCCTGTCCGACGTTCTGAGCGGCTACATCGATCCCGACGACGGCATTGCGCCGCCTGCGGAAGTCCCGCCTCCAGTTGATCCGAAGACCGCCAAGGCCGAGGAAGACGAGGACGACGAAGACGAATCCGGCGATTCCGATGACGAGGAAGAAACTGAAAGCGGTCCGGACCCGGTCGTGGCCCAGCAGCGCTTCGGCGCCGTTGCCGAGCAGATGGAAATCACTCGCAAGGCACTCAAGAAGTACGGTCGCGACGACAAGCATTCCATTGCCGAGATGGTTGCCCTCGCCGAGCTGTTCATGCCGATCAAGCTGGTGCCCAAGCAGTTCGAAGGCCTGGTCGAGCGCGTTCGTAGCGCACTGGATCGTCTCCGCGCTCAGGAACGCGCCATCATGCAGCTGTGCGTCCGTGACGCCCGCATGCCACGCGCCGACTTCCTGCGCCAGTTCCCTGGCAACGAAGTTGACCAGAGCTGGACCGATGCACTGGCCAAAGGCAAGGCCAAGTACGCTGAAGCGATCGGCCGCCTGCAACCCGATATCCAGCGTTGCCAGCAGAAGCTGACCGCGCTCGAAGAAGAAACCGGCCTGACCGTCGCCGAGATCAAGGACATCAACCGTCGCATGTCGATCGGTGAGGCGAAAGCCCGCCGCGCCAAGAAAGAGATGGTCGAAGCGAACTTGCGTCTGGTGATCTCGATTGCCAAGAAATACACCAACCGCGGTCTGCAATTCCTCGATCTGATCCAGGAAGGCAACATCGGTCTGATGAAGGCGGTGGACAAGTTCGAATACCGTCGCGGCTACAAGTTCTCGACCTATGCCACCTGGTGGATTCGTCAGGCGATCACTCGCTCGATCGCCGACCAGGCACGCACCATCCGTATTCCGGTACACATGATCGAGACGATCAACAAGCTGAACCGTATTTCCCGCCAGATGCTGCAGGAAATGGGTCGTGAGCCTACTCCCGAGGAGTTGGGCGAGCGCATGGAGATGCCTGAGGACAAGATACGCAAGGTCCTGAAGATCGCCAAAGAGCCGATCTCCATGGAAACCCCGATCGGTGACGACGAAGATTCGCATCTGGGGGACTTTATCGAAGACTCGACCATGCAGTCGCCAATTGATGTGGCGACCGTCGAGAGTCTCAAGGAAGCGACCCGCGAAGTACTCTCGGGCCTGACCGCTCGGGAAGCGAAGGTGCTTCGCATGCGTTTCGGTATCGATATGAACACCGACCACACGCTGGAGGAAGTCGGCAAGCAGTTCGACGTCACCCGCGAGCGGATCCGTCAGATCGAGGCCAAGGCGCTACGCAAGCTGCGTCACCCGACCAGAAGCGAGCATCTGCGCTCGTTCCTCGACGAGTAAGCGCACCTGATACCAGAACCCCCGGCCCGCCGGGGGTTTTGCGTTTCTAGGGCCCGGGTTTTGTTGTCTCGAAAGCCGAACAGATAAATATTTCCTACCCTGTCGCAAAACCTCCTCTCATTTGCCGAACCCCGACTATATTGAACAGGCGGCCAATTGACATGCCAAAGGCGGATTCAGCGCGCGAGCGGCGAAATGAATAACGGAAAGGCAGCCGTAAGCCCCTCGCCTCATGGCCGGACCGGTCAGTCGTCGCCGGGAAGGCAAACCCCGGCAATCTGGCCTACAACTATGTGTCGTTCCTGAAAGAAAACCTCCGCCTGAGTCATGGCACAGCATCGTGCATTCAGGAGACGTGAAGTCGTCTCCACATAATCAACGCGGTAACGCTCCGGCGTCGCTACGACCCCGCCGGGTCATGAGACGTCGCCGCTCCGCTAGATCGACAGCCTGAGACAGCACGGACGTGAGCCACTTATGCGTGGATTAATGATCGAAATCAGTGACAGCCAGTTGGCAGAAGAAGCGTTACGTCTCTCCGAAGGCAGGTTTGCATCAGTGTTCGCCCAGTGCCCGGACATCATGATGATCGCTCGCCTGTCGGACGGATCCATTCTGGATGCCAACCGGGCCTTTACCGAACTGACCGGCCTGAGCGCCGAAGAAGCGGTCGGCAAGACCCCCGCACAGCTCAATCTGTGGGCCGTACCCGGCGTAGGACCTGTGCTGATCGAGCGCTTGCAGAAAGGCAACATTCGCAACCTGGAAATGCCGATGCGTCGCAAGGACGGTCGTACCTTTTCCGGCCTGCTGTCGGCGGAGCCTTTCGATTTCAGCTCAACCCCCGCCGTTCTGGTGATCGTGCGTGACATCACGCCGCTCAAACAGGCGCAGCAGCAGCTGCAGCTTTCCGAGGAAAAATTCGCCAAGGCTTTCCATGCGTCCCCCGATGGTATGGCTATCACCCGCGAACAGGACGGCATGGTGGTCGAGGTCAACGAGGGTTTCACCCGGCTGACCGGCTACAGCGAGCGCCAATGCCGCGATCGCTCGACGGTCGAGCTCAAGCTCTGGGCGTATCCGGGCGAGCGTGAACAGTTGCTCGAACAACTCAGACTGCATGGCTTCGTCAAGGATTTCCGCATGCACATCCGCGCGGCGGATGGCCATCTGCGGGTGTGTGAGCTGTCCGCTCACCCGGTACTGATTGCCGGCGAGGACTGCATTCTCACCATCACCAGAGACATCACCGAACGCCAGCAGATGCAGGAGAAGCTGCATCTGGCCGCAACGGTATTCGAAAGTACCGCCGAGGGCGTGCTGATCACCGATACGTCGCAGCGTATCAATGCTGTGAACCGAGCCTTCACCGAGATCACCGGCTACGGCGAGCAGGAAGCCATCGGCCTGACGCCGCGCCTGCTCGCCTCAGGCCAGCACGACAGCGCGTTTTACGCGGCCATGTGGTACCAGCTGACCGCCGAGGGCCACTGGCAAGGCGAAATCTGCAATCGTCGCAAGAACGGCGAGCTGTATCCCAGTTGGCTGACCATCAGCGCTGTGCGCAGCAAAGACCAGTCCATTACTCATTTCGTCGCGGTATTTGCCGACATTTCCAGCCTCAAGCACGCTCAGGCACGGCTGGATTATCAGGCCCACCACGACCCCTTGACCGGCCTTCCAAACCGAACCCTGTTCGAAAGCCGCTTGCAGGCAGCGCTGGTGCACAGCGCTGAATCCGGAAGCTTGGGCGCCGTGCTGTTTCTCGACCTGGACCGGTTCAAGCACATCAATGACAGCCTCGGCCACCCGGTCGGCGACCTGCTGCTCAAAGGCATCGCTCAGCGTCTCAAAGAGAACCTGCGCGACATCGACACCGTGGCGCGACTGGGGGGCGACGAATTCATCGTGCTCCTGCCCGGCCTTTCCCAGCCTGGCGACGCCGAAACCATCGCCAACAAGCTGCTCGGCTGTTTCACCGCTCCCTTCCAGGCGGGAGAACATGAGTTCTACATGAGCGCGAGTATCGGCAGCAGCCTCTTCCCTACCGATGGCACGGACGTCGCGACACTGGTCAAGAATGCCGATGCCGCCATGTACCGCTCCAAGGCCAAGGGCCGCAACCGGATCGAAAGCTACACCCGCGACCTCACCTCCCAGGCCAGCGAGCGCATTGCGCTGGAACAGGAACTGAGGCGCGCACTGGAGCGTAATGAACTGAGCTTGTCCTTCCAGCCCAAAATAAGCGTGCTGACCAACCAACTGGTCGGCGCGGAAGCGTTGATCCGCTGGAGCCACCCGATTTTTGGCGAAGTGCCGCCCGAACACTTCATCTCGCTGGCCGAAGAGAACGGCACGATCCTGCAGATCGGCGACTGGGTGCTGGAAAGCGCCTGCCGTCAGATGCGCGAATGGCGCCAGACGTATCGACCGTTCGGGCCGTTGTCGGTGAATCTGGCAGGTGCCCAGCTGCGTCAACCAAACCTGGTCACGCGTATCGAGCAACTGCTGGACGACAACGGCCTCGAACCTGGCTGCCTGCAACTGGAAATCACCGAAAACTTCATCATGAGCCAGACCGGAGAAGCGCTGGCCGTGCTGCACAGACTCAAGAAGCTGGGCGTACAACTGGCAATCGACGACTTCGGCACCGGCTACTCGTCCCTGAGCTACCTGAAACGGCTGCCGCTGGACATCCTCAAGATCGACCAGTCCTTCGTACGCGGTCTGCCGGAAGACACCCACGACGCCGCCATCGTCCGCGCCATCATCGCGCTGGGACGCAGCATGCAACTGACCGTCATCGCCGAGGGCGTGGAGAACAGCGAACAGCGACAATTCCTCGCCGCCGAAGGATGCGAACAGATCCAGGGCTACATCATCAGCCTCCCCCTGCATCCCGATGCCTTCTGCCGGAATTTTCTTCTGACACACGATTCCGACTTTTCGGATAGCACAGCCGCGAAACCGCCGTTATAATCCGCGACCTACTGAGGGCCTATAGCTCAGTTGGTTAGAGCAGAGGACTCATAATCCTTTGGTCCACGGTTCGAGTCCGTGTGGGCCCACCAACCTCAAAGCCGCGCGTTGCGCGGCTTTTGCGTTTCTGGACTCTGGTCTACCCCACTCTGGACGACGAGCCGAATCCGCCCCACAATCGGCTCACATCATGAGCCGAATAAACTGGTTATTCGGCTCACAGCCGAGTCTTCGTCATGACTGAACCCTTCTGGATCTGGCAACAGCCGGATTGGCCTGGCTTTCACTGGGACAGCGATCGGCTTGCGCCGCTTCTTCGTGAATGTGCCGGGATGCAAGGTTGTCTATTGGGCATGGCGAGCGCGGCGGTCGATTATGATCGGGTGGAAGAAGGACTCGATACGCTGTTGCAGAACATCATCACGTCCTCCGCTATCGAGGGCGAGCAGCTCAATGTCAGTTCGGTTCGCTCCTCTCTGGCTCGCAGGCTCGGTGTGACCGACAGTGGCAAAACCAGTCCTGGCAGCGAGGGACTGGCCGAGTTGATGATGGATGCCACGCGGGGTTTCGATCAGCCATTGACCCTGCAACGTCTTTTCACTTGGCACTGCTGGCTGTTTGCAGATATCAGCAGCCTGCTGACCGCGCAGATTCACATTGGCGGACTGCGCGGTCTGGAGCCAATGCAGGTTGTTTCCGGGCGTCTGGACAATCCAGTCGTGCATTTCGAAGCTCCGCCCCGCGCATCCTTGGAGCCAGAGCTCGACGCCTTCCTGGCGTGGTTTGCCAGTAGCCGCAATGACTCAAAGCTTGACCCCTTCATACGCGCAGGTATTGCGCATTTGTGGTTCGTCACGCTACATCCGTTCGACGATGGCAACGGTCGTATTACCCGGGCGCTGACCGATCTGGCTTTTGCGCAGTCCGATCATCAGGCAGTTCGGCTTTACGCCATGTCTGCGAGTATTCTGGAAGACCGGGCCGGTTACTACGATGCGCTGGAAGCCAGTCAGAAAGGTACGCTGGATATCACGAGCTGGCTGGAATGGTTTCTACGGACGCTTTTGCACAGTATCAAGCGCTCTCTGACACATATAGAACAGGTTATCGCCAAGAGCCGCTTCTGGCGAGCACACCGCAGCGACGATCTTTCCACCGAGCAGATCAAGGTGCTGAACCGCTTGCTGGATGGAGGAGCGCGCGGCTTCGAGGGTGGGATAAGCGCGGCGCAATATCAGGCTGTCGCAAAAGTATCCAAGGCCACGGCGACCCGTCATCTGAGCGATCTGCTCGACAAAGGATGTCTCGTACGATTACCCGGCGGCGGGCGCAGTACGAGATATGGGATCTGCTGGTCATGCGTATCCTGACGATCCTGTCCTTGCCAAACCGCAACTCAGCTTTCCCGTTTCGGAACCGATATGAAGGATGGTCGCCTGACTGGTCAGAGTGCGACGCAAGCCACCACGCCTATATGCATGTGGCTTATTGCTTGCGACCGCCATCCAATCACGGACTTCTTTCCCTCCTCCGCGGTCTCTTAACGCATGACCAATTCCCGCTCCGCTTTTATTCCTTCCTGGCTTCGTCCCGTGCTGCGTCCGCTGCTGGATCCGTATCGCCGTTACCGGCATGCGCGCTACATTCACGCGGCGCGGATCGCGGTGGGATTGCTGGTGACGATTCTGCTGACCACAGGCCTGAATCTGCCGCATGGTGAATGGGCATCGGTGACGATGTTGATCGTGATCGGCGGTTTGCAGCATCACGGCAATATCGGCAAGAAGTCGGTGGAGCGAGCGTACGGGACTTTGATCGGCGCGGGGTTGGGGCTGTTCATCGTGGTGCAGCAGGGTTATCTGGAGATGCCGTTGCTGACCTATTCGATGATGGCGGTGATGTGCGGATTCTTCGCCTACCACGCCATTGGCAAGGGCGGTTATACCGCGTTGTTGTCGGCAATCACCTTGTTCATCGTCGCGGGTCATGGCTACAACCCGATCAGCGACGGGCTATGGCGTACCGTGGATATCCTGATCGGGATCGCCCTGGCACTGGCGTTTTCCTTCGCGTTGCCGCTGTATGCCGTTTTTTCCTGGCGCTATAACCTGGCGAGCGGTTTGCGAGATTGCGCCAAGGTGTACGGGCGGATTAGCCAGGGGCAGCCGGTGACCGCCGATGAGCATCTCAAGCTGACCGCGCGACTCAACAGCACCATGTTGCAACTGCGTTCGCTGCTGCCGTCGGTTTCCAAGGAAGTGAAGATTTCCATGGTCGAACTGGATGCCATCCAGGGACATTTCCGCATGTGTCTGAGCGCGCTGGAGATCCTCGCCAACATTCGCCCGGCCAATCTGGACGAGACGGCAGGCAGCGCGCTGAAAGCCTCGATGGATGCCGATTACCGGCAGATTCGCCGCCAGCTGATCGGCATGGCGCGCGCGTTGCAGACCGGGGCCACCGAACGTCTGAAGCGCACCACCGACACCACGCTGGAATCCGAAACGCCGGTGCCTCCGGAGCTGCTGGGCTATCACCTGATGAACGTGCAACTGGCGCATAATCTCGACGGTCTGCAAGCGCGTCTGGCCAAGACGGCCAAGCGCTGGAAATTCTGAGGGAACGCCATGTCCGACCCGCGACCGCCAGCGCTCGACGAGATCGATCGCCAGCTCATTGCCGCCCTGCAAATCAATGCGCGGGAAAGCGTCGCGACGCTGGCGCGGCAACTGGGCATCGCCCGTACCACGGTGACGTCACGTCTGGCCCGGCTTGAGAGCAGCAAAATCATTACCGGTTATGGCGTGCGGCTCAGTCAGAGGGTGGTCGGCGGCGGATTGCAGGCTTACGTCGGCATTACCGTGCAACCCCGCTCGGGCAAAGAGGTACTTCGCCGGCTGAGCGTGCTGCCGCAAGTGCAGCAACTGTGCGCGGTCAGTGGTGAGTTCGATTACGTTGCCTGGTTGCGGACCGATTCGCCGGAGCAACTGGACGACCTGCTGGATTTGATCGGCAGCGTCGATGGCGTCGAGAAGACCACCACTTCAATCATCCTCAGCAACAAGATTGATCGCGGGCAGCCGGTTTAGCGGCAAACTACAGAATGTAGTTAAAGTTCGTCACTTTGCAGCGAGACAGGTCAGACCGACGACATATTTCGTCTTATTAACGGCGCTGCCCTTCACTAGACTGTTGCTTTCGCAGTGGTCAGCAAGGTCCTGTCATGAAGACGAATCGTCACCCCGCAAACGGCAAGAAGCCGGTCACCATTTTCGGTCCAGATTTCCCGTTTCCCTTCGATGACTGGATCGAGCATCCGGCGGGACTCGGCAGCATCCCCAAGGAAAATCACGGCAGTGAAGTCGCGATCATCGGCGCGGGCATTGCCGGACTGGTGGCCGCGTACGAACTGATGAAGCTGGGCCTCAAGCCTGTGGTGTACGAGGCGTCGAAGATGGGGGGGCGTTTGCGCTCTCAGGAATTCGAGGGCGCTAAAGGCATCATTGCCGAACTGGGCGGCATGCGCTTTCCGGTTTCGTCGACCGCGTTTTTTCACTATGTCGACAAGCTGGGCCTTGAGTCGCGACCTTTTCCCAATCCGCTGACGGCGGCATCCGGCAGCACGGTCATCGACCTGGAAGGCACCACCCATTACGCCCAGATGCTTTCGGATCTGCCGGAGCTGTTTCAGGACGTGGCCAATGCCTGGGCGGACGCGCTGGAGACTGGCGCGCAATTCTCCGACATACAGCAGGCCATCCGCGATCGCGACGTCCCACGCCTCAAGGAGCTGTGGAACACGCTGGTGCCGCTATGGGACGACCGCACTTTCTATGATTTCGTCGCCACCTCCAAGGCCTTCGCCAAGCTGTCGTTCTTTCACCGCGAAGTCTTCGGCCAAGTAGGTTTCGGCACCGGCGGCTGGGATTCGGATTTCCCCAACTCGATGCTGGAAATCTTTCGCGTGGTGATGACCAACTGCGATGAACATCAGCATCTGATCGTCGGCGGCGTCCAGCAAGTGCCGACGGGCCTGTGGAACCACGTGCCGGACCGATGCGCTCACTGGCCTGAAGGCACCAGTCTGGCCTCGCTGCACCGCGGCGCGCCTCGTCCTGGCGTCAAGCGCATCGCCCGGGCGGCGGATGGCAGCCTGGCCGTGACCGACAACTGGGGTGATACCCGCCATTATTCGGCGGTGCTGACCACCTGCCAGAGCTGGCTGCTGACCACGCAGATCGAATGCGAGGAATCGCTGTTCTCGCAGAAGATGTGGATGGCGCTGGATCGCACTCGCTACATGCAGTCCTCGAAAACCTTCGTGATGGTCGACCGCCCCTTCTGGAAGGACAAGGACCCGGAAACCGGACGTGATCTGATGAGCATGACGCTCACTGACCGCCTGACCCGCAGCACTTATCTGTTCGACAACGGCGATGACAAGCCGGGCGTCATCTGTCTGTCGTACTCGTGGATGAGCGATGCGCTGAAGATGCTCCCGCAGCCCGTCGACAAACGCGTGAAGCTCGCGCTGGACGCGCTGAAGAAGATCTACCCTAAAGTCGATATCGCCGCGCGGATCATCGGTGACCCGATCACCATCTCCTGGGAGGCCGATCCGCATTTCCTCGGCGCGTTCAAAGGCGCCCTGCCCGGCCATTACCGCTACAACCAGCGGATGTACGCGCACTTCATGCAACAGGATATGCCTGCCGAACAGCGGGGCATGTTCATCGCCGGCGACGATGTGTCCTGGACGCCGGCCTGGGTGGAAGGCGCGGTGCAGACGTCGCTGAACGCGGTCTGGGGCATCATGACCCATTTTGGCGGCAAGACTCACGCCGACAATCCGGGTCCGGGCGATGTGTTCAACGATATCGGCCCGATCGCCCTGGCCGACTGACAAGGAAACCTTCATGCGCGTTGCACTTTACCAATGTCCGCCGCTGCCCCTGGACATCGACGGCAATCTGACCCGGCTGGAGCGCCAGGCCAGGGCGGCGGCGCTCGACGGCGCGCAGCTGCTGGTGTGCCCGGAGATGTTTCTCACCGGCTACAACATCGGCAGCGAGGCGGTGAACCGGCTGGCTCAGGCGCGCGACGGCATGGCGGCAGCCCAGGTGGCCGCCATCGCCCAGAGCGCCGGCATCGCGATCCTCTACGGATACCCGGAGCGCAGCATCGATGACCAGATCTACAACGCCGTGCAACTGATCGATGCCAAGGGCCATAGCCTGTGCAACTACCGCAAGACCCATCTGTTCGGCGAACTGGACAAGGCCATGTTCGTCCCCGGCAGCGATGAGTTTCCCATCGTCGAGCTGAATGGCTGGCGACTGGGCCTATTGATCTGCTACGACGTGGAATTTCCCGAGAACGCCCGGCGACTGGCGCTGGCCGGAGCCGACCTGATTTTGGTGCCGACCGCCAACATGGCGCCCTATGATTTCGTCTGCGAAGTCACGGTACGGGCGCGGGCCTTCGAGAATCAGAGTTATCTGGTTTACGCCAATTATTGCGGCAGCGAAGGCGATATCCATTACTGCGGACTGAGCAGCATGTGCGCGCCGGACGGCAGCCTGGCAGCCATGGCCGAGCGGAGCGAAACCCTGCTGATCGCGACGCTGGAGCCTGAGCGAGTCCGCGCCTCCAGAGCTATCAATACTTACTTCGGCGACCGGCGTCCCGAGCTGTACACAGCGCTGGGCAAGCCCTGATCGCTTACGGTCGGCGAGCGTTATCCGCTAGCATGGCGCTCTGTTATCGAGTGCTTTAGTGGAAGCGGCCATGCCTGCCTTGAACGTCCCTGAAATCGAACGGCTTGTCCTGAGCAATGGCCTGAACGTCGTGCTGTGCAGCGCGGTCCGGCTCAAGCGCAGCGCGGCCTCGTTGCGGGTAGCGGCAGGCAGCCATGACGCTCCTTCCCGCTGGCCGGGCCTCGCCCACTTTCTGGAGCACCTGTTCTTTCTCGGCACGGAGCGCTTCGCGGCCGAGCAGAATCTGATGCGCTATGTGCAGGGCTACGGCGGGCAAATCAACGCCAGCACCCGGGAACGCACCACGGATTACTTCTTCGAGCTACCGGCCGCTGCATTGGCCGGTGGCGTGGAGCGGCTGTGCGACATGCTCGCTTATCCACGCATGGACCCGGACGAGCAGCGCCGCGAGCGGGAAGTGCTGCATGCGGAGTTCATCGCCTGGAGCCGGGACGCTGAAGCGCGCCATCAATCCGCCTTGCTCGCCCGACTCGATGCACAGCACCCGCTTCGTGGTTTCCATGCCGGCAACCGCTATAGCCTGGCGGTGCCCAACCCTGCCTTTCAGCAGGCGCTCAAGGATTACTACGCGACCTTCTATCAAGCGGGGCAATTGACCTTGTGCCTGAGCGGGCCGCAGTCGCTGGATGAGCTGCGGGCGCTGGCGATAGCGCATGGCGGGGTGTTTCGGATAGGGGAAAAAGTGGCGCAGGCGGCGCCTCCTGTGTTGGGTTTTGATAATCGCCAGCAAGCTGGCTCCTACAGCGATAAGACTCGGCAACACATACTCTTCGCCTGCGAACAATTGCCTGAAAAATCAGACGAAGCAATAGCCTTCCTATGCCACTGGCTGTCCTCGTCCAAACCCGGCGGCTTGATCGCCGAGTTGCAACACCAGGGCCTCGCCGGTTCGCTAAAGGCCGCGCCCCTTTATCAATTCAACGGCCAGTTATTGCTCGACGTCGAATTCCAAGGTGCCGATTCAGCCCGGCAAGACACCATCGCCGCGCTGTTCTTCAGCTGGCTGACGTTTTTCAAGGCGCACTGGCCCGAACGGGTCGACGAATACAACGACATGCAGCAACTGCGTCTGCAGACCTGCGGCGCGCTGGAGCTGGCGCATCGCTGGTGTCGGAATCTTCCAGCCGGTCTGAGCGAAGGCGGCGCAGCGGCCCTGACCACTCTGCTGACGCGGTTGTCGCCAGAATCGCTGCTCGAACCCCGGACGATGCCGCACCTCCTGGCCCAGCCTCCCGAATGGCACCTCCCGGCGCCCAATCCTTTTCTGCAAGCGGCGCCAGAGCCAGGCACTGAAGCGGCCCTATTCCTGCGCTGGGAATTGCATTCGGCTCAGCCAGCCTTGTTGCGACGGTTACAGGACCTGCTGCGAGGCATGATCGACGACGCCCGGCAAGCGGGTATCAACCTGGCACTCACTGCGCATGGCCGCTACTGGCAACTGAGGCTGGCGGGCGTCCAGCGATCAATGGCGCTGGTCGTCGAACATGCGATGCGCACTCTGCGGCGTGCGGACATGACTGGAATCGGTCAAGACGCCCAGGCGGACAACGATGTCCCGCCCATTCCCATTCGCCAGCTTCTGGCCGCATTGCCAGATGCCGTTCTCGACGAGGGGACTCCGCCCGACGTCGGCCGCCCGCAACCCGTCTGGGAAACCGCCCGCTGGACTGCGCTTGCAGTCGGTCTGTCGCCAGCCAATGAAAGCGCGGTAAACGCTGCGCTGAGCCTGACGCCCGGCCTTGCTCTGGAAACGCCTGTTCCGTTTCCACCGGCCACGCCGGGTCAGCACTGGTCAGTACACGGGTCGGGATCAGCCGAGGATGCGGTGCTGGTGTTCTGTCCGGCGCCGGACGCGTCCATCGCCAGCGAAGCGGCGTGGCGCATGCTCGGGCATCTGATGCAGGGGCCGTTCTATCAGCGCCTGCGGGTCGAGCTGCAACTCGGTTATGCGGTATTCAGCGGCATACGACAGATCGCCGGCCGCACCGGACTGCTGTTCGGCGCGCAGTCGCCTGCGTGCACGGCTCAGGAACTGATGCAGCATATTGAAGGTTTCATCGAACGGCTACCGGAGCTGATCGCGTCAGCCAGTGTGCCCGAACAGTCACGGGCCCTGGCAGCACAGTTCGATCCTGACAGTCTGCCGAATGAGCAATTGGCTGAACTGCGGTGGCATGCCCACTTGTCAGGTCATGGTCCCGAGTATTTCAAGCTGTTGCGTCATGCTTTCGAAGCGCTGGACGCTCAGCAGCTGCTGGATGCGGCAGACCGTCTGGCGAGCGCTGCGGCTGGCTGGCGGGTCCTGAGCAACAGAACTCAATCCTTACCTGAACGGTAACGGACTTTCATGAATATTCTGGCCCAACATAATTGTTAAATTGAGTAACATAGCTCCCTAACCATCTGAACGTATTCCCACGGGGGTGCACTAAGATGATGTCACCCACCGTAGCATTCACATGAAGGAGTCTCCTATGTCGTGGACTAAACCTGCTTACACCGACCTGCGCATCGGCTTCGAAGTCACCATGTACTTCGCTAGCCGTTGATCTCAACGCGCTGGAAAGCCTCGGTTCGCCGGGGCTTTTTTATTTTGGTAACGCTGCCCTTTGTTTTTGCGCTCCAGGTCATCAGGAAGCTCACATGTACATCCAGATTCTAGGCTCCGCCGCCGGTGGCGGGTTTCCCCAGTGGAACTGCAACTGCGCCAACTGCGCGGGCTTTCGCGACGGCAGCCTGCGCGCCCTGGCGCGTACCCAGTCGTCCATCGCCATTTCCGACGATGGCGTGAACTGGGTCCTGTGCAACGCCTCGCCGGACATCCGTGCTCAGTTGCAAGGCTTCGCACCCATGCAGCCGGGCCGCGCGCTGCGTGATACCGGCATCAGCGCCATCATCCTGATGGACAGCCAGATCGACCACACCACCGGCCTGCTCAGCCTGCGCGAAGGCTGCCCGCACGAAGTCTGGTGCACGGATATGGTCCACGAAGACCTGAGCACCGGCTTTCCGTTGTTCGAGATGCTGAAGCACTGGAACGGTGGACTGAAGTGGAACCCCATCGCGCTGGAAGGCAGCTTCACTGTCGAAGCCTGTCCGAATCTGCGCTTTACGCCGTTCCCACTGCGCAGCGCGGCTCCGCCCTACTCGCCGCATCGCTTCGACCCACATCCGGGCGATAATATCGGCCTGATCGTCGAAGACCTGCGCACTGGCGGCAAACTGTTCTACGCGCCCGGTCTGGGGCAGGTGGACGATTCGCTGCGTGAAAAGATGCACGCCGCCGACTGTCTGTTGGTTGACGGGACGCTATGGGACGACGACGAGATGCAGCGCCGCGGCGTCGGCACCCGCACCGGTCGGGAGATGGGCCATCTGGCGCAGAATGGCCCTGGCGGCATGCTCGAAGTGCTGGATGGCTTTGCCAGGCAGCGCAAGGTGCTGATACATATCAACAACACCAATCCGATTCTCGACGAAGACTCTCCGGAGCGCGCCGAGCTTGTCCGCCGCAACGTCGAAGTCGCGTTCGACGGCATGAGCATCGAGCTGTAGAGAATGTTCAACCGGACCCAACGGAGCAAGACATGAGCGAAGCCATTGCGCTGTCCCCCGCCGAATTTGAAAAGGCGCTGCGTGCCAAGGGCGCCTATTACCACATCCATCATCCTTATCACGTGGCGATGTATGAAGGCCGCGCAACCCGCGAACAGATTCAGGGCTGGGTCGCCAACCGTTTCTATTATCAGGTGAACATTCCGCTCAAGGATGCCGCCATCCTCGCCAACTGCCCGGATCGCGAGATCCGTCGTGAGTGGATTCAGCGCCTGCTGGATCACGACGGCGCACCGGGTGAGGACGGCGGTATCGAGGCCTGGCTGCGTCTGGGCCAGGCGGTCGGGCTGGACCCGGACCAGCTGCGTTCCCAGGAACTGGTCCTGCCGGGCGTGCGTTTTGCTGTCGACGCCTACGTCAACTTCGCCCGCCGCGCCAGCTGGCAGGAGGCGGCCAGCAGTTCGCTGACCGAACTCTTCGCCCCGCAGATTCATCAGTCGCGCCTGGACAGCTGGCCGCAGCACTACCCTTGGATCGACCCCGAGGGCTATGTGTATTTCCGCACGCGCTTGTCCCAGGCGCGCCGGGATGTCGAGCATGGCCTTGCCATTACGCTCGAGCACTACACTACCTATGAAAGCCAGCAGCGCATGCTGGAAATTCTGCAGTTCAAACTCGACATTTTGTGGAGCATGCTGGACGCCATGAGCATGGCCTACGAGTTGAACCGTCCGCCGTACCACAGCGTCACAGACCAGCGGGTCTGGCACAAAGGGATTGCCCTATGAACAAGTTCGACCGCAACCTCGTCCCCACCTGGCGCCCCGGCTATCGCTTTCAGTTCGAGCGGGCGCAGAACGCCAATGTGCTGCTTTATCCGGAAGGCATGATCAAGCTCAATGACAGCGCGGGCTGGATCGGTGGCCTGATCGACGGACAACGCACCGTGGCGGCGATCATCGGTGAACTGCAGAGCAAGTTCCCCAATGTTCCGGAACTGGGACTGGATGTCGACGAATTCATGCAGCACGCTCGCCAAGAGAACTGGATCACCCTTGACTGATATGGCCCTTGCGACACCCAACCCCTTGATGCCGCCCAGGCCGGAAACCGGCCTGCCGTTGTGGCTGCTCGCCGAGCTGACCTACCGCTGCCCGCTGCAATGCCCTTATTGCTCCAACCCGCTGGACTTCGCGAAGCAGGGGCAGGAGCTGACCACCGAGCAGTGGTTCAAGGTCATGCAGGAAGCGCGGCAGATGGGTGCGGCGCAGATCGGCTTTTCCGGCGGCGAACCGCTGGTGCGTCAGGATCTGGCGGTATTGATCGCCGAAGCGCGCCGGCTGGGGTTCTACACCAACCTGATCACCTCCGGCATCGGTCTGACCGAGCAGAAAATCATCGATTTCAAGAAAGCCGGCCTGGACCATATCCAGATCAGCTTTCAGGCCAGCGACGAGCAAGTGAACAACATGCTCGCCGGCTCGAAGAAAGCCTTCGCGCAGAAGCTGGAAATGGCCCAGGCGGTGAAGAAACACGGTTACCCGATGGTGCTCAATTTCGTGACCCATCGGCACAACATTGACCGTATCGACCGGATCATCGAGCTTTGCCTCGCCCTCGAAGCGGATTTCGTCGAACTGGCGACCTGTCAGTTCTACGGGTGGGCGCATCTCAATCGCGTCGGGCTGCTGCCGACCAAAGACCAACTGGTGCGCGCCGAGGCGATCACCAACCAGTATCGCGACAAGATCGCGGCAGAGGGACGTCCCTGCAAGCTGATCTTCGTGACGCCGGACTATTACGAAGAACGCCCTAAAGGCTGCATGAACGGCTGGGGCAGCATTTTCCTCACCGTGACGCCTGATGGCACGGCCCTGCCCTGTCATGGCGCTCGCCAGATGCCGATCGAGTTTCCCAATGTGCGCGACCACAGCATGCAGCACATCTGGTACGACTCGTTCGGCTTCAATCGTTTCCGGGGTTACGACTGGATGCCCGAGCCGTGCCGCTCGTGCGACGAGAAAGAGAAAGACTTCGGCGGCTGCCGCTGTCAGGCCTACATGCTGACCGGCGATGCCGCCAATGCCGACCCGGTCTGTAGTAAATCCCCACACCATGGGTTGATTACCCAGGCGCGGGATGAGGCCGAGACCGCCACTCAAACCATCGAACAACTGGCCTTCCGCAATGAACGAAACTCACGTCTCATCGCCAAATCTTCCTGAGCCGCTGACCGCAGCCCAGGCAGTTGCAGCCGGTGTCGATTTTGCCGAGCTGGATGTCAACTCGGCCGGCCTGTTCTGGAACGAATACCGTCCTGAAGATGGCGCCTGCCGAATCTGGCACTGGTACGCCAGTGAAGCCCACTGCCTGACGCCGCAGGGGTTCAGTGCCCGCAGCCGGGTCTACGAATACGGCGGCGGGTCTTTCTGTCTGGCGGACGATGCAGTGGTGTTTGTCAATGAAAGCGATCAACAGTTGTATCGCCAAGGGCTGGATGGCGCCACGCCGGTACAGCTCACCCAAGGCGACAAGCACTATGGCGGCGTCTTCTTCAGCAACGGTCAGATCCTCGCCGTCGAGGAAGACGACAGGACGCACCGGCTGGTCGCCATTGACCTGACGGAGGGTCAGCGCACGCTGTTGGCCGAGGGTGCCGACTTCTACGCCTCGCCGGTCGTCAGCGCCGACGGCACACGTCTGGCCTGGATCGAGTGGCAGCGGCCGCATCAGCCCTGGACCAGCACCCGCTTGATGTGCGCGCAGCGTCAGGATGACGGAAGCTGGTCGGCGCCGCGCTGTGTCTCGGGAGACAATGCCGAACAGTCCTTGCAGCAGCCGCGCTTCGACGCACACGGGCTGTTGTATTGCCTGAATGACCTGAACGGATTCTGGCAGCCTTGGGGCGAGACAGCTTCAGGGTTCGAACCTTTGCCGGCCGCAACGGCGGACCACTCGTCCGCGCCCTGGCAGCTGGGCAGTTGCACTTGGCTGCCGGTCAGCGGTGGCTATCTCGCCACCTGGTTCGACAACGGTACCGGCGTGCTGGGGCTGCGCGGGGCGGACGGCACGATCGAGGACTACAGCGGCGATTACAGCCGCTTTCGGAGTCTGGCGCTGGACGAGGCTTTCATCTACTGCATTGCCGCGTCGGCGGTCAGCACCTCGGCGGTGATTGCGATATCGCGCACCGACCACAGCACCACGGTCCTCGCCGGAGGTGGCGCGCCGCTGCCACCGGAGCGCATCAGCCGCCCGCAGCCGCTGAGCTATCCCAGTGGTTCCGGCAACGCCCATGGCTATTTTTACCCAGCGATGCATGGCGAAGAGAGGCCTCCGCTGGTGGTGTTCATCCACGGCGGGCCGACGTCGGCCTGTTATCCGGTGCTCGACCCGCGTATCCAATACTGGACCCAGCGTGGCTTCGCCGTCGCGGATCTGAACTACCGTGGCAGCACCGGTTACGGACGTGAGTATCGGCAGAGTCTGCATCTGAACTGGGGTGTCGTGGACGTCGAAGACGCCTGCGCCGTGGTCGCTCATCTGGCCGAGCGTGGCTTGATCGACCCGGACAAGGCGTTCATCCGCGGCGGCAGCGCCGGCGGGTATACGACGCTGTGCGCCCTGGCATTCCAACAGGTGTTTCGCGCTGGAGCGAGCCTTTACGGCGTCAGCGACCCGATTGCCCTGGCAAAAGCCACTCACAAGTTCGAAGGCGATTATCTGGACTGGCTGATCGGCGATCCTGTGCAGGATGTGGAGCGCTACAACGCGCGGACGCCCCTGCTGCACGCGGATGGCATCACGGTGCCGGTGGTATTTTTCCAGGGGGAGCTGGACGCGGTGGTCGTCCCGGAACAGACCCGCGCCATGCTGGATGCGTTGCTCAAGCGCGGAATTCCGGCCCAGGCGCATTTCTATGCGGATGAACGCCACGGATTCCGCAAGGCGAGCAACCAGGCGCATGCGCTGGAAGCGGAGTGGCAGTTTTATTGCGATGTGCTCAAATAATCGCCAGCAAGCTGGCTCCTACACCATTCCTCGTAGGAGCCAGCTTGCTGGCGATAAAAATTCACCCACCCACATCATTTTCGCGTAACGATGATGTAGATCGCATGAATGATGCCGGGAATGTAACCCAGGATCGTCAGCAGGATATTGAGCCAGAACGCACCGCCAAGGCCGACTTGCAGGAACACACCCAGCGGAGGCAACAGGATGGCGAAGATGATGCGGATGATGTCCATGAGTAAGCTCCCGATTAGCGGCCTTTCGCAGGCCGGACAGCTAATCGACCCTGGCCGGTCTTGAGGGTTCCACCCGCTCTGGCAGGCTGCTATCAGGGGATGACTCTATACGGGAGGGTTTGTTTGCAGAATGTTGCAGACGTCGCGAGTCAGGATTGCAAAGCCGGACAAATGCCAAATCGCAGACAAAGAAAACCCCGCCTAAGCGGGGTTTTCCAGACTGTTTCCCTGACTTCCCTTTCGTCCCACCATCCTGGCAGGCATCCCTACGTGTCCCTGTTGTGAAGTGCGCTTCCTGCGCGGCGTCCATGGAAAGTAGATTAACTTTGGATCCATTTTTGCGATAGGGGCATTTTCCGGCATATCGTGTAAGCAAAAGCTTACAAGCAGATTTCCCCTTAGAACTGCCCCGCATCCAGCAAATACAAGGATTCACTGCCAGCGCGCACGGACGCATCCAGCGAATGTATCCGCGGCAACAATCTTGCGAAGTAGAAACGCGCCGTTCCCAGCTTGCTGGCGTAGAACTCATCCGCCGCTTCCTTGCCGCTTGCAGCCTTGGCCATCATCGCCCACATGTACGCATAGGCTGTGTAGCCGAACATGTGTAGATACTCGACCGACGCGGCGCCGATCTCGTTCGGATTGGTGCGGGAGCGATCGAGCACCCAGCCGGTCAGCTCGTCGAGCTTCTCCAGCGCCGCGCTCAACGGCCGCGTGAACTCGGCTTGCGTGGCGTCTGCCGTCTCGATGAATTGCCGGACCTCATCCGAGAACAGCTGATAGAAAGCACCGCCGGAACCGACGATCTTGCGCCCGACCAGATCCAGGGCCTGAATGCCGTTGGTGCCTTCGTAGATCTGGGTAATACGCACATCACGAACCAGCTGTTCCTGGCCCCATTCGCGGATATAGCCGTGCCCGCCGAAAATCTGCTGTCCATGAACCGTGGTTTCCAGGCCGAGATCGGTCAGGAATGCCTTGGCGACCGGGGTCAGCAAGGCCACCAGGTCATCCGCTCGCTTGCGGGCGAGTTCGTCTTCGCTGAACTTGGCGATGTCGAGCTGCAAGGCAACGTAACTGGAAAACGCCCTCCCGCCCTCGTTGAAGGCTTTCATGGTCAGCAGCATGCGGCGCACGTCGGGATGAACGATGATCGGGTCCGCGATCTTGCCGCTGTGCTGGGCGCCGGTTGGAGCACGGCTTTGCAGGCGGTCGCGGGCGTATTCGATCGCATTCTGGTAAGACCTCACGCCGGAAGCCAGACCCTGGATGCCGACACCCAGCCGCTCGTAGTTCATCATCGTGAACATGGCGGCGAGGCCTTTGTTCGGCTCGCCGATCAGATAGCCAACGGCGGCATCGAAGTTCATCACGCAGGTCGCCGAGGCCTGGATCCCCATCTTGTGCTCGATGGAACCACAGCTGACGGTATTGCGCGCGCCCAGGCTGCCATCGTCATTGACCATGAACTTGGGCACCAGAAACAGCGAAATGCCCTTGGGGCCGGCCGGCGCATCGGGAAGCTTGGCCAGCACCAGATGAATGATGTTCTCGGTCAGGTCATGCTCGCCGCCAGTGATGAAAATCTTGCTGCCGGTGATTTCGTAGGCGCCATCGGCCCGCGGTTGCGCCTTGGTGCGGATGATGCCCAGGTCCGTGCCCGCGTGGGCTTCGGTCAGGCACATCGAGCCGCACCAGGTCCCGGCATACATGTTCGGCAGGTATTTGGCCTTGAGCGCTTCGGTCGCGTGGGCGTTGATCGACACGCAAGCCCCGGAAGTCAGCATGGGATACAGACCGAACGCAAGGCTGGCGGAGTTGAGCATTTCTTCGACCTGAGCGGAAACCACCTTGGGCATGCCCATGCCGCCGAACTCCGGATTGCCGCCAACGCCGACCCAACCGCCTTCCGCGTAGGTCCGGTACGCTTCGGGAAACCCGGCCGGGGTCGTGACCACGGTGTCATTCCAGTGGCAGCCTTCTTCGTCAGCGCCCCGGCTCAGCGGCGCGATGCCTTTGCTGGTGACTTTGCCGGCCTCTTCGAGAATCGCGTCGACAGTTTCCGCATCTACCGCCCCGGCCAGCTCCGGCAGCGTGGCCCAGAGTTTCGAGACTTCGAAGACTTCGTTGAGGACGAAGCGCATATCGCGCAGAGGGGCTTGATAATCGGCCATGGCAAACCTCGCATTCGAGAAGCAGACAGCGTGATGAAGCCGGTGAGCGCGATGCCTTGCGCCGGTCCGGGAGTCGATGCTCGGAGTCTACCCGAACAACATTTCAGAGACATAGGGTCGTGTCGTGACTATGCAGTATTCAACAGTCACGCTTATAAGCCGACATAAGCAGGCATTGGCTTGAGCAATTGCGGGGGGTAAAGCGAGCCCCGGAGGATGCCGGAGCGAAAGGATCAACCGAAGGCTTCGGAGGTGCGCACGGCGCCGCGTTTGTTCTGCTGACCATGAGCGATGACGCAGTTGCGCCCGGCGCCTTTGGCGGCGTAAAGCGCCTGGTCGGCGGTTTTCAGGACTTCTTCCGGCGTGCGGTGTTCAGGCTGGCGCTCGGCGACGCCAATGCTGATCGTGACCGACACGCTCGTCGCAGCCATTGCCCCGCGACGCTGTCGGCCCTGTTGATCGTCCTGGGGACGGTTCTCCTTGTTACGCAACTGGATTTCGTAGTTGGCAATGGTTTCGCGGATGGCCTCCAGATGCGGAAGACACTCTTCGACGGTCTTGCCCGCGAACACGATGGCAAATTCCTCGCCCCCATAGCGATAAGCCTTGCCGCCACCGCTGGTGATTTTCGACAGCTTGCTCGCGACCAGCCTGAGCACCTGATCGCCAACGTCATGGCCGTGGGTATCGTTGAATTTCTTGAAATGATCCACATCGCTCATCGCCAGCACATAGCTGCGTCCCAGCCGCTGCATGCGCTCGTTGAGCGCGCGACGACCGGGCAGGCCGGTGAGCTCATCGCGGAAGGCCATCTGATAGGCCTCATGGGCAACGGCCGCGGCAATCATCAGCATGACCTGACTGCACATGATGTTGAGTGTGAACGGCAGGATGAAGGTTTTCGGCAGGGCCCAGAACAATCCGATCAGGCCGACCAGCTGGGCGGCATGCAGGGGCCGCGGCTTTTCGAGGTACTGCCAGATCAGCACGGCGAAGGAAACGAAAAACATCGCATAGGACAGCTGCACCAGCGTCATCCAGGCGCCATGCAGCGCCGGCCAGCGGATATCGGCCAGCCAGGCCTGCAGCTCGACCGGGTAGCTCTGCTCAAGCCCCAGCGCAACGCCGCCCACCGCCGCCAGCACCGCCAGACGCGCGACCAGATCCTGGACCAGATGCGTTCGCTCTTCCCAGGCCGCGTACAGGCCGAACATCACCGGCAACAGCAGGCATATCAGGTGGAAGATCACGGCCGCGTCTTCACGCACCCGACCGTTGTCGCGGTAGAAGTCGGTCTGGGTGTCGAGCAGGAAATAGGCCACGTAGACCGTGATCATCAGAAACAGCTCGCGCTGTCGCCGGTATACCCCGCAATAGGCGCCACCCAGCAACAGAATCAACGTCGGCAGTACGTTGAACAGCGAGGTGAAGAACACACTCAGGTCTCTGACGTAGGCAGCCGCCAGCCCGGCGATCAGAAGCGCCAGGGCGGGTAGAAAATGGCTGACACGCGCAGCGGACAAACGAAGCAAGAATACGACTCCTGGTCGGCACCGGGCCAAAAGGCCGAATGATGGCATTGTGCCCGCATCCAGCGAACAATGCATTCAGCAGGATCATTCAGTGATGACTTTTTCTGTAACGGCAGGAAATCCAAAAGGTTTATGCGCAAAGTGTGAAGGTTCTTTAACAGAACCAAACCGCAGGCAATAAAAAACCGCCTGATCCGAAGACCAGGCGGTTGGATAGTACGGACGCGGCTCAGCTCATCAGTAAGCCAGACCAAAGTCTTCTTCTTTCATATCCATCAGGTTGGCGGCGCCTGACAGGATCGCTGCAACGTGAGTGCGCGTACGAGGCAGAATGCGCTGGAAGTAGAAGCGGGCGGTCTGCAGCTTGGCGCGGTAGAAAGCCTCTTCGGTCGTTCCGGCCGCCAGCTTTTCAGTAGCAACGCGGGCCATGTCGGCCCAGAAGTAGGCCAGGCAGGCATAACCGGAGAACATCACATAGTCGACCGAAGCGGCGCCGACTTCCTCGCGGTCCTTCATCGCCGCCATGCCGATCTTCATGGTCAGCTCGCCCCATTCCTTGTTCAGCGTGGCCAGCGGCGTGATGAATTCCTGAACGCCTTCGCTGCCTTCGTTGGCCTGGCAGAACTTGTGGACGATCTTGGTGAAGCCCTTGAGTGCTTCGCCCTGGGTCATCAGCACCTTGCGACCCAGCAGGTCCAGCGCCTGAATACCGGTGGTGCCTTCGTACAACATGGAGATGCGACTGTCGCGCACGTTCTGCTCCATGCCCCACTCGGCGATGAAGCCGTGACCGCCGTAGATCTGCACGCCATGGTTCGCCGCTTCGAAACCGACCTCCGTCATGAACGCCTTGGCGATCGGCGTCATGAACGCCAGAAGCGCGTCGGCGGCTTTGCGCTGCTCTTCATCCTGGCTGTATTTGACGATGTCCACCTGCTTGGCCGTGAAGTAGACCATCGCACGCGTGCCTTCGGCGAACGCTTTGGTGGTCAGCAACATGCGACGCACGTCTGGATGGACGATGATCGGGTCGGCGGCCTTGTCCGGAGCCTTGGGACCTGTGAGCGAACGCATCTGCAAGCGGTCGCGGGCATATTTCAGGCCGCCCTGGAAAGCGATTTCAGCGTGGGCCAGGCCCTGCAATGCGGTGCCGAGGCGTGCGGTGTTCATGAAGGTGAACATGCAGTTCAGGCCCTTGTTCGGCGGGCCGATCAGGAAGCCGGTCGCCGAATCGAAGTTCATCACGCAAGTGGCGTTGCCGTGGATGCCCATCTTGTGCTCGAGCGAACCGCAGGTGACTGCGTTGCGCTGGCCGATCCCGCCATCGGTGGACGGCAGGAACTTGGGCACGATGAACAGCGAAATGCCTTTGGTGCCCGCCGGTGCATCCGGCAGACGCGCCAGCACGATGTGCACGATGTTATCGGCCATGTCGTGTTCGCCGGCGGAGATGAAGATCTTGGTGCCGGTCACTTTATAGCTGCCGTCCGCCTGTGGCTCGGCCTTGGTGCGCAGCATACCCAGGTCGGTGCCGCAATGAGGTTCGGTCAGGCACATGGTGCCGGTCCATTCGCCGGACACCAGCTTGGTCAGGTACGCCTCTTGCTGTTCGGGCGTGCCGTGCTCGGAAATCGTGTTCATCGCGCCATGGGACAAGCCGGGGTACATGCCCCACGACCAGTTCGCCTCGCCGATCATTTCGCTGATTGCCAGCCCCAGTGACTCGGGAAGCCCCTGCCCGCCATGCTCCACGTCATGCGCCAGGCTCGGCCAGCCGCCTTCGACGAACTGCTTGTAGGCCTGCTTGAAACCGGCAGGCGTTGTGACGCCCGTTTCGCTCCAGGTGCAGCCTTCGATGTCACCCACCCGATTCAACGGCGCCAGCACCTGCTCGCAGAACTTGGCACCCTCTTCGAGGATGGCGTCGACCATGTCAGGCGTCGCGTCCTGACAGCCCGGCAGACTTTGATAGTGGGCTTCGTAACCGAGCAGCTCATCACGAACGAAACGAATATCACGCAAGGGGGCCTTGTAATCAGGCATAGCGATAAACCTCTGCTGATGAATCCTGGAACGAATGACCGAACGATCGCCGGCGGCTTGCTCGGGACACACGAGAGGCTCGTATGCTTGACGGTCAAACAGGTGTTTGAAACTTACGTTTTAGCCTGATTGTTGTCAATAGCGTCGCGACCACCATTCGTCATCACGGCACTGAACGCCGCGCAGGCAAAGGCCTGGCGCGAGAATCGCGTGTCGAGGAAAGTCTAGTAGAGGCTTGGGAGAGGACAGCGTGGATACAGCGCGGTGATGCGAAGCGATTCAAAAAATGACGCCGCGCAAGGGGCGCGGCGTCATTATGGCAACAGCAGCGGGATCAGGCGTAGGTGTCGATCAGCGTGCCTAGTGCTTCGTCGCTGGCCTTCTGCGCGGCCAGGCCTGCCTGGATCTGCTCCTTGCCAGCCGCCAGTTCAACGATGTTGGCCGACAGGTCGGAGCGCTGGCTGCGCTCCACGGAACGCAGGTTTTCCAACTGGAAATCCGAAGACTGGCTTCTGCCGGACACCTCGATGTTGGTGCTGGCGATCTGCGTGGCAGCCTGATCCACGCGCTGTTGCCCGACCTCGATGGCACCGAGTCCTGGATAAAGCGTGTTGGTCATGGAAATCTGCATGGCATCGTCCTCGGTTCAGAAATGCGAACAGCGCTATTGAATCAGCAAACGCCGCGAATTGCCCGAAAAAAAGACTAATGGCACAACGCCGCACGATAGAGCGCGACCGCTCAGGATCGACTCAGACGCTCCAAATGCAGATAAGATGCCACCTGCGCGGCACTCGCCTGCCCCAACCTTGGCACGCGACCCAGACACGGAGCCGGCAGCCGCTCTTCCAGCGTTGCCAGATTTTCATTCAGCCGCGAAGTGTCCGGCTCGATGATGTTCGCCACCCAGCCGGCCAGCCTCAGACCGTCCCGGGCGATGGCTTCGGCGCTGAGCAGTGCATGATTGATACAGCCCAGCCGCACGCCCACGATCAGAATCACCGGCAAATCCAGAGCCATCGCCAGATCGGACAGATTGCTCTGACCGGCCAAGGGCACACGCCAGCCGCCGGCACCTTCGATCAGGGTGAAGTCTGCGCCCTTTCCCAGCAGCTTCAGCATCGGCGCAAGCAGTGCGTCCACGTTCAGCTCGACACCAGCTTCACGCGCTGCGAGATGAGGCGCAATGGCTGGCTCGAACGTGAACGGATTGACCTCTTCATAGCGAAGATCGAGCGAGCACTCGGCCAACAGCGCCAAGGCATCGGCGTTTCGCAAACCTTCCGGCGACAAGTTGCTACCCGACGCGACCGGCTTGCCCGCCGCCGTGCTGCGTCCCGCCAGACGCGCTGCATGCAGCAAGCCTGCGGCAACGGTGGTCTTGCCTGCGTCGGTGTCGGTTCCAGTGATGAAATAGGCGGCGGTCATCGTGCGGTTTGTTCCTGGATCATCGGTTTCTCAAGCACGGCGTACACCGCCTGATAGGTGGCCGGCAGCCCGGCGTCATCGCGGAAGCCTTCGTACGCTTCGACCAGCCGCCGAATTCGTTCGCGGCCAGTCAGGCCATTCGGGCGGCCAGGGTTGAGATTGTGTGCGCCCAAAGCCTTGAGTTCATGGGTCAGGCTGCGGACATCCGGGTAATGCAGCACGTGGGGACGCACTTCAAGGCTGCGGATCTGCAATCCGCTGGCGGCACACAGACGCTGGTAATCTTCCAGCTCGCGAAAACGGTTCACGTGCACCAGGCCATCCACTGCCCGCCAGCTTTCCCGTAACTCATACAGCGTGCCGACGCACAGGCTGGCGAAGGCAAACACGCCGCCGGGCCGCAGCGCGCGTCGAGCCTCGGCCAGCACTGCGGCAAAATCCGGGCACCACTGCACGGCCAGACTGGAAAAGATCAGATCCAGGCTGCCGTCCTTCAACGGCAAGCGCTCCGCGTCGCCAGCGACGAAATATTGCGCGCCGCCGAGCGGACGGGCATGGCGAAGCATGCCTTCGGCGATATCCAGCGCGATGCCTTCGCTGCCGGCGAATGTGTCGGCAAGCGTTCGGCTGAAATAGCCGGTGCCGCTGCCCAGATCGAGCCAGCGCCGCGGGCGCAGCTGTTGCGGCAGGGACGCCATGAGATGGCCGCCGACCGCTCTCTGCAATGCCGCGACGCTGTCGTAACTGCCGGCCGCTCGCGAAAAGGACGCCGCGACCTGGCGCTTGTCCGGAAGGGTGCCCGGTAATTTGGGTCTGGAAAGATCAGTCATCGCCGGACTCGTGCAAGAAAGCATGGATCGCCGCCGCGACGCCATGGGGGTTTTCCAGGGGGAAAGCATGGCTGGCCTGTTCGATGACGCCGACTTCGACATCCGGTAGCAACGCCAGCAGGTCACCAGCCGCCTCGGCCGGAACGAAGGCGTCCAGCCCGGCGAACAGATGCAATTGCGGACCTCGAAAGGTCTGTAACGCACCGCGAGTGTCCAGTTGCTCCAGCACCTTGAGGCCGTTGGCCAGCGCTCGCGTCCCGGCGTGAGGCGCCGCGGACTTGAGCAGCCGGGCCAGCCCGCGCGGATCGGCCGCCCCTTGGGCGCAGAGCAGACTGAAACGTTTGATTGTGCCGTCGGGGTCAGCGTTGCAGCCGGTCAGAAACGCGCCAAAGTCACCCTCGGGCATCGCATTGGGCCAGGCACCGCGTGGAATGAAACAGGCGTTGCTGCCCAAGGTGAACAAGCCGCAGCAGCGTTCGCCGCGACGCGCCGCCAGTTCCGCCGCCAGCATCCCGCCCAGCGACCAGCCGCCCAGCCAGGTGTCGTCAGGAAGGTTGGCATCGAGTTCGTCGAGCCAGTCGGCGGTTTCGCTGCTGTCGAGTTCGGGCAGCGGCTCGACATCCACCTGCAAACGCTCGTCCAGCCCGCGCAATGCAGCGGCGAGCGGCTCCAGTGGTGAAACGCCAAGGCCCCAGCCTGGCAGCAGGATCAAACGATTACGCATGATGCGACTCCCTCGGTTCGTCCGCATCCAGCAGGGGATAACACTCCGCCAGTGCCTCCAGCAGCATTCGTACCTGGGCTTCACTGTGCGCGGCGGACAGGGTCACCCGCAAACGCGCCCCGCCCACCGGTACGGTTGGCGGTCTGATGGCAGTCACCAGCAAGCCCCTTTCCCGCAAGAGCCGGGACAGCTGCAAGGCGCGCCCGGCGTCGCCGATCAGGATCGGCTGGATAGGCGTAACACTTTCCATCAGGAGCAGGCCGATCCGTGTGGCGCCTTCCCGGAATACCTGAATCAAGTGCGCCAGATGCTCACGTCGCCAGTGCTCGCTGCGCAGCAACTGGAGACTTTTCAACGTGGCGCAGGCCAGCGCGGGCGGCTGGCTGGTGGTGTAAACATAGGGGCGGGCGAACTGGATCAGGGTCTCGATCAATTCTTCGCTACCGGCCACGAACGCGCCGGCCGTGCCGAACGACTTGCCCAGGGTGCCGACCAGTACCGGCACATCGTCCAGACTCAGCCCGAAATGCTCGACGATTCCCGCACCGGATGCCCCCAGCGGACCGAAGCCATGCGCATCGTCCACCATCAGCCAGGCGCCACGGGCTTTCGCCGCGCGCGCCAGGGCGGGCAGATCGGCAATGTCACCATCCATGCTGAAGACGCCGTCGGTCACCACCAGCGTATCGCCGATCGCTTTGTCCAGACGAGCATTCAGACTCTGCAAATCGTTGTGCAGATAACGGGAAAAACGCGCACCACTGAGCAGACCGGCGTCCAGCAACGAAGCGTGGTTGAGGCGATCTTCAAGCACCGTGTCGCCCTGCCCCACCAGCGCGGTTACCGCGCCCAGGTTCGCCATATAGCCATTGGAGAACAGCAGCGCCCGCGGCCGGCCGGTGAACTCGGCCAAAGCTTCTTCGAGTTCGTGGTGAGGCGTGCTGTGGCCGATCACCAGATGCGAAGCACCACCGCCCACGCCCCAGCGATCGGCGCCCGCCTGCCAGGCGCGAATCACTTCGGGGTGGTTGGCGAGCCCCAGATAGTCGTTGTTGCAGAACGCCAGCAAGGGTTGGCCGTCGACCACCACTTGCGGGCCCTGCGGGCTTTGCAGAAGCGGTCGCCGGCGATACAGCTGCGCATCGCGCCGGGCGTCGAGCCGGGCGCGCAGATCGAAGGACATACTGGCTTACGCCGACGCTGCATCGTAGAACAGACTGTCGTTGCGCTGCTCTACCAGCGCCTGCTCGATGGCAGCCTGATGCACCTCGTCGGCGTGCTCTTCGCGAGCCTCAGGCTTGATGCCCAGGCGGGAGAACAGACGCATGTCCTTGTCTGCCTGAGGGTTGGCGGTGGTCAGCAGCTTGTCGCCGTAGAAAATCGAGTTGGCCCCGGCCATGAAGGCCAGCGCCTGCATCTGCTCATTCATAGCCTCGCGACCGGCCGACAGGCGCACATGGGACTGAGGCATCAGGATCCGGGCGACCGCCAGCATACGAATGAAGTCGAACGGATCGACATCTTCGGCATTTTCCAGCGGCGTGCCGGCCACCTTGACCAACATGTTGATCGGCACCGACTCGGGATGCTCGGGCAGGTTGGCCAGCTGGATCAGCAGGCCGGCACGGTCATCCACGGACTCACCCATGCCCAGAATGCCGCCGGAGCAGATTTTCATACCCGCCTCACGGACATAGGCCAGGGTCTGCAGCCGCTCGCCGTAAGTCCGGGTGGTGATGATATTGCCGTAGAACTCCGGGGATGTGTCCAGATTGTGGTTGTAGTAATCGAGCCCGGCCTTGGCGAGCGCTTCGGTCTGTTCCTGATCGAGACGCCCCAGGGTCATGCAGGTCTCCAGACCCATGGCCTTGACGCCTTTGACCATTTCCAGCACGTAAGGCATGTCCTTGGCGGACGGATGTTTCCAGGCGGCGCCCATGCAGAAGCGTGTCGAGCCGATGGCCTTGGCGCGCGCGGCTTCTTCGAGCACCTTCTGCACTTCCAGCAGTTTTTCCTTGTCCAGGCCGGTGTTGTAGTGGCCGGACTGCGGACAGTACTTGCAGTCTTCCGGGCAGGCGCCGGTTTTGATCGAGAGCAAGGTCGAGACCTGCACCCGGTTAGGATCGAAGTGAGCGCGGTGCACCGTCTGCGCCTGAAACAGAAGGTCATTGAATGGCTGTTCGAACAGCGCCCGGACTTCGGCTAACGTCCAGTCATGACGGAGAGTGGCGGTGGTGCTGGCGCTCATCGGGCGGCTCCCTTTTCTGCTTTCTTGGGTTTCTTCTCGGCTGGAGTCAGCCGGGTTTCCAGAGGTCTTGGGGGACGGTCAACCCCCGGAGTAACAAGGAATTTCTGGCATAGTTAAGGATCGGCATTGAACTGTCAACCGGATCTCAGGCGACTGGTTTACAACTGGTTAAATAGTAGTCAAATATGTTTGTTGTGCGACGAGCCGAGCGAGGCGCCGTATCCGCTGTGCCTGGCCTGCGAGGCCGACCTGCCATGGCTGGAAGCCCAATGCGAGACCTGCGCCTTGCCGGTGCTGGGTCCGACGGTCATGTGCGAGCCCTGCCGTGTCCGGCCGCCGGCCTTCACTCAGGTCATCGCGCCCTGGCGCTATGAATTTCCGGTCGACAGCCTCGTCACGCGTTTCAAGCACCGCGCCAAATGGCCGCTGGGCCGGTTGCTGGGTGAACTGTTCAGCCGGCACCTGCGATACCGCTTCGATGAAGGGCTTGAGCCGCCTGATCTCCTGCTGCCGGTGCCCTTGGCAAAAAAACGTCTGCGCGAGCGAGGCTTCAATCAGGCCGCCATGCTGGCGGGTTGGATCGGCAATGCACTAAAGATTCCTTCGGACAACCTTCAACTGCTGCGCCTCAAGGAAACACCGCCGCAACAGGGTCTGGACGCCCGGGCGCGCAAACGTAACCTGCGAGATGCCTTCGCTTTGCGCGATTCAGAGCGCTTGCAAGGCATGCACGTTGCGTTGATCGATGATGTGCTGACCACCGGGGCCACCGCCGATGGCCTGGCTCGGCTTCTGCTCAAGGCCGGCGCGCAGCGGGTGGACGTCTACTGCCTGGCGAGAACCCCGAGCCCGCAAGACTGAAGCCGGCTCTCAGGCTTACACTGGCCGCACCGACGATCACAGAATTCCGCGCCATGTCCTTGCCTCCATCGCTGACCCAACACCTGTCGCGCCGTCCGCAACGCATCGAGCTGCTGCGTCACGTCGCCGAGCAAGGCTCCATCACCCGCGCGGCCAAGAGCGCGGGCATGAGTTACAAGGCAGCCTGGGATGCCATCGATGAGCTGAACAATCTGGCGCAGAAGCCACTGGTCGTGCGCGCCGTCGGCGGCCGTGGTGGTGGCGGTGCGGTACTGTCCGAGGAAGGGCAGCGCGTCATGCGCCTGTACCTGCGATTGCAGGATCTGCAGGCTCAAATACTCGCTGCCGAAGACAGTCAGAACGGTGATCTGGCGCTGCTCAATCGCCTGATGCTGCGCACCAGCGCCCGTAATCAGCTGCTCGGGCGCATCGTGCAGATCACTGGCAGCGGCCATCACGATCTGATTCGCCTGCGACTGGCGGGCAACTTGCATCTCGACGCTGCCATCACCCATGAAAGCACACAGCGCCTAGAGCTTGAGGTCGGCATCGATGTGGTGGCATTGATCAAGGCAGGCGCTCTGGAAATAGCATCGCCTGATACCCCGCAGGGTGACGAGCAGAACGCCCTGCCCGGCCTGATTGAAGATATCCGCGAGGCTCATGACAGTCCCAGCGAAGTCCGCATCGGGCTGTCCGGGGGCCAGACACTCTGTGCGCTTGCGCCTGCTCCGCATCTGGTCGAACAGCATCTGGCAGCCGGCAGCCAAGTGCTGGTGCGATTCCCGCCGAGCCTGGTCCTGCTGGGCACGCTTGTGTAGCGAGTACGGCGTCATCATCCGGACACAAAGACGTCATACGCGCGCACTAATGTGGCTGCCATGTCCGATGGGAGCCGTGATGATGAAACTATTAGAAGAAAATCAGTCAACCGATCTGGAAAACATGGTGGGTCTGACCCGCCGTGGTTTCATCAGCGCCGGCGCGCTATGCGGCGCCGCCATGTTTCTCGGCGGCCATCTGCTGAGTCGCAGCGCGCTGGCCAACAGTGTCAGCGCGGCCACGAGCAGCCTGATCGGGTTCCCCGGCATCCCGGCCGCCACCACCGATGACATCAGCCTTCCCCCAGGTTATCGGTCTTCGGTGCTGATCAGCTGGGGCCAGCCGCTGCACGTCGACGGCCCGGCCTTCGATCCCAGCGGCAAAGGCACGGCCCAAGCCCAGGAATTGCAATTCGGCGACAATAACGACGGCATGAGTCTGTTCCCGATGCCCGGCCATGAAGACCGGGCACTGCTGGCGATCAACAACGAATACACCAACTACCGCTATCTGTACGATCACGGCAAAGAGCCGCAGTCGGCCGAAGACGTGCGCAAGGCGCAGGCCGCCGAAGGCGTGTCGGTCATAGAAATCCAGCGCGCCGGCGACCGTTGGCAGTTCGTTCAGAGCTCTCCTTATAACCGCCGCATTCATGGCAACACGCCCATTCAATTCAGCGGGCCGGCAGCCGGTCATGGCTGGCTCAAGACCGCCGCCGACCCGAGCGGCACGCAGGTCCTGGGCACGTTCCAGAACTGCGCCAACGGCAAGACGCCTTGGGGTACCTATCTGACCTGTGAGGAAAACTTCACCGATTGCTTCGGCAGCAGCGACCCGCAGCAGAAATTCGACGCCGGCCTGAAGCGCTACGGCGTGGTCGCCGCCAGCAAGGAAATCGGCTGGCACCTCCACGACCCACGCTTCGATGTCGCGAAAACCCCCAACGAGGTCAACCGCCACGGCTGGGTGGTCGAGATCGACCCGTTCGACCCCAAGTCCACACCCGTCAAGCGCACCGCGCTCGGTCGCTTCAAGCATGAAAACGCAGCCCTCGCGCAAACCAAGGGCGGCCGCGCCGTGGTGTACATGGGCGACGACGAGCGTGGCGAGTTCATCTACAAATTCATCAGCCGCGACAAGATCAATCACGACGACCCCAAGGCCAACCGCAACCTGCTCGATCACGGGACTTTGTACGTTGCGCAGTTCGACGCCGGTGACAGCAACCCGGATCGCCCCAAGGGCAAAGGCCAGTGGATCGAGTTGACCCACGGCAAGAATGGTCTGGACGCGAACGCGGGATTCAACAGCCAGGCCGAAGTGCTGATCCACGCTCGGCTGGCCGCCAGCGTCGTGAAAGCCACGCGCATGGACCGTCCGGAGTGGATCGTCGTCAGCCCCAAGGATGGCCAGGTCTACTGCACCCTGACCAACAACGCCAAGCGCGGCGAGGAGGGTCAACCGGTCGGCGGTCCCAACCCTCGGGCGAAGAACCAGTACGGGCAGATCCTGCGCTGGCGAGAAGCCGAGGACAATGCCTCAGCCATGGAGTTCGAATGGGACCTGTTCGTGGTGGCCGGCAATCCGACGGTTCACGCCGGCACGCCGCAGGGAGGATCGAGCAATATCAACCCGCAGAACATGTTCAACAGCCCCGACGGGTTGAGTTTCGACGCAGCTGGCCGCTTGTGGATTCAAACCGACGGCGATTCGAGCAACAAGGGCGACTTCGCCGGCATGGGCAATAACCAGATGCTCTGCGCAGACCCGGACACAGGCGAACTGCGCCGCTTCATGGTCGGGCCGATCGGCTGCGAAGTCACCGGCATCAGCTTCTCACCGGACTACAAGGCCATGTTCATCGGCATCCAGCATCCGGGCGAAAACGGCGGCTCCACCTTCCCCGAACACCTGCCCAACGGCAAACCGCGTTCCTCGGTGATGGTCATCACCCGGGAAGACGGCGGCGTGATCGGCGCCTGAGGCCCTCGCGCTATCGCCAGCAAGCTGGCTCCTACCCCCTTCCTGGTAGGAGCCAGCTTGCTGGCGATAAGCCAATCCCGCGTAACATCCGGCCACTCATGAACGACGTTACCTGGGTGATTCCGGCGGTAGATTACGTTCTGTTTTCTATCCGAGGGCAACGGAATGTCCAGTCGAAGCAACTCCCGTCGTTTACGTACGGGTCGCTATTCCTGCCAGGGCCAGATCTATCTGGTCACGGCTACGACGCTGAACAGAGCACCGATCTTCACGGACTGGTTGGCAGGACGCTTGCTGGTCAAGGAGATGAGGCATGCGCAAGAGCAGAATCTGGTCAGCTCAAAGGCATGGGTTGTAATGCCGGACCACTTTCACTGGTTACTGGAGTTGAAAGAAGGGTCTTTGCCAGGCTTGGTACAGAGGGTGAAATCCAGAACCGCAATTGCGGTCAATAAGGCAAGGAGTTGCGAGGGACCGGTCTGGCAGCGTGGTTTTCATGACAAGGCCATTCGGGACGAAAGAGATCTGATCAACTACGCTCGCTACATCGTCGCCAATCCGCTGCGTGCCGGTCTGGTCACCAGCATCCGCCACTATTCATTATGGGATGCCATCTGGATTTGATGGTGACAGAACCACCGCCCTCGCCAGCAAGCTGGCTCCCACGCATGCCAGTCACGCCTTCACTCTGTGGGAGCCAGCTTGCTGGCGAAGCGGCCGCGAGGGCGATGTAGGTACTCCAAATCAGACAGCCGACCTCAGTCAATCAACCCATTCGCATCATAAAACGGGTACGGCCCTTCATATTCCCCGAACACCGCGTTGTGGCTGAGAAACCCCTCCTGCGGGTGCCAGCGGTGCAGTACGTATCCCGCCGGCTCCAGGTTGAAATGGGCGGGTGCGGCTTCGTCCAGATCGAGGACGATCTGGTGCGAGGTGCCGGGGCAGACGCAGGCCAGGCTGCCGCCGAACCGGCGTTGCATCGGCCGGTGCAGATGTCCGCACAGCAGACGCTCGACCTGAGGATGCCGGGCGATCACCCGCTCCAGTGCCGTCGCGTTACCGAAGGGCGCGAGGTCCATGTGGCCGATCCCGCTGATGAACGGCGGATGGTGCATGACCAGCACGGTCGGCACATCCGGGCGGCGTGAAAGCTGGGTGTCGAGCCAGTCGAGCTGGAGGTAGTCCAGACGACCGCCATGCTCGCCGGGAATGGTCGTGTCCAGACCGATCAAACGCACGGCGTGTTCTTCCACGACCCAGTCCAGCGAGCCGGCAGGCGAGATCGGCAGGTACACGTGATCGGCGAAGGCGGCCAGCAGGTTTTCCCGATCATCATGATTGCCCGGCACGACATAGAACGGCATCCGCAAGCGCTCCAGTTCCGGACGCAGCACCGCATATTCATCGGCACGGCCGAAATCCACCAGATCCCCGCTGATGACTACGATGTCCGGGCGCTGCTTGCTGGCATTGATGTGCTCCACGGCCCGTCGCAGCGCGGCGAGGGTATCGACGACGCCGTAGGTAAGACGGCCGCCGGCCTTGAGGTGCGGGTCGCTGATCTGGGCAATAAGAAACGGTTGGTTCAAGATGATTTCTCTACGAAAGCGACATTACGAATGCAGGGTGAACAGGACCTGAGGCTCGACATTCAAGCCAACGATGGCGCCCAGCGCATGGATCTGGCTGTCGCTGCTATCGACAAGCAGCGGTTGTCCCGCCCCGACGTCGACCAGCAGGCGGTTCTGCGCACCCTGGAAGAATTGCCCCACCAGACGCCCGCTCACATGCGCGTGGGCTGTGGCAAGGCGCAGATGCTCGGGGCGGCAATACACGGTCGCGGGCGTTCGGGCGTCGTGCCAGGGCAATACCCCGCCCTCGACCTTGAGGCCGAACGCCGTACGCCCGCTGACCGCGAAGGCATTCAGATTGCCGACGAAGCCCGCGACGAAGGCATTGGCGGGCTGCTGATAGATTTCCCGTGGCGTCGCCAGCTGGGACACGCGGCCTTTCTCCATCACCAGAATGCGATCCCCCAACGCCATGGCCTCGCCCTGATCATGGGTAACGAACACGGCCGTGATGCCCAGCCCGCGCAGCAACTGATCAAGCTCGCTGCGCAAGCGCTCCCGAAGCTGCGTGTCGAGTGCCGCGAGCGGCTCATCGAGCAACAGAACGCGCGGACGCGGCGCCAGAGCGCGGGCCAGCGCCACGCGCTGGCGCTGACCGCCGGAAAGCTCATGAATGCCGCGCTTGCCGTGATCCTGCAGCCCGACCAGGTCCAGCAATTCAGCACAGCGCTTGTTTCGCAAGGCAGGCGATACGCCGCGGATCTTCAGGCCATAAACGATGTTTCCGGCCACATCCAGATTCGGGAACAGCGCGTAGTTCTGAAACACCATGCCCACGTCGCGGCGCTCGATCGGCAGGTCGGTGACGTCCTGATCGTCGAACAGCACGCGCCCGACATCGGCACGTTCCAGCCCGGCGATCAGGCGCAGGGTCGTGGTCTTTCCACAGCCGGACGGGCCGAGAATCGCCAGGGTTTCTCCCGGCTGGATGGTCAGGTTCAGGTCGTGCACGGCGACGGTGCCGTCGGCAAAGGCCTTGCGGCAGCCTTGCAGGCGAATGGTGGTTCCGCTCATTGGCTGTCTCCACGGGAAAGTCGGGCGCTGATGGCCTGCAACGCAATGAGCAGCGGCACGATCAGCAACAGGAAAAGCAGGGTGTAGGCGCTGGCGACTTCCAGCCGCGCCGAGGCGTAACTGTCAGCGAGGCCGACCGGTAGGGTCTTGGTCATGGGCGTGTGCAGCATCCAGGTCAGGTTGAACTCACCCAGCGACAGGGTGACGACCATCAGCACACCGGCAAGAATGCCCGCCCGGCTGTTGGGGACCACCACGGTGAAGAAGCGTCGGATCGGCCCGGCCCCAAGACTGGCGGCCGCCTCTTCCAGCACCGGCAACTGCTGGCGCTGCATCACTGCCATGACCGGACGGACCAGGAACGGCAAGGTGAACAACACATGCCCGACCAGAATGAAGATCCAGCTGCCACGGAACGCGCCGAACTGGCCGTAGGTCAGCAGCAAGGCGAGTGCACTGGCAAGCCCCGGCATCGCCACCGGCAACACCATCAGTTCTTCGAAGGCCCGGCTGAACCTGTTGTTCATCCGTACCAGCGCGTAGGCCGCAGGCACGCCGATGATGCAGACGCAAACCGCGCAGGCCAGCGCCAGTTGCAGCGACAGCCACACTGTTGGCGCATAGGCCTGCCAGACTTGCGCCAGCCAGTCGAAGGTCAGGCCGCTCGACAGTCCCTGGAAATAGTTGCGGGTCAACCCGGCGAGCAACGACAGCACCACCGGCACCAGCATGAAAGTGCACACCAGCAAGGTGAACGCCAGTTGCATGAAGAACAGCGACGAGCGTTTCACAGCGCGGCCCCCGATGACTTGACCAGACGCCGTGCAATCAGCAGCACCGCCCAGGTGACCAGACCCAGAATCACCGACAGCGCAGCGGCCACGGTGAAGTTGGCGTAATTGGTGAATACGTTATAGATCGCGACCGGCGTGACATTCAGGCGCGTTCCCAGGGTGAAGGCCGTGCCGAAAGCGCCCATCGATGTCGCGAAGCAGATCGCACCGCACGACACCAGCGCCGGCGCCAGTCCGGGTACGATCACGTCGCAAACCACCCGCCAGTGCCCCGCGCCCAGCGAGCGCGCCGCTTCTTCAAGACTGCGGTCCAGGCTCTCGCAGGCCGCCATCACGGTCAGAATCACGCGCGGAATCGAAAAATACAGGTAACCCAGAAACAGTCCGGCCAGCGAGTAGGCGAAGATCCAGCGTTCGCCTGCCAAGTGCATCCCCAGCGCCGCGAAAATGCCTTGGCGCCCGGCCAGCAGAATCACCAGGAAACCCACGACCACGCCCGGAAACGCCAGCGGAAAGGTCAGCAAGGCCACCAGCGCCGAGCGGCCAAAGAAGCGCTGGCGTGCGAGAAATACGCCACTGATCCCGCCGACGACCAGCGCCACAAGCGTGACGACCGCCGCCAACAGACAGGTCTGCGCCAGGCTGCCCAGATACTGAGCGCTGCTCAATACCTGCCAGTAGCCGCTGTCACCGCCGTCACGGCCCTGGCCGCCAAGAACGATCAGATGCGCCAAGGGCAACAGCCAGAACGCCGTCAACAACGCCATTGCCGGAGCCAGTGCAATTGCAGCGGTCGGACGCAGGCGAGTCCAGGACGTTTTGCCTTGTCCCACGGCACGCACTTGCTCCAGCGAGGCGGACATTTATTTCACCTCACGCAGGTAACGCGCCGCGAAGGCTTCCTGCGCGCCGGCCATCTGCTGGTAATCGACCACGCCCGCCCGGGCATAGTCGCGATCGGGCAGGAACTGCGACGCCACCTCGGCCGGCACCTTCGAGCGCACCGGGCGCAGATAAGCCTTGGCCCACAGTGCCTGGCCTTCATCGGACAGCACGTAATCCAGCACCTTCTCGGCGTTGGCGCGATGCGGGGCCCTGGCGACCATGCTCATCACGTAGGGCACGCTGATGGTGCCCTCAGTGGGGATCACGAACGCGACGTTGGCCTTGTCCTTGTAGCGGGCGCGATAGGCGTTGAAGTCGTAGTCGACAAGAATCGGCAATTCACCCGAGAGCACGCGGGCGTAGGCAGTCTGCTTGGGCACGATGGGCGAGTTCTTCGCCAGTTTCTGGAAGTAGTCGATGGCTGGCGCGAAGTTATCCAGCGAGCCGCCCATGGCCTGGTTGATCGCGACCGCCGAGACGTAACCGACGAAAGCGCTGGAGGGGTCGAGATAACCGACCATGCCCTTGTACTCGGGCTTGAGCAGATCGGCCCAGCTCTGCGGCACTGGCAGACCACCCAGCGCGTCGACATTCACCATGATGCCGAGGGTGCCGGAATGAATGGCGAACCAGTGTCCGGCCGGATCTTTCAGCCCCGCGGGAATCTCGTCCCAGTACCTGGGCTTGTAACTGTCGACGACGCCCGCTTTCTGCGCCTGCAAACCGAAGGTCACGCCGTAATACACCACGTCCGCCACCGGGGCGCCCTGTTCGGCGACGATCTGCGCCAGCGACTGGCCGGAATTCTTGTTGTCCAGCGGGACCTGAACACCGGTGCTGTCGGCGATGGCCTTGAGCTGCGTGCCCCAGTCGGCCCACTCAGGCGGGCAGTTGTAGCAGATCGCCGTTTCAGCGGCCTGGGCAAGAGTGGCCGCGCCGCACAGCAGCAAAGCGGCCAGGGTTTTACTGAAGCTGAGCATGAAGCGTCTCCTCGATAGGCCCGGAAAGTTCGGGCGAGATGGGTTTCAGTCGAGCGCTTTCGCCGGGCCGGATATGGCACGGCAGGCAGTGGGAAACAGGAGGCGCTCCGGCGATCTGCGCCAGCAACTGGTCGATGACGGTCCGCGCCAGCTCGGCAATGGGCTGAACCACGCTGCACAGTGTCGGGTGCATCTGCGTGCCCAGCGCGATCCCGTCGAAACCGATGACCGACACGCGCTCGGGCACGCTGCAGCCGTGGCGGCGCAGCTCGGCGATCAGGCTGATGGCGAGCAGATCGTTGGAGCAGACCAGCGCGGTAGGCGCGTCAGGACCGCCCAGCAAGAGTTCGAGCGCCGCGAAGTCCGCGCGAGTGTGGTCGGGCATCTCGATGACCGGGTAAATCCGCGATTCCTGCTCGCGCATGGCGTCGCAATACCCGGCGTAACGCAGCCGCGCGCGATCGGACTGCATGGCCGGCCCGGCCACCATCGCGACGCGTCGATGCCCGGCGGCCAGCAGATAACGGGTCGCCAGCGCCATGCCGGCGCGGTTATCCACAGAGACGGCGCTGTAGTTCGGGTTCTCGGTCTGGTGGTAGGCCAGCACGAAGGGCGTGTCTTCGCGGGTCAGGTTGTGCAGCACTTGATTGCGTTCAGCATCGGTCACGGTCAACACCAGCCCGTCGACCCTTTGCCGCAGCAGTTCCTCGACGACCTGGCTTTCGCGCTCGCTGGCGTAATCGGTGGTCGCCAGCAGCAGGTTGTAGCCCCGCGCCCGCGCCGCGTGCTCCATCGCCTGGAATTGTTCGGCGAAGACCGGATTGAGCAGGTTGGGCACCACCACGCCAATCAGATTGGTGCTTTGCAGACGCAGTTGACGACCGAGACGATTGGGCCGAAACCCCAGCTCGCGGGCAGCGGCAAAGATCTGATCCCGGGTCGCGGGGCGTACCAAATCGGGCGACGCGAACGCTCGCGCGGCCGTTGCCCGCGATACCCCCGCCAATTGCGCCACAGCTTTCAGATCCGGCATTGATCACTCGCTTGAGATCGATCTCATTGGCGGCGACCTTAACGATTGCAGATGGCGATACGGAGAACGAGTGGTGACGTTTCAGTGACAACCGCAACCGAGAAACCTCGCACAATAAAACAGCCCGGCGTTTGGCGAACCCGGCCCGGTCTGCGATACCATCAGCGGTCCGATGCGGCAACCTGCCGCGCGCAGGAGTGAACATGGCGCATCCGTTTGCAACACTGACCCCCGACCTGGTTCTCGACGCCGTAGAAAGCATCGGTTTTCTCAGCGACGCGCGCGTCATGGCCCTGAACAGTTACGAGAACCGCGTCTACCAGGTCGGCATTGAGGACAGCCAGCCGCTGATCGCCAAGTTCTACCGGCCGCAGCGCTGGAGCAGCGAAGCGATCCTGGAAGAACACAGCTTTACCGCCGAGCTGGTGGAGGTCGAAGTCCCCGTGGTCGCACCTCTCGTGCACAACGATTCGACCCTGTTCGAGCACGCCGGCTTTCGGTTCACGCTGTTCCCCAGACGCGGAGGACATGCGCCCGAGCCTGGCAACCTCGACCAGTTGTATCGTCTGGGTCAGTTGCTGGGCCGAACCCATGCGGTCGGCGCTATCCGGCCGTTCGAGCATCGCGAAGCACTCGGAGTGCAGAACTTCGGACGCGATTCGGTGACCTGGTTGCTGGAAAACGACTGCATCCCGCGCAGCCTGTTGCCCGCCTACGAATCCGTGGCCCGCGATCTGCTCAAGCGGGTGGAAGATGCTTACGCCGCGACGCCCCACCAGAACATTCGCATGCACGGTGACTGTCACCCCGGCAACATGATCTGTCGCGAAGAAACCTTCCACATTGTGGATCTGGACGACTGCCGCATGGGGCCTGCCGTGCAGGACATCTGGATGATGCTGGCCGGCGACCGCCATGAACGTATCGGACAATTGTCGGAACTGATGGACGGCTACCAGGAGTTCCACGATTTCAACCCCCGCGAGCTGGCGCTGATCGAACCGCTGCGCGCCTTGCGCCTGATGCACTACAGCGCCTGGCTGGCGCGCCGCTGGGATGATCCGGCGTTCCCGCACAGCTTTTCCTGGTTCGGCACGGAACGCTACTGGGGCGAGCACATTCTGGCGTTGCGCGAGCAGCTCGCGGCGCTCAACGAGGAGCCTCTGAAGTTGTTCTGAACCATGCCTCTTTCCTGAACGCCTGCTCCGGCAGGCGCCGTTATCTGACCCGTTGATCCGCGAAACACTTCTTGCAGCAAGGATGACCCATGCAAACCCCCAACTTGCGCCGTGGCTATATGCTCGGCCTGAGCGCCTATATCATCTGGGGACTGTTCCCCATCTATTTCAAAGCCATCGCCAGCGTCCCGGCGCTTGAAATCATCATTCACCGAGTGCTGTGGTCGGCGCTGTCCGGCTCGCTGCTGCTGTTGGTCTGGAAACACCCCAACTGGTGGCGCGAGCTGCGTGACAACCCGAGGCGGCTGGCGGTGCTGGCGTTCAGCGGCAGCCTGATCGCGGCGAACTGGATGGTCTACGTATGGGCAGTGAATAACGGCCGCATGCTCGAAGCCAGTCTGGGCTACTACATCAACCCGCTGATCAACGTGCTGCTGGGGATGCTGTTGCTCGGCGAACGCCTGCGGCGCATGCAGTGGCTGGCCGTGGGGCTTGCAGCGACCGGCGTCGCCCAGCAGGTCTGGCATGTCGGCAACCTGCCTTGGGTATCGCTGATACTGCCACTGACCTTCGGTTTCTACGGACTGATCCGCAAGAAAGCGCCGGTGGCCGCCCTGCCGGGGCTGGTCGTCGAAACCTGGATGCTGGTGCCCATCGCCTGCGCCTGGCTGCTGTTCAACTCTTCGGCCATGAGTATCGAGCCCGAGTTCTGGACCACCAGCCAGGCCCTGTGGCTCGCCGCGGCCGGGCCGGTCACACTGGTGCCTCTGGTCTGCTTCAACGCGGCTGCGCGTCACCTGCCGTTCACCACCCTGGGCTTCCTGCAATACCTGGCGCCGACCATCGTGCTGGTGCTGGCGGTTTCGCTGTATGACGAACATCTGAGCCCCAGCACGCTGATTACTTTCGCGTTCATCTGGGCGGGGCTGGCGATCTACAGCGTCGACGCCTGGATCAACCTGCGCCGGCGTGCCTGATCAAAAATTAATCACCTCTCTGCAGGCCTTGTCATTTGGGGCCTGCAGGCGCTTCTCCAACGCTTATCCACAGGCACGCTCAAGATAACTGTGCACAAGCGCGGCATTCTGATCATTTTTTGATCAACCGGATCAAAGCCTTGGAAGATGTGGCCTGCAGCGCAGTTCCCCCAGCTTATCCACAGGCAGGTGCAGGATAACGCTGGATATGTCGCCGGCTACAGGTCCGTGCGCAACACCAGCTCCACCATCAGATCATCCGCCAGCGTTTCGAGCCTGGCCTGCAAGTCTTCCAGCGCCAGGGTCTGCGGCACGCCAAGGATCGCGTCGGCGTGGAACAGCGGCTCGTTGCTCATCGGCGCGGGTGTCACCTCGGTGACCAGACGTTCGACGTTGACGCCTTGTTCGGTCAGCAGCCGCGTGATGTCGCGCACTATCCCTGGTCGATCGTTGCCGACCAGCTCCATGCTAATGGGTTTCCAGACAACCTCGGGATCGCCCTCGGCGGCGCTCTCCGCCAGCAATACCCGAATGTCATGCTCGGCCAACCCGTTCAGCGCCGTTACCAGGGCCTCCCGGTTGTCGGCTGGCACGCTGACCCGCAGGATGCCCGCAAACTGCCCGGCGAGCCGCGACATGCGGCTTTCAAGCCAATTGCCTCCCTGTCCTGCAATGCAGTCGGCAATGCGTTCGACCTGGCCGGGCTTGTCCGGAGCAACTACTGTGACGACGAGATGTTCCACGCGCGACTTCCTCTGCTGTTCTTGAAATGGCCTGGGCATGCCCGGCAAACATCGAGCAAGTATAGGCAAGCCTCGCGCAGGGACCGGCTCCGGGCCGCATATACCCGTCCGGCGTTTTTGTGGAACAATTGAAGGCCGTTTCATCCGTCTACAGGACAATGGATTCAGGAGCATTTGCAGCTTTCAGCGCCTCATGTAGTATCTCGCGGCGCGCACTACATATATCAAAAACCAATAACAGAGCGCTCCTGCTGAGCAGAGTGAGGCAATAGCAATGACCGAGTACGTTCAAGTCGGCGACCTTCGGGTTGCCAAAGTCCTGTTCGACTTCGTGCAGAACGAAGCCATCCCTGGAACCGGCGTGGATACCGCTGCTTTCTGGGCCGGAGCGGATCGACTGATCCATGACCTGGCCCCGGTCAACCGGGCGCTCCTGGTCAAACGCAATGAGCTGCAGGCCCGGATCGACGTCTGGCATCAGTCACGCGCAGGGCAGGCGCACGACGCGGCGGAATACAAGGCGTTCCTCCAGGAAATCGGTTATCTGCTGCCGCCCGCCCCCGCATTCTCGATCAGCACCGAGAACGTCGACGAAGAAATCGCCGCCATGGCGGGTCCTCAGCTCGTCGTGCCGGTCATGAACGCCCGCTTCGCTCTCAATGCTTCCAATGCGCGCTGGGGCTCGCTGTACGACGCGCTCTATGGCACCGACGCGATCAGCGAGCAGGACGGCGCCGAAAAAGGTCACGGTTATAACAAGGTCCGTGGCGACAAGGTCATCGCTTTCGCCCGCGCCTTTCTCGATGAAGCGGCGCCCCTGGCCGCCGGTTCGCATCTGGACTCGACCGCCTACAAACTGATCGACGGCAAGCTGGTGGTCAGCCTCAAGGGCGGCAGCAACACCGGCCTGAAGGACGACGCTCAACTGATCGGCGTGCAGGGCGACACCCACTCCCCCTTCGCGGTACTGCTCAAGCATCACGGCCTGCATTTCGAAATTCAGATCGATGCCTCCAGCCCGATCGGCCAGACCGATCCGGCGGGCGTGAAGGACATCCTTGTCGAAGCCGCGCTCACGACCATCATGGACTGCGAAGACTCCATCGCCGCCGTCGACGCCGACGACAAGGTCGTGGTCTATCGCAACTGGCTGGGGCTGATGAAGGGCGATCTGGCGGAGTCGGTCACCAAAGGCGGCAGCACCTTTACCCGCACCATGAATCCGGACCGGGTCTACACCACGCCAGAGGGTGGCGAGATCACCCTGCATGGTCGCTCGCTGCTGTTCATCCGTAACGTCGGGCATCTGATGACCATCGACGCCATTCTCGACAAGGAAGGCAACGAGGTCCCCGAAGGCATCCTCGATGGCCTGCTGACCAGCCTGGCAGCGATCCACAACCTCAACGGCACTACCTCGCGCGGCAACAGCCGCACCGGGTCGATGTACATCGTCAAACCCAAGATGCATGGCCCCGAGGAGGTGGCGTTCACCAACGAACTGTTCGGCCGGATCGAACAGGTACTCGGCCTGCCACGCAACACGCTCAAGGTCGGGATCATGGATGAGGAGCGCCGCACCTCCGTGAACCTTGCCGCCTGCATCCAGGCGGCCAGTGAGCGGGTGGTGTTCATCAACACCGGCTTCCTGGATCGTACTGGCGACGAGATTCACACCTCGATGGAAGCAGGCCCGGTGGTGCGCAAGGCGCAGATGAAAGCCGAGAAGTGGATTGCTGCCTACGAGAATTCCAACGTGGACATCGGCCTGGCGTGCGGCCTGCAAGGTCGTGCACAGATCGGCAAGGGCATGTGGGCCATGCCGGACCTCATGGCCGCCATGCTCGAACAGAAGATCGGCCACCCGATGTCCGGGGCCAATACCGCCTGGGTGCCGTCGCCGACCGCTGCGGCGCTGCACGCCCTGCATTATCACAAGGTCGATGTATTCGCCCGGCAGGCCGAACTGGCCCAGCGTACGCCCGCTTCGGTAGACGACATCCTCACCATTCCACTGGCGCTGGATACCAGCTGGAGCCCGGAAGACATTCAGAACGAACTGGACAACAACGCCCAGGGCATCCTGGGGTATGTGGTGCGCTGGATCGATCAGGGCGTGGGTTGTTCCAAAGTGCCGGACATTCATGACATCGGCCTGATGGAAGACCGCGCCACCTTGCGCATTTCCAGCCAGCACATGGCCAACTGGCTGCGGCATGGCGTGGTCAGCGAGACTCAGGTCATGGACAGCCTCAAGCGCATGGCGCCGGTGGTGGACCGACAGAACGCCAACGACCCGGCCTACCGCCCGCTGGCCCCGGATTTCGACAACAACATCGCGTTCCAGGCGGCGGTCGAACTGGTCATCGAAGGCACCCGCCAGCCCAACGGCTACACCGAACCGGTGCTGCACCGCCGGCGCCGCGAGTTCAAGGCCCGCAACGGGGTGTAGGTGTCGGCACCGGTAGGCGCTGGCTAATTACGTAGGAGCCAGCTTGCTGGCGATTGCCCAAAGCTGCAGATATTTTGCTGCCGCTTTGCGGCAGATCGCCAGCAAGCTGGCTCCTACAGGGATCGGGTGTGCATCAGCGGCTGGTCAGTCGCTCATCCCCAGCTCGCGCTTGACTAGTTTCACCAGCTGTTTGGTGTTGAGCGGCTTGAGCAGGAAGTCCACGACGCTCAGGTGCATGGCGTCGATGGCGTCGCGCACGTTGGCGTCGCCGGAAACGATGATGATGGGCAGCTGCGCATGATCGGAGTCGCGCACCTGGCGGATCAGGTCCAGGCCGTTGCAGGGCGCCATGCGCAGGTCGGTAATCAGCAGGCCGATCGACTGGCGGGTACGCAGCAGGTGCATTGCGCTTTCGCCACCCGAGGCGGTCAGGCAACTGATGTCGTTGAGGCTGAGGATTTCGGCCAGCAGCTCTCGCGCATCGCTGTCGTCGTCGACGATCAGGACCCGTTGCGGCGCTTCACAACCGGGTTGCAGCATGACTTCCGAGAGGGCGTCACGCTCTTCATCGCTCAGGATGTCGTGGTCAATCATTACGGTCTCATCATTCCCTGGACTTCCTTCTGACCGCAGATCCTCAGGACTTGCGGCACGTTTCGTCGGCTTTCTCGCGCCTCGTTCGAGCGCCTTGCGATGCGATCGCCCGCTAGCTTATACATTTCGCGGGTACGCCGGAAAGCCTCAGAGCGCGTAAGACTTACGTCCAATGGGCACTGTCGTGCAAGCGACCGACCATGACACCCATAACAAAAACGCGGTATGGCTCATGAGCAAGGCAGACGCTTTCACCCAGGCAGGCAAGACGGCGGTGTTGCAGAACATCCACGGGACCATGCAGTTTCTGCAGAAATACCCGCCGTTCAATCAGATGGAAGACGCTCACCTGGCGTATCTGGTCGAGCAGTGCCAGCTTCGTTTCTATGCCGCCGGTGAAAGCATCATCAAGCCATCCGATGGCCCGGTGGAACATTTCTACATCGTCAAGCAAGGCCAGGTCGTCGGCGAACGTGGCAGCTCGGGCGCCGGGAGTGCACAGACCACTTTCGAGATCAGTACCGGCGAATGCTTCCCGCTGGCGGCCCTGCTCGGCGAGCGCGCGACCCGCACTGAACACTTGGCCGCCGAAGACACCTTTTGCCTGCAACTGAACAAACAGGCCTTCATCAAGCTGTTCGCGCTCTCGGCCGTGTTCCGCGACTTCGCCTTGCGCGGCGTCAGCAGCCTGCTGGATCTGGTCAATCAGCAGGTTCAGCAACGTGCAGCGGAAACCCTTGGCAGTCAGTATTCCCTGAACACCCGGCTCGGCGAACTCGCCATGCGCCATCCGGTGATGTGCAGTCCCGACACTCCGGTGCGCGAGGCGGTCAAGGCGATGCACGAGCAACAGGTCGGCAGCATCGTCATCGTCGACGAGCGCCAGTCACCCCGGGGGATCTTCACCCTTCGCGATCTGCGCGAGATCGTCGCCGATGTGAACGCCGATTTCAGCGCGCCCATCGAACGACACATGAGCCCGTCGCCTTTTCACCTGAGCCCCGATGCCAGCGCGTTCGATGCGGCCATCGCCATGACTGGCCGGCACATCGCCCACGTCTGCCTGGTGAAGGCCGGCCGCCTGTGCGGCGTGGTGTCCGAACGCGACCTGTTTTCGCTGCAACGGGTGGATCTGGTGCACCTGGCCCGAACCATCCGCACGGCGCCGCGCATTGAAGCGCTCGCCAACCTGCGCGGCGACATCGTGCAGCTGGTCGACCGGATGCTGGCTCATGGGGCTTCGGCGTCCCAGATCACTCAGATCATCACGCTGTTCAACGATCATACGGTCAGCCGGGTCATCGAACTGGTGCTGGAAGAGCGCGGCGATCCCGGCGTTGCCTTCAGCTGGCTGTGCTTCGGCAGCGAGGGTCGCCGCGAACAGACGCTGCATACCGATCAGGACAACGGCATTCTGTTCGAGGCACGGGACGCGGCCCATGCAGCGGAGATCCGCGCAGTGCTGCTGCCGATGGCCGAGCGTATCAACCAGGCGCTCGCCTTGTGCGGCTTTACGCTGTGCAAAGGCAACATCATGGCCGGCAACCCCGAACTCTGCCTGTCCCGCGCTGAATGGGCACGGCGTTTCGCGGCCTTCATTCGCGAGGCCACGCCTGAAAACCTGCTGGCATCGAGCATCTACTTCGACCTGCGCGTGGTGTGGGGCGACGAGAAAGGCGTCGAGCAACTGCGCCGCTCGATTCTGGAGCAGGTGGGCGACAACCGATTGTTCCAGCGCATGATGGCGGACAATGCTCTGCGCCATCGCCCGCCGGTCGGTCGCTTCCGGGACTTCGTGCTGGCGCGCAAGGGCGCCGAAAAGGACACGCTGGACCTCAAGGTGGAAGGCCTCACGCCTTTCGTCGACGGCGCCCGCCTCCTGGCGCTGGCCAACGGTATCGGCGCGGTCGGCACCCTGGATCGCCTGCGTCAGCTGGTGGAACGCGAAGTCGTCGACCCGCTGGACGGCGCGGCCTATGAAGAGGCCTATCAGTTCATCCAGCAGACGCGCATGCAGCAGCATCAGGTGCAGAGCCGGCAGAATCAGGCTTATTCCAACCGGATCGACCCGGACACGCTCAACCACCTCGACCGACGCATCCTGCGCGAATCCTTCCGCCAGGCACAGCGTCTGCAGTCGAGCCTGACGCTGCGCTATCAACTATGAAACTGTTCGAATGGTTGCGGCCGCGTCCGCGCAGGACGCCGCTCGATCCGGCCCAGGCCGAACGCCTCGCCCGTCTGTGCAATCCCGCGCCCTTGAGCGAGCAGCCGTTGCGCCAGCAGCGCTGGGTGGTGCTGGACCTCGAAACCAGCGGCCTGAACATGAATCGCGATCACGTGCTGTCCATCGGTGCGATCGTGATCGAGGATGGCGCCATCGACTTCGGCCAGCAGTTCGAGCGCACCTTGCAGCGCCCCGCCCATAAAGTCAGCCCGGCGGTGCTCCTGCACGGGCTGGCCCCCAGTGCGATCGCCGCCGGCAGCGAGCCGGTCGAAGCGCTGCTGGATTTCATGGAGTTCGTGGGGCCGAGCCCCATTCTGGGATTTCACGCCCCCTTCGATCAGCACATGCTGGGGCGCGCGCTCAGAGACAGTCTGGATTACCGTTTGCAGCATCCTTTTCTGGATGTCGCGGAGATTGCGCCGATGCTGTTCGGGCAGGCCGGTCCGCGTCAGTCGGGGCTGGATGACTGGACCCGTTTCTTCGGCCTGCACGCCGAACAGCGCCATAACGCCAGCGCCGACGCACTGGTCACCGCCGAACTGGCGCTGATTCTGTTCAGTCATGCGCGCAAACAGCAGATCGACAGTCCCGCGCGGCTGGAACAGGCCTTGGGGCACTGGCGTCGAGGCAGGCAATCCCAGTCGTTCTGAAAGCCGTTGCGCCCCGCTTGCCGGCTGTTTAGGCTGGGCATCCGTCCCTTCGAGGAAATCCCATGTCAGCTCCCAGTATGACGCTGTTCTACAACGCAGCTTCTCCGTTCGCCCGCAAGGTAGTCGTGCTGCTTCACGAAACCGGCCAATTCGAGCGAGTCGCTCTGCAGGCCACCTCGCTGACACCGGTCAGTCCGTCGGCCGAACTCAACGAGCACAACCCGGCCGGCAAGCTGCCCGCGCTGCGTCTGGCCGATGGCAGCGTTATCCATGACAGTCGCGTCATCCTCGACTATCTGGACCATCAGCACGTCGGCAATCCGCTGATTCCTCGCGACGGCCCCGCTCGCTGGCGGCGTCTGACCCTCACCTCGCTGGCTGACGCCTTGCTGGATGCCGCGCTGGCGATCCGCTACGAGCGAGCGCTGCGTCCGCAGGAAAAGCATTGGGAAGAGTGGCTGGACGGTCAGCAACAGAAAATCCAGCGCGCGCTGGCGTTTCTGGAGCGTGAAGCTGTCGCTGAATTGAGCGCGGCGTTCGACGTCGCCTCGATCAGTGTGGCGGCCGCGCTGGGTTATCTGGACTTCCGTCAGCCCGATTACGACTGGCGCAGCGCCTTCCCCGGACTGGCCGCCTGGTATCAGGAAGTCAGCCTGCGACCGTCGATGCAGACAACCGAGCCACGGATCTGACCGCCGCCCCGGTTGCGGCTCAATCGCAATCGGGCTTGTCCGCGGTATAACGCCTGGCCGGGTTAACCGCCGCGGCGAACTCACGCAGCGCCTTGGCACCGATCAGCAACGGATAATTGAAGTGGCTGCGGTCGACCAGATTGACTTCGACCGTCCGCTTTTTCTCGCCCAGGCACAATTCCAGATCGATGACCGGCCGCTTGACCGGGTCGATGTCTTCCTCGTCTTCCTCGCCATCCGCGCGGCTCTTGATCTTGCTGATCCGCGCGACCTTGTGTTCGTAAGTCTTGTTGCCGGCGCCTTCGGTCGCCAGACGGAAGCGCACCCACTCATCGCCATCACGCTTGAACAGCTCGATGTCCTTGGCCGACAGCGAGGCGGTCAGGGCCCCGGTGTCCATCTTGGCCTTGAAGGTCTGGCCGATATCGAGGACCGCAATGTTTTCATAGCGGCCATAGAGGGTCGGCTCGGCCGCCATGACCGGCAGAGCGAACAGGGACAAAAGCGCCAGAATCGGTTTCACGAATGCATTTCCTCGCAGAGTCAGCGCCTGACGGGCGCAGGCTTTAGACAGTGTGGTACTCATCGGTTCGCTATCGCCCGAATGGGCACGACAAAATTGTTAGCGCATGAAACATTTGTAAGCACCTGTGCATTTGGCGTTCGGCGGCAAGGATCTTTATCATTGCCGGCCCTGCACCCACCCGAGTCTTCTATGCGCCGCGTGCTCACCGGCTGTTTCGTTACCCTGCTCCTGCTGATCAACACCCTGGTGCTGATCGGTCCCCTGCTGGTCTTTGCCCTGCTCAAACTGGTGTTTCAGGGCGATCTGCGCGATCACTGCTCCCGTGCCGTCATGTGGATCGCCGAAACCTGGGCCGAGATCGACAAGCTCATCTTCGCGTCCTGCATTCCGACCCAGTGGGATATTCGCGGCGACGAAGGACTGCGCACCGACACCTCCTATCTGGTGATCAGCAACCATCAGTCCTGGGTGGACATTCCCGCGCTGATCCAGGCCCTCAATCGCCGCACGCCGTTCTTCAAGTTCTTCCTGAAAAAGGAACTGATCTGGGTACCGCTGCTGGGTCTGGCGTGGTGGGCGCTGGATTATCCATTCATGAAGCGTTACTCCAAGGCATTCCTGGCGAAGAACCCGGAACTCAAGGGCAAGGATCTTGAAATCACCAAGGCCGCCTGCGAGCTGTTCAAGCGCCAGCCGGTGACCATCGTCAATTATCTGGAAGGCACCCGCTTTACGCCGGCCAAGCACAGCGCGCAAGCCTCGCCCTACTCCAGCCTGCTCAAACCCAAGGCCGGCGGCGTGGCGTTCGTGCTCGCCGCGATGGGCGAACAGCTGGACGCCATCCTGGACGTGACGGTGGTTTATCCGGGCGATCGCATCCCGGGCTTCTGGGACATGCTCTGCGGCGCAGTGCCGAAGGTCATCGTCGACATCCGCACCCGCGAACTCGACCCTTCGCTATGGCAGGGCGACTACGAGAACGATCCGGTGTTTCGCGAAAAGATCCAGGGCTGGGTCAACCAGCTCTGGATCGAGAAGAACGCACGGATCGAGCAGTTGCGCCAGGAATCAGCCGCCAGCGCCCCATAGACCGCTCAGGCTCTGCAAGGCAGAGCCGCTGGCGCCCTGCTGGCCGAGGTATTGCAGGATCACCGGCACGAATTGGCTGACCATGCTGCTGTCCATGCCCAGCGCCTTGAACGCGCTGTTCACGTCACCCATGTCCTGCACATTGCCGAGTGCCTGATTGAGCATCGAGCTGTTGCCCGACTGTTTCGAGTCTCCGAGTAGACTGCCCAGCCCGCTGCCGCCCAGGCTGTCGAGCGCCGACAGGCCGGACAACTGGTCCAGACCAGGAACGGATTTGCTCAGTTGTGAATAATCGGAACCTGTGAGTTTGTTCTTCGCCAGCCCCAGCAGCGCACCGGTGCCGCCCACTGCCTGTTCGGGGGTGACGTTGAGCTGGGTGCCAAGCGCGTTGAGCAGGCCTGCCGCTTCAGGTGCGGCGGTCGCTTTCTGATTGCCGCCAGTGGCGTTGGAGACCGCATTCGCTGCGTCGTTGAGATTGAAGGCCAGAGCGGGCGTCGCCGCCAGAGCCATCAGAGTTGCCAGTGCCATGCCGCGTGCGGTGTTCATGTGATCGACCTCTTGAACCGGAACCGCCCTTGAGTAGGCGGTAAAAACACTCGGTTGGACTGGAGGGTCGGTGGCTTGTTCCCGCAGTGGCATTGGGGATGGTGGTTCTTTCCTATCTGGACGCATGTTTTATCGCCAGCAAGCTGGCCCGTACAGGCACCTGTAGGAGCCAGCTTGCTGGCGATCAATCATGCCGCGCTGAACAACTTATGCGGGTCAATCACGAATTTCTTCGGCACGCCCGCATCGAACTCGCCGTAACCACGCGGTGCATCGTCGAGGCTGATAACTTCGACGCCCACCACATCGGCGATCTTGATGCGGTCCCACATGATCGCCTGCATGAGCTGGCGGTTGTACTTCATTACCGGGGTCTGGCCGGTATGGAAGCTGTGGGACTTGGCCCAGCCCAGACCGAAGCGAATGCTCAGGCTGCCGTTCTTGGCCGCGGCATCCACGGCGCCCGGGTCCTCGGTCACATACAGCCCGGGGATACCGATCTTGCCGGCGACCCGCACCACGCCCATCAACGAGTTGAGCACGGTGGCCGGAGCTTCCGACTGGGCACCGGCATGACCATGGCCGCGAGCTTCGAAGCCCACCGCATCGATGGCGCTGTCCACTTCCGGCTCGCCGAGCAGTGCCGCGATCTGTTCGTGCAATGGGGTGTCCTGGGACAGATCGGCGATCTCGAAGCCCTGCGCCTTGGCGTGCGCCAGACGGGTCGGGTTTACATCGCCGACGATCACCACCGCCGCGCCCAGAAGCCGGGCCGAAGCCGCCGCCGCCAGACCCACCGGCCCGGCACCGGCCACGTATACCGTGCTTCCAGGTCCTACGCCCGCGGTTACCGCGCCGTGATAACCAGTCGGCAGAATGTCGGACAGGCAGGTCAGGTCGCGGATCTTTTCCATCGCCGCATCGCGGTTCGGCAATTTGAGCAGGTTGAAATCGGCATAGGGCACCAGCACGAATTCAGCCTGACCGCCCACCCAGTCGCCCATGTCGACATAGCCATAAGCCCCGCCGGCACGCGCCGGGTTGACCGTCAGACACACGCCGGTGTGCTGTTCCTTGCAGCTGCGGCACCGGCCGCAGGCGACGTTGAACGGCACCGAGACCAGATCGCCGACTTTAAGGTTTTCTACGTCGCGCCCGGCCTCGATGACTTCGCCGGTAATCTCGTGACCCAGCACCAGGCCGGTCTGGGCAGTGGTACGACCGCGAACCATGTGCTGGTCCGAGCCGCAGATATTGGTGGAAACCACGCGCAGGATCACACCATGCTCGATGCGCCGGCCACGTGGGTCCTGCATTTTGGGGAAGGGAATGGTCTGTACTTCGACCTTGCCAGCGCCGAGATACACTACACCGCGATTACCAGACATGCTTTCACCTCGCTTTTATTGTTGTAGCGGAGATATGCGCTGCTCTACATCGGTGTTGCCGCAACGCATGGGTTGCTTGTCGATCAGCTTGATTGTGGGATCTTCGAAATCGTTAGAGAACCACCGTCCTGTTGGCGTTGAGAAACACCCGTCGTTCGATGTGATACCCCACGGCCCGGGCCAGGGTCAGGCCTTCGATGTCCCGCCCCTTGGCGATCAGGTCTTCGGGGTAATGGCTGTGATCCACCACTTCCACGCCCTGGGCGATGATCGGGCCTTCGTCCAGATCGTTGTTGATGTAATGCGCTGTCGCGCCCACCAGCTTGACGCCCTTGTTGTAGGCCTGATGGTAGGGCTTGGCGCCCTTGAAGCCGGGCAGCAGCGAGTGATGGATGTTGATCGCGCGACCATCCAGCTTGCGGCACAACTCCGGTGACAGCACCTGCATGTAGCGGGCGAGGATCACCAGTTCAGCGCCCGACTCTTCGATGACCCGCCAGACTCTGGCTTCCTGCGCCGGCTTGTCGTTGGGGTCCAACGGGAAATGGTAGTAGGGAATTCCGTGCCAGCGAGCCAGCGGCTCCAGGTCCGGATGGTTGGAAACCACTGCGACCACGTCCATCGCCAGCTGGTTGATACGCTGGCGGTACAGCAGATCGTTCAGGCAGTGATCGGCCTTGGACACCATGATCACCACTTTGGGGCGGTAGTCCGGTGCGGTCAGTTCGAAGAGCATGCCGAATTCCCTGCCCCGCTCCGCCAGCCCGGCCCTGAAACCCTCTTCGTCGAAGCCTTCCGGCTGACGAAACTCCACGCGAATGAAAAAGCGGCTGGACAGCCGGTCGTCGAACGAATGGTGCTCGGTGACATAGCATCCCTGCTCGAACAGATAACGGGTCACCGCATCGACGGTGCCCAGCACGCTGGCGCAGTCAGCGGTCAGAATCCAGGTGTCGGGCGCTCGGCTCATGCCTGGATCCCCAGGCCGTATTCGGCGGATGCATCCTGCAACCAGAGCCACCAGTAATCGGCGAAACTGCGGCGAATCAGCAGTTCCCAGGTTTCCTCGCCGGTCCGGCGAATCACCAGCTGCGACTTGGCGAACACCGTACCCACCGCCTTGCCCACTGGAAAGTTGTCGGGGTGCACGTCATAGCTGGTGGATTTCATCAGCACCTGGCGCACCTTGGGGCCGGTCAGTTCGAGAATCGTCTGCCCGCCGCTGACGTTGACGATGGAGATGTGCAGCCCCGCCAGCGCATCGCGCAGCTGCTGCTCCACGGCGAATTCTTCCCCGCCGGGCACGATCAGCAGCCACTCGTCCGGCCCCATCCATTGCAGCGAGCGCTCGCCGCTGGTCACCAGCAACAGCGCGGCGGGCAGTTCCATGCCCAGCGCCTTGTGTACGCCGGCTGCGAACGCCGGGTCATGGGCATCGCCGCGCAGGGTCAGATGACCCTGAAGCTTCTTCTCGCGCAACAACACGCCAGGACTGGCGCGGCCCTTGCCCACCAGAGTCTCGAAACCGGCATGGAACAGCGGCGATTCGGCTTTTGCGCCGGTGTCCGGGCGTTGCTGGTAAACGTTGACTGTGCTCATGAATCACCTGTTATGAATTCTGTTGTTGCGTACGGGAGGCGACTGGCACAACGCCAATCTTGTGGGAGGGAGCTTGCTCGCGACTGCCTCGCCAGATCACGTCAAGGCTGCGGATGTACCGGCCTCGTCGCGAGCAAGCTCCCTCCCACATCGCCATCCACCGGCCGGAACTTATTCCACGTTCTGGCGCTCGCCTTTCGGGTCGAAGAACACCGATGAAACGATTTCGGCTTCGATCACGCTGCCATCCGCCAGCGGCGCGAACACCCGCTCGCCCATGCGCTGGAGGCCGCCCTTCACCACGCCCATCGCAAAGGAATAACCCAGCGAGTTATGCGCGTAGCTCGATGTCACGTGGCCAACCATGTCCATCGGGATGGCCTGCTTGGGATCGAAGACCAGTTGCGCGCCTTCCGGCAGCCATTTCGCGGGGTCGACAGGCTTGAGGCCCACCAGCTGCTTGCGCTGCTCGCGTACGCAGTCTTCGCGGTTCATGCCCCGCCAGCCGATCCATGAGAACGGCTTGGTCCGGCCTACGCACCAGCCCATGTTCAGGTCGTCCGGCGTCATCGAGGCGTCGGTGTCCTGGCCGACGATGATGAAGCCCTTCTCGGCCCGCAGGACGTGCATGGTCTCGGTGCCATACGGCGTCAGGTTGTACTTCTTGCCGGCCTCGACGATCTTTTCCAGCACGCCCATGGCGTAATCGGCCTGGATGTTGACCTCGTAGGAAAGCTCGCCGGTAAATGAAATCCGGAACACCCGCGCCGGTACACCGGCGACCTGGCCTTCCTTCCAGGTCATGAACGGGAAAGCTTCCCGCCCCAGATCGATGTCGGTGACCTCGCTGAGCAGCTTGCGGCTGTTGGGACCCGACAGCGTCAGCGTCGCGTAATGGTCGGTGACGGACGTGAAGTAGACCTTCAGTTCGGGCCATTCGGTCTGCTGGTACAGCTCCAGCCATTGCAGCACTCGCGCCGCACCACCGGTGGTCGTGGTCATGATGAAATGGTTGTCGGCGACGCAGGCGGTCACGCCGTCGTCGAACACCATGCCGTCTTCCTTGCACATCAGGCCATAACGGGCCTTGCCCACGTCCAGCTTGGTCCAGGCGTTGGTGTAAACGCGGTTGAGGAACTCGCGGGCATCCGGGCCCTGAATGTCGATCTTGCCGAGGGTCGAGGCGTCCAGCAGGCCGACGCTGTCGCGCACCGCCTTGCACTCGCGGGCCACCGCCGCATGCAGGTCTTCGCCGTTGCGCGGGAAATACCAGGGACGCTTCCACTGACCGACGTCTTCGAATTCGGCGCCGTTCTTCACATGCCAGGCATGCAGCGCGGTGAAGCGCACCGGCTCAAAGATATGTTTGCAGTGACGTCCGGCCACCGCGCCGAAGGTCACCGGCGTGTAGTTGGGGCGGAACATGGTGGTGCCCATCTCGGGAATGGTCACGTTCAAGGACCGGGCGGCGATCGCCAGACCGTTGACGTTGCCCAGCTTGCCCTGATCGGTGCCGAAGCCCAGCGCGGTGTAGCGCTTGACGTGTTCGACCGATTCGAAGCCTTCACGGACCGCCAGCTCGATGGCTGCCGAGGTCACGTCGTTCTGCAGATCGACGAACTGCTTGGGCGCACGGGCAGTGCCTTTTTCATGAGGCACCTGGAACAGCGCCACGGCAGGCTCTTCGGCGCGGCTGAGCGCCCTGGGCATGACGCCCTCGACCGCCTTGAAGCCAGCTTCGCTGGCCGCGCGCACGCCACCTTCGAAACCGTCGGCCAGCGTATCCGCCAGGTTGTAGACGCCATTCACGCCGCCGACGCAAACGCGCTTCTGCGGTGCGTCGCCCGGCACGAAACCGAGGATGTCTTCACGCCAGACCGGCCGGCCGCCCAGATGTGACGCCAGGTGGACGATCGGGCTGTAGCCGCCGGAACTGGCGATCAGATCGCATTCCAGCCACTCGCCGGGGCTGGTCACGCTATGGGCATTCAGATCGATGGCTGCGACCCGCGCCGCGCTGACGCGACGTGTGCCACGCGCCTCGACCACGGCGCTGGAGGTCAGGATGCGGATGCCTTTGGCACGGGCTTCCTCCACCAGCGGGCCGCGCGGGTTATGCCGCGCGTCGGCGATCGCCACCACTTGCAGGCTGGCGTCCAGCCAGTCCAGCGCGACACGGTAGGCGTAATCGTTGGTGGTCGACAGCACCAGCTTCTTGCCGGGCGCAACGCCATAGCGGCGGACATATGTGGAAACCGCGCCGGCCAGCATGTTGCCCGGCACATCGTTGTTGGCATAGACCAGCGGACGCTCATGGGTGCCGCTTGCCAGTACCACGCGCTTGGCCCGGACCCGGTGCATGCGCTGACGCACCATGCCGATGGGCGCGCGGTCCCCAAGGTGGTCGGTCAGACGCTCGTGAATGGTCAGGAAGTTGTGGTCGTGATAACCGTTGACCGTCGCGCGGGGCAGCAAGGTCACGTTGCGCAGGCCCTTGAGTTCCTGGACCACGGCGGCGACCCACTCGGCAGCCGGTTTGCCGTCCAGACTTTCGCGGCTGTCCAGCAGGCTGCCGCCGAACTCTTCCTGCTCATCGGCCAGAATCACCCGCGCGCCGCTGCGACCGGCCGCCAGCGCGGCAGCCAGACCGGCCGGGCCGGCGCCGACCACCAGCACGTCGCAGTGCTGATTCATCGCGTCGTAGCTGTCAGGATCGTTTTCGGTCGGCGAGCGACCAAGACCCGCCGCCTTGCGGATGTACTTTTCGTACGTCATCCAGAAGGACTGCGGATACATGAAGGTCTTGTAGTAGAAGCCCGCGGGCATCAGCTGGCCGCCGACCTTGCCGAGAATGCCCATCACATCGTTGTTCACGCTCGGCCAGCCGTTGGTGCTGGTCGCCACCAGCCCTGAATACAGCGCCTGCTGGGTGGCTCGCACGTTGGGAATCTGGGTCGCTTCGGTCGCGCCGATCTGCAGCACCGCATTGGGCTCTTCCGAACCTGCCGCGAAGATGCCACGCGGACGCGAGTACTTGAAGCTGCGGCCAATGACGTCGACGCCGTTGGCCAGCAACGCGGACGCCAGCGAGTCACCTTCATAGCCCTGATAGGTCTGGCCGTTGAACGAGAAGTTCAGCACGTTGCTGCGGTTGATGCGGCCACCGTTGGGCAGGCGATTGTTCTGGCTCATACCTTGTCTCCCTCACCGTTGGCTGCTTTTTCGGTAAAGCTGGGCCGGGCGCCAATCGGATAGGTTTCGAGAATCTCGTAGGTCAATGTGTTGCGCGTCATGTTGAAGTACTGGCGGCAGCCGCTGACGTGGTTCCACAGCTCGTGATGCAGGCCGCGCACGTTGTCGCGGAAGAACAGGTAATCGCCCCACTCCTCATCGGTGCAGGCGCCGGGGTCCAGCGGGCGGGGAATATGCGCCTGGCCTTGTGGGTGAAACTCTTCCTCGGAGCGCAGCTCGCCACAGTGAGGACAGAAAATGTGCAGCATGGTCGCGTTCTCCGGTCAGTGGGCTACAGCGGCGGCGCCGTGTTCGTCGATCAGTGCGCCGTTGTAGAAGCGCTCGATGGAGAAAGGCTTGGCCAGCGGGTGCATCTCGCCCTTGGCGAGGCTCGCCGCGAAGACGTTGCCCGAGCCGGGAGTCGCCTTGAAGCCGCCGGTGCCCCAGCCGCAGTTGAAGAACAGGTTGGGAACCGGTGTCTTGGAAATGATCGGGCAGGCGTCGGGCGTGGTGTCGACGATGCCGCCCCACTGGCGATTCATGCGCACCCGCGACAGCACCGGGAACATTTCGACGATGGCCTGAATGGTGTGCTCGATGACCGGGTACGAGCCGCGCTGGCCGTAGCCGATCCAGCTGTCGATACCGGCGCCGATCACCAGGTCGCCTTTGTCCGATTGGCTGATGTAACCGTGCACCGCGTTGGACATGATCACGCTGTCGATGATGGGCTTGATCGGCTCGGAAACCAGCGCCTGCAAAGGGTGGGATTCGAGCGGCAGACGCAGCCCGGCCAGCTTTGCCATGTGTCCGGAGTTACCGGCCGTCACGACGCCGACGCGCTTGGCGCCGATGAAACCCTTGTTGGTTTCCACGCCGATGCACACGCCGTTTTCCTTGCGAAAGCCGGTGACTTCGGTCTGCTGGATCAGGTCCACGCCCAGCGCATCCGCCGCGCGGGCGAAGCCCCAGGCCACGGCGTCATGGCGAGCCACGCCACCGCGGCGTTGAACGGTCGCGCCCATGATCGGGTAGCGGGTGTTCTTCGAGCAGTCCAGGTACGGAATTTCATCGGCGACCTGCTTTGCATTGAGCAGCTCGCCATCCACGCCGTTGAGGCGATTGGCGCTGACCCGGCGCTCGGAGTCGCGCATGTCCTGCAAGGTATGGCACAGGTTGTAGACGCCACGCTGGGAGAACATGACGTTGTAGTTCAGGTCCTGGGACAGGCCCTCCCAGAGTTTCATGGCATGTTCGTAAAGATGCGCGGACTCGTCCCACAGATAGTTGGAGCGCACGATGGTGGTGTTGCGCGCCGTGTTGCCGCCGCCCAGCCAGCCCTTCTCGATCACCGCCACATTGGTGATGCCGTGTTCTTTGGCCAGGTAGTACGCCGTCGCCAGCCCGTGCCCGCCACCGCCGACGATGACCACGTCATACACCTGCTTGGGGGTCGGCGTGCGCCACATGCGCTGCCAGTTTTCATGATGGCTGAGCGAGTGCTTGAAAAGGCCGAAGCCTGAGTAATGTTGCATGAAGGGCTACTCCTGACTCAGCGATAAACCGGGAAATCGGAACACAGTGCCGCGACATGGCGGGCAACATTGGCCTCGACATCGGCGTCGCCGAGGTTGTCGAGGATGTCGCAGATCCAGCCGGCCAGCGTGGTGCACTGCGCGACCTTGAAACCGCGGCTGGTTACCGCTGGCGTGCCGATGCGCAGCCCGGAGGTCACGAACGGCGACTGCGGGTCGTTGGGTACCGAGTTCTTGTTGACGGTGATATGGGCACGGCCGAGGGCAGCGTCCGCATCCTTGCCGGTCAGGCCCTGGCGAATCAGGCTGACCAGGAACAGATGGTTGTCGGTGCCGCCGGAGACCACGTCGTAGCCACGGGCGATGAAGACTTCCGCCATCGCCTGGGCGTTGTCGATCACCTGCTGCTGGTAGGCCTTGAAGCCTGGTTCCATCGCTTCCTTGAAGCACACCGCCTTGGCGGCGATGACATGCATCAGCGGGCCGCCCTGCCCACCCGGGAACACCGCCGAGTTGAGTTTTTTCTCCAGCTCTTCGTTGGATTTCGCCAGGATCAGACCACCGCGCGGACCGCGCAGGGTCTTGTGGGTGGTGGTGGTCACGACGTCGGCATAGGGCAGCGGGTTCGGATACAGCCCTGCCGCGACCAGACCGGCGACATGTGCCATGTCCACGAACAGGTAAGCGCCGACCTTGTCGGCGATCTCGCGGAAGCGCGGGAAATCCAGGGTTTTGGAGTAGGCCGAGAAGCCGGCGATGATCATCTTCGGCTTGCATTCGAGCGCCAGACGCTCGACTTCGTCGTAGTCGATCAGGCCGGTAGAAGTGTCGATGCCATACTGCACGGCGTTGTACAGCCGTCCGGAAAAACTCACCTTGGCACCGTGGGTCAGGTGTCCGCCATGGGCCAGACTCATGCCTAGCACGGTATCGCCGGCTTGCAGCAGGGCCAGGTAGACCGCCGCGTTGGCCTGGCTGCCGGAGTGCGGCTGGACGTTGGCGTAATCGGCGCCGAACAGCTGTTTCGCGCGGTCGATGGCGAGCTGTTCGACCTTGTCCACATACTCGCAACCGCCGTAGTAGCGCTTGCCAGGATAGCCTTCGGCATACTTGTTGGTGAGGCCGCTGCCCTGGGCCTGCATCACGCGCTTGCTGGTGTAATTCTCCGAGGCGATCAGCTCGATATGATCTTCCTGACGCTGTTCCTCGGCGTTCATCGCCGCCAACAGTGCGTCGTCATAACCCTGGATCTGGTCTTGCTTGCTGAACATCGCGGTTCTCCCAGCGGCGCTGCGCCCGATTTATTGGCAGGACATCAAGTGTCCATTTGCAAGCGATGGTAGGGCTGGGAAAGGCAGGTCAATTGCCTGCGGACGTCACACAAAGGCGCGTTTACGACATGCTGCTTCCGCCGGCCCTGTAGGAGCCAGCTTGCTGGCGAAGCGCTAATCCAGACATTGCAAAAATTTCGCTTGAAAGGGCCTCTCGCCAGCAAGACGGATCGCCGCCCGCTGGCTCCTACAAAGTCAGCGAGACAAACAAAAATCCCCGGCCAGGCCGGGGATTTTTTAGAAGCGTCGCGATCAGACAGCCTTGCCAGGCAACTGCCCGTCCGCCCGGAACATGCCGCGAATGCCGCGCACCGCCTGGCGGATGCGGTCCTGGTTTTCGATCAGCGCGAAGCGCACGTGATCGTCGCCATACTCACCGAAGCCGACACCCGGCGATACGCAGACCTTGGCTTCGGCCAGCAGCTTCTTGGCGAACTCCAGCGATCCCAGGTGGGCATAGGCTTCGGGAATCCTGGCCCAGACATACATGGACGCCTTGGGATTCTCGACCATCCAGCCCAGTTCGTGCAGACCTTTGACCAGCACGTTGCGGCGCTGCCGGTACTGCTCGGCAATGTCCAGCACGCACTGCTGGTCGCCTTCGAGCGCGGCGATGGCCGCGACCTGCAACGGTGTGAAGGTGCCGTAGTCGTGATAGCTCTTGATCCGCGCCAACGCGCCGACGAGCTCGGGATTGCCGACCATGAAACCGATCCGCCAGCCAGCCATGTTGTAGCTCTTGGACAGGGTGAAGAACTCGACCGCAATGTCCTTGGCGCCGGGCACCTGCATGATCGACGGCGCTTTCCAGCCGTCGTACACGATATCGGCGTAAGCCAGGTCATGGACGACCAGCACGTCATACTGCTTGGCGAGCGCCACGACGCGCTCGAAGAAGTCCAGCTCCACGCACTGCGAGGTCGGGTTGGACGGGAAGCCGAGAATCATCATCTTGGGCTTGGGAATCGAGCCGCGGATCGCTTTTTCCAGCTCGGCGAAGAAATCCACACCGGGCACCAGCGGCACCGAGCGCACCTGGGCGCCGGCAATCACGGCACCGTAGATGTGAATCGGGTAGCTGGGGTTGGGCACCAGCACGGTATCGCCCTGATCCAGCGTGGCGAGCATCAGGTGCGCCAGGCCTTCCTTGGAACCGATGGTGACGATGGCTTCGCTCTCGGGGTCGATCTCGACCTCGTAGCGTTTCTTGTACCAGTTGGAGATCGCCCGGCGCAGGCGCGGAATGCCCCGCGAGGTGGAATAGCCGTGGGTGTCTTCGCGCTGGGCGACAGTCACCAGTTTCTCGACGATGTGCGGCGGCGTCGGCCCGTCGGGGTTGCCCATGCTCAGGTCGATGATGTCCTCGCCGCGACGACGGGCTGCCATCTTGAGCTCGGCGGTGATGTTGAACACATAAGGGGGGAGTCGATCGATGCGCGCAAAGCGGCGCGGCGAACCTTGGTCAGCCATGAGGTATCTCGCATACGTAAGCGCCCGGAACCGTCCGAGCGACGTTGGCCACATGAGGCGGCCTGCTGCGCAAGATAAGTGCGGCGGCGGGGTTTGTCCATCACGATTTCGGCGTCCCCGTGACCGTAGGAGCCAGCTTGCTGGCGATTTGTCCTGCTGGCAATAAGGGGTCGCCAAGACGGATCGCCAGCAAGCTGGCTCCTACGGTCGGGTTATAAAACCCTTAGGCCGAGCAACGCCAGAAAATGCAGCGGGTAGATCGCATACGCCCAGCGCCGCATCGGCCAGACCTTGAACGGCAGCGTGTAGCGCAGCAGCGCCATGCCCAGCAGCGGCGCCAGCAGGCAGGCGATGATCGCCGCGATGGAAATCGGGTCACCCCATTCGGCAGCGGCGAACATCTCGGGCCACGCGTTCCCCGCCACGCAGAACCCGCCAGGGATGAGAGCGAGCCAGAGCGCCCGCCGCTGCGCCAGCATAAAGACAAATGGCAACAGCGCTCCCGGCAAGCCGAACATCAGGAATTTCTGAAACAGCACGGCCACCAGCAAGGCCGCCAGCGCCATGACCCGCGTCGCCGGGTTGCGGTGTGCCCAGCCCTGCGCGATCAGCAAGCCGAGCACCAGCGTCGGCATCACATTGAGCGTCGTCGCGTCGATCATGAACATCCGGTAAGGCAATTCCGACAACGCGGAAAAGCCCAGAAGCCAGGCCAGATAACGCCATTGCACGCGCGGTGCCGTGAGGGCCGCACTGCGCCGCGACAGATTGACGGCAATCGCCAGACAGAACCAGGGAAATGCCAGGCGACCCGGCACGTACAACTCGTTCACCGACCAGCCGACGTAACGCAGATGGTCCAGCACCATGCACAGCATCGCCAGCCATTTGAGCAGGTCCAGCGCCCTGTCGCGCCCCGGCAGATAAGGCGGGTTGGAAAGATCCATATCGCTCCCGTTCGTACAGGCCTGTCACGCACGCAAGACGTGGCTGCGCCCCACAATGTTCGCTACAGTGCGCAGCATATATGTCCACAAGGAATCGGCCATGACAGACCAAAGCCAACAGTTCGCCAGCGACAACTATTCCGGCATCTGCCCTGAAGCCTGGGCAGCCATGGAACAGGCGAACAAAGGCCATCAACGTGCCTACGGCGACGACCAATGGACCGCTCGCGCCTCGGATGATTTCCGCCGTCTGTTCGAAACCGACTGCGAAGTGTTTTTTGCCTTCAACGGCACGGCGGCCAACTCGCTGGCGCTGTCGGCGCTGTGCCAGAGCTATCACAGTGTCATCTGCTCGGAAACCGCCCACGTCGAGACCGACGAATGCGGTGCGCCGGAGTTTTTTTCCAACGGATCGAAACTGCTGACCGCCCGTAGCGCGGACGGCAAGCTGACCCCCGAGTCGATCCGCGAAGTGGCGCTCAAGCGCCAGGACATCCATTACCCCAAGCCACGGGTTGTGACCCTCACTCAGGCGACCGAAGTCGGTGGCGTCTACCGCCCCAACGAGCTGCAGGCGATCAGCGACACCTGCAAGGAGCTGGGCCTGAATCTGCATATGGACGGCGCGCGATTTTCCAACGCCTGCGCATTCCTCGGATGCTCGCCGGCTGAACTGACCTGGAAGGCCGGCGTGGACGTGCTGTGTTTCGGCGGCACCAAGAACGGCATGGCGGTGGGCGAAGCGATCCTGTTCTTTAACCGCGACCTGGCGGAAGATTTCGACTATCGCTGCAAACAGGCCGGGCAACTGGCGTCGAAGATGCGCTATCTGTCAGCGCCGTGGGTGGGTCTTCTCGAAAACGACGCCTGGCTCAAGCACGCAGGCCACGCCAATCGCTGCGCGCAATTGCTGGCTGAACTGGTCAGGGACATTCCCGGCGTGGAGCTGATGTTTCCGGTCGAGGCCAACGGCGTGTTTCTGCAGCTGTCGGAACCGGCGATTGCTGCCCTGACGGCGCGGGGCTGGCGTTTCTACACCTTCATCGGCAGCGGCGGCGCGCGCTTCATGTGCTCATGGGACACTGAAGAAGCGCGCGTGCGGGAGCTGGCGGCGGATATCCGGCTGGTGATGGGCGGCTGATTACAGGACCCTGGCTGTCAGACCTGCGACAGGCTCTTCGAGATCGCGTCCACGGTCGCGTCGATCTGCTCCTGACAACGCTCCAGCTCGACCTTGTGCTGCTGTTTCATCTCGATCTGCTGCGAGCACAGATTGAGAGCAGCCAGCACCAGCAGGCGGTCGCCAATCAGGCTGGGGTATTTGCGCTTGGTGTCGGCCAGCGATGCCTTGAGCATCGCCGCCGCTTGCAGAAGAGTCTGGTCTTCTCCGTCCGGAGCCTTGACCGAGTACTCGTTCCCCAGGATCGAAAGAACGGTTACCCCATTCCTGTCGTAGTTCATTCGCCGACAGCGCTTGCGCTGGTGGCGCGCTCGACCAGCGCCTGAATGCGGGCTGCGGTGCTGCCCTGCTTCTCTTCCTGTTCCATCAGGCTCAGTTGCAGGCTGTCGTTCTCGTCCTTGGCCTGAGCCAGCTCCGCCGCCAGTTGCGCGTTCGTTTCCTGCAGTTTCTGGTTCTGCTGCAGCAGGTCACCAACAAGTTGTTCCAATTGGCTAAGGGACGCTTCCAACATTTTGAATTTCTCGAGCTGATTTCAACGGGCGCACACGATAAAGAAAAGTCACTGCGCGTGCCAGCGTCAACCGATAACCGCCGGCACCCGGTGATTACCGCAGATGCATAGGGGGCTTGTGACTGTGAATCGGCCGAGCGGTTCCTGCTGTTCGTCAGACCGACGGTCCATGCGACAAAAGAGCGCAGCGCGCCATCCTATTGCCATCACCGATAATCCGGTTGTTTAAGCCTGACAAGGGCTTACAGCGCTTTTCCTGCCACGACTGGAAGCACGCCACCGCGCTCTACCTGCTCAAGCCGATGACTGACGCCTCAAGACTTGAATTTCTTGACCGATAGGCAGTTAGCAAGAGCTCATACCAATGAAAAAACCGCATGGAACGCGCCTTACCTCTGGAAGCAATTATGTCTTTGCGTAACATGAATATCGCTCCGCGCGCGTTCCTGGGCTTTGCCCTGATCGGCAGCCTGATGCTGATCCTGGGCGTGTTCGCCCTCTCGCAGATGAGCAAGATCCGCGGCGCCACCGATATGCTCGCCGAAAACGCCATGCCGAGCATCAAGAGCCTCGACCGTTTCACCGAAGTCAGCATTCGCTTGCGTGTGCTGTCTTATCGCCTGCTGGTCAACCGTGAGCCGGACATCCAGCAGAAGACGCTCGATCTGTTCGCCATGCGCAACAAGCAGATCACCGATGCCCAGGCGGTTTATGAAAAGCTGATCAGCAGCCCTGAAGAGCGCGCGCTCTACGACCAGTACGTGAAGCTGCTCAACGAATACCGGGGTCTGGAGGCGCGCCTGAAGAGCCTGACCCTGGCCAACAAGGTCAGCGAACTGCAGGACCTGCTCAACAACGAGATGCTCAAGAACTCGGACGAGATGAACGCGGTGCTCCTGAAACTGGTCGACTACAACACCGATCAGCTGGTTCTGACCAAGGAAAAGGCTGCTGCTCAATATGATTCGGCGTTCAATCTGGTCGTGGGCCTGCTGATCGCGGCCACCGTACTGACCATCATCTTTGCCATGCTGCTGACCAACAGCATCACTCGCCCGATTGCCGACGCCCTGACTGCCGCCGAGCATATTGCCGAAGGCAACCTGACCCGGCCGATCACGGTCGATGGCAAGGATGAAGCCGGTCGCCTCCTGGCAGCCATGCAGACTATGCAGAACAAACTGCGTGACACCCTGCACCGCATTTCCGGCTCGGCCACGCAACTGGCCTCGGCCGCCGAAGAGCTGAATGCCGTCACCGACGAAAGCGCGCGCGGCCTGTCCCGTCAGAATGACGAGATCGAGCAGGCGGCTACTGCCGTCAACGAGATGACCAGCGCTGTCGAAGAAGTGGCCCGCAACGCCACCAGCACTTCCGAAGCGTCGAAAGCCGCTACCTCTTCGGCCGGCGACGGTCGTGATCTGGTCATGGAAACCGTGGGCGCCATCGAGCGCATGAGCAGCGACGTGCAGAGCACCGCCGAACTGATCGGTAACCTGGCCGAAGAGTCCCGTGACATCGGCAAGGTGCTGGACGTGATTCGCGGCCTGGCCGATCAGACCAACCTGCTGGCCCTCAACGCGGCCATCGAAGCGGCGCGTGCCGGTGAAGCCGGTCGTGGTTTTGCGGTCGTGGCCGACGAAGTCCGCGCCCTGGCGCATCGCACCCAGCAGTCGACCAGCGAAATCGAGCGCATGATCGGCAGCATTCAGAGCGGTACCGAACATGCCGTGGATTCGATGCGCAACAGCACCGAGCGCGCCGAGTCGACCCTCAACATCGCCAAGGGCGCCGGCCTTGCGCTGGACACCATCAACTCGGCGGTGGAAGAAATCAACGAACGCAATCTGGTCATCGCCAGCGCCGCGGAAGAACAGGCTCAGGTCGCCCGTGAAGTCGACCGCAACCTGGTGAACATCCGCGACCTGTCCGCCCAGTCCACCAACGGCGCCAACCAGACCTCCGCCGCCAGCACCGAGCTGTCGCGCCTGGCGGTGGATCTGAACACCATGGTTGCGCGGTTCAGCCTGTAACGCCGGTCATCGCCAGCAAGCTGGCTCCTACAGACTATGTGTAGGAGCCAGCTTGCTGGCGATAAACGCTTACAACCTTACACTCGCAAACGTCGATTCATTGCGCGCCTGGCTCAACGCCGACAGCGGTCCGGACAGCGGCGCCAGCACCAGCGCCTGCGGTATCGGCATCATGGCGACCTGCTGAGTCGTATTCGAACTGACGCGCTCGTCGCGTGGCGGAATCCCGAAATATTCGCGATAGCACTTGGAAAAGTGCGGCGTCGACACGAACCCGCACACCGAAGCCACTTCGATGATCGACATCGGCGTCTGCTTGAGCAGCTGCCGCGCGCGGATCAGGCGCAGCTTGAGGTAATAGCGCGAAGGTGAGCAATGCAGATACTTCTGGAACAACCGCTCCAGCTGTCTGCGCGACACGGCGACATACACCGCCAGTTCGTCCAGATCGATAGGCTCTTCGAGATTGGCCTCCATCAACGCGACGATTTCCTGCAATTTGGGCTGGTTGGTGCCGAGCATGTGCTTGAGCGGCACCCGCTGGTGATCCTGCTCGTTGCGGATGCGTTCATACACGAACATTTCGGAAATCGCCGCCGACAACTCGCGCCCGTGATCGCGGCTGATGAGGTGCAGCATCATGTCCAGCGGCGCGGTGCCGCCCGAGCTGGTGAAACGGTTGCGGTCAAGGGTGAACAGTCGGGTGCTCATCGCGACCCGCGGAAAGGCTTCCTGCATCGCCGCCAGACACTCCCAATGCACGCTGCATTCGAAACCGTCGAGCAGACCCGCACAGGCCAGCGCCCAGCTGCCGGTGCAGACCGCGCCCAGTCGTCGTGACTGGCGCGCCTGCCCTTGTAGCCAGCTTACGTGCTCGCGGGTTACCGAGCGCTGAATACCGACGCCGCCGCAGACGATCACAGTGTCCAGGGATGGCGCGTTGTGCATCGCGGCGTCGGGAGTGATCTGCAGGCCGTCGCTGGCCCAGACCTGGCTGCCGTTGGCGGTCAGCGTGGTCCAACGGTATAGCTCGCGACCCGAGAGCTGGTTGGCCATGCGCAGAGGTTCGACCGCGGAGGCGAGGGAAATCAGCGTGAAGTTGTCCAACAGGAGAAAGCCGATGGATTGCGGCGCGCGGTTCTGGGGCTGTGCATTCAAGGAAGTCATCACGTTATCTCCTCACGCTGAACGGGCATAGGCCTGAAAGCCTCTTCTTATCTCCCCCGCGCAAGGCAGGGCTTTGCGGTTGAATCGCAAAACCCATGCCGAAACTTGAATGCCCATTCAAGATCTCCAGAAAACGACGTCGCGATGTGTCTATCCGGCAGCGACGTTATTGCCCAATAGCGACGCCACTTCGTCGGCCGGCTCGCTCCAGTGAGCACTTAGGTAGCACTTGGGTGTGGCGAAAGGCGCGGGTTGTTTCAAGACTGCTACCCAATGCACAGGGTGCTGGCAACGCGCTATCAATCAGCGGTTTCGCGCTAAAAGGTGGCGAACGCTGCCACGGATGAGCACAAATCGAGCACGCCTTCAGGCGCCATCCGGATCCTGAACTTACCTCCGTCGCCGGGGTTCAAATCAGCGCTTCGGCGCTCGGTACTCGCTGCGCAAAGGACTACGCTGAATGTTGCAGCCCGATGCTTCCGACTCCGTCTGGCGCCCTGACCTCAGGTCGCTTTCGACGGCGCCATTACATGTCCTCGGGACGGGAAGAATCTGTAAACGACGCCGCTCATACTGGATACGACCCCTCCTGTACTGGTTACGACGCCCCCTGTAGGCGTTTGATTTTCCCTGGTGGATGATCGGGACGACCGGTTGCCGGACGCAGTGATGGAGCTTTCCCGCAATGTCTCTCCCACACATATGCCGCACCGGCGCTCGCACGCGGACGGCCGAGAAAAATCAAAAGGAGTCCATCTGATGAAAGGTCCCAAATCGTTGTTGCTGGCAGTCGCGCTCGGCAGCCCCTTGCTGGCCCAGGCTGCGGAGCCGGCCGCATGCCACACCGTCAATTTCTCCGACGTGGGCTGGACGGACATCACCGTCACCACCGCAGTGACCAGCGTGGTCCTTCAGTCTCTGGGCTACAAGACCAAAACCACCATGATCTCCGTCCCGGTGACTTATAAGTCGCTGGCCGATGGCAAGAACATGGACGTATTCCTCGGCAACTGGATGCCGACCATGGAAAACGACATCAAGGCTTATCGCGAAGCCGGAACCGTCGAAACGGTGCGCGCCAATCTCGAAAACGCCAAATACACCCTCGCCGTTCCTCAGGCGCTCTACGACAAGGGTTTGAAGGACTTTGCGGACATTCCGCGCTTCAAGAAGGAGCTGGACGGCAAGATCTACGGCATCGAACCGGGCAACGATGGCAATCGGCTCATCCAGAGCATGATCGACAAGGACGCTTTCGGCCTCAAGAGCGCCGGTTTCAAGATGGTCGAGTCCAGTGAGGCGGGCATGCTGTCACAGGTCGATCGTGCCGCCCGGCGCGGCACCGACGTGGTGTTCCTGGGCTGGGAACCGCATCCGATGAACACGCGCTTCAAGCTGAAATACCTGACCGGCGGCGATGAGTTCTTCGGCCCCAACTTCGGCCAGGCCACCATCTACACCAACACCCGCAAGGGCTATACCGAGCAATGCAGCAACGTGGGCCAGTTGCTCAAGAACCTGTCGTTCACGCTGGACATGGAAAGCAAGCTGATGGGCAACGTCCTGGACGACAAGATGAAACCCGAAGCGGCCGCCAAGGCCTGGCTGAAAAACAACCCGCAGGTGCTCGACAGCTGGCTGGCGGGCGTTACCACTGTCGACGGCAAACCGGGGCTGGAAGCGGCCAAGGCTCAGCTTACGAAGTAAACCGGTCGCGGGCGCGATACCGCCCGCTTCTTATTTTTCCGCAAGCGGACACGAACCATGCTGACTGATCATAAAATCCCTCTGGGCGAATACATCGCCTCGTTCGTCGACTGGCTGACGCGCAACGGCGCAGACTATTTCGATGCAATCGCCTCGACGCTGGAAATGATGATTCATGGCCTGACCTTCGCCCTGACGTGGTTCAATCCGCTGGTGCTGATCGGCCTGATTGCAGCGCTGGCGCACTTCATCCAGCGCAAATGGGGCCTGACCGTCTTCGTCGCCCTCGCCTTCCTGCTGATCCTCAACCTGCACTACTGGCAGGAAACCATGGAGACCCTGGCGCAGGTGCTGTTCGCCACGGTGGTCTGCGTGTTGATCGGCGTACCGCTGGGCATCGTTGCGGCACACAAACCGATGTTCTACACCGTCATCCGGCCATTACTGGACCTGATGCAGACAGTCCCCACCTTCGTTTACCTGATTCCGACGCTGACCCTGTTCGGTCTCGGCGTAGTGCCCGGTCTGATCTCCACGGTGGTGTTCGCCATCGCGGCGCCGATCCGCCTGACCTACCTGGGCATTCGCGATGTACCTCATGAACTGCTCGATGCCGGCAAGGCCTTCGGCTCGTCACGCCGCCAGTTGCTGACCCGGATCGAATTGCCCTACGCCATGCCCAGCATCGCGGCCGGCATTACCCAATGCATCATGCTCTCGCTGTCGATGGTGGTGATTGCGGCGCTGGTGGGCGCCGATGGCCTGGGCAAACCCGTGGTCAACGCATTGAACACCGCCGACATCGCCTTGGGCTTCGAAGCCGGTCTGGCGATCGTCCTGCTGGCGATCATGCTCGACCGTATCTGCAAACAACCCGATGCCAAGGTAGGGTCCGACGCATGAGTATCATCCAGTTCGACCAGGTAGACGTCATCTTCGCCAAGGATCCGCGTGAGGCTCTCAAACTGCTGGACCAGGGCCTCTCGCGTGACCAGATCCTCAAGAAAACCGGCCAGATCGTCGGCGTCGAAAAAGCCAGCCTGGATATTCAGAAAGGCGAAATCTGCGTGCTGATGGGTCTGTCGGGGTCCGGCAAATCAAGCCTCTTGCGCTGTATCAACGGCCTCAACACTGTCAGCCGTGGCGCGCTGTACGTGGAGCATGAAGGCAGCCAGATCAACATCGCCAACTGCACGGCGGCCGAACTCAAGATGATGCGCACCAAGCGCATCGCCATGGTCTTCCAGAAATTCGCCCTGATGCCCTGGCTGACCGTGCGCGAAAACATCAGCTTCGGTCTGGAAATGCAGGGACGTCCGGAAAAGGAACGACGCAAGCTGGTGGACGAAAAACTCCAGCTGGTGGGCCTGACCCAGTGGCGCAACAAGAAGCCCGACGAACTGTCCGGCGGCATGCAGCAGCGGGTCGGTCTGGCCCGCGCGCTGGCGATGGATGCCGACATTCTGCTGATGGACGAACCCTTCTCCGCGCTTGACCCGCTGATTCGCCAAGGCCTGCAAGACGAACTGCTGGCGTTGCAGAGCAAACTGAGCAAAACCATCGTGTTCGTCAGCCATGACCTGGACGAAGCGCTCAAACTGGGCAGCCGCATCGCCATCATGAAAGACGGCCGGATCGTGCAGTACAGCGTCCCCGAACAGATCGTGCTCAACCCGGCGGACGACTACGTGCGCTCGTTCGTGGCCCACACCAATCCATTGAACGTGCTGTGCGGTCGCAGCCTGATGCGCACCGTCGATGACTGCACCAAGATCAACGGCTCCGTGTGCCTGGACCCTAGCGGCGATTCATGGCTCGATCTGGCGGACGGCAATGTCATCAAAGGCGCGCGTCAGGGCGAGACGCAACTGGATTTGCAGAACTGGGCACCCGGCCAGGACGTCGCCAGCCTGCAACGCCGCCCGACCCTGGTGAGCTCCAACATCGGCATGCGCGACGCCTTGCAGATCCGCTACCAGACCGGCAACAAACTGGTGCTGCAGGACAACAACCGCGTCGTCGGCATCCTGGGCGACAGCGAGCTGTACCACGCGCTATTGGGCCGAAACCACGGCTGATCGTCGGAATGCCGCCCACAGCAAGCTGGCTCCTACACTATCTCGTAGGAGCCAGCTTGCTGGCGATGGCAACGACGCGGGGCCTCAAACAGACCGCATTTATCCTTTTATCGCCAGCAAGCTGGCTCCTACGTCTGTTAGCGCATTCCTTGAAAGCCCCACCCTACGGGGCTTTCACGCGCCCACCCGTTTTTCTTGATTGATCGTTCAATAAAAAATAACTAGACTGTGTCGACCCACTGGCAGAACCACCGGCGTGAAACGCCCAGGAGACTTCCGCAATGCCCAAGGTCGGTATGCAACCCATCCGTCGTCAACAGCTGATCCAGGCCACGCTCACGGCGGTCGATCAGGTGGGGATGAGCGACGCCAGCATTGCGCTGATTGCGCGTCTGGCCGGGGTTTCCAATGGGATCATCAGCCATTACTTCCAGGACAAGAACGGTCTGATCGAAGCGGCCATGCGCCACCTGATGACCGCCCTGAGCAAAAGCATCGCGCAGCGCCGTCAGGCACTGGGCGACAGCAGCCCGCGAGCGCATCTGCAAACGATCATCGAGGGCAACTTCGACGCCAGCCAGGTCAACGGCCCGGCAATGAAGACCTGGCTGGCCTTCTGGGCCACCAGCATGCATCAGCCCTCGTTGCACCGCTTGCAGCGCATCAACGATCACCGCCTGTATTCGAACCTGTGCTGTGAATTCCGCCGTGTTCTGCCGCTGGAGCAGGCACGCAGCGCGGCCCGCGGCATGGCGGCGCTGATCGACGGCCTCTGGCTGCGCGGCGCGCTGTCGGGAGACGAATTCGATACCGAGCAGGCGCAACGCATCGCCTGTGAATACCTGGATCTGCAACTGGCAAAAGCGACGAGCTGAGGCGCCCTGCCCGCTCGTCCCGGACTGTCTTCAGTCACCGCCCCCAACCGAATTGCGAGGACTCTATGGCCCGTTTTGAATTGCAAAAACTCTACATCGACGGTGGTTATGTCGACGCCAGCACTGGCGAAACCTTCGACGCCATCAACCCGGCCAACGGCGAAGTGCTGGCCCAGGTGCAGCGCGCCGGCAAAGAGGACCTGGAACGTGCCGTTGCCAGCGCCGAGAAAGGCCAGAAAATCTGGGCCGCCATGACCGCCATGGAGCGCTCGCGCATCCTGCGCCGGGCCGTGGATATCCTGCGCGAGCGCAACGACGAGCTGGCGGCACTGGAAACCCTGGACACCGGCAAGGCAATTTCCGAGACCCGCGCGGTCGACATCGTCACCGGCGCTGACGTGCTGGAGTATTACGCGGGCCTGGCGACTGCCATCGAGGGTGAGCAGATCCCGCTGCGCACCTCATCGTTCGTCTACACCCGCCGCGAGCCGCTTGGCGTGGTGGCCGGCATCGGCGCCTGGAACTACCCGATCCAGATCGCCCTGTGGAAATCCGCGCCCGCACTGGCGGCCGGCAACGCGATGATCTTCAAGCCCAGCGAAGTGACGTCCCTGACGACCCTGAAACTGGCGGAAATCTACACCGAAGCCGGTTTGCCGAACGGCGTGTTCAACGTCCTGACCGGCAGCGGCCGTGAAGTCGGCAGCTGGATCACCGAGCACCCGCGCATCGAGAAGGTTTCCTTCACCGGCGGTACCGACACCGGCAAGAAAGTCATGGCCAGCGCCTCCAGCTCGTCGCTCAAGGAAGTGACCATGGAGCTGGGCGGCAAGTCGCCGCTGATCATCTTCGACGACGCCGATCTTGATCGCGCGGCGGATATCGCGATGATGGCCAACTTCTACAGCACCGGACAGGTCTGCACCAACGGCACCCGGGTATTCGTGCCGAACGCGCTGAAAGCGGCCTTCGAGGAAAAGATCGTCGAGCGGGTCAAGCGTATCCGCGCCGGTAATCCCGAGAACGAAAACACCAACTTCGGTCCGTTGGTCAGCTTCGAGCACATGGAAGGCGTGCTTGGCTACATCGCCAAGGGCAAGGAACAGGGCGCGCGCCTGCTGTGCGGCGGCGAGCGCCTGACTGACGGCGAGTTCGCCAAGGGCGCTTTCGTCGCCCCGACCGTATTCACCGATTGCCGCGACGACATGACCATCGTGCGCGAGGAAATCTTCGGGCCGGTGATGAGCATTCTTGGCTACGACACAGAAGAGGAAGTGGTGCGCCGCGCCAACGACACCGACTTCGGCCTGGCCGCCGGTATCGTCACCCGCGACCTGAACCGCGCCCACCGCGTGATCCACCTGCTGGAAGCCGGTATTTGCTGGATAAACACCTGGGGCGAATCGGCCGCGGAAATGCCGGTCGGCGGTTACAAGCAATCCGGCGTCGGCCGCGAGAACGGCATCAGCTCTCTGGCGCAGTACACCCGCATCAAGTCCGTTCAGGTCGAGCTGGGCGAATACGCGTCGGTGTTCTGATCCACCACCTTCGTCCAGGCACGCGCGCTCAGTTGCACGGGCGCGCCTTGTCTGGACCCGGCCGGTTCAGGCCGCGCTCCAGCATGGGGTGCTAGGGGTCGAGTGCGCAACGCATTCCCCTGTCGATTTATCTATACGAGGGGCTTATTCATGACCCAGGAATTCGATTACATCATCATTGGCGCCGGCTCGGCCGGTAACACGCTGGCAGCCCGTCTCACCGAAGACCCGGGCGTCACCGTTCTGCTGCTCGAAGCGGGCGGTCCCGACTACCGCGCGGACTTCCGCACCCAGATGCCCGCCGCCCTGGCGTTCCCGCTGCAAGGCCGCCGCTACAACTGGGCCTACGAGACCGAGCCGGAGCCGTACATGGACAACCGTCGCATGGAGTGCGGTCGCGGCAAGGGCCTGGGCGGTTCGTCGCTGATCAACGGCATGTGCTACATCCGCGGCAACGCCATGGACTACGACGGCTGGGCCAAGGAGCCAGGTCTTGAAGACTGGAGCTACCTCGATTGCCTGCCGTACTTCCGCAAGGCCGAGACTCGCGACATCGGCCCGAACGACTACCACGGCGGTGACGGCCCGGTCAGCGTGACCACGCCCAAGCAGGGCAACAATCCGTTGTTCCACGCCATGGTCGAAGCGGGCGTGCAGGCCGGCTACCCACGGACAGACGACCTGAACGGTTATCAACAGGAAGGCTTCGGCCCCATGGACAGGACCGTGACGCCCAATGGCCGTCGCGCCAGCACCGCGCGCGGTTACCTGGACGAAGCCAAGAAACGCTCGACTCTGACCATCGTCACCCACGCGCTGACCGACCGCATCTTGTTCGAAGGCAAACGAGCCGTCGGTGTCGAGTATCTGGTAGGCGGCAGCGATACCGCTACCCGGGCCCGTGCGCGCAAGGAAGTCCTGCTGTGCAGCGGTGCCATCGCTTCGCCGCAGATTCTGCAACGTTCCGGTGTCGGCCCCGCCGAGCTGCTGCGTCAGTTCGATATTCCGGTGGTGCACGACCTGCCAGGCGTAGGCCAGAACCTTCAGGACCACCTGGAGATGTACTTGCAATACGCCTGCACCCAGCCGGTTTCGCTCTACCCGTCGCTGCTGTGGTGGAACCAGCCGCCGATCGGCGCGAAATGGATGTTCCTCGGCAAGGGCATCGGCGCCAGCAACCAGTTCGAAGCCGGCGGTTTCATCCGCTCCAGCGAAGAGTTCGAGTGGCCGAACATTCAGTACCACTTCCTGCCGGTCGCCATTAACTACAACGGCACCAAGGGCGTGAAAGAGCATGGTTTCCAGGCGCACGTCGGCTCCATGCGCTCGCCAAGCCGTGGCCGGGTCCAGATCAAGTCCCGCGACCCGCGTGAGTACCCGAGCATCCTCTTCAACTACATGTCGTCCGAGCAGGATTGGCAGGAATTCCGCGATGCGATCCGCCTGACGCGCGAGATCATCCAGCAGCCGGCGCTGGACCCGTATCGCGGTCGGGAAATCAGCCCTGGTATCGAAGTGCAGACCGACGAACAGCTGGACCAGTTCGTCCGCGAGCATGCCGAGACGGCTTATCACCCGTCCTGCTCATGCAAGATGGGCACCGATGAAATGGCGGTAGTCGATGGTCAGGGCCGCGTGCACGGGCTGGAAGCACTGCGCGTGGTCGATGCCTCGATCATGCCGCTAATCACCACGGGCAACCTGAACGCGCCGACGATCATGATCGCCGAGAAGATCGCCGACCGAATCCGCGGCCGTCAGCCTCTGCCCCGCAGCACCGCGCCCTACTTCAAGGCCGGCGACCGCCCGGCGCGCGGCAAGCCGATGCGCGAGGTTGCGCGCTAGAGCGCCTGATCGCCAGCAAGCTGGCTCCTACACCGGCCCTGTAGGAGCCACCGGGGCGGCGATCCGCCTTGCTGGCGATAACCCCTCAATATCGCTTACTCCGCAATCAACCAATCCATCTTCCACCCGCCCCTGGTCTGGCCGAGCTTCTCGGCCAGATACGGCATCAGCTCCCGCAACTCTTCCTCCAGCCCCCAAGGCGGGTTGGCAATCGCCAGGCCCGAGCCGTTCAAGCTGGCCGGCGTATCCAGCGGATGCACATACAACTCCACGCGCAGCAACTTGGGCGCGCCGGTTTCCGCCAGGTCCTGATAGAAACGCTTGAGTTGGCGCTGGTCCTTGACCGGATACCAGATCGCAGCCACCGTCTGGCGCATCCGGCCGATGGTTTCCTTGAGCGCCACCGCACAGCGTTTCATCTCGTCTAGCTGCTCGAACGGCGGATCGATCAGCATCACCGCGCGCTTCTCCGCCACCGGCAGCAACGCGCGTGGAACATGCCAGCCCTCACCCAGGTGGACGGCCACGCGGCGGTCGCCCTTCATGTTTTCCTTGAGCAGACGGCCATCCTCGGGATGCTTCTCGTTGAGCAGCACCCGCTCGCGCTCGCGGGTCAGGCGGCGTGCCAGTTCAGGGGAACCGGGGTAGTAACGCAGCTCGCCATCCGGGTTCATGTCGCGCAGTACCTGAAGGTAATCCGCCGCCAGGGCAGGCACGTCTTCGGCGCCCCACAGACGGCCGATGCCTTCGAGCCATTCACCGGTGCGGGTGGCCTGATCGCCTTGCAAGTCATAAAGACCCAGCCCCGCATGGGTATCGAGGTAGGCGTAAGGCTGTTCCTTGCGAGCCATGAGGGCCAGCAAGCGGGTCAGAGTGATGTGTTTGAACACGTCGGCGTGGTTGCCGGCGTGGAAGGCGTGACGGTAATTCATGGCAGCTCCTGGAAGGCCGCGCAGTTTAACAAAGTTGTCGTGGGCGATCCCGCCGCAGGCGACTTAACTGAAAACGACCTGACCGTAGGTGTTTCGGCCAAAGGGCGTCGCGCGGGGTTGTCGTGGTCATGAGGCCCCACCAGAATCAGGTAAACCCCGTCCACAGGAAGCAACGCGATGATGCACGCCGATTTGATCGACCAGGAAGACTTGCTTGGGCAACTCAGGGCGCTGGGCTTCGAAATGCCCAGCGGCGCAACGGCCGAACAGGCCTGTGCGCAGGCCGTATGCGGCCTGACCGGCGAACGCGCCGTCGCCTTGCGAAGAATGGTGGAACAGATGCTGACCGGCCGCGCGACCATCCTCCCGGCCGTGCGTCAGGCAATCGACCAGCAACTGCTGCCGGCGCTGGCGGCTTACAAGCAGAGTCATGCCTGAATCAGACGCTGCGCGTTGTCTTCATCGCCAGCAAGCTGGCTCCTACCGCCCCCCGTAGGAGCCAGCTTGCTGGCGATCTGCCGCAACGCGGCAGCAATCCGGACGACGCGATATTTCAGAAAACCGCGCCATCTAAATCGCCAGCAAGCTGGCTCCTACAACACTGTGTAATCCTCAATACTCGATCCGCACATCCCCTTTCGGCACGCTGCAGCACGACAGGATATAACCCTCGGCAACGTCATCATCGGTAATGCCGCCGTTGTGCTCCATTTCCACTTCGCCGCTGAGCTTCATGACCTTGCAGGTTCCGCAGATGCCCATGCCGCAGGCCTTGGGGATCATCAGGCCAAGCTTGGCCGCCGCGGCATGCACAGTTTCCCCCGGCGCCACGCGAATGCTCTTGCCGGTGTCGGTGAACTCCACCTGATGCTGGTCCGCCACATCCACGTCCGGCGTCTCGGCGGCGATTTCCGCCTGCTCCACCGCGTCGGCGCGTGCTTCGGGCGGCGTCGCGCCGAACGATTCCTCATGGTACTGCGCCATGTTGAAACCGTTGTCCTGAAGCAGGCGCTTGACCGCATTCATGTACGGCGTTGGCCCGCAGCAGAAAACCTCGCGCTCCATGAAGTCCGGCGCCATGAGTTCCAGCATCTTCTGATTCAGATAACCCCGGTAGCCTGCCCAAGGTTCACCCAGGCCGTGCTTCTCGCAGACCAGGTGCAGGCTGAAGTTCTCGATCCGCGACGCCATGTGCTCCAGCTCGCGGTGGTAGATGATGTCCTTGGGCGAGCGGGCGCTGTGCACGAATACCATGTCGACGTTGGCATTCGTGTCGTAGAACCAGCGAGCCATGGACATGACGGGGGTAATGCCGACGCCGCCGCTGAGATAGAGAATCTTGGGGTTCGGAAAATCGATGGCGTTGAACAGCCCGACCGGTCCGTGAACGGCCAGTTCCTGTCCTTCATGCAGGGTGTCATGCAGGTAGTTGGAAACCTTGCCGCCGGGCACCCGCTTGATGGTGATGGAAAAACTGTACGGCACGGAAGGCGAACTGGAGATGGTATAGGAGCGCATGACCGGCACGCCTTCGATCTCCAGCTCCAGGGTCACGAACTGGCCCGGCTTGAAGAAGAACATGATCGGCTGGTCGGCCATGAAGCAGAAGGTGCGTACGTCCCAGGTTTCCTGAATCACCTTGACGACCCTGACGAGATGACGACCGTTTGCCCACGTCTGGGTGGTTACCGGGCTCAGAAAACTTTGCGACATGCTGGCTCTCCATGGCCGACCACCGGCCTTTCGTGATGTGAATTCTGCTTAACGCCCAAAGCGCCCGTTTACCTGTCTGCGACATTCACATGCTTACCGCGACCAGCCCCGGTCTACGGCGGCTCCGGCGTCGGAAACGGATTCGGCCGTGTCGCCCATGGATAAGGTTCGGCCCTCGGGCGGCTCCACACTGCGCACCGGATCGTTACGAAAACATTACCCATAAGCTGAACGACCGCGGTCGTTTGCGTGCACACTCCGACAACCGTATTAGCCACATTCGCAGGCCGCCCGGGTGCGGTCATGAGGACTTGAAAATGGACGTCACCGCAACCTTGAGCCTGGGCGACCCGCTGGAACCTGCACGCAAGGCCACCGCCGAAATGCTGCACAACCGTGAGCGCACCTATTCGCTGCCGCAGCCGTTCTACTCCGACGAGCGCCTGTTCGACATCGACATGCAGGAGATCTTCCACAAGGAGTGGCTGATCGCCGGGATGACCTGCGAAATCCCGGCCAAGGGCAACTACCTGACCCTGCAGATCGGCAAGAACCCGGTGCTGGTCGTGCGCGGCCCGGACGGCAGCGTCAACGCCTTTCACAACGTTTGCCGTCACCGCGGATCGCGCTTGTGCACCAGTGAAAAAGGCAAGGTTGCGAAACTGGTCTGCCCGTATCACCAGTGGACCTACGAACTGGACGGCCGCCTGCTCTATGCCGGTACGGAAATGGGCGATGACTTCGACATGAAGAACTTCAGCCTCAAACCCATTCATGTGAAGACCGCCGGGGGTTATATCTTCATCAGCCTGGCGCAGAATCCGCCGGCCATCGACGAGTTCCTGGCGACCCTGCGCCACTACATGGAGCCGTACGACATGGAAAACACCAAGGTGGCCGTGCAGACCACCTTGATGGAAAAGGCCAACTGGAAACTGGTCCTGGAAAACAACCGCGAGTGCTACCACTGCAATGGCTCGCACCCGGAACTGCTCAAGACTCTGCTGGAATGGGACGACGTCACCGACCCCCGCGCGGACCAGGCCTTCAAGGATCATGTCGCCGCCTCGGCCGCCGCCTGGGATGCGGAAAAAATCCCCTACGCCCACGCCAGCTTCGGACTGCGCAACCGCATCGTGCGCATGCCGCTGCTCAAGGGCACCGTCTCGATGACCCTGGACGGCAAAGTCGGCTGCAAGAAACTCATGGGTCGCATCCAGAACCCCGACCTGGGATCGATGCGCATCCTGCACCTGCCGCATTCATGGAACCACTGCATGGGCGACCACATCATCGTGTTCACCGTATGGCCCATCAGCGCCCAGGAAACCATGGTCACCACCAAATGGATCGTGCACAAGGACGCGGTCGAAGGCGTCGACTACAACGTCCAGCGCATGCGCGAAGTCTGGGACGCCACCAACGACCAGGACCGCCGCCTGGCCGAGGAAAACCAGCGCGGCATCAACTCCACCGCCTACCAGCCCGGCCCTTACTCCAAGACCTACGAGTTCGGCGTGGTCAACTTCATCGACTGGTACAGCTCCCGCATGCTGAACAACCTCGGCGCCGAGCCTGCGCCTTATCTGAAAGGCGTGGCAGTGAATCACGAGTGAGCCTTTTCTGATTCACACTATGCTGCCTGACGAGTCCGCCGCTGTGCAGAAGAGCGTATCTGTAGGAGCGGACTTGTCCGCGATGGGCTGCGAAGCAGCCCAACATCCACGCCCCAAAATCAAATCTGCTCAAAAAATAACCAACTAAAGTGGAACGCCACCCTATCGGGCCTTTCGCGCTTCGCGAACAAGTTATCCACAAGACCACCCACAGCAATTGTGAGTATCAAGGTTTTTTCCATGTGAGGGTGCGAGGTATCTGCGGCGTTGCGGAGAGCATCAGCGGCTTCCGCAGGCTGTACGTTTTTTGATCTAAAGCTTAAAAGCCGCGAATCACAAGGCTTGCAGGGGATGACGAACACCTTATCCACAGAAGGGCCAACAGACTTTGGGAACAACTTGTCTGGGATTGCGGATCAGCTGTGGAAATCTCCTTTCCATTGGGTTTTACGATGTCTGCAAGCGAATCACCAGCTGCAAGTCTGCGTTGGTCAAAATATGATCGAAACCTTAAGAACGTTGCTTTACAAGGGCTGCAGCGGACCACCAACATCTTGTCCACAGGGAGGCCAACAGAGATTGTGGGCAGTATCGCGCCGGACATCGTCCAAAATTCAAACTGTCCACAGAAGAATCTGACCACTTGGCTGATCACTAAATGATCAATGCTCTACAAGCCGCGCAGCACAAGGCCTTCAGGCAGAGACGAACATCTTATCCACAGCCGGACGCACAGGGATTGTGTGTAACAGTCGAATATCAGCGAACTACACCCTCTTCGATCAGCAACTTGAGAATAGCGGCCGCGCCATCTTCCGGAGTCATGCCTTTGAGCACCTGACCCCCGCCGCCACTCGCTTTGGCGGTCGCTGCTTTCATACGGTCAGCGCCGCTCTTGGCCTTGACCACTTTCAGGCGCTTGGGACGCGGTTTGGCGGGCTGAAGCGCGTCGCTTGTGAGTAACTCATCGGTCACTGTTTCAACGTGCTCAACTTCAAGGGCGCCGCGCTGGGCCGGGCCATAAGCGCTTTGCCTGGGTTTTGGCCCTGCGTTATCCACAGTGGCGAGAAACGGCAGCCGGACTTTCAGCCGCCGCCGTTGGCCACGCGGCAGTGCTTGAAGAACCAGCGCCATGCCGTTTTCCAGGGATTCGACCTCGGCCAGGCCACTCACCAGAGGCCAGCCCAGGTTCTCCGCGAGGAGAAAGGGCAGCATGCCCGAGCCTTCGCCGGTTTCCGCCTGGCTGCCAGTCAGGACGATCTGAGCCGGGTGATGACGCAGATAATCGAGCAAGGCCGGCACTACATCTGAGCCGGCAGGTTGTTCAAGCACATGCAGCGCATCGAGTCCCATGCCCATGTAGGCCCGCAACGCCGGCTCCTGAGGATCGCCGGCGTGGAGCACTTCCAGCGTTTGGCCGGCCAGTTGCAGACCGAGTTCGACGGCGCGGGCATCTTGCTCGGCGCGACGGGTCCGGCCCGACGTGGGGTGAGCGCCGGCCGAAACCAGCGTCAGGATACGAAGGGCACTGTTGTCCACAGGCTGTGCCGCCGACTCATGCCGCATCGCGTTTCTCCCCGTTGCGCCAGGCCTCGACCGCCCGGATCAGGGCCGACAGAATCTCGTGACTTTCGCCGATCACCGAAAGATCGGCTCGCTTGACCATGTCACAGCCGACGTCCAGATTGACGGCCACCACCTTGTCGCAGGCGCCTATGCCCTGCAGATGCTGGATGGCGCCAGAGATACCCACAGCCACGTAGACCCTGGCAGTCACCCAGGTCCCGCTGGCACCGACCTGACGTTCACGGCCCATGAAGCCGTCGTCGACCGCGACGCGCGAGGCCCCCTCAGTGGCGCCCAGTGCTGCTGCGGCTTCGTGAAATAGCTCCCAGTTCTTGACGCCGTTCCCGCCGGAAACAATGAATTCGGCTTCGGCCATGGGGATGATTGCCGGATCGACCGCCACTGCGCCCAGATCCTCGATTCGCGGCAGGCTGCGCGGCACACGTGTGGATAACTCCACGGGCAGCGCCTCGTGGCGGGTTTCGCTGACAGGCTCGGCACATTCCGCGGACGCCAGGATCAACCTTGGCAACGGCCGGGAAAAATCGTTTTGCCCTGCGCCTGCTCGCCCCGTGCAGCGTTCGGCAGTCGCTTGCCAGACGCGGGTCGCGGGACGCTCGCCCAGCCTGGCGGCAAAACGTCTGCCCAGCTCGCCGCCGCCGGTGCGGCTGTCAGGCAGCAGCCAGTGACGCGGGCCGAACTGGTTATCCACAGCGCGCAGGCCCTGAATACGTTGCTCCGGTGCGTACCCGGCGAACTCTTCGCCGTCGAGCGTCAGCAGGCGATCGACGCCCGCCGTGTCAAACGCGCTTTCCTTGTGCTCGCCGAATACCACGGCCAGCACAGCGCCGTCCGTTCCTGCCATCTGATGAGCCAGCCCGAGCAGATCCCGGTCATGAGCGCTCAAGCGCCCGCCGACCATGTCCGGTACCACGCAGATATAGAAAGCCGGGGCCGGCACTTGATGCAGCGGCAGTTGTACCTCGACACTGGTCTGGCGCTTGCCGGTCGCCGTTTGCTGGGCGCCGCTGCGGTCGATGCGTTTGATGCCGTTCGGGCCGATGAAGCCGATGCTGTGAACGATGCGGCGCATCACGCCATTGGGCCCCATCCAGCGAAGCTGGGCCGGTTGCAGGGTCGCATGCAGAGGATGCAGCCGGTTGCGGGCAATCCATTCAACCCTTGGGTCGCGGCGAACAATATCGCTCATCAGAGCACCTCCGCAGGTTCACGTTTTACCTGTACCGGTCTGGGCGCGGCGGGCGCGTCGTCGGCCAGGGCCTCGGCCACCAGTTCGGCGATGTCCTTGACCAGCGGTCTGGGTTCAACCACGCCTTCGAGCATCGCCGTGCACTGTGGACAACCCACAGCGACCAGTTCGGCACCGGTTTCCCGAATGTCTTCCATGCGCATGTCGGGGATCCGCTGGCGGCCTGGAATATCGGTGATCGGCGCTCCGCCACCGCCGCCGCAACACCGGGAGCGGAAGCCGGAACGCTGCATTTCCCGCACCTCGATGCCCAGCGCGCGCAGCACGTCGCGCGGTGCCTGGTACTCGCCGTTGTAGCGGCCCAGATAGCAGGGATCGTGATAGGTCACGCTGGCGCCTTTATGCGCTTTGAGCTTCAACGCGCCGTCTTGCACCAGTTCGGCCATGAAGGTGCTGTGGTGCTGGACCTCATAGTGGCCGCCAAGCGCGCCGTATTCGTTTTTCAACACATGAAAACTGTGCGGGTCGCAGCTGACGATGCGCTTGAAGTCGTATCGGGACAGCGTCTGGATATTCCGGCGAGCCAGCATCTGGAAGGTCGCTTCGTCGCCCAGACGCCGGGCGACGTCGCCGCTGTCGCGCTCTTCCATTCCCAGCACCGCGAAATCCACGCCTGCGGCCCTGAGCACCTTCACAAAGGCGCGCAATGTGCGCTGGTTGCGCATATCGAATGCGCCGTCGCCCACCCAGAACAGAACATCGGCGGCCTTGCGCTCGCTCATCAGCGGCAGGTCAAGGTCAGCGGCCCAGTTCATGCGGCCTCCGGGCGCGAAGCCGCCCGGGTTATCGGTCGCGATCAGGTTGTCCAGCACCTCGGCGCCCTTGTTGGGCGTGGCGCCTTTTTCCAGGGTCAGGTGACGACGCATGTCGACGATGGCGTCCACGTGCTCGATCATCATCGGGCACTCTTCGACGCAGGCGCGGCAAGTGGTGCAGGACCACAGGGTTTCAGGCTCGACCAGACCGTTGACGATGGGCTGATGCGGCGCGCCGCCATGCTCGCCGATCGGCCTGCCCTTGCCGTCGAGCGACGGATAGGGGCTGCCGGCGAATCGGGCATCGGTGCCGCCCGCCAGACCCACGACCATGTCCTGGATAAGCTTCTTGGGGTTCAGCGGCTGTCCGGCGGCGAACGCCGGGCAGGCGGCTTCGCATTTGCCGCATTGCACGCAGGCATCGAAGCCGAGCAGCTGATTCCAGGTGAAGTCCTTGGGCTTTTCCACGCCCAGTGGCGCGTCGGGATCGGCAAGATCGAGCGGCTTGAGCCCGGTGGAGCGGCCACCGCCGAAGCGTTCGGCGCGGCGGTGCCAGGCCAGGTGCAAAGCGCCCGCGAACGCATGCTTCATCGGTCCGCCCCAGGTCATGCCCAGAAAAAGCTCGCTGACGCCCCAGGCGACGCCCAGCGCCAGAATGCCGGCCAGCAACCAGCCGCCAAAATCGGTCGGCAGGATACCCGCGACCGGAAGCGTCACCAGGAAGAAGCTGATGGAAAACGCCAGCAGGCTTTTCGGCAGGCGCATCCACGGGCCTTTGGAGAGACGCGCGGGCGGATTGATACGACGCCGGTAGATGAAGATCGTGCCGATGAACATGAGGACCGTCGTCAACAGCAGCGCGTAACCCAAAACACGGTGCTGCAGGCCGAAACCATGCACCGCGATTGCCAGCAGAATGGACGCTGCCGCCCCGCCCGCCGTGGCAACGTGAGTATTGGCGATGTACTTGTCGCGTCCGACCACGTGGTGCAGATCGACCAGATAGCGCTTGGGCATTGCCAGCAGGCCGCCCAACAGATCGACTTTCGACGCCCGGCCGTTACGCCACAGGCTTGCGCGCCGCCAGGCGCCAAGCACCGCGAGGGCCAGGGCCGTGAACAGCAGGATGGGGAGAATGGTGCTTAACATGTGAAGCTCCCGGGACCTTGCGGTCTTGCAGGCAGAACTGGACAGGCGGCTTGCCGCAACACCCGTAGGAGCCAGCTTGCTGGCGATCGCGGCGGTTCAGTCACCCAGGTATCGATGGACAAACCGCATCGCCAGCAAGCTGGCTCCTACAGCAAGCCTTTAAAAATCCTTGCAAAGCCGCAATCCGTCATAGATCGCCGCATGGGTATTGCGCTGGGCCACGCAGTCGCCGATCCGGAACAGCAGGTAACCATCACCCGGCTCGCTGAGGCACGGCTGGGGCTGGATCGCGAACAATGCGTCGATATCGATCTGGCCCTTGTTGCGCGAACCTTCCTTGAGCGCGTAATAAATCGCCTCGTCCGGGCGCACGCCGTTTTCGATCACCACCTGATCGACCACCCGCTCTTCCTTGGCGCCGGTGTATTCGTTCTCCAGCACTGCCACCAGCTTGTCGCCTTCGCGGTAGACCTTCTCCAGCATCATGTCCCCGGTCATGATCACTTCCTTGGGGTACATGCTGCGGTAGTAGGTCGGGAACGAGGTGCCACCAACCGCGACCCCTGGCTTGATGTCGTCGGTGACGATTTCCACCAGGCTGCCTTTATCCGCCAGGTAATCGGCGACCGACATACCGGTGAACTCGCAAATGGTGTCGTAGACCAGCACGTTCTTGCCCGGCGCGACCTTGCCGTCCAGCACGTCCCAACTGCTGACCACCAGACCTTCGGCGGCGCCCCAGTGCTCGTTCTGCTCCAGGAACGGATGCCCGCCCACGGCCAGGACGATGATGTCCGGACGCAGATCGAGAATCGTCGCTACATCGGCGGCGGTGCCGAGTCTCACGTCGACCTTCAGGCGCGCCAGTTCCAGCTGGAACCAGCGGGTGATGCCGGCGATCTGGTCGCGTTGCGGAGCCTTGGCGGCGATGCTGATCTGGCCGCCGATGGCCTCTTTCTTTTCGAACAGCGTCACGTCGTGACCCCGCTCGGCGGATACCCGCGCCGCTTCCATGCCAGCCGGCCCCGCGCCCACCACCACGACCTTGCGTTTCGGTCCGGCGGACTTTTCGATGATGTGCGGCACACCCATGTACTCGCGGGATGTCGCGGCGTTCTGGATGCAGAGCACGTCGAGGCCCTGGTACTGGCGGTCGATGCAATAGTTCGCGCCGACACACTGCTTGATCTGATCGACCTGCCCCATCCTGATCTTGGCGATCAGATGCGGATCGGCGATATGGGCGCGGGTCATGCCGACCATGTCGACATAGCCGCCTTCCAGAATGCGCGTCGCCTGATTCGGGTCCTTGATGTTCTGCGCGTGCAGGACCGGCGCCTTGACCACCTCCTTGATCCCGGCTGCCAGATGCAGGAACGGCTCCGGTGGATAACTCATGTTCGGAATGACGTTCGCCAGGGTGTTGTGGGTGTCGCAGCCAGAACCCACGACCCCGATGAAATCGATCATGCCGGTCTGGTCGTAGTACTTGGCGATCTCCTTCATATCCTCGTGGCTGAGGCCGTCAGGGTGAAATTCATCACCACAGATGCGCAGGCCCACGCAGAAGTCAGGGCCGACTTCCTTGCGCACCGCCTTGATGACTTCCAGGCCGAAGCGCATGCGGTTTTCAAAGCTGCCGCCCCACTCGTCGGTGCGCTTGTTGACCCGCGGACTCCAGAACTGATCGATCATGTGCTGGTGCACGGCCGACAGCTCCACGCCGTCCAGACCCCCGGCCTTGGCGCGCGCTGCGGCGCTCGCGTAGTTGCCGATGACGCGCCAGATTTCCTCGGGCTCGATGGTCTTGCAGGTCGCGCGGTGTACAGGTTCGCGAATGCCGGAGGGCGACATCAGGGTCGGCCAGTGGTCGCCATCCCAGCGTGAGCGCCGTCCCATGTGGGTAATCTGGATCATGATCTTGGCGCCATGCTTGTGCATGGCGTCGGCCAGGTTCTGGAAATGCGGGATGATCCGGTCGGTCGCCAGGTTGACCGACTTCCACCAGCCTTGCGGGCTGTCGATGGCAACGCTGGACGAACCGCCGCAGATCGCCAGGCCGATGCCGCCCTTGGCCTTTTCTTCGTAGTATTTGACGTACCGGTCGGTCGTCATCCCTCCGTCGGTGGCGTACACCTCGGCGTGCGCGGTACTGAGCACGCGGTTGCGTATCGTCAGCTTGCCGATCTGGATAGGCTGGAACATCGCCTCGAAAGCCATAACCTGAACCTCGCCTTGCTTAAGCTGGCTTGACGACGAACAGACCGTCGTCATGACCTTCTTCCGAGCCGCTGTAAACCTGCTCGGCTACGGTACGGATCTGGCTGCCGCGAGCCGCGAGGATCTGGTCCATCGCGCCGGCGAACCAGCCGGTGAACATGTAATCGACCTTGCGCCCGACCTTGCCGTACACGTACACGAAGCAGGAGTGCTCCAGCTTGACGCTGGCCGTGCCCTGGTCCAGATCGATGTCCTGGATCTTGAACAGGCCCCAGCCGCGCCGCGACAGGCGCTTCATGTAGTGTTCGAACACCGCGACGCCTTCCAGGCCGTGGCATTCGGCCTCTTTTTCACACCAGTGCCAGGCAGACTTGTAGCCGGCCTTGTAGAGAATCTCGGCATAGGCGTCGGCGCCCAGCACTTCCTCGATGCCCATGTGGTTGTTGACGAAGAAATGGCGCGGCACGTACAGCATCGGCAGCGCGTCGGACGTCCACACGCCGGTTTCGCTGTCGACTTCGATGGGCAGTTGCGGGGCGATCTTTGCCATGGGTCAAACTCCAGACATTCGGGTTCGTTCCCGCTGTGCGTTGACAGCGGGAGTGCAATTCGGTGAGAGGGCTGCGAAAACGTTATTCGAGCCAGACGTCTTTCAGGACGTTGAGCCAGTTCTCGCCCATGATCTTGCGCACCACCCGCTCGGAATGACCGCGCTTGAGCAGGGTTTCAGTCAGGTTCGGAAACTCGCCCACGGTGCGGATGCCCAGCGGGTTGATGATCTTGCCGAAGTTGGTCAGGCGCCGGGCGTAGCCCTTGTCGTGGGTCAGGTACTCGAAGAACTCCTGACCGTGGCCCTGGGTGAAATCGGTGCCTATACCGATGGCGTCTTCCCCGACGATGTTCAGGGTGTATTCGATGGCTTCGGCGTAGTCGTCGATGGTCGAATCGATGCCCTTGGCGAGGAACGGTGCGAACATGGTCACACCGACGAAGCCGCCATGATCGGCGATGAACTTCAGTTCCGCGTCGGACTTGTTGCGCGGGTGCTCCTTGAGCCCGGACGGCAGGCAATGGGAGTAGCACACCGGCTTCTTCGATTCGAGAATGACTTCTTCGGAGGTCTTGGAGCCTACGTGGGACAGGTCGCACATGACGCCGACCCTGTTCATCTCGGCGACGATCTCGCGGCCGAACCCGGACAGTCCGCCGTCGCGCTCGTAGCAGCCGGTGCCGACCAGATTCTGGGTGTTGTAGCACATCTGCACGATGCCCACGCCGAGCTTCTTGAAGACCTCGACGTAGCCGATCTGGTCTTCATAGGCATGGGCGTTCTGGAAACCGAACAGAATGCCGGTCTTGCCCAGCTCCTTGGCCTTGCGGATGTCGGCCGTGGTGTTGACCGGCATCACCAGATCGCTGTTTTCGCGCATCAGCTTCATGCTGCTGCAGATGCTGTCGATGGTGGCCTGGAACCCTTCCCATACCGATACCGTGCAGTTGGCCATGGTCAGGCCGCCCTTGCGCATGTCTTCGAACAGCTCACGGTTCCATTTGGCAATGATCAGCCCGTCAATGACGATGCTGTCGGCGTGCAACTCGGCTGGGCTCATCAGGCTGTCCCCTTCAATGTTCCGCACCGATCGGTTGCCGGTGCTGTTGGGGGCCAGCATATGCCGCCGGGTCGGCGGAGCCGGGTGCAAAAACGACAGGGGGTTTGCCGAAAGCGTCAAGTTGCGACATTGGAGCGGACTGCCGTGCGACCCCGCTTCTTATACCTGTTCTTTACCGCGCGCTTGGGCCAGAATTCAGCGCATCCATGAAGCGGAGCGACCCGATGAAAGCGTTTGTCCTCACCCTGGCCTTGATGGCGACTGCCGTGACCGCCGTTCACGCCGCCGAAGACCCCGAAACCACGCCTTGTGACGGTGTCGACGGCGACAGCCAGACCCTGGAGTGTTCGGTCTACAGCCGCCATACCGCTGAAGAGTTGCTCAAGGAAAACTTCCAGAACCTGCTGGCCCGGGTTCAATCGCAATTCGTCGCCAACAAGACCCAGTTCAATGACTTCACCAGTAAGCTCAAGACCGCGCAGCAGGCGTGGGAAAAGCTGCGTGATGCCGATTGCGCGGTGGAAGTCTTCCCGTCGGCGGCCGGGAGCAAGGCCTACACCATCAGCGAAAACGACTGCATCGCGCGCATGAGCGATGAACGCTCCGAGTACCTGGAATCGATCGCGCAGGAATGAGGCGATTTATGAGATAACCTGTTTCATCCTTGAACCAGAATCTCAGGCGTCCTCATGATCATTTGCGGTGTAGAAATCAAAGGCAGCGAAGCGATCTTCGCCTTGGCAAGCCGAACGGCCAGCGGCGTCGCCCACGTGCCATTGGCGACCCGCAAGCTGGCACTGGCGGATGACGACGAAGCCGCCAGTGTAAAAGCCTTCGCGACGCAGATCGCCAACTTCCTGCGGGAGAACGGCATCAGCCATATCGCCATCAAGAAGCGCAGCAAAAAGGGCGAATTCGCCGGCGGCCCCACCACCTTCAAGATCGAGACGGTCTTGCAGCTGATGACCGATTGCGACGTGGTGCTGGTATCGCCCCAGACCATCAACGCGCAGAACAAGAAACATCAGTTCGACCTGCCCGGCACCCTCAACAAATACCAGCACGAAGCCTTCAAGACCGCTTGCGCAGGGCTGATGAAGGCCGCGTGATCCGACGTTATCGACTGTAGGAGCGGATTCATCCGCGATCTGCCGCAAAGCGGCAAATGCGGTATTCCAGATGCACCGCGTCGTTCCCATCGCCAGCAAGCTGGCTCCTACGATCATTCACCCTGTAGGAGCCAGCTTGCTGGCGATGATTTTTCACCGACGCATAAAAAACCCGCATTTCTGCGGGTTTTTTCATGACGCGGTCGATCAGTTGATCTTGGCATCCAGTTCGCCGCGCGCGTAGCGCTCGAACATGGCGTCCAGGGAGATCGGCTTGATCTTGGAGGCGTTGCCGGCGGTGCCGAACGCTTCGTAGCGCGCGATGCAGACGTCGCGCATGGCGGTGACGGTCTTGGCCAGGTATTTGCGCGGGTCGAACTCGCTGCGGTTCTTGGCCATGAACTCACGGATTGCACCGGTGGACGCCAGACGCAGGTCGGTGTCGATGTTGACCTTGCGCACGCCGTACTTGATGCCTTCGACGATTTCCTCGACCGGAACGCCGTAGGTTTCCTTGATGTCGCCGCCGTATTCGTTGATCACCTTCAGCCATTCCTGCGGAACGGACGAGGAACCGTGCATCACCAGGTGAGTGTTCGGGATGCGCTTGTGGATTTCCTTGATGCGCTCGATCGCCAGGATGTCGCCGGTAGGCGGCTTGGTAAACTTGTAGGCGCCGTGGCTGGTGCCGATGGCGATGGCCAGGGCGTCCACCTGAGTCTTCTTCACGAAGTCGGCCGCTTCTTCCGGGTCGGTCAGCATCTGGCTGTGGTCCAGAACGCCTTCCGCGCCCACGCCGTCTTCTTCACCGGCCATGCCGGTTTCCAGAGAACCCAGAACGCCCAGTTCGCCTTCCACCGAAACGCCGCAGGCGTGAGCGAAGGCAACGACGCGACGGGTCACGTCGACGTTGTATTCGTAGGTGGTCGGCGTCTTGCCGTCGACACCCAGCGAACCGTCCATCATGACCGAGCTGAAGCCCAGCTGGATCGAGCGCTGGCAGATATCGGGGCTGGTGCCGTGGTCCTGGTGCATGACGACCGGGATATGCGGGAATTCTTCGACCGCGGCCAGGATCAGGTGACGCAGGAACGGGGCGCCGGCGTATTTGCGGGCACCGGCCGAAGCCTGAACGATCACTGGAGAGTCGGTCTTGTCGGCCGCTTCCATAATGGCGCGCATCTGTTCCAGGTTGTTTACGTTGAAAGCTGGAACGCCGTAACCGAATTCGGCGGCGTGGTCCAACATCTGGCGCATGCTGATAAGTGCCATTGTCTGTCTCTCTCCCGGTAGGGTCGTTAATCGTGCAAGCCTGCCGTAGCGGCGGCCGCTGTTCAAGTTATACGCAGCGGCGGGCAGCCGTGCGGGTGGTGCATCGGCTGCGTATTACCTGGCTTTGCAGCCGCGACCGATCAAATCATTGGTAGCGTCCCAGTAGATCACACCTTCGTGACCCTTTTTGACGAACGCCAGCACGTTGTTGGTGAAGAGCGTCCCTTCCGAAGCGCCGGGTTCGGCCTGCAGCCTGAAGACCTGATCGCTTTCGTTGAGGCGCACATCGACCTGCTTTTCGCTGGAATCGGTGAAACGCCAGTGCACCTCGGCCATGCTATCGCAACGCCAATGGTTCCATGGGTCGCTTTGCTGCGGGGCCGGACTGCTCGCGCAGCCTCCAAGCATCGCCAGTGCCGCAAGTGCCAACAAGCCTTTCATTCATTCTCCTGGCCTGCCCGACAACCGGCACTCGGCGAGCGCTTCGGTCTGTCAGGGGCAGTTCTGTTCCTGGTTACGATCGTCGACCGGCTCGCCAGTGACCCGCGACTCGACGCGCTGGGCGTTGTCGGTCGTTGGTACATCCACGGAGGCCGGGCTGAATACTTCACAGGTTCTGGCGTGGGTTCCGGAACCGCTACAGCCTGCAACGGCAAAGCAGCTTACAAGCGCCAGGGCGGCGATTTTCATGGCGACACTCCTTTTCGGAAAGTGATTCACCACTACAGACCGCCACGCGCGGCAGATGTTGCCGACAACGGTTCAGCGACGGTTCAGCGACACGCCACGTTGCCGACCTGAGGCATGAATTCGTAACGATCCCATACCTCGCGGCCGCCGCGCTTGTAGATGACAGGCACTGTCTCAGCCTGCCATCTGGCCTGATAGCAGCTGAGCTGCAGCGGCTGAGCCTGGGCCGTCGCTTGCGCATCTTCCTCTGCCGGTCCGCTTGCACAGCCGGCCAGCAGGCCGGCCATGAAAAACAACGGTAACGCCCTGGTCATCTGCCACTCCCTTGCCTGAGCCGTCTCAGCTCTTGGCGCGCTGTTCGAGCATTTCCACCGCTGGCAGGACCTTGCCTTCCACGAACTCGAGGAACGCACCGCCGCCTGTGGAGATGTAGGAAATCTGCTGAGCGACGTCATACTTGTCGATGGCCGCCAGCGTGTCACCGCCGCCTGCAATGGAGAACGCCGGGCTTTCGGCAATCGCCTTGGCCAGGGTGCGGGTGCCGCCACCGAACTGGTCGAATTCGAAGACGCCGACCGGGCCGTTCCACAGGATGGTTTTGGAGGATTTCAGCAGCTCGGCGAAGTGCGCGGCGGTCTGCGGGCCGATATCGAGGATCATGTCGTCATCGGCCACGTCGGCGATCAGCTTGGTGGTGGCTTCGGCGTCTTCGGCAAATGCCTTGGCAACCACCACGTCCACCGGCAATGGCACGCTGACCTTGGCGGCGATGGCGCGCGCGGTGTCCAGCAGATCCGGCTCGTACAGCGACTTGCCGACCTTGTGGCCTGCAGCTGCAAGGAAGGTATTGGCGATGCCGCCGCCCACGATCAACTGGTCGCAGATCGCGCTGAGGCTGTTGAGCACGTCGAGCTTGGTCGACACCTTGGAACCTGCGACGATTGCAGCCATCGGCTTGGCCGGCGAACCCAGCGCCTTGCCCAGGGCTTCCAGCTCGGCAGCCAGCAAAGGACCGGCCGCAGCAACCTTGGCGAACTTGGCGACCCCGTGGGTCGAACCTTCGGCGCGGTGGGCGGTGCCGAACGCGTCCATGACGAACACATCGCACAGCGCCGCATACTTCTGCGCCAGCTCGTCGGCGTTCTTTTTCTCGCCCTTGTTGAAGCGCACGTTTTCGAACAGCACCACGTCGCCCGCTTTCACGTCTACGCCATCCAGATACTCGGCGATCAGCGGCACTTCACGGCCCAGGGCTTTGCTGAGGTAGTCGGCGACCGGCTTGAGGCTGTTCTCGGCCGAGAATTCACCTTCGGTCGGACGACCCAGGTGCGAGCAGACCATCACGGCCGCGCCCTTTTCCAGCGCCAGCTTGATGGTCGGCAACGAAGCGAGAATGCGTGCGTCGCTGCTGACAGCGCCGTCCTTGACCGGTACGTTGAGGTCTTCGCGAATCAGTACACGCTTACCTTGCAGATCGAGGTCGGTCATCTTCAACACGGTCATGTGGCGTTCCTGTTTTTACTGTTATTGGTCCGCGACGCGCAGAAAGTGCTCCGCGACGTCGAGCATTCGATTGGCAAAGCCCCACTCGTTGTCGAACCAGGCCAGCAGGTTGACCAGCCGGGGGCCGGACACGCGGGTCTGACTGGCGTCGACGATAGCCGAATGCGGGTCATGGTTGAAATCACAGCTGGCATGCGGCAATTCGGTGTAGGCCAGCAAGCCCTTGAGCGGGCCGCGGGTAGCGGCGTCGCGCAAGATCCGGTTGATCTCGACAGCATCGGTATCACGCGCGGTTTGCAGCGTGATGTCCAGACACGAGACGTTGACCGTGGGTACGCGAACTGCTTTGGCCTGAATTCGGCCGGCAAGTTCCGGAAGCAATCGCTCGATCCCGCGAGCCAGACCGGTCGACACCGGAATGATCGACTGGAAAGCCGAACGCGTACGACGCAGATCCTCGTGGTGATAAGCGTCGATGACCGGCTGATCGTTCATGGCCGAGTGGATCGTGGTGATGGTGATGTAGTCCAGCCCCAGCGCCTCGTCCAGCAGGCGCAGCAAAGGAACGCTGCAATTGGTGGTGCAGGACGCTGCCGATACCAGCAGTTCATCGCCGGTCAGTTCGTGCTGATTGACGCCGAACACGACCGTGGCGTCGACATCCGCTTCGCTGGCCATCGGCTGGGAAAACAGCACACGCGGCGCGCCGGCATCGAGAAAGCGCTGGCCATCTTCGCGAGTGTTATAGACACCCGAGCATTCGAGCACCAGATCGACTTCCAGCGCGGCCCAGTCGATGCCTTCCGGCGTCGGGCTGCGCAGGACGCGAATCCGGTGATCATTGATGTGCAGGTATTCGCCCTCGACTCGCACTTCGCCGGGGAACCGGCCATGGGTGGAGTCGAAACGCGTGAGGTATTCGAGGCTGGCCATGTCGGCCAGGTCGTTGATGGCAACGACTTCAAACCCTGCCCCGGCACCCCGCTCGCACAATGCGCGTACCACGCAACGACCGATTCGGCCGTAACCGTTCAGAGCGACTTTGTAAGGACGGGGTCGGGGCATTCTGGCTCACAAGGAAATTATGAGCCCCAGTGGGAGCGAGCTTGCTCGCGAATGCAACAACGCGGTGCTAATGGCACACCGCGTTGTCCTTTTTCGCGACCAAGGTCGCTCCGACAACGGGGCAGATCTGATATCAGTCTTCAAGCAGCTCTTCGGCAGTGCTCAGCACGTTTTCCAGCGTGAAACCGAACTCTTCGAACAGCGCCGACGCAGGGGCCGACTCGCCGAAGGTGGTCATGCCGATCACGCGACCTTCCAGACCGACATACTTGTACCAGTAGTCGGCATGGGCAGCTTCGATGGCGATACGGGCGCTGACCTGCAGCGGCAGAACCGACTGCTTGTAGCCTGGGTCCTGAGCTTCGAACACGCTGGTGCACGGCATGGAAACCACGCGTACCTTGCGGCCCTTGGCGCTCAGCGCGTCGAACGCCTGCACGGCCAGACCGATTTCCGAACCGGTCGAGATCAGGATCAGCTCCGGCTCGCCGTCGCAATCGCGCAGCACGTAACCGCCACGGGCGATATCAGCCAGTTGCGCCGCGTCTCGAGCCTGATGCGGCAGGTTCTGACGGGAGAAGATCAACGCCGACGGGCCGTCGTTGCGCTCGATGGCGTATTTCCAGGCCACTGCCGATTCGACGGCATCGGCCGGACGCCAGGTGTCCAGGTTCGGCGTGGTGCGCAGGCTGGTCAGTTGCTCGACCGGCTGGTGAGTCGGACCGTCTTCGCCCAGACCGATGGAGTCGTGGGTGAACACGTGGATCACGCGCTTCTTCATCAGAGAGGCCATGCGCACGGCGTTGCGAGCGTATTCCATGAAGATGAGGAAGGTCGCGCCGTACGGTACGAAACCGCCGTGCAGGGCGATACCGTTCATCATCGCCGCCTGACCGAACTCACGCACACCGTAGTGCAGGTAGTTGCCGTTCGGGTCTTCGCCGGTGATGCTCTTGCAGCCTTTCCAGATGGTCAGGTTGGAACCTGCCAGGTCGGCCGAACCGCCCAGGAATTCAGGCAGCAACGGGCCGAACGCGCTCAAGGTGTTCTGGCTGGCCTTGCGGCTGGCGATGGTCTCGCCCTTGGCGTTGACTTCATTGATGTAGGCAGTTGCCTTGTCGGCGAAATCGGCCGGCAGCTCGCCGCTCATGCGACGGATGAACTCGTTGGCCAGCTCGGGGTGCGCGGCGGAGTAGGCAGCGAAACGCTGGTCCCAGTCGGCTTCGGCGGCCAGGCCTTTTTCCTTCGCATCCCACTCGGCGTAGATGTCGGCCGGGATCTCGAACGGACCGTGGGTCCACTTCAGGGCGGCGCGGGTCAGGGCGATTTCGTCGGCACCCAGCGGCGCGCCGTGGGATTCTTCCTTGCCCTGCTTGTTCGGCGAGCCGAAACCGATGGTGGTCTTGCAGCAGATCAGGGTCGGCTGATCGCTCTTGCGAGCGGTGTCGATGGCGGTCTTGATCTCGTCGGCATCATGGCCGTCGACGTTGCGGATGACCTGCCAGCCATAGGACTCGAAGCGCTTGGGCGTATCGTCGGTGAACCAGCCCTCGACTTCGCCGTCGATGGAGATGCCGTTGTCGTCGTAAAAGGCGATCAGCTTGCTCAGGCGCAGGGTGCCGGCCAGCGAAGCAACTTCGTGGGAGATGCCTTCCATCATGCAGCCGTCGCCCATGAACACATAGGTGTGGTGGTCGACGATGTTGTGGCCCGGACGGTTGAACTGGGCGGCGAGGGTCTTCTCGGCGGCAGCGAAACCGACGGCGTTGGCGAAACCCTGGCCCAGCGGGCCGGTGGTGGTTTCGACGCCAGGGGTATAGCCGAACTCCGGGTGACCCGGCGTGCGGCTGTGCAACTGACGGAAATTCTTCAGGTCGTCGATGGACAGATCGTAGCCGGTGAGATGCAGCAGCGAGTAGATCAGCATCGAACCATGCCCGTTGGACATGATGAAACGGTCACGGTCGGCGAACGCCGGGTTGGCCGGGTTGTGCTTCAGATAATCGCGCCACAGCACTTCGGCGATATCCGCCATGCCCATCGGGGCACCGGGATGGCCGCTGTTGGCTTTCTGCACGGCATCCATGCTGAGGGCACGAATGGCGTTGGCACGCTCACGACGGCTTGGCATCGCTGATCTCCTGGAAAGAAGGAATGGGATCTGAAAAAGACGGCCATTTTCCCTCAGGGACTGTCCGGGGGCAATGACAGATAGTAACCATAGGTGGTTTTTCCCGATGCGAAGACGTATCGACCCGTAACGCCGGCTGACAACAGCGCCCGCAAAGCGGGGTGACGCAGCCGGGCATCGAGCAATATCAAAACTTTTTGATATTGAACTTGCGACTCTCGGTATCGCTCTCTAGACTGCGATGCTTATGAACCTGCCCGTTTCCGCGCTGCGCCCCGACGATTGCGACGACCTCTCCGCCCTGTGCAAGGCCGGGGGCGATCCGTTGCGACTCAACGTCCTGCGCGCCTTGAGCAACGATTCGTTCGGAGTGCTGGAGCTGACGCAGATCTTTGCCATAGGTCAGTCGGGCATGAGCCATCACCTCAAGGTGCTGGCCCAGGCAGGCCTGGTCGCCACCCGACGCGAGGGCAATGCGATCTTTTATCGGCGCGCCCTGCCGCATACGGAACGGCCGGGGGGCAGGCTTCATGCGGCCCTGCTCGATGAAGTCGACGCACTGACGCTGCCGGTCGAGGTGCTGGAGCGAATCGACCGGGTCCATCGGCAGAGAGCGCTGGCCAGCCAGGATTTCTTTGCCCGTACGGCCGAGAAGTTCCGCGCCCAGCAGGACCTTATCGCCGGGCTCGCCCAGTATCGCGAGAGCCTGCTGGCGTTGCTCGACAAGCTCAGCTTCGATCCGGGCGCGACGGCACTGGAAGTCGGCCCTGGCGACGGCGGTTTCCTGCCGGAACTGGCGCGCCGCTTTCAGCACGTCACGGCGATGGACAACAGTCCGGCCATGCTGGAGCTGGCACGCGAGCTGTGCACGCGCCAGAACCTGACTCATGTGGAATTGCTGTTGGCCGATGCATTGGCAGACACCAGTAAAGTGCAGGTCGATTGCGTCGTATTGAACATGGTGCTTCACCATCTGGCCGCTCCGGCCGACGCCTTGAAACAGCTGGCCGGCCACCTGCGACCGGGCGGCAGCCTGCTGGTGACGGAATTGTGCAGCCACGACCAGAGCTGGGCCCGGGAAGCCTGTGGCGATCTCTGGTTGGGTTTCGAACAGGAAGATCTGGCCCGTTGGGCCATCGCTGCGGGGCTAGTTCCCGGGGAAAGCCTCTATATAGGCTTACGTAATGGTTTCCAGATTCAGGTCCGCCATTTTCAGCGACCGGCTGGCGACACTCACCATCGGTAAACAATCAGGAAACCCGTAGAGATGAGCGAATACTCACTTTTCACCTCCGAGTCCGTGTCCGAAGGACACCCGGACAAGATCGCCGACCAGATTTCCGATGCGGTACTGGACGCCATCATCGCTGAAGACAAGTACGCCCGTGTAGCGTGCGAAACCCTGGTCAAGACCGGCGTGGCGATCATCGCCGGCGAAGTGACCACTTCGGCCTGGGTCGATCTGGAAGACATCGTGCGTAACGTCATTCTCGACATCGGCTACGACAGCTCGGACGTCGGCTTCGACGGCGCGACCTGCGGCGTGATGAACATCATCGGCAAGCAGTCGGTGGACATCGCCCAGGGCGTCGACCGCACCAAGCCTGAAGATCAGGGCGCGGGCGACCAGGGCCTGATGTTCGGCTATGCCAGCAACGAAACCGACGTGCTGATGCCTGCGCCGATTTCCTTCTCGCATCAGCTGGTACAGCGTCAGGCCGAGGCCCGCAAATCCGGCCTGCTGCCCTGGCTGCGCCCGGACGCCAAGTCCCAGGTCACCTGCCGCTACGAAAACGGCAAGGTCGTTGGCGTGGACGCGATCGTACTGTCTACCCAGCACAACCCGGATGTGTCCTACAAGGACCTGCGCGAAGGCGTGATGGAGCTGATCGTCAAGCACGTGATTCCGGCCGAATTGCTGCACAAGGACACCCAGTTCCACATCAACCCGACCGGCAACTTCATCATCGGTGGCCCGGTGGGTGACTGCGGCCTGACCGGTCGCAAGATCATCGTCGACACTTACGGCGGCATGGCTCGCCATGGTGGCGGTGCGTTCTCCGGCAAGGACCCGTCGAAAGTCGACCGTTCCGCCGCCTACGCCGGTCGTTACGTCGCCAAGAACATCGTCGCCGCGGGCCTTGCCGAGCGTTGCGAGATCCAGGTCTCCTACGCCATCGGCGTCGCGCAGCCGACTTCGATCTCTCTGAACACCTTCGGCACCGGCAAGCTGTCGGATGACAAGATCATCCAGCTGGTGCGTGAGCATTTCGACCTGCGTCCATACGCAATCACCACCATGCTCAACCTGCTGCACCCGATGTACAAGGCGACCGCCGCCTATGGTCACTTCGGTCGTACCCCGTACGAAATGACCGTCGGCGACGACACCTTCACCGCCTTCACCTGGGAAAAAACCGACCGCGCCGAAGCGCTGCGCGTAGCGGCTGGTTTGTAACAGGCTGCACGCCATATCGCCAGCAAGCTGGCTCCTACATCATACCCCGTAGGAGCCAGCTTGCTGGCGATCAGCTGTGTCCTGACACAACTCCGAAAAACCCCGCAACGACCCCGATTTCTCTCCTTGATCCTCTCCCGCTAGCCTTCCTTGCTCATCTTCCAAGCAAGGACGCTTCGATGTTTTCGCCTTATTCCCTTCTGCTATGCGGCGCGTTCGCCTTTTACTGCATCACGGCTGAAGCCAACCCGTGCCCCGACTGGCAGCCCGACCGGGCCCGGTCGGAAATAACCGTTCTGCAGACACGCATTGCAGAATGGGACCAGAGCTATCACCGCGACGGCATTTCGCTGATCGCCGACGAACTCTATGACCAGTCGTTGCAACGACTCGCGAGCCTCAAGCGCTGTTTCGCCTCCATTCCGCTGGACGAGCACGACCCGCTTGCCCGCTCCGCCGGGCCCGTCGCGCATCCGATCGCCCATACCGGACTGAACAAGCTTCCCGACGAGCTTGCTGTACACGCCTGGCTGAAGGGCAAAAGCGACGTCTGGATTCAACCCAAGGTCGACGGCGTCGCCGTGACGCTTACCTATCGGAACGGTCGGCTGGTGCAATTGATCAGCCGGGGCGATGGAACGCGAGGTCAGAACTGGTTGCCGCATGCCGCGAATATCCCGGCAATCCCCGCCACCCTGCCCTGGCAAAAAACCCTCGTTCTGCAGGCGGAGCTGTACTGGAAGCTTCCAGGTCACGTCCAGGCCAGCGCGGGCGGCCTGAACGCCCGGAGCAAAGTTGCCGGGCTGCTGGCCCGCACATCCATTACCCCTGAGCAAGGTGCGAATGTCGGACTGTTCGTCTGGGACTGGCCGGACGGTCCGTCGACAATCGAAGAGCGGCTGGCGGGACTCAAGGCGTTGGGTCTGGACGACAGTCTCGGATTCAGCGAACCGGTGCGCACCTTCGAGCAGGCCAGTGCCTGGCGCGAGCACTGGTATCGCAATCCCATGCCGTTCGCATCCGATGGCGTGGTCCTGCGCCAGAGCGAACGCCCCGACGCCTCGCGCTGGCAGGCCCGGGCGCCGTACTGGATTGCCGCCTGGAAGTATCCGCATGCGCAGACACTGGCCGAGGTGCGCAAGGTCAGCTTCAACATCGGCCGTAGCGGCAGAATCACGCCGATGCTCGAGCTCAAGCCAGTCCGGCTCGATGACCGCACCATCAGCCGCATCAGTGTCGGCTCGCTGCAACGCTGGCAGGCGCTGGACATCCGGCCGGGTGACCTGGTGGCAGTGAGCCTCGCGGGCCTGACGATTCCGCGTTTCGACAGCGTGGTCTCCCGGGCGGCAGAGCGGCCCGAGCTGAATATTCCTCGCGCGGAGGATTATCACGACCTCAGTTGCTGGCAGCCGACGCCCGGCTGCGAAAGCCAGTTTCGCGCCCGGCTGGTCTGGCTCGCTGGCAAGCGTGGTCTGGCGCTGCCCGGCATCGGGCCGGGCACCTGGGACAAGTTGATCGAGGCCGGGCAAATACAAGGCTTGCTCGACTGGATGTCCCTGGAGCAATCACAGATTGATAAGATTCCGGGCTTTGCCGCTCGAAGCAGCGCTAAACTGCTCGACAGTTCGCGGATCGCCCGGGAGCGCCCCTTCCACAGCTGGCTCAGGGCCATCGGCCTGCCACCGACCGGGGAGGCGTCCTTGCCGGACAACTGGAGCGAACTGGCGAGCCGCAGCCTGGAGCAGTGGCAGGCTCAACCGGGCATCGGGCCGGGTCGAGCCCTGGCGCTCCATGCCTTTTTTCAAGACCCGCAGGTGCGCGAGTTGAGCACCGAACTCAGGTCGCAAGGCATCAAGGGTTTTTAAGTACGTTCAATGCCGGGTTTCATCGTCGTTTATGCCCGGATTGCAAGGAGTTGATATGAAGTTTTTCTCATCGCTGGTGTTGCTGACCGGGTGCACGCTGTTGGCAACCCCGCTGCTGGCTGCCCAAGAAGCGCCGCCGGTGCCTGAATGCCTGGTCAAGAGCCAGGAGATCAGCAGCAAAATCCAGGAAGCGAAAGCCGAAGGGAACAAGAATCAGCAGATCGGCCTGGAAAAGGCGTTGAGCGAGGTGAACGCCAACTGCAGCGAGACCTCCCTGCTCAAGCAGCGCGAACAGAAGGTACTGGACGCCAAGCGCGAAGTCAGCCGCCGGCAGAACGACCTCAACAAGGCGATGACCAAGGGCGATCCGGAACGCATCAACAAGCGCAAGGACAAGCTGGCCGAATCACGCAAGGAACTGCAGGACGCGCAATCGGAACTGGAAAAGGTCCAGCCGCCGGAGTGATGGAATGACCGGACCGGCGCCCGTGGGAGCCAGCTTGCTGGCGATGCGATCTACCTGATACACCGCATCGTCAGGTTTGCTGCCGCTTCGCGGATCGTCGGAATGCCGCCCACAGCAAGCTAGCTCCTACGCGGAAATACGGGTCATCAGCCCGCCGGGACGGCCGCGAATCCGAACAGGGCGATGATCAGCCCCAGGCCGACCAGCCAGATGATCGAGCGCAGGGCGGCGAGATCGGCCAGGTAAAAAATGATGTACAACAGACGGCTGGTCAGGAACAGCACCGCCAGCACATCGATGGTCACCAGCGAGGCGTTGTCGGTGATGTGCGCGATGATCACCGCCGCCGCGAAGAACGGATTGACCTCGTAACTGTTCTGCTGCGCCGCATGGGCACGTCGCGGGAAGCCTTCGAGTGTGTCGAGAAACGCCCTGGGGTCACGATTATGACCGGACTTGAACTTGCCGCTGCCGAACTTGGCGATCGCCGCGCAGATCACCGGTAGCAGGAAGGCAACCATTACGCACCAGAAAGCAACTGTCATACATCATCCTCTTGATTGGGCATTGTTGCCGGCCGGCCGGCTGCAAGCTAAGAGCGAGGTCCGGCCGAAAGGTTCGTGGCTTATTTGCAACGTACGGCCGCTCCTGTGGTCAACGCCTCCCCGACACGCGCATTGCATGTGTCCGCCGTCCACCCCCGCACATCCTAGTAAAGCCCGGGTAACAGCCAGTCACTGCTGTCGGGCAGGATTTTGAACTGGAATTACAGGAAAACGGATGCTTGAACTCGCTGCTGGTTTTATCTGCCTCACTTCACTGCTGACCTATGTGAACTTCCGCTTTATCGGTCTGCCGCCCACCATCGGCGTGATGGTTACAGCATTGCTGTTCTCGCTGATACTTCAAGGTCTGAGCGTCATCGGCTTTCCGGGACTCGAAGCACATGTGCAACAACTGATCGGCCAGATCGACTTTGGCGATTTGCTGATGAACTGGATGTTGTCGTTCCTGCTGTTCGCGGGCGCGCTGCACGTCAATCTCTCCGACCTGCGTAGCTATCGCTGGCCCATCGGCCTGCTGGCGACCTTTGGCGTACTGATCGCCACCACCGTGATCGGCGCCTTGTCCTACTGGATCTTCTCGCTGTTCGGCTGGCACGTGAGTTTCCTGTACTGCCTGCTGTTTGGCGCGCTGATCTCGCCGACCGACCCTATCGCGGTACTGGGCGTGCTGCGTACGGCCAATGCTTCCAAGCCGCTCAAAACGACGATTGTCGGCGAGTCGCTGTTCAATGACGGTACGGCGGTCGTGGTGTTCACGGTTCTGCTGGGCATCGCACAGTTGGGCGAAACGCCGAGCGTCAGTGAAACCGCGATCCTTTTCGCCCACGAAGCGATAGGCGGCATTCTGTTCGGTGGTCTGATCGGTTACGCCGTGTACCTGATGATCAAGAGCATCGAGCAGCATCAGATCGAGGTGATGCTGACCCTGGCGCTGGTGATCGGTGGCTCGGCCATGGCGTCCGAACTGCATGTGTCCGGTCCTATCGCGATGGTCGTGGCGGGTCTGATCATCGGCAACCTGGGGCGCAATTTGGCGATGAACGACATGACTCGCCGCTACATGGACGGCTTCTGGGAGCTGCTCGATGACATGCTCAATGCGCTGCTGTTTGCGCTGATCGGCATGGAGCTATTGTTGCTGCCGTTCTCCTGGCTGCATCTGGGTGCCGCGGGCCTGCTGGCGGTGGCGATTCTGCTGTCGCGGTTCGTGACCGTCGCGCCGGCGATCCTGTTGCTGCGCCGCTGGCGGAATGTACCGCAGGGCACTATTCGCATCCTGACCTGGGGCGGCCTGCGCGGCGGCGTGTCGGTGGCCCTGGCGCTGGCGCTGCCGGTTGGCCCGGAGCGTGATCTGCTGCTGAGCATCACCTACATCGTCGTGCTGCTGTCGATTCTGTTGCAGGGTCTGACCATCGGCAAGCTGGTGCGCGCGGTGACCGGTTCGACCGCCGCCCCGCAGGACGCTTCCCACTAGCCGTGTCTCGCCAGGCGCTTCCATTGCCGGCGCGTTTGGCTAAGATGCCCGGACCGTCCGCCTGCCGCGGGCGGTCCATCGATGCACAGGAGCAGTAATGTCCACTGACGAGGAACTCGCCATCGCCGGCGGCACACCGATGATCCCGGATCAGCGCCGCGAGCTGATGCTGCGCGAGCTGCGCAAGCATCAGGTGCTCAGCGTTCATCAGCTGATGGAGATGTTCGACTGCTCGCACATGACCATTCGGCGCGATATCGCGCTGCTGGAGCAGGAAGGGCGCGCCTATTCGGTGACCGGCGGGGTGCGCATCGCCAGTCAGGTGCACAGCGAGCCGAGCCACCAGTCCAAGGCCGTAGTGGAGCTGCCGCACAAGCAGGCCATGGCGCGCCTCGCCGCCGGCCTGCTGCACCCGGACATGACGATCTACATGGATGCCGGCACCAGCACGCTGGAAATCGTCCCGTACATCACCGCCATGTCCGGCATGACCGTGGTGACCAATGACTTCGGGATCGTCAACGCGCTGGCCGACGCGACGCATGTGGACGTGATTCACACCGGCGGTCTGCTCGATCATCCCAACCGGTCCAGCGTCGGCGGGCTGGCGGCGGCCACGCTGCGCCAGCTCGCGACGGACGTGGCGTTCATGTCCACCAGCTCATGGGATCTGCAACGCGGCACCACGACGCCATCGGCGTTGAAGGTCGAGGTCAAGCAGGCGGCCATGCAGTCGGCATCGCAGACGGTGCTGGTCGCGACCAGTTCCAAGTACGGCACCTTCGGCATGTACAAGATCGCCAGCCTGGACCAGTTCGACACCATCATCACCGACACCGCCCTGGCCGAAGCGGCCGCCGATGGCATTCGCAAACAGCGGATCGAGCTGTTGCTGGCGCCAGTGAGCGGCAAACGCTGAGGCTGCGTTACACCTGTAGGAGCCAGCTTGCTGGCGAAACGTCAGACCAGACGCCACAACTACAGCGCCTTATCGCCAGCAAGCTGGCTCCTACGGGAGCGTGTGCCCCCTCCCATCAAGCCCCTCACGCAGGGGCTTTTTTGTGCCCGTATGAATCTTCGATGTGAATATTTGTTAAAAACAAAAAAGACTTCACATTATTCACTCACAGGTTCACTATCGGATTCACAGATCAGAACACTCTCGTCCGACTGCCGGCGCAGCGGGCATCGACACTGAATCGAGGATTACTGCATGACTACTCAGAACGTTGGCGTTATCGGCTTGGGCGCGATGGGCCTGGGCATTGCCCGCTCCCTGCTGCGCAGCGGCTTCAATGTCCATGCTTGCGACGTGCGCACCAGCGTCACTGAAGCTTTCGCCCAGGAAGGCGGCGTGGCTTGCGAATCCCCTGCCGCCATGGCCGCGTCCTGCGACGTGATCATTACCGTAGTGGTCAACGCCGAGCAGACCGAAACCGTATTGTTCGGTGAGAACGGTGCCGTTGCGGCCCTGCGTCCTGGCAGCCTGGTCATCGGTTGTGCCACTGTCGCGCCGACCTTCGCGGTCGAGCTGGGCGAGCGTCTGGCCGCACAGAATCTGCTGTACCTCGATGCGCCGATCTCCGGCGGTGCCGCCAAGGCCGCCGCTGGCGAGATGACCATGATGACCTCCGGCCCCGCCGACTCCTACGCCAAAGCCGAAGCCGTGCTGGCCGGCATGGCAGGCAAGGTCTACCGTCTGGGCGACGTTCATGGCCTGGGTTCCAAGGTCAAGATCATCAACCAGCTGCTGGCGGGTGTGCACATCGCCGCCAGCGCCGAAGCCATGGCTCTGGGCCTGCGCGAAGGCGTCGATGCCGACGCGCTGTACGAAGTCATCACCAACAGCGCCGGCAATTCCTGGATGTTCGAGAACCGCGTTCCGCACATTCTGAAAGCCGACTACACCCCGCTGTCGGCCGTGGACATTTTCGTCAAGGATCTGGGCCTGGTCCTGGATACCGCGCGCACCAGCAAATTCCCGCTGCCGCTGTCCGCCACCGCTCACCAGATGTTCATGCAGGCGTCCAGCGCAGGTTTCGGCCGCGAAGACGACTCGGCCGTGATCAAGATTTTCCCGGGCATCGACCTGCCGAAAGCCAAGGACTGAGGAATCACCATGACTTCGACTTCCTCCCGCCCTTTGCTGGGCTGCATCGCCGACGACTTCACCGGTGCGACCGACCTCGCCAACATGCTGGTACGCGGCGGTATGCGCACTGTGCAGAGCATCGGCATTCCAACGGCTGAAATGGCCGCGGGCCTCGACGCCGACGCCATCGTCATTGCCCTCAAGTCGCGCACCACGCCGACCGCCGAAGCCGTCGAGGAATCCCTTGCCGCGCTGGAGTGGCTGCGCGAGCGTGGCTGCGAGCAGATCTTCTTCAAGTACTGCTCGACCTTCGATTCCACGGCCGCCGGCAATATCGGCCAGGTCAGCGAAGCACTGCTGGAGAAGCTGGGCGGCAACTTCACCGTCGCGTGCCCGGCTTTTCCGGAGAACGGCCGGACCATCTTCCGTGGTCACCTGTTCGTCGGCGACCAGTTGCTGAACGAATCGGGCATGCAGAACCATCCGCTGACCCCGATGACCGACGCCAATCTGATTCGTGTGTTGCAGGCCCAGACCAGCAAGAAGGTCGGGCTGCTGCGTTACGACACCGTCGCCCAGGGCGCCGACAAGGTTCGCGAGAAAATCGCCGAACTGCGCGCCGAAGGTGTGGGCATGGCTATCGCCGACGCGCTGAGCGACGCCGACCTCTACACCCTCGGCGAAGCCTGCGCCGACCTGCCGCTGCTGACCGGCGGCTCGGGTCTGGCGCTGGGTCTGCCGGGCAACTTCCGCAAGGCTGGCAAGCTGCGCGATATCGATGCCGCGCAGCGCATCGAAATCAGTGGCGGCGAAGTGGTGCTTGCCGGTAGCGCTTCGGTTGCCACCAACGGTCAGGTCGCGGCCTGGCTGGAAGCCGGTCGCCCTGCCCTGCGCATCAATCCTCTGGATCTGGCAGCGGGCAAGCCGGTGGTCGAACAGGCCATTGCTTTCGCACGCGATGCAGGCCAGACCGTGTTGATCTACGCGACCAGCACGCCGGATGAAGTCAAGGCGGTGCAGAAAGAGCTGGGCGTCGAGCGCTCGGGCGCCATGGTCGAAGAAGCACTGGGCCAGATCGCCAAGGGCCTGCTGAACGCAGGCGTGCGGCGCTTCGTGGTCGCCGGTGGCGAGACTTCCGGCGCTGTCGTGCAGGCGCTTGGCGTGCAATTGCTGCAAATCGGCGCGCAGATCGATCCGGGCGTTCCGGCCACCGTCAGCAGTGGCGCACAGCCGCTGGCACTGGCGCTCAAATCCGGCAACTTCGGCGCGCGCGACTTCTTCGCCAAGGCCCTCAAACAACTGGCGGGAGAAGCCTGATGATCGACGAACAGGCTTTACGCCAGGAAATCTGCGACGTCGGCAGACTGCTCTATGGTCGTGGCTACACGGTCGGCAGCGCGGGCAACATCAGCGCCCGTCTGGATGACGGCTGGCTGATCACACCGACCGACGCCTGCCTGGGCCGCATGCATCCGGACGAGATCGCCAAGGTCAATCTGGCCGGTGAATGGGTCTCCGGCAACAAGCCGTCGAAGACGCTGGCGCTGCACCGCCAGGTCTATGACCGCAATCCGGAAGTGGGCGGCGTGGTGCACACCCATTCGACGCATCTGGTCGCGCTGACACTGGCCGGCGTCTGGCAGGACGATGACATTCTGCCGCCGCTGACGCCCTATCAGGTCATGAAAGTTGGCCATATCCCGCTGATTCCCTATCAGCGCCCCGGCTCGCCGGTGGTCGCCGAGCGTGTCGCGCAACTCGCCAACAGCGTGCGCGGCGTGATGCTGGAACGTCTGGGCCCGGTGGTCTGGGAAAGTTCGGTCGCCAAGGCCTGCTATGCCCTGGAAGAGCTGGAAGAAACCGCTCGTCTGTGGCTGATGACTGACCCGAAACCCACACCGCTTCAGACCGCGGCTCTCGATGAGCTGCGCGAGGTGTTCGGCGCCAAGTGGTAGCTCGCTGCTGAGGCACGAGGCCTTGCGAGGCCTCGAGCTCCGGTTCAAATCCGTCACCCCGGCATTGCCGGAAAACAATAACAATCAGGAATGAAAAGCATGACTTATTGCCATTCTCAGGTTGCCCGCTCGCCTATGTCCGTCTCGCTCGATTCCTGTGGGAGCACGCTGGCATGACCCCGTTGATGTTGATGCTTGTCGCCGGCGCCGGTATCGCGCTGTTGCTGTTTCTGGTTCTGAAGTACAAATTCCAGCCATTCGTGGCACTGATGCTGGTCAGCATCATCGTTGCGCTGGTCGCTGGCGTGAAACCCGCCGACCTGGTCGCGACCATCGAAGGCGGCATGGGCAAGACCCTTGGCCATATCGCGATCATCATTGCCTTGGGCGCGATGATCGGCCGGATCATCGAGCTGTCCGGCGGCGCCGAAGCGCTGGCCCGCACCCTGATCGACCGGTTCGGCAACAAGCGCACCCCGCTGGCCCTGACCGTCGCCGGCTTCATGGTCGGTATCCCGGTGTTCTTCGAAGTGGGCGTCATCATCCTGATGCCGCTGGCCTATGGCGTGGCACGAGCAGCGCGCAAGCCGCTGCTGATCTTCGCCTTGCCGATGTGCGCCGCCCTGCTCGCCGTGCATGCGTTCCTGCCACCGCACCCCGGTGCGGTCGCGGCGGCCAGCCAGTTGGGCGCCGACCTGGGTCGCGTGCTGATGCTGGGCATCCCGATCGTCGCCGTGCTGTGCGTGATCGGCTACTTCGTCGCCGGTCGCATGACCCGCAAGACTTACCCGATGACCGACGACATCCGTGCTGAAGTCTACGGCCCGCACGTCACCAACGAAGACCTGGAAGCCTGGGCGCGCAACGACTATTCCACCGTCCGCGAAGCCACTCACACCCAGACTTCAGGTGTCGAAGAGAGCGCCGGCAGCCTGGCCGCCAAGCTGCCGCCCGCGCCTGCGCCAGGTTTCGGCCTGATCATCGCGCTGATCCTGTTGCCGATCGTATTGATCCTGCTCGGCACGCTGGCGACCACGCTGCTGCCCGCCGAATCCACGCTGCGTGGCGTGCTGACGGTACTGGGTGCTCCGCTGGTCGCACTGTTGATCGATACCCTGCTGTGTGCCTGGCTGCTGGGCTCGCGCCGTGGCTGGAGTCGCACTCAGGTGTCCGACGTGATCGGTTCGGCGTTGCCCGGTGTGGCCATGGTGATCCTGATTGCCGGTGCCGGCGGCGTGTTCGGCAAGGTGCTGGTCGACACCGGTATCGGTGCCGTAGTCTCCGAAGCGCTGCGCACGACCGGTCTGCCGGTACTGGCGCTGGGCTTCCTGCTGACGCTGCTGCTGCGCGCGGTCCAGGGTTCGACCACGGTCGCGCTGGTCACCACCGCCGGTATTCTCAGCCCGCTGATCGCGACCCTCGATCTGAGTGCCAACCACATGGCACTGCTGTGCCTGGCAATGGGCGGTGGCGGTTTGGCCATGTCGCACATCAACGACGCCGGTTACTGGATGTTCACCAAGCTTGCCGGCCTGAACGTGGCCGACGGCTTGCGCACCTGGACGGTACTGGTCACGCTGCTGGGCACGCTGGGCTTCGTGATTACCCTGCTGCTCTGGCCTTTCGTCTGACCCTTTATCGAGAATATTGGAGCCCCTATGCCTCGTTTCGCCGCCAATCTCAGCATGCTGTATCCGCAGCATGATTTCCTCGATCGATTCCAGGCCGCGGCCGCCGATGGCTTCGGCGCGGTCGAGTACCTGTTCCCCTACGCGTACACCGCGCAGGAACTCAAACAGCGCCTGAGCGACAACGGACTGGTCCAGGCGCTGTTCAACGCACCGCCGGGGGACTGGGACAAGGGTGAGCGCGGCATCGCTTCGCTGCCTGGCCGCGAAGCGGAATTCCGCGACGGCGTCGCCCGCGCGCTGGAATACGCTCAGGTGCTGGGCAACGACAAGGTTCACGTGATGGCCGGTCTGTTGCCGAACGAAGAACTGCGCCAGCGTCATCAGGCCGTCTACCTGGAAAACCTGGCATACGCCGCCGGCCAGGCCAAGACCGCGGGCGTGACCATCCTGATCGAGCCGATCAACACCCGCGACATGCCGGGGTTCTTCCTGAATCGTCAGGATCAGGCCCAGGCAATCTGCAAGCAGGTCGGTGCCGACAATCTCAAGGTGCAGTTCGACTGCTACCACTGCCAGATCGTCGAAGGTGACGTCACCGCCACCCTGCGTCGGGATTTCGCGGGCGTGGGCCATATCCAGATCGCCGGCGTGCCGGACCGTCACGAACCGGACATGGGCGAGTTGAACTACAACTGGCTGTTCGACGAAATCGACCGTCTTGGCTACACCGGCTGGGTCGGCTGTGAATACCGTCCCAAGGGCGACACTTCACAAGGTCTCGCCTGGCTGCGGGCTCTACAGAGCCGGTAGTGCCGCATGGCCCGGGCGCAATGTCCGGGCCATTATAAAGCCATCACGTTCGCCGTGAATCACAACGTTTCACAGCATTTTACAGCCGCGATCAGTAAGAATCGGCGAAGTCCTTTTCGCACCCTTCTTTCGCGGACCTTGCTCGGTAAGGTCAGCCTTATCTTGCGAGGCGCCATGAACGTTCAACCCAACTCCAATGTGCCCGGCGATTCCCTTCCCGACTTCGACGCCAAACTGCGCCGCAGCCTGTCGACCAACAAAGACCAGAATGCGAAGAAGCCTGATCGCATCGCTACGGACAACGAAGTCTGGCCGCCGATCGATGGCACCAAGGTGTCGGTTCTGGAAAACGGCGACATGCATTACGAGCGCGATGGCCAGGGCGTCATCGTGGCAGCTTCGACCAACCCGCAACTGTTCAAATTCCTCACCCAACTGCTTGATCTGAACGAGTCCCCGTCCCAGAAAGCCCAGATCGACAAGGCCATCGAAGACGGCACCCCCGTTGCCGACCGCAACACCGAAATGCCGGCCTGGGGCGACATCAAGAGTTTTGAATGGCAAGGCGACCTGGAGACCGCCGAGGTGGTCACGCTGGTCAAGCACGATGGCGAAAAGATCACGGTATCCAAGGCGCTGACCCCCGAGCTGTTCGCCGCCGCCCAGCAGATGGGCCTGTCACGCTTCACGCTGGAGGACCGGGTCAACAACGCCGGGCGCGAGCTGGCGGACGAAAACCTGTATGTCGCCGAACATGACATCGTACTGACCGGCTCGAGGGATGAATTCGGCAACGGCGTCATCCAGTTCGAAACGCGCGACGGCAAAAAGTACGTGGTGTCTGAATTCCAGAACAAGGAACTCTATGACCGGGTCGCCGAGGTCAACAGCTCGAACGTGCAGGGCGACGTGCAGAAGATTCGCGACGAGCACGGCATGGGCAATCTCGACGAGCTGGACATCCTCAGCAAGAAAACCGGCGTGAAGTCCGACGAGAAAGACAAGGACTCCGCGGAGCTGACCGTGGTGGAGCTCGCCACCAAGAACCTGATGGACAAGTACCAGAAGCTGGTGGACGAAAAGAAAGTCGACAAGGACAGCGATATCTACAAGCTGGTCATGGCGATCCAGGCCAAGGCGTCGATGGAAAGCGGCCGTACCATCACACCCTATATCGAAGACCCGCGCGGCGGGGAGACCTGGCGCAAGTTCGATGACGAAGGCGAAACCCTGACCGATGCCGACATGCAGGACATCCTGGACGGCAACAGCATCGACAAGGCACTGACCGAACTCTTCGCCAGCGGCGACGGCGAGAAAGACAAGATCGGCAAGGAATACCAGGCCGAGATCGATGCGGCCATCGAGAAGGTCAGCGGCAGTGACAAGGAGTCGCTCGCCAAGGACCTGCACGGCAAACTCACCAGCCTGGAATTCGTCGAGTATCTCAACGATCTGGAAAAGGCGGGCAAGAATTCCGAAGGCCAGGCCGAGGTCGCGCGGCTGCTCTCCAGCCTCGAACTGCTTGATCCTGAACTGGCGAAAGACGCTCAGAACGAGCTGAAGAAAAACAGTGTCATGGCCGAAGTCGACAAGCTGATGGCCGATCCGGGCGGCATTCCGGACGAGTACAAACAGCTGGCGCTCAAGGACATCTTCTCGGCGCTCAAACAGGGCATCAAGGGCATGGCGGATCTGCCGCGCCGCACCCAGGACACCATCGAGAAGTTCATCAACGAGCTGCTGGAAGACAAGACCAAGCTCAGCGACTTATCCAGCCAGCTCGACAAGCTCAACGCCGGCGAGATCACTCAGGCGCAATTCGAGGAAAACCTGGCCGGCAAGTACGTCGGCGCCGAGGACAAGGAAGGCTTCAAGAAAGCCATCGGCAAGCTCAATCAGGGCGGCGTGTTCGGCACCGCGGCGGGCTTCACTTCACTGGGCGGCGCCATTTACATGCTGTCGGCCAAGAACGGCCAGCTCAGCGACGATCCGCTGGAGCGTCTGGCGATCGCCAAGGATTTCATCACTTTCCTGGGCTCGGGCGCGCAGTTCGAGAAAACCGGGGTATTCGATCTGTTTACCCATACCAACACTGCCGAACTCCTGGGACTGAGCAAATCCGTACCGGAAATCTGGGGCAAGGAAGGTCTGTGGGGCGCCAAAATCGATGAGGCGCAAAGCACCCACAACGTGCCAGGCGTCGACGAAGGGCTGGAAAGCCGGCTGGGCAGCGTGTACGAGCTGGAGAGTATCCGGGTCGGCAGCAGCATCGGCGACGTCATGGACCAGATCGGTCTGATCAACGAGGTCAACGAAGCCGGCACGCTGTCCCAAGACGTCAGCCGCGAGCTGCTCGACGATATCGTCAAGCGCTCCGGCGGCACACCGCCCGCCGATTATTCGAAATACGGCAACCTTAATGAACTGGCCGAAGACCTCAACCTGAACATCACTCAGGAAACGATCAGCCAGAGCATCGATGCGCAGCGGGCCGCCAGCGGCCTGCCGCCGCTGGACGCCGATGACGCCAGCAACCTGGCAGCGGACCTCGAGCGCGCCGCCAACACACCGGTTCCGGAATCCGTTTCCAGCTCCGGTTACGCCAGCTACTCGGATTCGGTCTACAAACTGTACTCCGATGCCGTCGACCATTTCATCGCCCGCGACCTGACGCCGCCAACCCGCGAAGCCTTCGTGGCGGGTATCGAGGAGCAGCTGGAGCGCAACGGTCAGACGGTGCCAGCCGACAACGAGCGGGTGAACCTGAGTGAAATGCTTGGCAACGGCGAAATCGACCGCGAGTCGATCAACGTCATGCTTGAGACCGACAACCGCCCGGTACCGGCCGACGATGTCGTCGACAACATGCGCGCGTCAGTGGGCCAGGCCGTCGCGGGCAATGGTGGCGCGGGCAGTCTGTTCGATGTACAGAGCGTGACCCAGAATATCGAGAGCGTGGGCAGTGCCGACGCGCCGAAAGTGCCGGGCGTTTCCGCGCGTATCGCCGGTTCGGTGGTCAAGGTGTTGGGCGTCGCGCCGGATATCATGAGCATCGCCGACATCGTGATGGGCGGCATCGCCATCAAGGACGGCATCAAGTCCGGCAGTGACTTGGCGATTGCCAACGGCAGCCTGCAGATCGTGTCCGGCGTCGCCGGCACCATTGCCGGCGGCATCGGCATTGCGGGCTTGCTGGGTCCCATCGGTGCCATTGCCGGCGCGACCGCTCCCCTGTTTCTGATTACCGCGGGTCTGGGGATTATCACCGGGATCATCAGCGTGTTCGTCGATCACCAGAAAAAACAGAAGGCCACCGACAAGGAAGGCCAGTGGTTCAAGGACCAGGCGGAAATCGGCTTCGCCCAGGACGACTGGGGCGACAAGCTGGAATACGCTCGCTACAGCTTCTACGAATACGACGGCCGGGACGCGCCGACGGACCAGAGCATCTTCGATTACCAGACCGAGGAATGGAAACACTTCCAGGAAACGCCGCAGGACCAAGGCTCATCGATGATTCGCCTGGACGAAAGCCTGCACAAGGACCAGAACGGCATCTACGGCGAAAACACCAACGGCCTGCCGATGGACGTCTACAACAAGGCCTTCTACGAAGCGCACAAGGAAGAGATCGAAACCATCCGCGACAAGTGGGATGACTGGAACGGCAAGGACGATATCGTCAGCAAGAAAGACCTGGAAAAGATCCTCAACGACGGCGACGACAAGGAAAAGGCCGCGGCGAAGTTCCTGCTCAACGACACCGGCTTCTTCAACCTGCTGGACAGCCTCTGGAAAAAGGACAAGGCCGACACCAAGATCAGCACCGACGATCTGGACACCTGGCTCAAGCTGATCGACGTCGTGGAACGCACACCAGGCGAATCGGTGTTCTACGAAAAGCCCAAGCCACAGATCCGCTACCGCTAACTACACACCCCTGTAGGAGCCAGCTTGCTGGCGATGCAAACGACGCGTTGTATCTGACTCACCGCATCGCCAGCAAGACGGATCGCCGCCCGCTGGCTCCCACAAGCAACCACGTGCCCGAATCTTTCCGATTTATCAGGCGGTCACCGTGGGAGGGAGCTTGCTCGCGACAACATGAATGCGCTGCCGAGCCGCTGTCGGCCAGCTGTAGGAGCGGATTCATCCGCGAAAAGGCCGTGGCAGACACCGTATTCGGTGGGCTTGGCGATTTTTCGCGGATGAATCCGCTCCTACGGGTCCTATGCGCCTTCGCCTGCGGGGATGTCGAACTGGTCCTTGATATAGCGGATTTCGGTACGCCCGTGCGGCGCGGGCAGGCCGTCTTCGCCGAGGTTGACGAACACCATCTTCTCCACGGTCAGGATGCTCTTGCGGGTGATCTTGTTGCGCACCTGGCAGGTCAGGGTGATCGAGGTGCGGCCGAATTCGGTCGCGGTGATACCCAGCTCGATGATGTCGCCCTGCCGGGAAGCGCTGACGAAATTGATTTCGGAGATGTACTTGGTGACCACGCGCTGATTGCCCAGTTGAACGATCGCGTAGATGGCCGCTTCTTCATCGATCCAGCGCAACAGGCTGCCGCCAAACAGGGTGCCGTTGGGATTCAGATCTTCGGGTTTAACCCATTTGCGGGTATGAAAGTTCATGTGCACTCCTGACCATCTGCCATAAAGATGCCCGACATCATGGCAGAGCATCCCGCCCGCGCCCATGATTTCGCTGTATCGCCTTCATTCACGAATTTTCCAGGCCGTCGCCAGCTCGACCGTTCTCGGCGTCCACCACTTACCCGGCAGCCGGTTGCGCGACCGATACTTGTGAATGATCTCATCCAGCACGCGGTTGACCTCCTCCGCCGCCGTCGCCTGCAACAGCATCTGATCCGCGCGCAGCAGCACCTCGGTGTTGTCGCTTGTCTGCATGAACAGATGCAGGGACGGGAAGATCACCGCCTTGCGAATGTTGCCCGCAATGGTGCGAATTTCCCGCTTGCGTTTTTCTCGCATCGCAGCGCCCAGCACGGTCGATGACGGGTCCTGACCACGCAGGCTGTCGAGCAGGCGGCCGGCGCCTCGCAGGTCATAGCGGTTGAACTCCAGCGCCAGCCATTGCAGACGGGTGGCATCCGTTGCCAGCGCGTCCAGTTGCTCGATGTCGTTCTGCATTTCGCGGGTCAGGGTGAACGCCGAACCGCTGCCCCCCGCCTCGACTCGCGTGTTCAGACGCATCAGGATCTCACGCGTCCTGGAACGCCAGGCCACCGCTTCGCTGACCACGCTGCCGGCTGCCAGCGGCTGGATGTCGGCCAGCATGGCATCATCGAGACTGAACAGGGCCTCGGTCAGCGACGCGAACTCGTAGCGCTCCCGCCGCGCCGTGCGCTCGACCAGATGCGCGGTGACCGCCTGCTCCAGGCGCTCCTGCAGATGGTTGCGAATCTCCCGGCTCATGGTGAAATTCAGCGTGCCGCCCAGCGCGCTGGAAAAATCGCCCTTCTCGGTGCGCAGAGGAACGATGACGGTCTGCGCGGCAAAGGTCTTGAGGGTCAGATTCTGATACTCACGGCCCGCCGCTACCGGGGCACCGACGAACCAGTCTTTCAGCACTTTTTTCAGCCCCCCGCGCTCGCCGGACGAAGGGGCTTTTTCGAATTTCAGAATCAGCATGTCCGACCCGGACAGCAGGTCGGTCGCAAGAGCCGGGTCCACCAGTTGCGGCACTGGCGTATTGAGCAGGACTCCGCCGTCCTGAAAGAAGGTCAGCTCATCGAGTTCCTGAAATCCGAGCCCACTCTGGCCCGGCTGACGGAAGACTACCGGCAGGGACGCGGAAACGTGGGCCGCGATGGCGATGTCCAGGTCGGGCGTCAGCGCCGCGCTGAACACCACCAGTTGGGGGACTTCACCCAGCATGGCCGTGCCGGTGATGTTGAGCTGCTTGATCTGCGGAATATGCCGGTTGAGCACCGCCAGGTCATTGAAGGTCACGACTCCGCCTGCCTCCAGACGCTTGCCAATGGCCAGGATTTCGGCGGGATGGCCTTCGTTTATCAGCGACAGCACCGCGATGCGCGTCTGATCGCGGATCAGCGTTTGCAGCGGCACGGCTTCCGATTGCACCCGTGGCAGCACGCTCAACAGCAGTCGCGTAAAGCCGCCGACGGTGCCCGGCAGGGCTTTTTCCGCCATTTCCCCCACCCGGGCAAAACCGCGCTGCAACCAGCTGACGGCTTCGTTGGGGCTGTCGAGCAATGACAGCAGATCGGTATCGTCGCTCAGCGCATCGAAGCGTGCCGCGTCCATGCCCGAGGCGATCAGGGCGGCCATGATGGCGCCGGCCGACGAGCCATGCACCGAAGCGATCCCCGGCATCACGCCAAGCTTCTCCAGGGCGGTCACGGCGCCCGAATAGGCGAAACCCTTGGCTCCGCCGCCGCTCAGAATGAGCCTGGCAATGGGTGCGCCGGCCAGTTCCAGATGGCAGGTACCGTCCGCTTGCCCGGTGATAGTGATATGCCTGGGGCCTGCATCGCGAACGAGAATGTCTGGTTCGCCAGACGACACGCCGCCGGCGCTGGACTCGAATCCATTCGAGTTGAAATTCATGGTGTTGCTCCTTGCGCATTCGCGCTATGACGGAAAGCGGCAACTGCCGGCTTCCATGTGAACGGCTTCGAGGTTACGAGCCGCGCCGACGCAAGGTGCGGTAAATGTATATATCGCCATACAGCTGCGGCAGAGCCTGCCGATACACAAGGAACCGATAGAAAGCCTTGGGTCCGGAACCCAGCGCGGCTATACTGCCGGACGTTTCAAAACGGTCATCATCGCTCGATGCCGTTCCCGCCACCTGTCCGAGGGGCGCTGCAGCAGGTTTCCTGTCAGGCTCGGATGGGGCGTTGCTTGATCGGCCGACCGGCCGGCCAGCCTTAAACGCACAACGGCGCCCATTCGCATTTTTATGGAATGGAGACTCTCAATGAGTGCTGTAATCACGCCCGCAGAATTCAACGACTACAAGGTCGCCGACATTTCCCTGGCTGCCTGGGGCCGCCGCGAAACCTTCATCGCCGAATCCGAAATGCCGGCTCTGATGGGCCTGCGCCGCAAGTACGCTGGGTCCCAGCCGCTCAAGGGCGCGAAGATTCTGGGCTGCATCCACATGACCATTCAGACTGCCGTGCTGATCGAGACCCTGGTTGCCCTGGGTGCCGAAGTTCGCTGGTCGTCCTGCAACATCTTCTCCACCCAGGACCAGGCCGCTGCCGCCATCGCCGCCGCCGGCATCCCTGTTTTCGCCTGGAAAGGCGAGACCGAAGAAGAATACGAGTGGTGCATCGAGCAGACCATCCTCAAGGACGGCAAGCCTTGGGATGCCAACATGATCCTCGACGACGGCGGTGACCTGACCGAGATCCTGCACAAGAAATACCCGGCGATGCTGGAGAAGATCCACGGCGTCACCGAAGAGACCACCACCGGTGTGCATCGTCTGCTGGACATGCTGGCCAAGGGTGAGCTGAAGATCCCGGCAATCAACGTCAACGACTCCGTCACCAAGAGCAAGAACGACAACAAGTACGGTTGCCGTCACAGCCTGAACGACGCGATCAAGCGCGGTACCGACCACCTGCTGTCCGGCAAGCAGGCGCTGGTGATCGGCTACGGCGACGTGGGCAAGGGTTCGGCCCAGTCCCTGCGTCAGGAAGGCATGATCGTCAAGGTCACCGAAGTCGACCCGATCTGCGCCATGCAGGCCTGCATGGACGGTTTCGAAGTGGTTTCGCCGTTCATCAATGGCGAGAACGACGGCACCGAGGCATGCACCGACAAGGCGCTGCTGGGCAAGATCGACCTGATCGTCACCACCACCGGTAACGTCAACGTCTGCGATGCCAACATGCTCAAGGCCCTGAAAAAGCGTGCCGTGGTGTGCAACATCGGTCACTTCGACAACGAAATCGACACCGCTTTCATGCGCAAGAACTGGGCATGGGAAGAGGTCAAGCCACAGGTGCACAAGATCCACCGCACCGGCGCCGGTTCGTTCGATCCGCAGAACGACGACTACCTGATCCTGCTGGCCGAAGGTCGTCTGGTGAACCTGGGCAACGCAACCGGCCACCCAAGCCGCATCATGGACGGTTCGTTCGCCAACCAGGTACTGGCCCAGATCTTCCTGTTCGAGCAGAAGTACGCCGATCTGTCGCCGGAGCACAAGGCCCAGCGTCTGACCGTCGAAGTGCTGCCCAAGAAGCTGGACGAAGAAGTGGCGCTGGAAATGGTGCGCGGCTTCGGCGGCGTGGTAACCAAACTGACCAAGACCCAGGCCGACTACATCGGCGTGACCGTCGAAGGTCCGTTCAAGCCGGATGCCTATCGCTACTGATTGTCGGGGCATGCCTGCTCCCTTGTAGGAGCGGGCTTGCCCGCGATCGAGCGCATGGCGCTCGCGACCATTGTCCGGAGGTCGTTCCGACCTTTTCGCGGACAAGTCCGCTCCTACACGAGATCGGCGTCTATCCGAGCTTTCGCGGATGAATCCGCTCCTACATGAGATCGGCCCTATGAGCCAAGTCCGTCGTTTCAGCTTCGAGTTCTTCCCGACGAAGACCGACGCTGGCCATGAAAAGCTGCTGACCGTCGCGCGTCAGCTGGCAAGCTACAACCCCGATTTTTTCTCCTGCACCTACGGTGCCGGTGGTTCGACCCGCGACCGCACGATGAACACCGTGCTGCAGCTGGAAAACGAAGTGAAAGTACCTGCCGCGCCGCACCTGTCGTGCGTCGGTGACAGCAAGCAAGACCTGCGCAGCCTGCTCGCCCAGTATCGCGAGGCCGGCATCAAGCGCATCGTTGCCTTGCGCGGCGACCTGCCGTCCGGCATGGGCATGGCCAGCGGCGAGCTGCGTCACGCCAATGATCTGGTGACCTTCATTCGCGAAGAAACCGGCAGCCATTTCGACATCGAAATCGCCGCTTACCCGGAAATGCATCCGCAGGCGCGCAACTTCGAAGACGACCTCAAGCACTTCGTCAACAAGGCCAATGCCGGCGCCGACAGTGCGATCACCCAATACTTCTTCAATGCCGACAGCTACTTCCATTTCGTCGAGCGCGTGGAGAAGCTGGGCGTGACCATCCCGATCGTGCCGGGCATCATGCCGATCACCAACTACACCAAGCTGGCGCGCTTCTCGGACGCCTGCGGCGCGGAAATCCCGCGCTGGATCCGCAAGCAACTGGAAGCCTACGGCGACGATACCGCCAGCATTCAGGCGTTCGGCGAGCAGGTCATCACCGAAATGTGCGACCGTCTGCTACAGGGCGGCGCGCCGGGCCTGCATTTCTACACCTTGAACCAGGCTGAACCAAGCCTGGCGGTCTGGAACAATCTCAAGCTGCCCCGCTGAGATCGACCGACCAACGCGGGTCCGCGGCCTTGCGCCGCAACCCGCGCCGTTAAGCGGCAGGAAAGCAGCGCGCTGCGTTTGCTCTGTTATACTCCAGCCTTCCCGCCAGGCTTACGCCCGGACGCTCGGTCTTGCAGAAGTCACCTCGTTCACGCCTATAGCGCATTTTTCATCCCGCGCCGACGTGACAAGATGCACTAAAGACCCCGCAGGACCGGACGGGATCGCGTTGTCCATACACGCCATTCGCGCCAGGCAAGACATCCCTTGAGCTTAAGCTCCAACAGAACAGGATTACTCATGTCCTTTGCTTCCCTCGGTCTCTCCGAGGCTCTAGTCCGCGCCATCGAGGCAGCGGGCTACACCCAGCCTACTCCGGTGCAACAGCGGGCCATTCCCGCCGTGTTGCAAGGTCGCGACCTGATGGTGGCGGCACAGACAGGTACTGGTAAAACCGGTGGCTTCGCCCTCCCGATTCTGGAGCGGCTGTTTCCCAACGGTCATCCGGACAAATCCCAGCGTCACGGCCCGCGCCAACCGCGTGTGCTGGTCCTGACCCCGACCCGCGAACTGGCCGCGCAGGTGCACGACAGCTTCAAGCTATACGCCCGCGACCTGAAGTTCGTCAGCGCCTGCATCTTCGGCGGTGTCGGCATGAACCCGCAGGTCCAGGCCATGGCGCGCGGCGTCGACGTGCTGGTGGCCTGCCCCGGCCGCCTGCTGGACTTGGCCGGCCAGGGCAGTGTCGATCTGTCCCACGTTGAAATCCTCGTGCTCGACGAAGCCGACCGCATGCTGGACATGGGTTTCGTACACGATGTGAAGAAGGTCCTTGCGCGCCTGCCCGCCAAACGCCAGAACCTGCTGTTCTCGGCGACCTTCTCCGCCGACATCACGGCGCTGGCCGGCAAGTTGCTGCACAACCCGGAACGCATCGAAGTCACGCCACCCAACACCACGGTCGAGCGGATCGAACAGCGTGTCTTCCGCCTGCCTTCGAGCCACAAGCGTGCCCTGCTGGCGCATCTGATCACGCTCGGCGCCTGGGAACAGGTACTGGTCTTCACCCGCACCAAGCACGGCGCCAACCGTCTGGCCGAGTACCTGGACAAGCACGGCCTGAGCGCTGTCGCGATCCACGGCAACAAGAGCCAGAACGCGCGCACCAAGGCGCTGGCCGACTTCAAGGCCGGTGACGTACGTATCATGGTCGCGACCGACATCGCCGCACGCGGCCTGGACATCGACCAGCTGCCGCACGTGGTCAACTTCGAGCTGCCCAACGTCGATGAAGACTACGTGCACCGTATCGGCCGTACCGGCCGCGCCGGTCGTACCGGTGAAGCCATCTCGCTGGTGGCGCCGGACGAAGAGAAGCTGCTCAAAAGCATCGAGCGCATGACCAAGCAGAAGATTCCGGACGGGGATCTGATGGGCTTCGACATGTCGGCGGTCGAAGCCGAGAAGCCGGAAGTACGTGAGCGGCCCGATACCCGCAATGGGCGTGGCCGTGGACAACGCAGCGAAGGCGACAAGAACAACGGTGGCCGTCGCGACAAAGGCAAGGACAAGGGCAAGGAAAAACCGGCCGCGGCTGCGTCCGGTGAAGAACGCCCTGCCCGTCAGCCTCGCGAAAGAAAACCGCGCCAGGGGACACCACGTGGCGAGCAACGCGCCGCCCAAGGCGCTCCGCGTCCGGCTCCGGACCGCGCTCCCGACGAGTTTCTGGATGACGATGTCGATAACTTCGGTAATCGTGCCGACTACGTGAGCCCGTATCAAGGCAAGCAGCAAGGTCGTGGTCGCCGTCCAGGTGCCGCCCCGGCTGCTGGCGGCGCGGCTCGCCCGGCAGGTCAGGGTCGCAACACCAATGGCAGCGGCCGTAGCGGTTCCAGCAACGGCACCGGCGCGCCCAAGCGTAACGGTTCGGCTCCGCGCAACGGCGCGCCGCGTGACGGTCAGGCGCGTAACCGCCGTCCAGCTCGCGACCAGCGTCCGGAACCGGCGGTCAACAATGCGCGTGACAGCCAGCCGCAACCGAAAATCATGCACAAAGAGTCGAAGCTCGACCGTTTCCCGTCTGCTGAGCAACTGGACCAGTTGCCAAGCCGGCCACGCGGCGAAAAGCCGGCCCTGCTGACGCGTAATCGCGATAGCTGATCGCCGACAGAAACAAAAACGCCCCGACTGGTTCGGGGCGTTTTTGTGTTTGTATCATCGCCAGCAAGCTGGCTCCTACAGTATGTGTAGGAGCCAGCTTGCTGGCGATAGCGGCTTACTTCTTCTGCAGACCTTCGAAGCTGATGTTCAGGTCCAGGGTCTGGGAAGTCGGGCCTGGGCCTTTGATGCCGAAGTCGTTCAGGTTCAGGGTCGAGGTGCCGTCGAAGCCTGCGCGGTAGCCGCCCCACGGGTCCTTGCCTTCACCGTTGAAGGTGGCCTTGATCACGATCGGCTTGGTGACGCCGTGCAGAGTCAGGTCGCCGGTCACGTCAGCAGTTTTCTCGCCAGTGGATTTCACGCTGGTGGAGACGAACTTGGCTTCCGGGTACTTGGCAACGTCCAGGAAGTCCTTGCTGCTGATGTGCTTGTCGCGCTCGGCATGGTTGGTGAACAGGCTGGCGGTCTTGAGTTCGACCGAGATCTTGCTGGCCTCGGGCTTGGCGGCATCGAAGCTGAACTCGCCATTCCAGTCCTTGAAGGTACCGTGGATGAAGCTGTAACCCAGGTGGCTGATCTTGAAGTCGACGAAAGCGTGCTGGCCTTCCTTGTCGATCACATAATCCGCAGCCATGGCCTGACCGGCGGACAACAGAGCGGTACCCAGAGCCAGTGCAGCGAGAGACTTCTTCAACATACTTTTATTCCCGTTTTTGGTTGAACGATCAGTGGCGACCCAACATGCGCTTGAGCGTCACGTCGCGGTCGATGAAATGGTGTTTCAGCGCAGCAAGACCGTGGAGCACCGCAAATACAACGATGGCCCAGGCCAGATACAGGTGAATCGTGCCCGCGGTCTCCGCCTGATCAGCCAGCCCGCTTACCAGAGCCGGCACTTCGAACAGGCCGAACACCGGAATGCCGACGCCGTCAGCCGTGGAAATCAGGTAACCGGCGATCATCACCGCGAACAATGCCGCATACAGAAATAGATGCACCAGGTGAGCGCCGATGCGCGTCACTCGGCTGTAACTGTCCAGCGGCGGTGGCGGTGGGCTGATCAATCGCCAGGCCAGGCGAATCACCATCACGGCGAACAACGTCAGGCCAATGCTTTTATGCAAGTCCGGCCCGGCCTTGCGCCAAGAGTCATAGTAGTCCAGACCGACCATCCACAACCCCAGTGCGAACAGACCGAACACTGTAATGGCGACGCCCCAGTGCAGAATGATGCTGAGCAAACCGTAACGCTCGGATGAGTTATGTAGCTGCATTGCCATTACCTTGTTAGAAGTGCCAACAGACTAGCTTCTTATTTATCGATTGAAAGCGCAAAATTTCGCTCTGACTCATCTAAAAACTCGATGACACTTCGCTGACTTGGAAACCGCCGTTGATGTCAGATTCGTCAGCAAGCGTTTCAGCGCTGTTACGCCGCTGAGCATCGGGACAAATCCATTCAGGTAAAACTCTGCGACGACTATCGGCTGGGCAGCCCGGATGAACGGCTAATGGGTGAATACCGCTTGTACAACGGACGAGCGAATTCGCGAAACATTTATCCGGACGGGTGTTGCGCCGGGATAACGCATACAAAAAAGCGCGGTGTAAAAACCGCGCTTTTCGCATTGTTGCCTGGCTGAGTCAGTTCTTGCTCTCGGCGGGCGCTGCCTCGCTGGCCGGCTTGGCGGAAGTCTTCTTTACCGCCTCGCCCTTGGCCGGCGTTTTCTTTGTTTCAGCGGGTTTCGCCGACTTGCTGCCCGACTCTTTTTTGACCGGCTCTTTCTTCTTCGCCGGTTCTTTTTTGGCCGGCTCCTTTTTTGCCGGCTCTTTGCCCGAAGACTTTTTCGCGGGTGCCTTGGCATCCGCTTTCGCCGGGACAGGCTTGGGCGCCTCGACCGGCGCGATCACAGGCGCTACCGGGATCGGAGTCTGAACAGGCGCGGGTTCCGGCATTTTCTCGACCGGCTTGGCAGGCTCTGCAGGTTTGACGTCTTCAGCGTCAGAGCCGCCGAACAGGTTGGTGAAGAAATTGCCTTTGGCCTTGGCCGGAGCAGGTGGCGCGGGCGGTACGACCTTGACCGGCTCGAACGACTTGCCCGCCGCGAGATCGACGACCTGACTCGCCGCGCGCTGACCGCTGCGCAATGCACCTTCCAGCGAACCCGGGTACAAGGTGTCGGTGTGCTCGCCGGCGAAAGTCACGTGCTGCACGGGCTTTTCCCAGACCCGCCAGAATTTGCTGATCTGCCCCGGACCGTAGGCCAGATAAGACCCGCCCGTGGTCGGGTCGACGCTGTAGCGACGAATCTCATAACCGGTGTAGGCGCCGCGTGCCTGAGGATAAAACGCATGCAGACGGATCAGCACCTGATCCACCAGTTGCTTGTCACCAAAGGCCTGCATGATCCGCGCATTGTCGCCGGACAGGTTGATGACCACGTTCGCGCCGCCTTTGAGCGCCGGTTCGATCCACAGCATGCCAAGGCCGGTGTTGCTGAAGATTTCGCCAGACAGACGCGCCTTGCTGTCCCAGACCGGCGTCTTGAACTTGAGCATGATCTGATCGCGCCATCCGTAGTTGGTGCTTTTCAGCGCGGCCTGGTGCCTGGTGTCCAGCGCGGGCGTCATCTGGATCTTCGCCAGAGCGCGCAACGGCACGGCCACGACTACGTAGTCCGCGGTGTAGCTGGCGGCGCCGGCCTTCACCGTCACGCCGGTCTTGTCCTGTACGATGGCCGACACCGGGGCGTTGGTCTTGAGGGTCTTGATCTGCCCCGCGAAAGCCTGGACCAGGACGGCGCTGCCACCGGGCAGACGCGCGGCACGGCGGTCGCGCTCGTCCGCCGGACGATGGACCCGCGACTGCTGGGCGAAGTACAGCAACGACAAGCGCGACGGCTCGTCGTAGCGTGTGCGGATTTCCTGGTTGATCAGCTGGCGCGCGGTGGCCGGCAGGTTCAGGCGATCCAGCCAGTTGGCGACGTTGATCTGATCCAGTGCGAACAAGGTGCTGTTGGAGCCGGGGTTTTCCGGGTCTTCGATGGAGCGCGCCAGATTGTCCAGGGTTTCTTCGTAGCGCTTGATCGCTTCGGCGGTAGCGGGCTGCTTGACCGCCAGATCCGCTTGGGTGAAGTGGACTCCGTCGATCAGATAGCTGGGCGTGCGGACGAACTCGGGCGCCGGGACGCTCTGGATCTTGAACGCATCCAGATAACGATTCAGGACCGGCTGGCTCTTGGCGTTGCCGATCCATTCGCTGGTCGCCAGCCCCGAGCGGCCGCCGGGACTGGGGCGCGCTTCGAGCACGGTCACTTGCCAGCCCTTGGCCTGCAACTCATAAGCAGCGGTCAGGCCCGCAAGACCGGCGCCGACCACGATTGCGGTCTTGTTCTTTTCATCGGCGAGCGTCGTGACGCTGACCAACCCGATTACCACCAGCGCGCAGGCGCGCAGCCACCCGGAAAGCATTCTGCAAACTCCGAAAAAATCACAGGGAAGGTAGGGCCAGGAACGCCCGGGATTACGAACAGCGGCGCAGCATACGACACGCCAAAGATGGCCGCCAGCCATCTCTATGCCATCGTCCCGGCGACACAAGAGGTTGTCGCTCGCCCGTGCATTGCATAGGCTTGCGCGATTGTTTGTCCTCGCATCCTGCGAGTTGCTATCCGGAGACCGCCAATGGGCCTGAACGACCAGTGGATGCAACGTGACCTGAAGGTCTTGTGGCACCCCTGCACCCAGATGAAAGACCATGAACAGCTGCCGCTGATCCCGATCAAGCGTGGAGAAGGCGTCTGGCTGGAGGACTTCGAGGGCAAACGCTATCTCGACGCCGTCAGCTCTTGGTGGGTCAATGTGTTCGGCCATGCCAACCTCCGGATCAATCAGCGCATCAAGGATCAGGTCGACCAGCTGGAACATGTCATCCTGGCCGGCTTCAGTCATCAGCCGGTGGTCGAGCTTTCAGAGCGTCTGGTAGACCTGACGCCGGAGGGTCTGACCCGCTGCTTCTATGCCGACAACGGTTCGTCGTGCATCGAAGTGGCGTTGAAAATGAGCTTTCACTACTGGCTCAATCGCGGTCAGCCGGACAAGAAGCGCTTCGTCACCCTGACCAACAGCTACCACGGCGAAACCATGGCGGCGATGTCGGTCGGCGACGTGCCGCTGTTCACCGAAACCTACAAAGCGCTGTTGATGGACACCCTCAAGGTGCCCAGCCCCGATTGCTACCACCGTCCGGAAGGCATGAGCTGGGAGGAACATTCGCGCAACCTGTTCGCGGTCATGGAGCAGACCCTGGCCGAGCATCATGCCAGCGTCGCGGCGGTGATCATCGAGCCGCTGATTCAGGGCGCCGGCGGCATGCGCATGTACCACCCCATCTACCTCAAGCTGCTACGCGAAGCCTGTGATCGCTATGGCGTGCACCTGATTCACGATGAGATCGCGGTAGGTTTTGGTCGCACCGGGACGATGTTCGCCTGTGAGCAGGCCGGCATCCGTCCGGACTTCCTGTGCCTGTCCAAGGCGCTGACCGGCGGCTACCTGCCACTGGCCGCGTGCCTGACCACGGATGAGGTGTACGACGCGTTCTACGACGACTATCCGACGCTGCGCGCCTTCCTGCATTCCCACAGCTACACCGGCAATCCGCTGGCCTGCGCCGCCGCGCTGGCGACGCTCGACATCTTCGAGCAGGACAACGTCATCGAGAACAACAAGGCGCTGGCCCGGCGCATGGCAACGGCCACCGCTCATCTGGCCGACCATCCGCATGTGGCCGAAGTGCGCCAGACCGGCATGGCCCTCGCCATCGAGATGGTTCAGGACAAGGCCGGCAAGGTCGCTTATCCGTGGCAGGAACGCCGCGGCATGCAGGTCTACCAGCACGCACTCAAACGCGGCGCGTTGCTGCGTCCGCTGGGCAGCGTCGTGTACTTCCTGCCGCCTTACGTGATCACGCCCGAGCAGATCGATTTCCTCGCCGAAGTTGCCTCGGAGGGCATCGACATTGCCACGCGCAGCAGCATTCAGGTGGCCGTACCGGAAAACTTCCATCCCGATTTTCGCGATCCGGGTTAAAACCGGACTCGCGACAGCTTTATCAGAATCACCCCAATGCTTACTTTTGCCAGAGACAACCCATGAGACTGTCCCGCTTCTTCACCGATACTCCGCTGTCCCTTGGCGATCACGAACTGCCCGAGGCCCAGGCGCACTACATCGGACGCGTGCTGCGCATGGCTGAAGGCGACGCGCTGCAACTGTTCGACGGCTCTGGCCAGGAGTTTCGCGGGACCTTGCTGGAAGTGGGCAAGAAGCGGGTGCATGTCCGGCTCACCGAAAGCTTCCCCGGCCAGGCCGAATCATCGCTGCGTGTTCATCTGGGCCAGGGCCTGTCGCGAGGCGAGCGAATGGACTGGGCCATCCAGAAAGCAACCGAGCTTGGGGTCAGCGAAATCACTCCCATCGTCAGCGAGCGTTGCGAAGTGCGCCTCAAAGATGAACGCGCCGAGAAGCGTCAGGCGCACTGGCAGCAGGTCGCGATCAGCGCCTGCGAACAGTGCGGGCGCTCGGTCGTGCCGGTCATTCATTCACCCATGCCGCTGGCCGACTGGCTCAGGCAGACCGAGGCCGATCTCAAGCTGGTCTTGCATCCGGTCGCAGAGCCGCTGACCAGCCATGACAAGCCGGGCACCCTGGCGTTCCTGATCGGCCCGGAAGGCGGCTTGAACGACGCCGAAGTCGCCCAGGCGCAGGACGCCGGCTTCCACGCCGCCCGCCTCGGCCCGCGTGTATTGCGCACCGAAACCGCGCCGGTGGTGGCGCTCAGCGTTGCGCAGCAGTTGTGGGGGGATTTTTAGAGAGTACGCATCGCCAGCAAGCTGGCTCCCACTGGGCACGCGGTGGGAGCCAGCGGGCGGCGATCCGTCTTGCTGGCGATAAATCCGCTCACAACACATAACCCCAGATCGCCACGAAATGCATCAGGCTGCCGCCGATCACGAACAGGTGCCAGATGCCGTGCCAGTGGCGGATATGGTCGAAGGCGAAGAACAGGATGCCGACGGTGTACAGAATCCCGCCACCGGCCAGCCAGATGAAGCCGGCCGTACCCAGAATGGCCAGCAGCGGCTGAACCGCCACCAGCACGATCCAGCCCATCACCGCGTAGATCACGATGGACAGCACCCGCGCCTCCGAACGCGGCTTGATCTCCTGCAGGATGCCGATCAGCGCCAATCCCCAGACGATCCCGAACAGCGTCCAGCCCCAGGCGCCTCGCAGCGTGACCAGACAGAACGGCGTGTAACTGCCGGCGATCATCAGGTAGATCGAAAAATGGTCGACCTTCTGCATGATGTGTTTCGCCCGCCCGCGCAAGCTGTGATAGACCGTCGATACGCTATACAGCGCGATCAGGCAAACGCCATAGATCGCGACGCCGACCACTTTCCAGGCATCACCCTGCAGCGCGGCCTTGATAATCAGCAACACCGCGCCTACCGTTGCCAGCACGGCGCCCACGAGATGCGACCATGCGTTGAATTTCTCTCCGTAATACATCCGCTCGTTACCCATTTACCCTGACACAACCGCAAAGCTTCGCGGTTCCTGTCTTCGGGCGCAACCCGCGCACTCATACGGCAAACGCAACGATATGCAGATCGACGACGAGCTGACGCTCAAGAAACTGGAGATATTCCTCGCCTTCATGCGCACCGGCAATCTTGCCCGCGCCGCTTCCGAATTGCAGACCAGCAACGTCAGCGTGCATCGTGCGATCCATTCGCTGGAAAGCGCCTTGCGTTGCCCGCTGTTCAAGCATGAAGGCAGGAACCTGACCCCGCTCAAGAGCGCCTATGTGCTGGAAGAGCATGCGCACCAGCTGATCCAGGACGTGGTCACCACCGTGGAACAGACGCGGCAGGCCGCCGGATTCTCAGCCGCACGCTTCAAGCTCGGCGCGCTGTATTCGCTGACGGTCAAGACCGTGCCGCAGCTGATCATGGGGCTGAAGATTCGGCGCAGCGAACTCAACATCGACCTGATCCTGGGTTCGAACATGGACCTGCTCGACAAGCTCAAGAACATGGAAGTCGATGCCATGCTGGTTTCGCTGGACGACAGCACCAATGATCCGGACTGCGAACGTCTGCCGTTGTTCTCCGACGACATCTTTCTTGCCGTACCGACCGATTCGCCGTTCGCCGACCGGGACGAGGTGGATCTGGGCGAATTGCGTGAGGCCACGTTCATCACCCTCACCCAGGGTTTCGCCACCCACCGTGACGGCGTTCGGGTATTCGAGCAGGCCGGTTTCGAGCCGACTGTGGCCATGCAGGTCAACGATATCTTCACCTTGTTGAGCATGGTCAGCTCGGGAGTAGGCTATGCCCTGCTGCCTGGCCGCATCGCCGCCGTCTATGAGAACCGCGTGCGACTGATAGCGCTCAAGCCGCATTACCGGATGCAGCAGCACATCGGCATGGTGTTCCTAAAATCCCGCGAACGCGACCCGAACCTGCTGGCGCTGGTCGCGGAATGCCGGATGTATGCAGGGCGGCTGGCTGGACAGGAGCTGTAACCGGGGTCGCTCTTGTCGCGAGCAAGCTCCCTCCCACGGTTACTGCGTCCGGCAACACCGTCCATGTGGGAGGGAGCGAAGCTCGTGACGCAGGAAACGCGGTCCGTCAGACAATCCGCGGTGCGGCGATCGCCAGCGAGCTGGCTCCTACGCACGAAATTGTAGGAGCCAGCTTGCTGGCGATCAGACGGCCCTACCCCAGAATCCCACGCATGGACACGAACAACAGCGAAGGCCCCAGCAGACAACCCAAAGCCGTGTAGAACGCCGCCGTCAGGCAGCCATAAGGCACGAGCTTGGGGTCGGTTGCCGCCAGGCCGCCAGCTACACCACTGGAAGTCCCCATCAGCCCGCCGAAAATCACCGCACTGCGAGGGTTGTTCAGACCGATAAAAGGGGCGATGAACGGCGTGGCGACCATGACCAGAATCGCCTTGATCAAACCCGCCGCGATGGACAGTGCCATGACTTCCGAACTGGCGCCGATGGCCGCGCCTGTTACAGGACCAACGATATAGGTCACGGCTCCGGCACCGATGGTAGTGAGGCTGACCGCATCGGTGTAACCGAAGGCTCCAGCCACGCCGACCCCGGCAATGAACGAAGTGCCGATCCCGACGAACAACGACAGCACGCCCGCATACCCCGCACGTTTCAGTTCGTTGACATTGACCCCAAAGGCCGTCGCCACGATCGCAAAGTCACGCAGCATCGCGCCGCCCAGCAGGCCGATTCCGGACAGCAGCGGCACATCCACCACGCCTTTCTGGCCCCCGGTCATGGCTCCGCCGACATACGCCAGAACCAGCCCCAGCAGAATCGCGATGGCCGAACCATGCAGGCGGCCCTTGGTGAAGTTCTCGGATATCCAGTAGGAGATCCACATCGTGATACCGATGACCGCGAATCCGCTGATCAGTCCGTATCCGGTAACCACTTTCACGAGAGAGTCGTACATGGCGGTCACCCTGCGGTCTTGGTAGGCGCCGGTACTTCCGGCTGATGGCTTCCCATGCGGGTCAGCACAGGCACCAGCGCGAATGCGACGACGACCGCCAGCGTGCCGGCCAGTATCGCCATCGGCCCACCCTTGAGCGCGCCGAATACATTCTGCTGTGCCGCCATTGCGACCACGATAGGGATATAAACGGCGCCCCAGAATTCCACGCCTTGTTCGGATTTGCCCTTGAACAGACCGCGTTTGGCCAGCCAGCTGCCCAGACCTATGAGCAGCAACATCGCGATACCGACTCCGCCCACGTTGGCCGGGACGCCAATGAGCTTGCCCAGGACCTCGCCGATGAACAGCCCCGCCAGAGTACAGAAGCCCAGAAATGCCACGCCGTAGATAATCATTGTTGTTATTCCTCGATTGCGTTGCCGAAGTTGTTGTTTTTGTCCTTCGCAGCAGCATCCGTTCTAGGGGTTGCGGCTTACCTCCTCGCGCGAGAGCGCGACCAGACTGTCAAGACGGGCGCCCTGGAAGGCCACCGCCGTACCTTGTTCGAACACCTTGCGCGCCAGGCCGGTCAGCACCGCGCCAGGCGGCATTTCGATCTGCAAGCGCACGCCGCGCTCGTAAGCGGTCTGCACGGTACTGCGCCAATCGACTACCCGGCACATGTTGAACGCCAGGTCGTCGCGCAGTTGATCGGCCTTGATCAAGGGCCGCGCGGTGCTGCCGCTCAGATAACGGATGCGTGGCGGCTGCACGCGAACCTTCGCGAACGCATCGGCCAGCGCCTGGGCGGGCTTGTCGAGCAGCGCGCAATGGGACGGAACGCTGACTGCCAGTCGCTTGCAGGTAGCCGCGCCCGCCTGCTTTGCCCGGCGCGCGACTTCGGTCATGGCGTCAGTGCGACCGGCGATGACCATCTGGCTGTCCGCATTGATGTTTGCCAGATAAACCGGGAAATCAGGGCGGTGCACCTCGGTAATCAATGACTCCACCTGAGCCAGGTCCAGGCCGAGTACTGCGGTCATGCCGTAGCCCTGTGGATAAGCGCTTTGCATCAATTCGCCTCGCAGCGCCACCAGCCGCAACGCGTCGTCGAAGGCCAGCGATCCGGCAATGACCGCCGCGGGATAAGCGCCGATGGACAGGCCCGACACATAATCCAGTGCACAGCCCTGAGCTTGCAAAAGCCGGGCGCTGGCGACTCCCGCGATCAGCAGGCAGAGCTGAACCGCGCGGGTCGATTGCAGCGCTTCGGCTGTGTCGAGAGTCGTTGCTTCTTCGCCCAGAGCGAGCGCCGCCTGCGCCAGGCATTCCCGGACCACCGGGTCGTCCGGCAGGTCCCGCAGCATGCCGACCTGCTGCGCACCCTGACCGGGAAACGCCCACAGAATGCTCATGCGCAAGCCTCCTGCATTTGCCACGGATCACTGACCAGCACAGCGCTTTCTGACGTTTTCAGCAGCACTTTCGCATCCGCCCTCGCCCATTCACGCAGCGCGATCGCGCCGGCCGGCACCTGTAACTGTACGTCGATCCGACAGCACGCGCCGTCCAGTGCATCGACCAGTTCCGCCGCCCAGTGCCGCTCTACAAAACAAGGCGTACGAAGGATAAGGTCCAGATCACTGTGCGAGTGCAACGCCGCAACGCCGCTCGCCAGTTCGAAGCCTGCACTGCCGGTGACGCCCCAGCGCAGGCCCAGGGTGTTCATCAGCGGGCTGATTTCCTGCAAGGCTCGCAAGGCGGGCCATTGCACGCCCGAGCTTTGTACGCCGATCAACTCCTCGGGCACTACCCTGCGCTGAACACACGCCTTAGCCATATGCGTGGCATAACGCTGCTCACGCGCCGGGCCACGCACACCCACGGCGATCAGGCCATGTGCCAGCCGTTGGCGACGCACCACGACCGGATGACCGCGCCCGACCACATCCAGCGCCCAGGCCGGCACATCCACGGGCAAGGCACACGGCGCCAGTCCCCAGAGCAAATCATGGGGCATGAACGCCGGCGTGCCGTTCACGACCACTGTGCTCGCAGCATCTGGCGAACACGGGCGGAAGCGGTGCGATTACTGCCGCCCAGCCGTCCGCTGAGGCCGCTGCCGCTGGCCTGAATATCGCGGATCGCCGCCCCCAGCACTTCCCGGACTTGCGCGAGGTCATCTTGAGTCGGTTGGTCGATCCGGCTTACCGACAGGGTTTCCCAGAGCAGCCCCAGCGTGGCGTAGTTCTCGATGTCGTAGGCCATGGGCGGCACGCTGGCGGCAAAGCGTTCCAGTTCTTCGACGCTGCGCATGGTGACCCGCGCCGCCGACGCCTTGCCCATGGCATGCACCATCACCCCCGGATCGCGCAGCGCGATCAGCCGGTTGGCCTGATAACCGTGAGCCAGAAAGGCGCCTGACATGGCCTTGCCCACCAGCAGCCCCACCACCGGATGCCCCGCCAGACGCGCGCGGGCATAGCTGTCCACGGCACCGGCCAAGGCCTGATGAATGCCCAGGGCTTCTTCGCGGCGGCCATAAGCCTGGCTTGGCACGTCGATGATCGCGATCAGCGCGCGCTTCTGCCCGGCGGCGCGATCCAGCTCGATGGCATCATCGATCGCCTTCGCCAGTCCCCAGCCTTCCAGCAGGCCGACTTCACCCTGCCGGGCGCGAGGAAAGCGGTTATCGCTGTCCGCCACGACTGCCACGAACCGCGCCGGCACTTCGCCGATCTGCCCGTCAGCCACCTTCAACGAGGCCGGCAGGCCGACCACCGGGGCCGCGTCTGCGCTCAGCCCTTGAAACCAGTTCAAACCGCGCTGCGATTCGCTCATGATTGCGCTCCTCGATAGAGACTGCGAACCGTCTGCGGCTCGATCTGCGACTGGGTATCCAGCCGCGCCAGGCGTTGCAGGAACAGATCGTACTGACCGCTGCGGTGCTCGGCGGGTACGCCCTGCTCAAGCCAGTGCTCGACCTGCGTGCGAATGTCCGCGACGTCGTCGGCGGCGAATCCATCCACCAGCCCGGTCGCGAAACGCTGCTCGCCGCCGGTCAGGCTCCAGATGAAGGGCCGGTCGCGCGAGTCGTATTCTTCGATACCGGCTTCCTGCTCGATCACCTGCGGACCGTTGAGGCCCAGCCGCCCCTCCTGAGTGACCAGCAGATAGCTGCACAAGCCCGCCGCGATGGACATTCCGCCGAAACAGCCGACGCTGCCGGCCACGATGCCAATCACCGGCTGATACTGGCGCAGGTTGACGATCGCGGCATGAATCTCGGCAATCGCCGCCAGCCCCAGATTGGCCTCCTGCAGGCGCACACCACCGGTTTCCAGGAGCAGGATCGCGGCGGTCGGGATGCCGTTGCGGTTGTCTTCGGCGGCCAGTTCGAGTGCGCCGGCCATCTTGGCACCGCCCACTTCGCCCATGCTGCCGCCCTGGAACGAGCCTTCGATGGCTGCGATGACCACCGGTTTGCCGTTCAGCATTCCCTTGGCGACCACCACGCCATCGTCGGCCTGAGGCACGACGCCCTGCATCGCCAGCCAGGGCGACATGACGCGGTCGAACGGGTCCAGCAGCTCGCGAAAGCTGCCTTCATCCAGCAACGCCCGCGCTCGCTGACGCGCGCCCAGCTCGATGAAGCTGTGTTGATTCAATAGACGAGCGGCATCAGTCATGACCCACCTCCTCGAAACCCTGCTCAAGACGCAGCCGGACCACACCGGGCGTAGCCCCGAAATCGTGGATCTCGATGCTGCAGGCCGGCGGGGTCTGCTCATTGAACATGCGCTCAAACAAATGCTGCCAACGCTGTGATGCGCCGTTGACCGAGGTCACCACCTGGATCGCCAGTTTGCCCGGCTGGCCGGGTTCGATCATCACTTCCAGATCACCCGAACCGACACAGCCCACCAATGCGCGATGGCGCGGCGGCTGCCCGGCGTTGAATTCGAAAGACAGGGTTTCCATTCAGTTATTCCTCGCAGGATGGCCGAGCGCAGGCTCCAGGCTATCGATGAACAGGCAAGCGGCCAGCAGATCCGCAGCGCCGCCGGGCGATGCGTTGAGGGCCAGCAATTGCTGATCGAGTTCGCGCAGACAGCGACGCCCGGTCAGGCTGGCACTGCCCCCGGCATCCAGCACGCGTTGCGCGCCTCGCTGCATGACGTCGAGTCCTTGCGGCCCCGCCCGATGCAGTACACAGGTGTCGTCCAGATGGCTCATGATCGCCAGCAATGCGTCGAGTCTCGCGTTCTGCTCGCCGCTTCCGGCGTTGCGGCTGGCGTGCAGCCGGGGCAGGCCGTATTCGCGAACCGCGGGAAAGCCTTGCTGCGCCTGCTCCCGGGCCCCGGGGGCGCCATACTTTTGCGCGACCTGACGCCCATTACTGGCTTGCACACCGGCGTGGCGATCCTCGATTCGGGCCAGGCGCGCGGCACGCTCGCACAAGCTTTCCAGCGCCAGATCTTCAGGCGCCAGTGCCGCTGCGGCGACCAGCAAACCCAGCGCCCAGATAGCGCCGCGATGAGTATTGACGCCCCCGGTCGTGACCAGCATCGCCGCTTCGCCTTCGCGTCCGAGCCGGCCCACTGCTTCACGCAACGGCTGGCCGATCTCGCCGATATTGCCGGCAGCTTCGGCCATCTGCTTGAAAGCGGGCCAGAGCGACATCGCCGAGGCATGCATCAGGCCCAGATGCAGGTCGCTGTGCGCGCCGCTGCCACGCCGGTCGACCAGCGCCGGTTTTGGCGACAGATCCGCTTCGTCGATCAAGGCATCAACTGCTAGATCAGCAAGCCGGTCGGCCAGGGTTGTTTTACGGAGTGTTTGTCTGAGTGCGCTCATCACCAGCTCCTGAACTTGGCCGGCGGGTTGTACAGTCCGCCAGACCATTGCACGAGATCGCCAATGCTCTTGGCCGCCAGCAATTCGCGGCTGGCATCGGTGCGACGGATGCCGAGGTCTTCCGGCAAGGCGATCAGCCCTTCGCGGCGCATGCGCGCAGTGTCCCTGGGATCGTGGCGCAGGCCGATTGCAGTCACGCCGGCGACGGCGGCGATCATCGCCCGACGCTCTTCAAGGCTGCGGGCCTTGTAGAGATAAGCGATGCCTTCTTCGGTCAGCAGGTGGGTCACGTCGTCGCCGTAGATCATGATGGGCGCCAGCGGCATGCCGCTCTTGCGCGCGACTTCCACCGCATCCAGGGTTTCGACGAAGGTGGGTTTGCCACCCTCCTGGAATGTTTCGACCATCTGCACCACCAGCTTCTTGCCGCGCTCCAGATAGGCGGCCGGGCCGTCGCCTTGCTGCTGACGCATGTCGAGCCAGGCGGGAGTGCCGTGCCGACGACCGCGCGGATCGTGACCCATGTTGGGCGCGCCGCCGAAACCCGCCAGGCGACCGCGGGTCACGGTGGAAGAGTGTCCATCGCCGTCGACTTGCAAAGTCGCGCCGATGAACAGGTCCACCGCGTACTGCCCGGCCAATTGGCAGAGCTGGCGGTTGGAACGCAGCGAGCCGTCGCGGCCAGTGAAGAACACGTCAGGCCGCGCGGCAATGTACTGCTCCATGCCCAGCTCGGTGCCAAAGCAATGCACGCTCTCGACCCAGCCGCTTTCAATGGCCGGGATCAGCGTCGGATGGGGATTGAGCGTCCAGTTGCGGCAGATCTTGCCCTTGAGCCCAAGAGACTCGCCGTAGGTCGGCAGAATCAGCTCGATGGCCGCCGTGTTGAAGCCGATGCCGTGGTTCAGCGACTGGACGTTGTGCTTCTCGTAGATCCCGCGGATCGCCATCATTGCCATCAGCACATGCACTGGCTTGATGTGTCGCGGGTCGCGAGTGAACAGGGGTTCGATGTAGAAAGGCCGGTCGGCCACGACAACGAAATCTACCCAGGAAGCGGGGATATCGACCCGTGGCAGATCGCTGACGTCATCCACCAGCTCGTTGACCTGCACGATCACGATGCCATCGCTGAACGCGGCCGGTTCGATGAGCGCCGGGGTGTCTTCGGTGCTCGGACCGGTATAGATGTTGCCCGCCCGGTCAGCCATGAAGCCTGCGGCCAGCACCACGTTGGGGATGAGATCTACGACCAGACGTGAATACAGTTCGATGTAGGTATGAATCGCGCCGACTTCCAGCAGGCCGTCTTCCAGCAACTGGCTGATGCGCAGGCTCTGGGTGCCGGCGAAGGAAAAGTCGAGCTTGCGGGCGATGCCCTGTTCAAAGAGGTCGAGATGCTCGGCGCGCCCGACGCTGGGCATGATCATGTGCAGGTCGTGCACCTTGCCGGCGTCCACTTTGGCCAAGGCTCTGGAGAGGAAGTCCGCCTGTTTCTGGTTATTGCCTTCCAGGACCACCCGGTCGCCGGAGACCAACAGGGCTTCCAGTGCCTCGACGATTCTGTCGCTGGGCAGAACCACGCCGTCGGCCAGGCTCCGAACCTGTTCGAGCCGCCGCTGCTTCTCGCTGCGACGACGCGACCAGCGCGCGTCGGGGGAATTTATAGTTGTCATGCTCGCTCCACGATTTCGCTGTCGTGGGACACCTTAGGAGCGAAAGGCGTAGCGCATCAATCAAGCTCAAGGCGGGATTGTTACGCTCAGGTTAATGGTTTTTTGGTGGGGATGTGCAGGGTGCGGATCGCCAGCAAGCTGGCTCCTACACCTGATCTCGTAGGAGCCAGCTTGCTGGCGATAAGCGGTTCACCGGCTGGCATTCACCCACCACTGCTCCAAACCAACCAGATCGGGAATGCGGGCGACGGTTTCGCCGATCTGGACGGCGGCGATTTCCAGTTCCGCCAGGGGAACGTCGACGTAGCTCAATTGGCTATCGACCTTGCAGGAGCGTGGGATGCCCTGAACGAGCATGGCAATGAAACGCAGGTCGTCTCGCCCGCCCAGCGCGTTGAGGACGACGATGCGCGCCCGCCCGCCCACCAGCGTGCGCCCGCCGCAGGCGGCTTCGAAGCTGAGCAGCGGCAGGGTCAGTTCCCGCCAGGTGATTTGCCCCAGATACCACGCAGGAGCGTCTGGATCGGCGCTGCAATCCTGGTAATCGATCAGTTCGGCCACCGCCACGTTGGGCAGCAGCAGGCTGCGGTCGCTGAGGGGCAGCAGCAGGCCGGTGAGGGTCGTCAGGCGCGTGGCCTGCAAGGTGCGTTCAGGCATTGACCTGTGTCCAGTGGGCGATGCTTTCGAGCAACATGGTTTCCTGATAAGGCTTGCTCAGATAATCGTTGACGCCGATGCTCTTGGCGCGGTCGCGATGCTTCTGGCCTGAACGCGAGGTGATCATGATGATCGGCAGGTCCCTGAGGCGCTCGTCCTTGCGAACGTGGGCGGCGACTTCGAAGCCGTCCATGCGCGGCATTTCAATGTCCAGCAGCATGACGTCCGGCGTGAAATCCTCCAGCAAGCGCAACGCGTCGACGCCGTCCTTGGCCGTCAGCACCTGCATGCCGTGGCGCTCCAGCAGCCGGCTGGTGACCTTGCGCATGGTCACCGAGTCATCCACCACGATGACCCGCACGGGTCGGGTGTGCTCGATCTCGCTATAGGCAGGCGGGTTGGCGCCGGTGGCCAGTTGCGCCTGCTGCCGGCTTTGCAGCACGCGAATCTGGGCCATCAGGTCGAGAATGAACACCACGCGACCATCGCCCAGAATGGTCGCGCCGGAAATCCCTTGCACCCGCGAAAACTGCGCGCCGAGATTCTTGACCACGATTTCCCGCGATCCCGCCAGGGCATCAACCTGCACCGCGACCCACTGGTCCTGCAAATGCACGAGTAGCACCGGCAGCGCCTGCATTTCGCCGATCAGGCTCGGACGCCCCTGATTCAGCAGTTCACCCAGATACCGCAGTTCATAGCTGCGGCCGCCGTACTGATAACGCGCCGGGCTGGCCTGGTAGCACGCCTCCAGCTCGCCGGGCATGACCCGCACGATGCCGTCCACGGTATTGAGCGGCACTGCGTACTGCTCTTCGCCGCAGACCACCATCAGCGCCCGGTTCACCGAGACCGAGAAAGGCAACCGGATGCGGAAATGCGTGCCTTTGCCGGGAACAGAGTCGATCAGCATCGAACCGCCGAGTTGCTTGACCTCGGCATGCACCACGTCCATGCCGACGCCGCGCCCGGAAATCTGGGTGATGATGTCGCTGGTGGAGAACCCCGCCTGAAGAATGAAGGGCAAGACTTCATGGTCGGAAAGATCGGCGTCGGCGTGGATCATGCCGCGCTTGATGGCCTTGCGGCGCACGGCTGCCAGATCGACTCCGAGGCCATCGTCGCTGAGTTCGATGACAATGTCGCCGCCTTCATGGGTCAGATTGAGATCGATCCGGCCTTCTTCCGGCTTGCCGGACGCAAGGCGCTTTTCAGTGCTTTCCAGACCATGGTCCACGGCGTTGCGCAGCATGTGCTCCAGTGGCGCGACCATGCGCTCCAGCACGCTGCGATCCATTTGCCCCTCGGCGTTGCCGACTTCGAACAACACTTTCTTGCCCAGCTCCTGAGCGACCTGACGCACCACCCGGCGAAGACGCGGGACCATTCGCTCGAAAGGCACCATGCGCGTGCGCATCAGCCCTTCCTGCAACTGAGTGTTGACCTTGGCTTGCCGGGACAGCAGCGTCTCGGCAAGCCGGGCACGGGTGCCCAGGGTTTCTTTGAGGTCCATCAAGTCCGAGGCGGATTCGAACAGCGCCCGGGACAGTTGTTGCAACTGGGAATGACGGTCCATTTCCAGCGGATCGAATTCCTCATAGCCCAGCCGTTCGGCCTGGGCCTGCTCACGACTGAGCAGGCTGCCCTGGGTTTCCACGTCCAGACGGCGCAATTGATCGCGCATACGCTCGATGGTGGTCTCCATCTCCGCGAGGGTGGCCTGGGTATCGATGATCTGCTGTTCGATTCGCCCGCGGAAAATGGACGTCTCGCCTGCCAGGTTGACCAGGTTTTCCAGCTGCTCGGCGACCACCTTCACGGTTTCCGGCACGATGCGCTCCGGCTCCGAATCGGCGGCGACCGACGCGGGTGGCGCGACCGGCGCGGGCCGGGCCCGTTCGACAGGCCGCGATACAGGCGCCAGATCGAGGCTGGCGAGCTTGCGGATACCGTCGATCAACAGCGCCGCGTTGGGCAGCGGCTTGTCGTGGCGCACGGCGTCGAGCATGTCGGCCAGTACGTCATGGCTGCTCTGCAACAGGCTCATGAGCATCGGACCGGGTCGCATCGCGCCGCTCGACAGGCCTTCGTACAGCGACTCCAGTTCATGGGCCAGATTGCCGATGGGCGCGATCTCGACCATCCGCGCGCCGCCTTTGAGGGTGTGCAGGTCGCGCAACAGGTTTTCGACTTCCAGCAGGTTCTGTGGATCGGCTTGCCAGCGGGCCAGAGCGGCACCGGAGCTTTCGATGATCTCGAAGCCCTCCTCCAGAAAAATCTCCAGCAACTCGGCGTCTTTCTGCCGGGAATCGTCTTCGGGCGCCGGATTCGCGGGCTGTGGCTCCTCCACGTCGGGCACATTCCCCCGGCGAGCGTCGATCAGGGCTTCGATCAATCGCGCGGGGTCGCACAGCGGCTCATGGCGTTGCAGTTGTTCGAGCATGACCGCGAGCTGGTCGTGACAGCGCAGCAGCAGATCGGCCAGAGGCGCCGAATAACTGCAACGTCGATCGATCAGGCTTTCATAGAGGTTTTCCAGTTCATGCCCGAGGTCGCCGACCGGCGCGACCGATGCCATCCGCGCGCCTCCCTTGAGGGTGTGCAGGTCCCGCTGCAATGACGACAGCGGCGCGGCGTTTTCGGGCTCGTCCAGCCAGCGCTGCAACGCCTGTCCCGCGCTGTCCAGCAGGTCCGCGGCTTCTTCGAGGAAGATTTCGACGATGCCGTCGTCCGGGTCATCTGCGCCGGCCTGCCGTTCGAGCGACTGGGTCGCATCGCTCAGGGCCGTGATGCTGGACGTTGCGCCAACGCGCTCGATCAATCCTGTCTGGGCCGGATCAAGGGCGTCATCCAGCAAGGCATGCAGCGCACGGATGCATTCGGGTCGCGGATCAACGTTCTGCCCGGCCGCCAACTGATCGAGCATGTCGATCAGGGCTTCGTGGGCATGTTCAGCCTCATCGAAGAATCGCTCGCTGATGCCCAAGCTGCTTTCTTCCACGGCGCCATACAGGTCCAGCAAGGCTTCGCACAGCTCGTCGACTTGCGGCAGGTCCGCCAGGTGCGCGCCGTGGCCCAGGGTCGTCAGTTCGTCTAGCAGGGCATTGAGTTCCTGGCGTTCGCCGGGGTGCTCGCGCCAGCGTCGCAGCAGGCTTTCGGCGTCGAGCACGATGTCCATGCCTTCGGCCAGGAAGGATTCGATCAGTCCAGGGTTGTGTCTGATGCGCAGGCCGTTGTCGGAATCGCGCAGCGCTGCGGCGAGTCGATCGTCGAGCAGGCTGGTCGCGGTCTGGATCAACCTGGCCGCGCCGGGAATCGGCGCCAGCGGGTCGCTGTCCAGTTGTCGCAGGCCACCGCGCAGCAGCGGCAAGGCATCGCGCAGCACGCTGATTTCCTCGGCGCCCAGCGCGATCAGGTTGGCCTTGTATTCACGCACCAGTTGATCGAGAGGGCTGGCCAGTTCGGCGATCGGCAGCACCCCGGCCATGTGCGCGCTGCCCTTGAGCGTATGCAGCGCGCGAAGCAGTGCGTCGGTGATCGGCGGCGCCTGCGCCTCATCGACCTGCGCAGCGTCGAGAAAACCCTCCAGCGCCTGGAGGTGTCCTTGCGCTTCCTGGCGAAAGACTTCCAGCAGCTGAGGATCGAAGCCCTCGGCCGTCTCGGCAGGTTGCTGGCTGGCCAGCGCACGCGCTCGGGCGGCCAGCAGGTCGACGTCATCGCGCTGATGCTGCCGCCCCTCGGCGAAGTCTTCGATGATGGCCGGCAGCAGCGCCAGCACCTCGGACATGAGTTGCTGCACGCGCGGGTCGGCCTGCACGCTGCCTTCGAGAATACGATTGAGCAGGTTTTCCACCGCCCACGCCCACTCACTGAGCACCAGGGCCCGGACCATTCGCCCGCTGCCCTTGAGAGTGTGGAACGCCCGGCGTATCTCGGTCAGCGCGGCGGCATCGCCGACTTCGCTGCGACTCAGGGAGGCGAACCAGCGCGGCAGGTACTCGCGCAAGGCGTCGAGCACCTCTTCGGTTTCTTCGAGAAACACGTCGCGCAGCTCCACATCCACCGACGTCTCATGGGCCGGGGGCGGCAGCAGACTGGCCGGGAAGTCGCGGCCTGGCGGGTTGACGGCGGAAAGCGGGCTGGCCAGCAGCTGGGCAATGTTCTGTGCGGGGCTGACGTCCAGGTCCAGCAGTTCATCCTGGGTGACGACCTCTTCCAGGATCGGCACGTTCTCCGGCGCCGGCAGATAACCCAGTCGTGCCAGGCTCTGCTGCGCCAGATCGAGAATCTGGTCGCCCGGCGCGCCGGGGTCTTCGCCCATGCGTTCCAGGTAGTATTCGACGCCGGTCAGGGTGTCGGCCAGCGCGTCGAGTTGCAGCCAGGTCGGCCGCTGCTCGTCGACCAGCAAGTGCTCGACGATGTACTCGTTGCAGGCCGCCAGCAGGCTCGCGGCGCGTGCCAGCGGAATCATGCCCAGCGCGCCGCGTACTTGCACGACCAGCCCGGACAGCGGTTCGAGCCGCTGCCGCTGCCACTGACCGTCGATGTAGTCGAGGATCACATCCTTGGCCTGTTGCAGCACCAGCCGCGCTTCGCGAATGACCAGTTGATGAATCTGGGTCAGGTCGGTGGTGGGCAGCCGGCTTTCCTCCCGGTCCGAAGGCTCGGTGCTGCCGAGCATGCCGCTCAGGGTCGACTCGACATATAGCAGCGCGCCGGCCACATCCATCAGCGCCGCATCGTTGGGTTCGCGTTGCCCTTGGGCCAGGCCCAGCACCACACCAAGCTGGTCGATAATGACCTTGCGTGGCTGGCCGAAACCGAGCACGGCCAGGGTATCGGCGATCTGCCGCAGTGGCGGCAGCAGCGCGTTGAGCTCACTGACGTGCTGGCGGTCGCCGCGCACGAACAGGTCGAGCCGCTCCTTGACCCGCACCAGCCCTTCGCACAGCGCGACAATGACCGAACGCATCGCGTCGCGGTCCGGCCCGACCATGCGCGCGCGTTCGCGGTCAACCACTTCGGTGCCGGGCAAGGCGTCGTTCAGCGCGTATTGATCCTTGAGGTCCTGCATCCTCGGCGCCTGGCTGTCGGACTTGGCAATGTAGAACAACAGGCTCTTGAGCAACTCTTCGGGAGCCGGCTGGTTGATGCCGGCGACGCCCTGCTCCAGCAGGCGCTTGAGCTCCTTGTCGGCGTCCTTGAGCAGGCTGCGCAACGCCGGACTGTTGGTGAAGTTGCCATTGACCATTGTTTCGACCAGCGCCGAGGCGATCCGCCACAGCGGGCCGAGGGGCGCGTCTTCGCAGAGTTGTTCCAGCCGGGCGAACACCTTCGCCATGTAACTCAACTGGGTCTGCACGCCCTGCTCGCGCATCAGTCCCGCCAGCGCGGCCTGTAGCGTCTGGCGCAGTTTGCGCAGCAAGCCGGGCAACTCCGGCGTGTCGCGGCGGGCCAGTTCTTGAGGATCCAGTTCGGGAACCTGTACCAATTGCGGGGCGAACAGGCTGGTCTCCGACAGCAGACTTTCATCCCGGGCGCTGCGCAGGTCGTTGAGCAGCGGCAACACCACCAGCGGCAGGTCGCGGCGGGCTTCGAGGATGCGGTCCAGGTAGGCCGGCAACTGGAGCATGGCGTCATCGAGCAGCTCCAGCGCCTCGGCGCGATGGGCGACGCGATTCTGTTCCAGTGCCAGGGTCAGTTGTTCGATTTCCTCGGCCAGCAGCGCCGCGCCGTAGAACTCGATCATCTGCAGGCTGCCGTGCACCTGATGGACCAGATCCAGGCAGCGCGCCATCGCTTCGCTTCCGGCGGACGCCTCGGCGTGCTCCGCCAGCGCCTGGCGCGCTTGCGCGAGACTTTCGGCAATCTCGCCCTTGAGCCATTCCAGGGCGACATAGTCGTGACGATCAGCCATGGCAACCCCTGCCTTCTTCCCGGTCACGTGAGTTATCGCTGGACATTACCCGACTTCCGGATTCGGCGGCAGAGTAAAACCCGAAACCGAGCGGCGCATCTCACTCGCCATTTTTGCCAGATCACCGATGCTTTCCGCCATGGCGGCCGTACCGGACGTTGTCTGCATACTGGTCTGCTGGATGGAGGTCATGGTCCGGGAAATCTGCCCGGCCGACTCCGCCTGCTGACGCGCTGCGTCGGTGATGCTTTCGATCAGCTCGGCGAGCACTCGGGAAACCCCTTCGATTTCTTCCAGCGCAACGCCGGCGTCCTGCGCCAGTCGCGCGCCGCGCACCACTTCGCTGGTGGTCTGCTCCATCGAGATGACCGCTTCGTTGGTGTCGTTCTGGATCGCCCTGACCAGCATTTCGATCTGTTTGGTGGCGGACGACGAGCGTTCCGCAAGGCGCTGCACTTCGTCGGCCACGATGGCGAAACCACGGCCCGCGTCGCCGGCCATGGACGCCTGGATCGCGGCGTTGAGCGCAAGAATGTTGGTCTGGTCGGCAATGTCGTCGATCAGGCTGACGATATCGCCGATTTCCTGGGACGACTCGCCCAGACGCTTGATGCGTTTGGAGGTGTCCTGAATCTGTTCGCGAATGTTGTCCATGCCGTTGATGGTGTTGTGCACCACCTCGTTGCCCTTGTTGGCAATCGCCACGGAGCGCTCCGCTACCGCCGAGGACTCCGACGCGTTGGCCGAAACCTGATCGATGGAAGCCGCCATGTCGTTGATGGCGCTCGACGCGGCGTTGATCTGCAAGGCCTGATGCCCGGAAGCCGCTGCCAGCCGCGAGGCCGTCGCCTGACTGTCCTGGACCGCGGCGGCCACCTGCTGGGCGGTGTGGTTGATGGTCACGACCAGCTCGCGCAACTGGTCGATGGAGTAATTGATGGAGTCGGCGATCGCTCCGGTGAAATCTTCGGTCACCGAAGCCGTGACAGTCAGATCGCCGTCGGCCAGGCTTTCGATCTCATCGAGCAGGCGCATGATCGCGTTCTGGTTGCGCTCGTTCTTCTGCGCGGTCTCGCGCAACTGTCGGTTGGTCTCGCGCTGCATGACCAGACCGATGAGGATGATCGACATCAGAGCCAGCAGGCCGAGCACATAGCCGCCGACCGAATTGACCGTCCGGCGACTGGCGAGACTTTCCAGGCCGTTGGTCAGTACCGAAGTCTTCTCCAGCAGGGTCTGCGACATGTTGAAAATGTTGCCCGACGCTTCGCGGACCTGGAACAGCTCCGGCGAGGTTTCCAGAATCTCGTCCACCGACCCGGAGACGAACTGGAACAGTTCGGCGATTTCGCCCAGCCGGGCTCGGGCGCTGGGGTCTTCGACCTGGGAGATGCGCAGGTTGGAATTGCCGTCGAGCATGCCATTGAGGACCCGGCCGAACTGGCTGGCATCTCGGCCGAAGGCGTCGGCGGCCTGCACGGCGGTTTCATCCCCCGACAGCACGGTGTGTACCGAACCGAGAATCCGTTCTGCCAGCAGGGCCTGACGCTGCGCCAGCACGACCTGGCTGGCCGGTGCCCGGCTCTGCAACAGAATCTCCACGACTTTTTCGTACTCGACCTGCAATTGCGGCACGGTTTCGGCCAGGGTGGCCGCGACCTGATGCAGCGACAGCACGGTCTGTTCGCTGGCGAGAATCACGTTGGTGCTGGCGCGCAAGGCGTCCCAGTCGTTCTGCACGTTGCGCAACTGGTCATGCACGCCGGACGGCGCGGCCGGCAGCCCCGTCACCGGGTCGCCTTCTTTGAGATAGCCCCAGCGCAGATCGAAATCGTTGCGCGCCTCGGTCAGCAGCTTGAACGCCTGGGCCTTGCCCGACGCGGCTTCGGTCGCGTTCTTGGCGATGCGCTGCGACAGCACCCGCAGCTCGCCGGCGTGGCCGATGTACTGCTTGTCGTAGTTGGATTGCGTGTTGAGGTACGCGAAGTTGGCGAACAGCAGCACGATGAAGATGATCAGCGCGACAAACAGCAGCGCGATCTGCGACCGGCTCCGAGCGCCTTCCAATGACCTGCCAGTCTTACTCATTATCAGGCCCCCGCCTGGACCCACTGCGATCCGGAATGCAAAAACCGACGCGACCGCGCCGTCGAATTAAAAGGCTACGTCCATGAAATCGGGAGCGCTGGTCAGGGCGAACGGGCTGAAGACCGGCCACGCCTGCTCCCGAAGAAACTGCCCGCGCAGATAAGGCGCCACCACACGATCGATCTCTTCGAGCACTTCCGGCATCAGGCTCATCTGGCTGAAGTGCTGCATGCCGAAGATTTCGTCCACCAGCAGACCGGCGAAGGTGTCCTGATGTTCCACCACCAGCACCCGCCGCTGTTTGCGCACCGGCGACAGCTCCCTGCCGAGGAATCCGCACAGGTCCATGATCGGCAACAGGCGCCCGCGCAGGTTGGTGACACCGAGCATCCAGGGTTTGACCCCGGGCATGGGCGTGTAGCGGGGTTCGGGCAGGATCTCCGCGATCTCGCTCATCGGTGCCACGAAACGCTGCTCGCCCAGACGAAAACCGATGCCGTTCCAGTCCTGCTGATGAGTCTGCTGCAACGGCAGCCCCGCCGCCCGCGCGCGACAGCGCTGGTCGATGTCGAGCAGCAGTTCAAAGGCAGTGCGCGGTTCGGCCATGGCAGTTCCGGCGATCAGCCGGCCAATACCGCGTTGACGGTTTTCATCAGAGTCTCTTCGTCCACCGGCTTGGTCAGGTAGTCCCGCGCGCCCTGGCGTTTGCCCCAGACCTTGTCGGTTTCCTGATCCTTGGTGGTGATCATGATCACCGGGATCATGCTGGTATCGGCGTCCTTGCTCAGTTGCCGGGTCGCCTGGAAACCGTTGAGCCCCGGCATCACGATGTCCATGAGCACGGCATCGGGCTTTTCCTGACGCGCCAACGCTACGCCATCGGCGCCATTTTCGGCCTTGAGGACTTCATGGCCGTGCTTTTCAAGCATGCCGGTGAGTTTGTACATCTCGGTCGGCGAATCATCGACGATCAGTATTCGAGCCATGGATGGATAGTCCCCGTCGGAGAGCGGGCCTGCGCCTGGAGAGTGTCGACACCCTCCGGGCGCAGGCCTCACGAAATAGAGTGTTCTGCCGCCACGAAACCCGGCACATGAGCTTTTATCGCATTGAGCAGTTCGTCCTTGCTGAAAGGCTTGGTCAGAAACTGGTCGCACCCCACGATCCGCCCCTTGGCCTTGTCGAACAGGCCATCCTTGGAGGACAGCATGATGACCGGGGTCGATTTGAACGCTCGATTGTTCTTGATCAGCGCGCAGGTCTGATACCCGTCCAGGCGCGGCATCATGATATCGACGAAGATGATCCGGGGGTGGTTGTCGGCGATTTTCGCCAAGGCTTCGAAACCGTCAACCGCGGTGATGACGTCGCAGCCCGCGTTTCTGAGCAGGGTTTCGGCGGTACGGCGGATGGTCTTCGAATCATCGATGACCATGACTTTCAATGCTGAGGCGTGTGATTCCATGTCTGCTATTCCATCGCCGCAGCGAAGTCTTGCGTATTCTGCGTGGCATTGAGAGTCTGATGGCACTGCCTCATCGGTCCCCTTTGGCCGAGGATCCGATGCCGAGCCTTTTTAGCATACTCTCCCCGCTCAATCCATAAAGCACGCCGCCGCTGCGCGCGCAGGCCGCCCCCTTGACCCAAAGCTTTGCGAGGGCCACCCTGACGCCAATTTCATGGCCGTCGCGGCCCAATCGATCAGAGGATATTGCCCATGAGCGTTCGCCTAGGGATTGTCATGGACCCCATTGAGCGCATCTCGTACAAGAAGGACAGCTCGCTGGCCATGCTCCTTGCCGCCCAGGAACGTGACTGGTCGCTCTTCTATATGGAACAGCAGGACCTGTACCAGAATGCCGGACAGGCTCGCGCCCGGATGCGTCCGTTGAAAGTTTTCGCCGATCCGGCCAAATGGTTCGAGATGGACGCCGAAATCGACAGCGACCTGGAAGATCTGGACGTGATCCTGATGCGCAAGGATCCGCCGTTCGACATGGAATTCGTCTATTCGACCTACCTGCTCGAACAGGCCGAGCGCGCGGGCGTGCTGGTGGTCAACAAACCGCAGAGCCTGCGCGACTGCAATGAAAAGCTGTTCGCCACGCTGTTTCCGCAGTGCACTCCGCCGACCCTGGTCAGTCGCCGTCCGGACATTCTGCGTGATTTCGCCCGCCAGCATAGCGACGTCATTCTCAAGCCGCTGGACGGCATGGGCGGCGCTTCGATCTTCCGTCACCGCGAAGGCGACCCGAATCTGTCGGTCATTCTCGAAACCCTGACCGCGCACGGCACCCAGCAGATCATGGCCCAGGGTTATCTGCCGGCGATCAAGGATGGCGACAAGCGCATTCTGATGATCGATGGCGAGCCTGTGCCGTACTGCCTGGCGCGTATCCCGGCGGCCGGCGAAACCCGTGGCAACCTGGCTGCCGGCGGACGCGGTGAAGCCCGCCCGCTCAGCGAGAAGGATCGCTGGATCGCTTCCGAGGTCGGCCCGACCCTGCGTGAAAAAGGTCTGCTGTTCGTAGGCCTGGACGTGATCGGTGAGCACCTGACCGAAATCAACGTCACCAGCCCGACCTGCATTCGCGAGATCGACAACGCGTTCGGCACCAACATCGGCGGCATGCTGATGGACGCCATCGAACGCAAACTTCAGGCGCGCTGATCGGCATCGCCGGACAGGGCGCCTCGATGGCGCCCTTCATCCGATACGCGAGCAACCCGTCATTGACTGTGGGTTATGATGCGCGGCCTGCACAGGCAACCGAATTCGAGAAGCAGGCTCAAGAGATGCTGATTCGCTGATGACATCGATGGCCAGACACGACTTACCCCTAGAGCTTTCCCGAACGGGCGTGCGTCCCGTGGATCGTCTGGGCTTCACCCTGATGATCGCCGCGCTGGTGCACCTGGCGGTGATCCTTGGCGTGGGCTTCACCTACGTCAAACCCGAGCAGGTCTCCCAGACGCTGGAAATCACCCTCGCCACGTTCAAGAGCCCGGAAAAACCAAAGCAGGCGGATTTTCTCGCCCAGGAAAACCAGCAGGGCAGCGGCACGCTGGACAAGGCGGAAACGCTCAAGACCACCGAACTGGCCCCGTATCAGGACACCAAGGTCAACAAGGTGACGCCACCTCCGGCGAGCAAGCCGGTGGAAAAACAGCAGGCGCCGAAAACGGCTGTCGCGACCACCGCGCCCAGCCCCAACAAGACGGTCGCCCGGCGTGACGAGGTCAAGCCGGAGCCGGCCAAGCGCGAGGCACCGACGTTCGACAGCTCCGAGCTGAGCAACGAGATCGCCAGCCTCGAAGCCGAACTCTCCGCCGAACAACAGCTGTACGCCAAGCGGCCCAAAATCCACCGTCTCAATGCCGCCTCGACCATGCGCGACAAAGGCGCGTGGTACAAGGACGACTGGCGCAAGAAGGTCGAGCGGGTCGGCAATCTCAATTATCCCGAGGAAGCCCGGCGCAAGCATATCTACGGCAACCTGCGACTGATGGTTTCGATCAATCGCGACGGCTCGCTGTATGAAGTGCTGGTGCTGGAGTCTTCAGGACAACCCTTGCTGGATCAGGCCGCGCAGCGAATCGTGCGGCTTGCGGCACCATTTGCGCCGTTCACCGGCGATCTTGCCGACATCGACCGCCTGGAGATCATCCGCACCTGGAAGTTTGCCCGAGGTGACAAGCTTTCCAGCAACTGACCGGCCCGCCGGAAACCTCTGCGCGGGCGCATCTGACAGTTGTCAGGCCAGTTGCGCAGCGCCACACTAGGACTCATGAAAAAAGTCTCCCCGAGTTATCTCAAGCATCAGTTCTTGATCGCCATGCCCCACATGCACGACGAGAACTTCGCCCAGACCTTGACCTACGTTGTCGAGCATAACGCCAATGGCGCGATGGGGCTGGTGATCAACCGCCCGCAAAGTCTGACCCTGGCCGATGTCCTTGAACAACTGCGACCGGAGCTGCCACCGCCGGTGCGCTGCCAGCAGATACCGATCCATGCCGGCGGCCCGGTGCAGACCGACCGCGGCTTCGTCCTGCACCCCAGCGGGCAAGTCTTCCAGGCGACGGTAGACCTTGGCGGCATCTCGCTGTCGACGTCCCAGGACGTACTGTTTTCCATCGCCGACGGCTACGGCCCCGATCAGAATGTGATCACCCTGGGCTATGCAGGATGGGACGCTGGCCAGCTGGACGCCGAAATGGCCGCCAATGCCTGGCTGACCTGCCCGTTCGACCCGGCGATCCTGTTCGAGGTCGACAGCGACATGCGTCTGGATGCCGCCGCCGCGCGCCTCGGGGTGAATCTCAATCTGCTCTCGACTCAGGCGGGCCACGCCTGATGGCTGGATTGCGTCTGCTGCTGGGATTCGACTACGGCACCAAACAGATCGGCGTGGCGGTCGGCCAGGCCATCACCGGCCAGGCCCGCGAGCTGTGCACGCTCAAGGCGCAAAACGGCGTTCCGGACTGGGACCGGGTGCAAGCCCTGATCAGCGAATGGAAACCCGATGCCATCGTGGTCGGCCTGCCGCTGAACATGGATGGCACGCCCAGCGAAATGAGCGCCCGCGCCGAGAAGTTTTCCCGCAAGCTCAATGGCCGCTTCAATATCCCGGTCTATACCCATGATGAACGCCTGACCACGTTCGAAGCCAAGGGCGAGCGCATGGCCCGCGGCGGTCAGCGCGGCAGCTATCGGGACAACCCGGTGGACGCCATCGCCGCTGCCCTGCTGCTGCAAGGCTGGCTGGAGGCCAACGCCGAACTGTTGAAGGTGTGACCCGCCGAGCCGTCCGTGCTTCCAGATACCCGGATTTCAAGTTTCCGCCCGAGCCAATCGCCCTGCGCGCGCCTCGGGCCTCAAAGGAGCAATCATGAGTCTGCCCAACCCCGCCGAACTGATTCGCCAGATGGCCTCTGACCTGACCGCTCACCTGGGCCGCCGCGACATCGGCGAGCCGCGCTTCATCGGTATCCGCACCGGCGGCGTCTGGGTCGCCCAGGCCTTGCTTGAAACCCTGGGCAGCGACGCGCCTCTGGGCACCCTCGATGTGTCCTTCTACCGCGACGATTTCAGCCAGAACGGCCTGCATCCTCAGGTGCGCCCGTCGGAGCTGCCGTTCGAAATCGAAGGCCAGCACCTGGTGCTGATCGACGACGTGTTGATGAGCGGCCGCACGATTCGCGCGGCGCTCAACGAGCTGTTCGATTACGGACGTCCTGCCAGCGTGACCCTCGTCTGCCTGCTGGACCTGGACGCCGGCGAGCTGCCGATCCGCCCTGACGTGGTCGGAGCCACGCTGTCGCTGGGTGCCGACGAGCGCGTCAAGCTCAGCGGCCCGTCGCCGCTGGCGCTCGAACTCCAAGACCTCTCCACCGCCACCGCCTTATAAGAGTCCTTTGCGATGACGCCTCTCGACGCCAAGCGCCCGCTGCAACTCAATCATCAGGGGCAGCTGCGCCACTTCCTGTCTCTGGACGGCCTGCCCCGCGAACTGCTCACCGAGATTCTCGACACCGCCGACTCCTTCCTCGAAGTGGGTGCGCGGGCGGTCAAGAAAGTCCCGCTGCTGCGCGGCAAGACGGTGTGCAACGTGTTCTTCGAGAACTCCACGCGCACCCGCACCACGTTCGAACTGGCGGCCCAGCGGCTCTCGGCGGACGTGATCACGCTGAACGTGTCGACTTCCTCGACCAGCAAGGGCGAGACGCTGTTCGACACCCTGCGCAACCTCGAAGCGATGGCGGCCGACATGTTCGTGGTACGGCACGCCGACTCCGGCGCTGCGCACTTCATCGCCGAACACGTCAGCCCTGAAGTGGCGATCATCAACGGCGGCGACGGCCGTCATGCGCACCCGACCCAAGGCATGCTCGACATGCTGACGATTCGTCGTCACAAGGGCGGCTTCGAGAATCTGTCGGTCGCCATCGTCGGCGACATCCTGCACTCGCGAGTGGCGCGCTCCAATATGCTGGCGCTCAAGACGCTGGGCTGCCCGGACATTCGCGTGATCGGTCCCAAGACCCTGCTGCCGATCGGCATCGAGCAATATGGTGTCAAGGTCTACACCGACATGGACCAAGGCCTGAAGGACGTCGACGTGGTCATCATGCTGCGCCTGCAACGCGAGCGCATGACCGGCGGCCTGCTGCCCAGCGAAGGCGAATTCTATCGCCTGTTCGGCCTGACCACCGCGCGGTTGGCGAATGCCAAGCCTGATGCCATCGTCATGCACCCCGGCCCCATCAATCGCGGCGTGGAAATCGAATCGGCGGTGGCCGACGGCGAACGCTCGGTGATTCTCAACCAGGTTACCTACGGGATCGCCGTGCGCATGGCGGTCCTTTCCATGGCCATGAGCGGACAAACCGCACAACGTCAGTTCCAGCAGGAGAACGCCCTGTGAAGCTCAGCATTCTCGGCGCTCGCGTCATCGACCCCAGCAGCGGGTTCGACCAAGTCACCGATCTTCACATCGAAGCCTGCAAGATTTTGGCAGTCGGCGCGGCCCCCGCCGGTTTCGAACCGATCCAGACCCTTGATGCCAAGGGCCTGATCGCCGCACCGGGGCTGGTCGACCTGAACGTCTCCCTGCGCGAGCCGGGCTACAGCCGCAAAGGCACCATCGCCAGCGAAACCCGCGCCGCGGCTGCGGGCGGCGTCACCAGCCTGTGCTGCCCACCGCGGACCAAGCCGGTGCTGGACACCTCGGCCGTCGCCGAACTCATCCTCGACCGTGCCCGTGAAGCCGGACACAGCAAAGTCTTCCCGATCGGCGCACTGAGCAAGGGCCTGGAAGGCGAACAACTGGCGGAGCTGGTGGCATTGCGCGACGCCGGCTGCGTGGCGTTCGGCAACGGTCTGAGCAGTTTCGGCAACACCCGTACCTTGTGCCGGGCGCTGGAATACGCGGCGACCTTCGACCTGACCGTGATTTTCAATTCGCAGGACCGGGATCTGGCCGAAGGCGGCCTGGCCCATGAAGGTCCGACCGCCAGCTTCCTGGGTCTGGCCGGCATTCCGGAAACCGCCGAAACGGTCGCGCTGGCCCGTGACCTGTTGCTGGTGGAGCAGACCGGCGTACGCGCTCACTTCAGCCAGCTGACCAGCGCTCGCGGCGCCGCCCTGATCGCCCAGGCCCAGGCCCGTGGTCTGCCGGTGACAGCCGACGTCGCCTTGTATCAGCTGATCCTGACCGACGAAGCGCTGATCGACTTTTCCAGCCTGTATCACGTCCAGCCACCGCTGCGCACCCGCGCTGACCGTGACGGCTTGCGTGAGGCCGTGAAAGCGGGCGTGATCCAGGCCATCTCCAGCCATCACCAGCCCCATGAACGCGACGCCAAGCTGGCGCCTTTCGGTGCGACCGAGCCAGGCATCAGCAGTGTCGAGCTGCTGCTGCCGCTGGCAATGACCCTGGTGGAAGACGGCTTGCTGGATCTGCCGACCCTGATCGCCCGCCTGAGCAGCGGCCCGGCCGAGGCATTGCGCCTGCCAGCAGGTCGACTGAGCGCAGGCTCCGCGGCGGATCTGGTGCTGTTCGATCCACAGGCGTCGACCATGGCGGGCCAGAACTGGCTGTCCAAAGGCGACAACTGTCCATTCATGGGCCACTGCCTTCCCGGCGCGGTTCGCTACACCCTGGTGGATGGGCGGATCAGCTATAGCGTTTAATGGTTTATCGCCAGCAAGACGGAACGCCGCCCGCTGGCTCCTACGCGGACCCGCCCTTCGTAGGAGCCAGCTTGCTGGCGATGCAGGCAACGCGGCACGGTGACATTTCACCCGTTCTGGGCGTTCTTCACCGAAATCTGGTCGTTGAGCGTCCAGAAGTCATACAGGATACCCACCAGAAACAACCCGCCGGTCAGCAGGTAAATGATCCCGGTGATCCATTTGCCCTGGTACATCCGGTGCACGCCGAACAGGCCCAGAAAGGTCAGCAGGACCCACGCCAGACTGTAATCGGTCGACCCCGGCGTGAAGCGCAGATCCGCCTGACGATCCATGCTCGGGATCAGGAACAGGTCGATCAGCCAACCAATGCCCAGCAGCCCGAAGGTGAAGAACCAGATGGTCCCGGTCACCGGCTTGCCGTAGTAAAAGCGATGCGCGCCCAGGAAGCCGAAGATCCAGAGCAGGTAGCCCAGCACCTTGCTGTGGGTGTCGGGTCGATAGTCGTTCATGTGATACCTCTTTGCCTCGATAGAAAAAAATAGACACATGCCATGTGACTTTACGGAACTAATCCGACGTATGGCATCTAAGCGTCTCCCCTGCGTCCAAACCCTTGTCACTAAAGGGATTACGTCGAAAAAAGAAAGAGTCTGTCGCGTAAATTGCAACGGTCCGTGTGTGATCGAGTCGACAAATGGGATCGGGATCCCAAAAAAAGCTGTTATAAAGTTGCGCGCCGATCACCACGAGCCAATCCAATGCGTCCTTTTTTCAAGACATGGCTATCCATTTGCCTGTTGATTCCACTGGCCGCTCACGCCACCAACCGTGAGCAACAACTCCCCGCGAGCTTCACTGGCTTTACCGCGAAGGGTCAATTTTTGCCGACCGTCGCCACCCGCGTGACGCCTGTGAACATGGGCACTCTCCCATTGCAGATCAAAAACGATCGCGATGCTCAGATGCCTTTCTCGCGAAAGAATTCCCCGCGCTCCGCTTCGGCCAAGGCCGCTGCGATGATCAATGCCAAACAGGGCAACGCTGTCGTCAAGCGCGCACTGCAAGCGGTCGGTACGCCCTATCGCTGGGGCGGCACCACGCCCGGCAAGGGTCTGGACTGCAGCGGTCTGGTCAAATACGCGTTCAATGACGTGCGCGAGCTGGATCTGCCGCGCACTTCTAACGCAATGGCGCAGACTCAGGGACAGAAAGTCGATCGCAAAGACCTCAAGCCGGGCGACCTGCTGTTCTTCAACATCAAGAGCCGCCGGATCAACCACGTTGCCATCTATCTGGGCAACGATCGCTTCGTCCATGCGCCACGACGCGGCAAGAAGGTCACCGTCGACACGCTGAAAAAGCCTTACTGGAACAGTCACTACAAGACTGCCAAGCGTGTGCTGCCCAAGCAGAGCGACGAGCTTCGAGTGGTCCAGCGCTGATCGATCCGGGCCTGCCCAGCAGCAGGCCCGTTTATTAGAAGTTATCCGGGACCTTGGCTTTCTCGCGCGCGCTCTCGCGGGTGATCAGGCCTTTCTTGAGCAGGTCCGCCAGGCACATGTCCAGTGTCTGCATCCCCACCGACCCGCCGGTCTGAATCGCCGAATACATCTGCGCCACCTTGTCCTCGCGAATCAGGTTACGAATCGCGGGGGTGCCCATCATGATTTCGTGCGCGGCCACGCGCCCGCCGCCGACTTTCTTGAGCAGTGATTGCGAAACCACGGCATGCAGGGATTCGGAAAGCATGGACCGGATCATGGCTTTTTCCTGGGCGGGAAAGACGTCCACGACCCGGTCGATGGTTTTCGCCGCCGACGTGGTGTGGAGCGTGCCAAATACCAGGTGACCGGTCTCGGCGGCAGTCAGCGCCAGCCTGATGGTCTCCAGATCGCGAAGCTCACCCACCAGAATCACATCGGGGTCTTCACGCAGGGCCGAGCGCAAGGCTTCATTGAAGCCGTGGGTATCGCGGTGCACTTCGCGCTGGTTGACCAGGCATTTCTTGGACTCGTGAACAAATTCGATCGGGTCTTCGATGGTAAGGATGTGATGATGCTTGTTGCTGTTCAGGTAGTCGATCATCGCCGCCAGCGTCGTCGACTTGCCCGAACCGGTCGGGCCGGTGACCAGGATCAGGCCGCGCGGCACATCGGCGATCTTGCGGAAAACGCTGCCCATGCCCAGGTCTTCCATGCTCAGGATCTTCGACGGAATTGTCCGGAAGACCGCGCCGGCGCCACGGTTCTGGTTGAATGCATTGACCCGGAAGCGCGCCACCCCGGGCACCTCGAACGAAAAATCCGTTTCAAGATGTTCCTCGAAAACCTGGCGCTGCTTGTCATTCATGATGTCGTAGATCAGCGCCTTGACCTGTTTGGCATCCAACGCCGGCAGATTGATGCGCCTGACGTCGCCGTCGACACGAATCATCGGCGGCAGACCCGCTGAGAGGTGCAGGTCCGATGCACCCTGCTTGGCGCTGAACGCCAACAGCTCGGTAATATCCATACAGCTCCTCAATCACATAGAATGCCGCAGACTTTAGGCTTGCCGGCACACTTCAATGTCCACGATAGCAGCGAACATTTCAACGCTCGAATCGCGAATCCATGCCGCGGCGCTCGCCGCACGCCGCGATCCGGCGTCCGTCGGCCTGCTGGCCGTGAGCAAGACCAAACCCGCCAGCGCCATTCGCGAAGCCTTCGCGGCCGGCCTGCGCGATTTTGGCGAAAACTATTTGCAGGAAGCTCTGGGCAAACAGGCCGAGCTGAGCGACCTGCCCTTGTGCTGGCATTTCATTGGCCCCATTCAGTCGAACAAGACACGTGCAATCGCCGAGCACTTCGACTGGGTACACTCCGTGGATCGCCTGAAAATCGCTCAACGCTTGTCCGAACAGCGCCCGCCGCAGCTGGAGCCGCTGAATATCTGCATCCAGGTGAACGTCAGTGGCGAAGCCAGCAAATCCGGGTGTACGCCCCAGGATCTGCCGATGCTCGCCGAGGCGATCAGTGCCTTGCCGCGTCTCAGACTGCGCGGTCTGATGGCGATCCCCGAGCCCACGGACGATATCGAAGCGCAACAGGCTGCATTTGCCACGGTAACGAGCCTGCAGCAGGCTCTGAATCTGCCGCTCGACACCCTATCCATGGGCATGAGTCACGACCTGGAAGCCGCCATTTCCCAAGGCGCCACCTGGGTCCGGATCGGCACCGCTCTCTTTGGCGCCCGTGATTACGGCCAGCCATAACTTCGCATACAAGGATCTCGTCATGAGCAAGACTCACATCGCCTTCATCGGCGCCGGAAACATGGCGGCCAGCATCATCGGCGGGCTGCGCGCCCAGGGCGTGGAGGCGTCGATGATCCGCGCCAGCGCGCCGGGCGAGGAAACCCGTGAGCGCATCGCCAATGAATACGGCATCAAGGTCTTCGCCGACAACGCCCAGGCTATCCAAGGCGCGGACGTCGTGGTGCTGGCGGTCAAACCGCAGTTGATGAAAGCCGTGTGCGAGAAGCTCAAGCCGAGCCTCAAGCCCGAGCAACTGGTGGTCTCGGTCGCGGCCGGCATCACCTGCGCGAGCATGGCGAACTGGCTGGGCGACCAGCCGCTGGTACGCTGCATGCCCAACACGCCGTCTCAACTTCGCCAGGGCGCGAGCGGTCTTTACGCGACCCAGAGCGTCAGCGCGAAGCAGCGCGCGCAGGCCGAACAGTTGCTGTCCGCCGTCGGCATTGCCGTATGGGTCGAGCAGGAAAAGCAGATGGATGCGGTGACTGCCGTGTCCGGCAGTGGCCCTGCCTATTTCTTTCTGATGATGGAAGCGATGACCGCGGCTGGCGTAAAGCTGGGCCTGCCCGAGGACATCGCCCGCAAGCTGACCCTGCAGACCGCGCTGGGCTCGTCGCTGATCGCGACCGGCAGCGAAGTCGATCCCGCCGAGCTGCGTCGTCGCGTGGCCTCGCCGGGGGGCACCACCGAGGCTGCCATCAAGGCATTCCAGTCGGGCGGTTTCGAAGCGCTGGTGGAGACCGCGCTGACCGCGGCGGATCACCGCGCGGCGGAACTGGCCGAGCAGTTGGGCAAGTAATTTTTCGAGTCTATAACGGAGCAGATCGATGATCGGACTGAACACCGCTGCAATTTACATCCTGCAAACCCTTGGCAGCCTCTATCTGCTGATCATTCTGTTGCGCTTCGTGCTGCAACTGGTACGCGCCGATTTCTACAACCCTCTGAGCCAGTTCGCGGTGCGCGCCACGCAGCCTCTGCTCAAGCCGATGCGGCGCATCATTCCGAGCCTGTTCGGGCTGGACATGTCGTCGCTGGTGCTGGCGATCATCGTGCAGATTATCCTGATGGCGCTGACCCTGCTGCTCAGCTACGGCACCACAGGCGATCCGCTGCATCTGCTGATCTGGGCAATCATCGGCGTGACCGCCCTGTTCCTGAAGATCTTCTTCTTCGCCCTGATCGTCAGCGTGATCCTGTCATGGGTTGCCCCGAACAGCCACAACCCGGGCGCCGAGCTGGTCAACCAGATCTGTGAACCCGCGCTGGCTCCTTTCCGCCGCATTCTGCCGAACCTGGGTGGCCTGGACATATCGCCGATCCTGGCATTCCTGGTGCTCAAGCTGCTGGATATGCTGGTCATCAACAACCTGGCGGCCATGACCGGCATGCCACAGGTACTGCGCCTGCTGATCTGACGATTTTTTTCGCGGCTAAAGCCGCTCCTACAGATAGCGCGTGCTTCTGTAGGAGCGGATTTATCCGCGATCTGCCGCAACGCGGCAGCAACAGCAGATGCCACACAGCGCGCCATAGCAATCTTGCCGCTCCCCCCCGTGGTCTTTAGACTTACGCCTCATTCACGCGAGAACAGGGTCAATGCCCACCGTATTCCCTCACGACTCTGTCGGACTGGTCACGCCGCAGCTGGCTCACTTCAACGAGCCCCTGGCCCTGGCCTGCGGCCGTTCACTGGCCGCCTATGACCTGATCTACGAAACCTACGGCCAGCTCAATGCGGCGCGCAGCAACGCGGTGCTGATCTGTCATGCCCTTTCCGGGCATCATCATGCAGCCGGCTACCACAGCACCGACGACCGCAAGCCGGGCTGGTGGGACAGCTGCATCGGTCCGGGCAAGCCGATCGACACCAACAAGTTCTTTGTCGTAAGCCTGAACAACCTGGGCGGTTGCAACGGTTCCACCGGGCCGAGCAGCATCGACCCGGAGACCGGCAAGCCGTTCGGCGCCAACTTCCCGGTGGTGACCGTGGAAGACTGGGTCAACAGTCAGGCGCGCCTCGCCGATCGGCTGGGTGTCAACACCTGGGCCGCGGTCGTCGGCGGCAGCCTGGGCGGCATGCAGGCGTTGCAATGGACCATCAGTTACCCGGATCGCGTGCGCCACTGTCTGGCCATTGCTTCGGCGCCCAAACTGTCGGCGCAGAACATCGCCTTCAACGAGGTCGCGCGTCAGGCGATCCTTACCGATCCTGAATTCCACGGCGGCTCGTTCCAGGAAAAAGGCGTGATCCCCAAGCGCGGCCTGATGCTGGCGCGCATGGTCGGCCACATCACTTACCTGTCCGACGATTCGATGGGCGAGAAATTCGGCCGCGGCCTGAAGAGCGAGAAGCTCAACTACGACTTCCACAGCGTGGAGTTCCAGGTCGAAAGCTACCTGCGCTATCAGGGCGAGGAGTTCTCCGGGCGCTTCGATGCCAACACCTATCTGTTGATGACCAAGGCGCTGGACTATTTCGATCCTGCCGCCGGTCATGACGACGATCTGGCGAAGACGTTCGCCGCCGCTACCGCCAAATTCTGCGTCATGTCGTTCACCACCGACTGGCGCTTCTCCCCTGCCCGTTCGCGGGAGCTGGTGGATGCACTGATGGCGGCGCGCAAGGATGTCAGTTATCTGGAAATCGATGCCCCTCAGGGTCACGACGCTTTCCTGATCCCGATCCCGCGTTACCTGCAGGCCTTCTCCAACTACATGAACCGAATTTCGTTGTGAGCCCGTCATGAGAGCCGATCTTGAAATCATCCAGGAATGGATTCCCGCCGGCGCCCGGGTCCTCGACCTCGGCTGCGGCAACGGCGAGCTGCTGACCTGGCTGCGCGACAACAAGCAGGTCACAGGCTACGGCCTGGAAAATGACCCGGACAACATTGCCGAATGCGTTGCTAAAGGCGTCAACGTGATCGAGCAGGACCTGGACAAGGGCCTCGGCAACTTCGCCAGCAACAGCTTCGACATCGTGGTCATGACCCAGGCCCTGCAAGCCGTGCATTACCCGGATCGGATCCTGGACGAGATGCTGCGCGTGGGCCGTCAGTGCATCATCACCTTCCCCAACTTCGGCCACTGGCGCTGCCGCTGGTATCTGGCGAGCAAGGGCCGTATGCCGGTCTCGGAATTTTTGCCGTACACCTGGTACAACACGCCCAACATTCACTTCTGCACCTTCGAAGACTTCGAAGAGCTGTGCCGCGAGCGTCAGGCGCAGGTCATCGATCGACTGGCTGTCGATCAGCAGCATCGACATGGCTGGGCCAGCAAGCTATGGCCTAATCTGTTGGGTGAGATCGGCATCTACCGGGTCAGCAGCCCGGGCCTGACGGATCATCAGGTCGCCGTTTAACCAGTGTCCTCGCGGAGAACCGACATGGGTCGTCTGGCAATGCTTCTGCTCAGCGCCTGCCTGAGCCCTGCGGCCATCGCAGCCGATGCGATCAGCAGCACCCGGCAAGCCTCGTTCGGCGATGTGACCGTGTACTACAACACCTTCAATTCGACGTTCCTGCAGCCTGAGATCGCGCGCAGCGTCGAATTGATTCGCAACAAGGATCAGGGCGTGCTCAATGTCTCGGTGTTCAAGGCCGGCAAATCGATACCCGCGCAGGTGACCGGAACCATTCGCGATCTGACCGGCGAAGCGGCGCCGCTGCGCTTCAGGCAGGTGACGGAACACGGCGCGGTGTCCTTCCTCGCCCAGTTCCCCGTGCCGCGACAGGAAACCCGGATCTTCGATATCAGCGTCCAGGCTGGCGGTGCCACCCATCGCTTCAGCTTCAACCAGGAATTATTCCCAGGCCAGTGATGAACCTTACTCAACTTGTTTTGGCCAGCCACAACGGCGGCAAGCTCAAAGAACTCCAGGCCATGCTCGGCGACAGCGTGCAGCTGCGCTCGGTCGGCGAATTCAGCCAGGTCGAGCCGGAGGAAACCGGTCTGTCCTTCGTCGAGAACGCGATTCTCAAGGCCCGCAACGCTTCGCGGCTGTCCGGCCTGCCAGCTTTGGCCGACGATTCCGGGTTGGCGGTCGACTTCCTCGGCGGCGCGCCCGGCATTTATTCGGCCCGCTACGCGGACGGCAAGGGCGACGCGGCGAACAACGCCAAATTGCTGGATGCGCTCAAGGACGTGCCTGACGAGCAGCGCGGCGCGCAGTTCGTCTGCGTGCTGGCCCTGGTTCGCCACGCGGACGACCCGCTGCCGATTCTGTGCGAAGGACTGTGGCACGGCCGCATCCTGCACGCGGCGAGCGGCGAGCACGGCTTCGGGTACGACCCGCTGTTCTGGGTGCCCGAGCGTGATTGCTCCAGCGCTGAGCTGAGCCCCGTGGAGAAAAACCAGCTCAGCCATCGCGCCCGCGCCATGACGCTGCTGCGGCAACGCCTGGGCCTGCAATGACCCGTATCCAGCCGTTGTTTCCGGGCCAGGACGGTTTCACGTCGTCCGGCCCCGGAATCGTCCTGCCGCAATTGCCGCCGCTGTCGCTGTACATCCATATCCCGTGGTGCGTGCGCAAATGCCCGTACTGCGATTTCAACTCGCATACCGCAAGCCCCGTCCTGCCCGAGCAGGAATACGTCGACGCCCTGCTGGCGGATCTGGATCAGGACCTGCCTCACGTGCAAGGTCGCGAGCTGCGTTCGATCTTCTTTGGCGGCGGTACACCAAGCCTGTTCAGCGCCGAGGCGCTGGGACGATTGCTGGCCGGCGTCGAGCAGCGCATCCGTTTTGCCGATGACATCGAAATCACGCTGGAGGCCAACCCGGGCACTTTCGAGCAAGAGAAATTCAAGGCTTATCGCGGGCTGGGCATCAATCGCCTGTCGATCGGCATCCAGAGTTTCCAGGAGGCCAAGCTCAAGGCGCTGGGGCGCATCCACAACGGCGACGAAGCGATTCGCGCCGCCGACATGGCGCGTCAGGCCGGTTTCGACAACTTCAACCTGGACCTGATGCATGGCCTGCCCGATCAGTCGCAGGACGAGGCGCTGGACGATCTGCGTCAGGCTATCGCGCTGGGTCCCACGCATCTGTCGTGGTATCAGCTGACCCTCGAGCCCAATACGGTGTTCTGGAACCAGCCGCCTGTGCTGCCGGAAGACGACATTCTCTGGGATATCCAGGAAACCGGTCAGCAACTGCTGGCCGACAACGGCTTTGCCCAGTACGAAGTGTCGGCGTACGCCCAGCCCGGCAAACCGGCACGGCATAACCTCAATTATTGGGCGTTCGGCGATTTCATCGGGATCGGAGCGGGCGCCCATGGCAAGCTCAGTCACGCCGACGGGCATATCGTTCGCACCTGGAAAACCCGGCTGCCCAAGGACTATCTGAATCCCGCCAAGCCGTTTCAGGCCGGTTCCAAGCGCCTGGGCGCCGATGAGCTGCCGTTCGAATTTCTCATGAATGCGCTGCGCCTGACCGATGGCGTCGAAGCCGAACTGTTCCATGCGCGCACGGGACTTGGTCTGGACACTCTGACCGATGCCCGGCGGGAAGCGGAACGACGCGGGCTGCTGCGCACCGACCCGGACCGGCTCGTGGCCACACCGCAAGGCCAGCTGTTCCTCAACGACCTGTTGCAGTATTTTCTGACCTAAGGACTCTGAATGGATCTCGTACTCGACCTGCTTGCCACTGTCTCTCGCTGGAGCCGCAATAACCTGTCGGAAATCGCCCTGGCGCTGGTGGGCTGTCTGCTGGTGCTGTTCGGTGGGGATATCAAAGGCTGGCTGGAACAGCGCATCGGCAGTATGGCCGGCGCGCTGCGAGTACCGCTGCTGGCAGTGCTGTGCACCATCGGCAGCGGCCTGGCGCTGATCTACGCCACCCCCTGGGTCGTACGCGGCCTGAGCCAGTTCAACAACTACAGCCTGGCGCCGGTGCTGCTGGTGGTTCTGGTTCTGATCGGAGTGATTGCCGACAGGAAATAATGCCAATCGCCAGCAAGCTGGCTCCCACAAAAACCCGTAGGAGCCAGCTTGCTGGCGATAGCCAAGCATGTCGCCCTATTGTGGGAGGCAGCTTGCTGGCGACGGCACCCGCGCGGTTTGCCTGACAGACCGCGTTGTCTGCGTCGCGAGCTTCGCTCCCTCCCACATGGTCAGGTCAGACCTTCTCGAACTTCAGATCCCACACGCCGTGCCCAAGGCGTTCGCCGCGGCGTTCGAACTTGGTGATCGGACGTTCGGCGGGGCGCGGGACGTACTGGCCGTCCTCGGCCTGGTTCCGATAACCAGGCGCCGCGCTCATCACTTCCAGCATGTACTCGGCGTACGGGCCCCAGTCGGTCGCCATGTGGAACACGCCGCCCGGTTTCAGCTTGCTGCGCACCAGCGCCGCGAACTCGGGCTGGACGATACGCCGCTTGTGGTGACGGCTCTTGTGCCACGGGTCCGGGAAGAACAGCATCAGGCGGTCGAGGCTGTTATCGGCGATGCAGCGGTTCAGCACTTCGATCGCGTCGCAGTCATAGACCCGCACATTGCTCAGGCCCTGGGTCAGCACGCCGTTGAGCAGCGCGCCCACGCCCGGCGAATGCACTTCGACACCGATGAAGTCCTGCTCCGGCGCGGCGGCGGCCATTTCCAGCAACGAATGGCCCATTCCAAAGCCGATTTCCAGCGTACGCGGCGCGGAGCGCCCGAATACCTGATCGAAATCCACCGGCGCGTCGGTCAGTGTCAGGCCGAACTTCGGCCGCCCCTGATCCAGGCCGCGCTGCTGGCCTTCGGTCATGCGCCCGGCACGCATCACGAAACTCTTGATGCGGCGGTGCTGGCGCTCATCGCCGGGTTCGGTTGCAGGCGATTCTGGGGGCGGAACGTGCGTATCAGTCATCAACGGGCTCTTACTTGATCAGGCCATCCAGCGGCGAAGATGCGCTGGCATAGAGTTTTCGAGGCATACGCCCGGCGAGATACGCCAGACGGCCGGCAATTACAGCGTGTTTCATGGCTTCGGCCATCATCACCGGCTGCTGGGCATGGGCGATCGCCGAGTTCATCAGGACGGCCTCGCAGCCCAGTTCCATGGCGATGGTCGCGTCCGAAGCGGTACCGACGCCGGCATCGACCAGCACCGGAACTTTGGTTTCTTCCAGGATGATCTGCAGGTTGTACGGGTTGCAGATGCCCAGACCGCTGCCGATCAGGCCGGCCAGCGGCATGATGGCGATGCAGCCGATCTCGGCCAGCTGACGAGCGACGATAGGGTCGTCACTGGTGTAGACCATGACATCAAAGCCATCCTTGACCAGCACTTCGGCGGCCTTGAGGGTTTCGATGACATTGGGAAACAGCGTTTTCTGGTCGGCCAGCACTTCCAGCTTTACCAGATTGCGGCCGTCGAGCAGCTCACGGGACAGGCGGCAGGTGCGCACCGCCTCGGTTGCGTCGAAGCAGCCCGCGGTATTCGGCAGGATGGTGTAGCGGTCCGGCGGCAGTACGTCCAGCAGGTTCGGCTCACCCGGATTCTGGCCCAGGTTGGTCCGGCGCACGGCCACGGTCACGATTTCGGCGCCGGAGGCTTCGATGGCCAGACGGGTCTGTTCCATGTCCGCATACTTGCCGGTACCGACCAGCAGGCGCGATTCAAAGGTCCGGCCAGCCAGGACGAATGGCTTGTCGCTGCGTACGTTGCTCATCGAAAATCCTCTTCTACTAGACAGGAGTCACTGCTTTGCGGCCCTGGCGCGGGCCACAGCCCTAGCCGCCGCCGATGGCATGCACCACTTCGACCTGATCCCCTTCGGACAGGATCGTGGATTCATGCTGACTGCGCGGCACGATGTCCAGGTTCAACTCCACCGCAACCCGGCGGCCGACAAGCTCCAGGCGGGTCAGCAGGGCCGAGACGGTCTCTCCGTCGGGCAATTCGAAAGATTCACCGTTCAACTGAATGCGCATGCGTCAGCAGCCATCATTTTCAAGGGGTCCGCATTCTAGCCCGATCGCTCTGGATGACCAAGGCAAAGCGCTGCCATTCGTCTCGGCTCAGGCGCTGCCGCCCAGCCGCCACGCAGTCATCCCGAGCAGCGCCCAGCCCACCAGAAACGCGAGCCCGCCGAATGGCGTGACGATGCCCAGCTTGCTGAAACCGGTAAGCGTGAGCACGTAGAGGCTGCCGGAAAACAGCAGGATGCCCAGCGCGAAGGCATAGCCAGCCCAGGTCACCATCCTGCCCGGCAGCTGCGCGGCCAGTACGGCAACACCCAACAGCGCGACGGCATGAATCAGCTGATAAAGCACGCCGGTGTGAAAGATCGCCAGGTACTCGGGACTCAGCCGGGATTTGAGGCCGTGGGCGGCGAACGCGCCCAGCCCCACGCCAGTGAAGCCAAAAAAAGCGGCCAGCATCAGAAAGCTGCGAAGCATCGGGATCTCCGGGAGGAATCGTGGGAAAGCGCTCGGTCTGTATAATGGCCCGCTCAACGGGTTCGGCCAAGCCATCTCTATGCTGCAGTTAATATTCCGTCGCACTGTCAAAGCCCTGCTGTGGTTCGCAGCGGGCAGCTTCGTTCTGGTCCTGGCGCTGCGCTGGGTCCCGCCTCCCGGAACGGCCTTGATGGTCGAACGCAAGATCGAATCCTGGTTCGATGGCCAGCCCATCGATCTGCAACGCACCTGGCAGCCTTGGGAGCGGATCGCGGACAGTCTGAAAGTCGCGGTCATCGCCGGCGAGGACCAGAAATTCGCCGAGCATTGGGGCTTCGACGTCGAGGCCATTCAGGCGGCGATCCTGCATAACGAGCGAGGCGGCTCGATTCGCGGCGCCAGTACCCTGAGCCAGCAAGTGTCGAAGAACCTGTTCCTGTGGTCCGGCCGCAGCTATGTGCGCAAGGCGCTGGAAGCCTGGTTCACGATGCTGATCGAACTGCTGTGGTCCAAGGAGCGGATTCTGGAGGTCTATCTCAACAGCGTGGAGTGGGATGAAGGCGTGTTCGGCGCCCAGGCCGCGGCACAGCACCACTTCGGGGTCAATGCCAGCGCCTTGAGCACCCAGCAATCGAGTTACCTGGCGGCGGTACTGCCCAATCCGCGTCAGTGGAGCGCCAGTCGCCCCGGCAGCTATGTGTCACGTCGTGCCGGCTGGATACGCCAGCAGATGCGTCAGTTGGGCGGGGACAGTTATCTGGCGGGGTTGAATCACAGCCGCCGGTTCTAATTCCACATTGTGGGAGCGGGCTTGCCCGCGATTGGCGTGACGCGGGCTGCCAGACAGACCGCGTCGGCTTTGTCGCGAGCAAGCTCCCTCCCACGGTACGGAACCTCAGTGTATCGCCCGCCCCAAACAAAAACGCCCCGAACTAATTGGGGCGTTTTGCACTGCCGGGTGCGTTAGGCGGCGATGGACGTCTTGAGCTTGTTCATCGCGCTCTTTTCCAGCTGACGAATACGCTCGGCCGAGACGTTGTACTTCTGCGCCAGATCGTGCAGCGTGGCCTTCTCCTCCGCCAGCCAGCGCTGGTAGAGAATGTCACGACTGCGCTCGTCGAGCACATCCAGCGCCTGATGCAGGCTGGAGGTGGAGCTGTCGGTCCAGTCCGAATCTTCCAGCTGACGCGCCGGATCGTAGCGATGGTCTTCCAGGTAGTTGGCCGGCGACTGGAAGGCGCTGTCGTCATCTGCTTCAGCAGCCGGATCGAACGCCATGTCCTGGCCGGTCAGACGGCTTTCCATCTCGCGCACTTCGCGCGGTTCGACACCCAGACTTTCGGCGACACGATGCACTTCATCGTTGTTCAGCCAGGCCAGACGCTTCTTCTGGCTGCGCAGGTTGAAGAACAGCTTGCGCTGCGCCTTGGTCGTGGCGACCTTGACGATCCGCCAGTTGCGCAGGATGAATTCGTGAATTTCAGCCTTGATCCAGTGCACCGCGAACGACACCAGGCGCACACCCATTTCAGGGTTGAAGCGCTTCACGGCCTTCATCAGGCCGACGTTACCTTCCTGAATCAGGTCGGCCTGAGCCAGACCGTAACCCGAATAGCTGCGTGCGATGTGCACAACAAAACGCAGGTGGGCGAGCACCATTTGCCGAGCCGCCCCCAGATCCTGCTCATAGTAGAGACTCTCGGCCAGTTCACGCTCCTGCTCGGGCGTCAGCAGCGGAATGCTGTTGACCGTATGCACATAGGCCTCGAGGTTCGCCCCCGGGACTAAAGCATAAGCAGGTTGCAAAGAAGTGGTCATACGAAAAAACCTCCGACTCACATGACTCGTGCAGTTGAGTACTGCCAAATTGACTTGGAACCGCTAGACAAGTTCCCACAACAAGATAAGTCAACGGGTGAAACAAAATTTAACCTATCGTGGCGCCAGCTCACGCAAATGGCGAGCAACCGCGATCCAGGCACCGATATACCCTAACAACACCGCTCCTAGCAAGAGCGAAAAACCGTCGCCGACAGGCACGCCGTCAAGGGCGAAATCGCTGCCGTACAATCCGGCCAGCCCCGTCACCGCGTCATTCAGCCAGTCGAGCCCGTAAGCCAGCACGCCCCAGGACAGGACACCTGCCCCCAGGCCGTACAGCGCGCCCATATAAAGGAAGGGCCTGCGCACGTAGCTGTCGGTGCCGCCCACCAGCTTGATGACTTCGATTTCGGTGCGACGGTTTTCGATATGCAGCCGGATGGTGTTGCCAATGACCAACAGCAAAGCCGAGACCAGCAGTACCGTCAAGCCAAAAACGAAACGGTCGCCCAGCTTGAGGATTGCCGCCAGACGTTCTACCCAGACCAGATCGAGCTGCGCCTGCTGCACCTTGGGCAACTCGGCGAGCCGCGCGCGCAGGGCTTCGAGCGCCGGTTTATCGACCTCATCCGGCGTTACCACCACGACGCCCGGCAGCGGGTTATCGGGCAGTTCCTTGAGCGCCTCGCCCAGACCGGACTGCTGCTGGAACTCGTCGAGCGCCTGCTCGCTGCTGATGTACTCGGCCTGCGCCACGCCGGGCATGGCCTGGATCTGGTCACGCAGACGGGTGCCATCGGCACTGCTGGCATCCAGATTCAGGTAAATGGAGATCTGCGCGGCGCGTTGCCATGACCCGCCGAGTCGCTCGACGTTGCTGAGCAGGAGCGACAAGCCCATGGGCAGGCTGAGCGCGATGGCCATGACCAGACAGGTAAAGAAGCTGCCGATCGGCTGCTTGCCAAGCCGGCGCAGGCTGTCCGCCAGACTGGTGCGATGGCTTTCCAGCCAGGCCGCCAGCAAGGTCTTGAAGTCCGGACCGTCGTCATCATGGTCGTGACGCTGTTTTTTCTTAGGCATTGGGTCGGCGGCCTTAGGCGCTACGCGCTCGGACACCTTGGGACTGCGGGTCGCGCTCATGCTCCGGCCTCCCCGTCGCCGATCAGTCGGCCACGCTGCAAGGTCAGCATGCGGTGGCGCATGCGGGCGATCAGGGCCAGGTCGTGGCTGGCGATCAGCACGCTGGTCCCCAGCCGGTTGATATCTTCAAAGACGCCCATGATTTCCGCCGCGAGACGTGGATCGAGGTTACCGGTCGGCTCGTCGGCCAGCAGCAACGCCGGACGGTGGACGATGGCCCGTGCAATGCCGACCCGCTGTTGCTGACCGGTGGACAGGTCGCCGGGGTACAGCTCGGCCTTGTCGGACAAAGCGACGCGTTCGAGTGCCGAGTCCACGCGCTTGAACACTTCAGCCTTGGAAAGACCCAGGATCTGCAACGGCAACGCGACGTTGTTGAACACGGTACGGTCAAACAGCAACTGGTGATTCTGGAACACCACGCCGATCTGGCGACGCAGGAAAGGAATCTGCGCATTGCTGATCTGGCCCAGGTCCTGCCCGGCCAGCATCAGCTTGCCGGTGGTCGGCCGCTCCATCGCCAGCAGCAGACGCAGCAGCGTGCTCTTGCCCGCGCCGGAATGCCCGGTCACGAACAGAAACTCGCCACGACGTACGCGAAAGCTCAGCTCGTGCAACCCGACATGCCCGTTCGGATAGCGTTTGCCGACTTGCTCGAAACGGATCATGTACGCTCCCGCTCCGCGAACAGCGCCTGAACGAACGGCTCTGCCTCGAAGGTACGAAGGTCGTCGATGCCTTCGCCGACCCCGATGTAGCGGATCGGCAGACCGAATTGCTTGGCGAGGGCAAAGATCACACCACCCTTGGCCGTGCCATCGAGTTTAGTCAGGGCCAGGCCGGTCAGCGCGACCGTCTGGTTGAACTGCTTGGCCTGATTGATGGCGTTCTGACCGGTGCCGGCATCCAGAACCAGCAGCACTTCGTGAGGCGCCTGCTCATCGAGCTTGCCGATCACGCGGCGCACTTTCTTGAGCTCTTCCATCAGATTGTCTTTGGTGTGCAGGCGGCCGGCGGTGTCGGCGATCAGCACGTCGATGCCGCGCGCCTTGGCAGCCTGTACGGCGTCGAAGATCACCGAAGCCGAATCCGCGCCGGTGTGCTGGGCGATCACCGGGATCTGGTTGCGCTGGCCCCAAACCTGCAACTGCTCGACGGCGGCGGCACGGAAGGTGTCGCCCGCCGCCAGCATCACCTTCTTGCCTTCCAGCTGCAGCTTCTTGGCGAGCTTGCCGATGGTGGTGGTCTTGCCCGCGCCGTTCACGCCCACGACCAGAATCACGTATGGCTTGTGCTCGGCCTTGATGACCAGCGGCTGTTCGACCGGCTTGAGCATGGCCGCCAGCTCGCCCTGCAGGGAGGTATAGAGCGCCTGCGCGTCGGTCAGCTGCTTGCGGGCAACCTTCTGGGTCAGGCTCTGAATGATGACCGAGGTCGCTTCGACACCGACATCGGCGGTCAGCAGACGGGTTTCGATTTCTTCGAGCAGGTCGTCATCAATGGCTTTCTTGCCCAGGAACAGGCTCGCCATCCCCTCGCCGATGCTGGCGCTGGTCTTGGACAGGCCCTGCTTGAGGCGGGCGAAGAAGCCCACCTTGGCCGTTTCGGTCTCGGCAGCCTTGGGCACCTCGACAGGAGCCGCTTCGACGGGCAGCGTTTCAACGACAGGCTCCGGCAGCGCGGCCTGAGGCTGTTCAAGCACGGGAGCCGGGGTCGGCTCGGGCGCCACCAGCACCGGCTCCGGCACGCTGACAGGCATGACATCCAGCGCCGGCTCGGAGGCGGTCTCTTCGACGTTCGCTTGCTGCGCGGTCGGGCGCGGCTCGTCCTGTTTCGGCAGCGGCGGCGGCACGGCAGGCTCGAGTTCGTCGATCAGCGCCACTGATTCGTCGGCCACCGGCAATGTCAGCCAGGGCTGAGCCACGGGTTCGCCCGGCGGTACTTCCTCATGCGGCGCGGGAGCCGGAGCGGTCGCGACCGGCGCAATAGCGGGCGGCGCTTCGGTCGGCAGCGGCGTCTGCGCGCCCTGCGCGGACTCGGTAACGGGGGTTTCCTGCGGCTGCGGCTCGACCGGCTGCGTCTTCTTGCGCAGCCATCCGAACAGGCCTTTCTTCTCGCCAGCCGGGGCTGGGTTCTTCTTGTCGTCGTTGGAACCAAACATGGAGGACGGCTATCTCAAGGTAGCGAAGCGCCAGAGAGCGCTCCGGAAAATTCTGACATGAAAAACAGACTGCATTAAAGACCGCTTGTTCACTGGCTCACCGTACCATGCGGGTGGCATTCGACTGCGCCCGGACACAGGTTTCATGTGGTTTCGGCCAGTGGAGGCTGTTTCTGTCGCAAACGGATCAGTATCCTAACACCCCCGCGCCCGCCGACGCTAAGTTCACGCGGGCCGTCCTACAGGTTCGAACTACGAATGAATGCTCTAGCCCGCCGCGCCGCAGGCCTGCTGCTCAGCACGATTTGTCTGCCCCTGACAGCACTGGCCGCCGATCCGCAACCCACTCATGAATTCACGCTCGACAACGGCCTGAAAGTCATCGTCCGCGAAGACCACCGGGCGCCGGTCGTGGTCTCGCAGATCTGGTACAAGGTCGGCTCCAGCTACGAGACGCCGGGCCAGACCGGGCTGTCCCACGCCCTGGAACACATGATGTTCAAGGGCAGCAGCAAGACCGGCCCGGGCGAGTCCTCGCTGATCCTGCGCGACCTGGGCGCCGAAGAGAATGCGTTCACCAGCGATGACTACACCGCCTATTACCAGGTCTTGGCCCGCGACCGCCTGAGCGTCGCGCTGGAGCTGGAAGCCGACCGCATGGCGACCCTCAAGCTGCCTGCCGACGAGTTCAGCCGGGAAATCGAGGTCATCAAGGAGGAGCGCCGCCTGCGCACCGACGACAAGCCGATGAGCAAGGCTTTCGAACGCTTCAAGGCCATGGCCTACCCGGCCAGCGGTTATCACACCCCGACCATCGGCTGGATGGCGGATCTGAACCGCATGAAGGTCGAAGAGCTGCGTCACTGGTACGAATCCTGGTACGCGCCGAACAACGCGACACTGGTCGTGGTCGGCGACGTCAAGCCCGACGAGGTCAAGGCCCTGGCGCAGCGGTTCTTCGGCCCGGTTCCGCGCCGCGAAGTGCCACCGTCCAAGAAGCCCCTGGAGCTGGCGGAGCCGGGCGAGCGTCATATCACGCTGCATGTGCAGACCCAGTTGCCCAGCCTGATGTACGGTTTCAACGTGCCCAGCGTGGCGACGGCTGAAGACCAGCGCTCGGTGAATGCTCTGCGCCTGATCGCGGCCCTGCTCGACGGCGGCTACAGCGCGCGGATCCCTACCCGCCTGGAACGCGGCGAAGAACTGGTTTCCGGCGCCGCGGCGCAGTACGACGGTTATGCCCGCGGCGACAGCCTGTTCATGATCAGCGCCACGCCCAACGTCCAGAAAGGCAAGACCCTGGCCGACGTGGAAGCCGGCATCTGGCGTCAGCTGGACGAACTGAAGACCAAGGCGCCTTCCAAAGAGGAACTGGAGCGGGTCCGCGCCCAGGTGATCGCCGAAGTCATCTATGAGCGCGACTCCATCACCAGCCAGGCCACCATGATCGGCGAGCTGGAAACCGTCGGCCTGTCCTGGAAACTGATGGACGAAGAGGTCCAGGCGCTGCAGAGCGTCACGCCCGAGGACATTCAGAAAGCCGCCAGCACCTATTTCAGCCGCGAGCGCCTGAGCATCGCGCACGTTCTGCCCGAGGAGAAAGCCCAATGATCAAGCGCACCGCATCACGTCACGCGCTGCTTGGCCTGGCTCTCGCCACCACGCTCGGCGCCCCATTCGCCATGGCCGACAACGCCGCTTCGAGCGCCGCGCCCCAGGCTGCCTCCACGCCGGCGCTGGGCAGCAAGCTGCAGACCCTCAAGGAATTGAACGGCAAGGCCCCGGCTCGCCGCGATCTGAACATCCAGACCTGGCAGACCGCCGAAGGCGCGAAAGTGCTGTTCGTCGAGGCCCGCGAACTGCCGATGTTCGATCTGCGCCTGACCTTCGCGGCGGGCAGCAGCCAGGACGGAAACGCCCCCGGCCTCGCTACCCTGACCAACGCGATGCTCAATGAGGGCATCGCGGGCAAGGACGTCACCGCCATTGCCCAAGGGTTCGAAGGGCTGGGAGCGGACTTCGGCAACGGGTCCTATCGCGACATGGCGGTCGCTTCGCTGCGCAGCCTGAGCGCACCGGACAAGCGCGAGCCGGCCTTGAAACTGTTCAGCGAAGTGCTCGGCAAGCCGACCTTTCCGGCAGATTCCCTGGCCCGCATCAAGAACCAGTTGCTCGCCAGCTTCGAGTATCAGAAGCAGAACCCCGGTGTGATTGCCAGCAAGGCGTTGTTCGACAAGGTCTACGGCGATCACCCTTACGCCCATCCGAGCGATGGCACCCCGGAAAGCATCAAGGCCATCGACATTGCGCAGCTCAAGGCCTTTCATGCCAAAGCCTACGCCGCGGGCAATGCTGTCATCGCGCTGGTGGGAGACCTGTCGCGCGAACAAGCGCAGGCCGTTGCCGCCCAGGTTTCGGCGTCGCTGCCCAAAGGCCCGGCCCTGCCGAAAACCACCGCGCCGGTCGAACCCAAGGCAGGCGTGACCCATATCGAGTTTCCGTCCAACCAGACGCACCTGATGCTGGCGCAACTGGGCATCGACCGTAACGATCCGGACTATGCCGCGCTGACCGTAGGCAATTCGGTGCTCGGCGGCGGTGGCTTCGGCAGTCGCCTGATGACTGAAGTTCGCGAAAAGCGCGGCCTGACCTATGGCGTGTCGTCGAACTTCACCGCCATGCAGGTGCGCGGTCCTTTCCTGATCGGCCTGCAGACCCGCGCGGACATGAGCCAGAACACCCTGAAACTGGTGCAGGACATCGTTCGCGAGTTCCTTGCCAAGGGCCCGACCCAGAAAGAACTCGACGACGTGAAGCGCGAGCTGACCGGCAGCTTCCCGCTGACCGCCGCCAGCAACTCGGCCATCGTCGGCCAACTGGGCGCCATCGGCTTCTATGACCTGCCGCTGACCTACCTGGAAGACTACATGACCCAGGCGCAGAACGTGACCGTCGAGCAGGTCAAGGCCGCGATGAACAAGCACCTGAGCGCCGACAAGATGGTGGTAGTCACCGTCGGACCGACTGTGGCGCAAAAGGAACTGCCCGCCCCCGTCGACAAACCCGTAGAACAACCTGCCGGAGTTCCAGAGCACTGATGGTCAATTCACGCCCGAAAGGCCATAACGGCCTGGGTCAGCTACGCATCATCGGCGGGGAATGGGGCAGCCGCAAGCTGACCTTCCCCGACGCACCCGGCCTGCGCCCCACTCCTGACCGGGTACGCGAAACCCTGTTCAACTGGCTGGCGCCTTATATCGCCGGTGCCAGGGTCCTGGACGTCTTCTCCGGCAGTGGCGCTCTGTACTTCGAAGCCCTGTCCAGAGGCGCAAGCATTGGTCTGGCACTGGACAGCAACCCCACGGCCATCGCCAGCCTGCGCCAGAATCTCGATACGCTGCGCTGCACCAACGGTCAGGTGGTACAGGCAGACGCCTTGCGTCATCTGGAAACCGCGGATGCCACACCGTTCGACGTCGTGTTCCTCGACCCGCCGTTCCACCAGGGGCTGCTGGCTTCGGCCTGCGCCACGCTGGAAAGCCGAGGCTGGCTGGCGGACAACGCCTGGATCTATACGGAAAGTGAAAACGCGCCCTCGACGACAGGGTTGCCGGGCAACTGGCGCCTGCATCGCGAGAAGAAAGCCGGACAGGTGTATTACGCGCTCTGGCAGCGCGGCTAGGCCTCCCTTGCAAGGTCCGCCAGTCGCACTGGCGGACATCCCCTCTTGGATCGCGGCGTGCTTAGTGGCAACGTAGCTTTCTCAGCCACCGGTTCATGAACCACAAGACTGTATCCACTATGTCTTCGCACCTCTCGTTCACCACGCCGTTCGTTCCGGCGCGCGGCTTGAGCAACCCTCATTTGCAGACGCTGTGGGGGCCGTTGTGGCGCAAGCGAACGACGCTCGAACGCACCCGCGAGCGGATGTGGCTGGAAGACGGAGATTTTCTCGACCTCGACTGGCATGGCCCGCATCAGGCAGACGCGCCGTTGGTGCTGGTACTGCACGGACTCACCGGCTCGTCGAATTCGCCCTATGTCGCTGGCTTGCAAAAAGCCCTCGCCGCGCAAGGCTGGGCAAGTGTCGCCCTGAACTGGCGTGGCTGCTCCGGCGAGCCGAACCTGCTGTCGCGCAGCTATCATTCGGGGGCCAGCGAAGACCTCGCGGAAGTGATCGCCCATCTGCGAGCGCTGCGTCCGCTGGCGCCACTCTATGCCGTGGGCTACTCGCTAGGCGGCAACGTGCTGCTCAAGCATCTTGGCGAAGCCGGTGCCGACAGCGAATTGCTCGGCGCCGTCGCGGTATCGGTACCCTTTCGCCTGGACGAGAGCGCGGACCGAATGGGCCAGGGGTTCTCGCGGATCTATCAACGGCACTTCATGCGGGAAATGGTCGCCTACGTCCGCGAGAAACAGCGCCGTTTCCAGCACGAAGGGTTGAGCGAAGGGCTGGCCGAGTTGTCCGCGCTGGGTTCGCTGGAAAACATGCGCACCTTCTGGGATTTCGACGGCCGGGTCACCGCGCCGTTGCACGGCTTCGCGGATGCACAGGATTACTACCGTCGCGCCTCAAGCCGATATTTCCTGGGCCGCATCCGCACGCCAACGCTGGTGATTCAGGCGGCGGACGATCCGTTCGTGTTTCCCCACAGCCTGCCGGAGCCTGACGAGCTGTCGGCCTGTACCGAGTTCGAACTGCACGCCAAGGGTGGCCATGTCGGGTTCGTCGACGGGTCCCTGAAAAAACCCGGTTATTACCTGGAGCGACGCATTCCCCTCTGGCTGAGCGTCGCCCACGAGCGGGACAATCCGTACCCCTCCTGATCCACCGCTCAGAGGGTGTTTACAAAACAGGCGAGCGCAGCCATTTTGTAGACACCCTCAAGGGCCGGTCGCAATCTCCCGCGTTGGGTCAGTAATCCACTCGCTCCAGGAGCCGGCGTAAAGTTTGCCCAGTGGATAACCGGCCAGACACAGGGCGAACAGGTTATGGCAGGCCGTCACACCCGAGCCGCAATAGGCCACCAATTGATCCGGCGTACGTCCTTGAAGCTTTTCGGCGAAACGCTCCCTGAGTCGCTCGGGAGGCAGGAAACGGCCTTCCGCGTCCAGGTTGTCGGTGAACGCGGCACACAGCGCACCGGGGATGTGGCCCGCAACCGGGTCGATGGGTTCTGCCTCGCCGCGAAACCGGGGTTCGGCACGCGCATCGATCAGCGTCATGTCCTCGCGACCCAGCCGGCCCTGCAAGCGGGCGGCACTGAGCACCAGCGACATGTCCGGCTCGCCGGAAAAGGTGCCGGGCCGCAGGGTCGGCGGGTCCAGGCTCAGCGGCAGGCCGGCGGCATGCCAGGCTTTCAGGCCGCCGTCGAGAATCGACACGCCGTCACGCTTGCCCAGCCACGCCAGCAGCCACCAGGCCCGCGCGGCATAGGCGCCGGGGCCATCGTCGTAAAGAATGACTTCGCTGTCGTTGTCCACGCCCCAGGCCTGAAGACGCTGGACCAGCGTTTCGGGATCAGGCAGCGGATGGCGACCGGTCTTGCCTTTGGTCACCGGCCCGCTCAGGTCGCGTTCCAGGTCCGCGAAGGACGATCCGTCGATATGCCCCAGCGCATAGCAGCGCTGGCCGTAATCCGGGTCCCCGAGGTCGAAGCGGCAATCCAGAATCACCACACCCGGTGCTCGTTGCCGTGCGGCCAGTTGTCGAGGACTGATCAGTTGCGCGATGGACATGGCAGACTCCAGAGGGTGTTTACAAAATAGGCGAACGAAGGCAAGACAAGGCGAAATCGGTCGAAAAAGCGGAGTTTACGTAAAGTAAATGAGCATTTTGAGAGCGATTTCAACGCCGTATTGTCGAGTGCAGCCATTTTGTAAATATCTTCTTGGGCGATGGATCGAATATACACGGCGTCCGGCCCGGCCGAGGATCAAACATGGTCGATAATCGGCGCAATACGACCTTTACCTGCTGCGCTGCGGCTTGGCCCACCGGGAAGGCTGCGATACCATCCGAGTCCCACAACGGACTCCGACCAGGACGACGCGATGAACCGAGTGTTGTACCCAGGCACCTTCGACCCTATCACCAAGGGCCATGGAGATCTGGTCGAGCGTGCCTCGCGCCTGTTCGATCAAGTGGTCATTGCCGTTGCCGCCAGCCCCAAGAAAAACCCTCTGTTCCCGCTGGAACAGCGTGTTGAACTGGCTCGCGAAGTCACCAAACACTTGCCGAACGTCGAAGTGGTGGGCTTTTCCACGCTGCTGGCGCAGTTTGCCAAAGAGCAGAATGCCAACGTTCTGCTGCGGGGCCTGCGGGCCGTCTCGGATTTCGAATACGAGTTCCAGCTTGCCAACATGAACCGTCAACTGGCGCCGGACGTCGAGAGTCTGTTTCTCACGCCGTCGGAACGCTATTCGTTCATTTCCTCGACACTAGTGCGCGAGATCGCGGCATTGGGCGGAGATATCAGCAAGTTCGTGCATCCAGCCGTGGCCGACGCGCTGACTGAGCGTTTCAAGCGCTGACGCTCTGGACTTGAACCCGCAGGTGCATACCGACGCTTAATGCGGCACAATTCGCCGCATTGGTTTTCATATGCCCCGGCCAGGCCTGCGGCAGGAGTGATTCATGTCCCTTATCATCACTGACGATTGCATCAACTGCGACGTCTGCGAACCCGAGTGCCCGAACGAGGCGATTTCACAAGGCGAGGAGATCTACGTGATCAATCCGAACCTGTGCACCGAATGCGTGGGCCATTACGACGAACCCCAGTGCCAGCAGGTTTGCCCTGTCGATTGCATTCCGCTGGACGAAAATCGCGTCGAAAGCAAAGAACAGCTGATGGAAAAGTACCGGATCATCACCGGCAAGGCGTAATGTCGCGGCTATTCTTTCTTGCCGTAGCCTGAGGTCGTGCAGCCCAGGCAGCGCACGAAGGCGGCCTTGCCCGGATCCACCACCAGCGCCTTGCCTGTCGCTTTGAGGTTGCCACCCGCAGCCGCGAAGGGCGCGGCCACCACGAACAGCCCGGTTCCGATCACCGTCGCGGCAATCAGCAGCGGGCGGGCAATCAGCAGGTCGCCGATCATCGCGAACGCCGGCGGATTCTGGATGCTGTAGACCGGATCGCCGCTGCCGGCGGGAATATCGTTCGCTGCCGCGGGCATCGCCTGCAACCCGATGAAGATCGCCAGAGTGGCAGCAAGAATACGAAACAGGCTCATGACTGGATCCTTCGGGCACGGCTGGATGTAGTGTTGTTCACTATAAACAGCGTCGAGCATTAAGCAAGGTGCCGTAGGAGCCAGCTTGCTGGCGATGCGCCGCTGAATGCGCCACACTTCTATCGCCTTGATCGCCAGCAAGACGGATCGCCGCCCGCTGGCTCCCACACCTAGGGGTCAGCGCTGGCATTTGGGACAGAACACACTCGCCCGCTGGCCCAGTTTGATCTCGCGCAGGGTCGTGCCGCAGACCTTGCACGGCATCCCTCCCCGACCGTACACGAACAGTTCCTGCTGGAAGTAGCCGGGCTTGCCGTCGCCACCGATGAAGTCACGCAGGGTGGTGCCGCCGCGCTCGATGGCGTAGGCCAGTATGCGTTTGATCTCGATCGCCAGCTTCAGGTAGCGCAGCCGGGAAATGCCTTTGGCTTCGCGGCGCGGGTCGATGCCGGCGGCAAACAGCGCTTCGGTCGCATAGATATTGCCGACCCCCACCACCACGGCGTTATCCATGATGAAAGGTTTGACGGCAATGGACTTGCCCCGTGAGCGCTCGAACAGCCGCTCGCCGTCGAACAGGTCGGTCAGCGGCTCCGGACCCAGCCGGATCAGCAGTTCGTGGTTGTGCGGGTCCAGACTCCAGAGCATCGCGCCGAAGCGGCGTGGATCGGTGTAACGCAGGGCCAGGCCCGACTCCAGCTCGATATCCAGATGCTCATGCTTGAGCGCCGGAAGCCCGGCTTCGACCAGACGCAGGTTGCCCGACATGCCCAGGTGACTGATCAGGGTGCCCGCCTCGGCCTGGATCAACAGATACTTGGCGCGCCGCCCGACCTCGACGATGCGCTGGCCGGACAGGCGCACATCCAGATCCTCGGGCACAGGCCAGCGCAGGCGCCGGTCGCGGACGATGACCCGGCTGACGCGCTGTCCTTCGAGATGAGGCGCGATGCCTCGGCGGGTAGTTTCGACTTCCGGTAATTCAGGCATGTGTCACTCGTCAAAGCCGATTCGGGAGGCCGCTCAACGCGCGCCCAGTTCGCGAATGCTCTCTTTCAGGTTTTCGAAATCGTATCCGGACAGGCCGACGTAATCGAGCACCAGCGGGCCGACCAGATTCCATTCATGGTCCTCAGACTGATTACCCAGCACCCGGTAGGACTCGCAGATATGCTCCGCCATTTTCAGCGGGGCGAGCAGGTTCTTGAGGTTGGCGTAGCGGCAGGAATCGTCCTGAAAGATCGCCAGCGCGTTGTGATGGTTGGCGATGGCTTCGCTGACATGACCGGGCAGGCGCCAGGATTTGGCCGTGTAATACCCCACGACCGAATGGTTGGTCTGGTACTTGCGGTTTTCCGTGTCCACGATCCGGCAATCCGGGCCGGCCTTGGCGTAGGCGTCTTCCAGCACGTCCATGTAGTCAGGAAAGCGCTTGAGCATCAGCGGGATGCCGCAGTCGTGAAACAGACCCAGCGCGTAGGATTCGTCCACGGTCTGCGAGCCGATCCGCTTGGCAAGCGTCAGACTGGTCATCGCCACGTCTTGGGCGGTGTCCCAGAAGCGATTGAGCGTGACGATGGTTTCGTCGCTCATCTCGCCCTTGATCGACTGGGCGTTGATCAGATTGATGATCGAGCGGCTGCCCAGCAGATTCACTGCGCGCTGGATCGACGCAATCTTGTTCGTCAGCCCGTAATGGGCCGAGTTGACGATCTTCAGCAGCGCGCCGGAAAGACCGGGGTCCTGGGAGATCAGCCGCGCGATGACCCCAAGGTCGGGGTCGGGCATGTACTGCTCCATCTGCAGATCCACCATGATCTGGGGCTGCGGGGGCACGCTGATGCCCTGCAGGGCTTGTTGGATCTGATCGGAAGTCAACTCTTCGGACATTGTCATCTACTCCAGGCCGGTCTGCGATTCTGCCGTCTTAATGGTCAACGGTCTATCGACACCACCGGACATTTCCTGAACTTTGAGAACCGTCTGGCTTCGGAATGCTTGAGACGGGCGCACGGACACTTGGCCAATGGCTCTGCCGCGCGCTGAACCCAAGCCCATAACTGGAGGTTTTCATGTCCAACGCTCTGAATGGCAAACGCATCGCGATGCTGGTGACCGACGGTTTCGAACAGGCGGAACTGACCGGACCTAAAGAAGCGCTCGAACAGGCCGGCGCGAAGGTCGACATTCTTTCCAGCCAGGACGGCCAGGTCAAAGGCTGGAACCATGACAAGCCTGCCGATGATTTCCCGGTCGACCTGACGTTCAAGGCGGCCGACGTCAATAACTATGACGCTGTGGTCCTGCCGGGCGGCGTCCAGAACTCCGACACCATCCGCCTGGATACCGACGCCCAGCACATCGTCAGAACCATCAACGCCCAGGACAAGCCGCTGGCGGTGATCTGCCATGGCGGCTGGCTGCTAGTGTCCGCCGGGCTGGTCAAAGGCAAGACCATGACCAGCTACAAGACCCTCAAGGACGATCTGGTCAACGCCGGCGCCAACTGGGTCGATCAGGAAGTGGTTACCGACGGCAAGCTGATCAGCAGCCGCCAGCCGGACGACATTCCCGCGTTCAATCGTGAGCTGATTCAAGCCTTGTCGGCCTGAGACCGCTCAGTAAATTCGCGTCCTTCCGGTCCATGACCGGGAGGACGGGTTATAATCCCGCTCTTTTTTTCGGAGCGACGTCATGTCCCTGCCTAGCTTGCGCCTCAAGCCCAACGCCGACCGTCGCCTGCGTGCCGGCCACCTGTGGGTCTACAGCAATGAAATCGACGTAGCCGCCACCCCGTTGCACGGCTTTGCCGCGGGCGATCAGGCCCTGCTGGAAGCCGCCGGCGGCAAGCCGCTGGGCATCGTGGCGATGAGCCCCAACAACCTGATCTGCGCGCGCCTGCTGTCACGCGACATCAAGCTGCCGCTGGACAAATCGCTGCTGGTGCACCGCCTGAACGTCGCGCTGTCCTTGCGTGAGCGTCTGTTTGACAAGCCCTTCTATCGCCTGGTGTATGGCGACTCGGACCTGCTGCCGGGGCTGGTCGTGGATCGCTTCGATCACATTCTGGTCGTCCAGTTGGCATCCGCCACCATGGAAAACCACAAGGAAGACGTGCTGGCGGCGCTGATTCAAGTGCTCAAGCCAAGCGGCATTCTGTTCAAGAACGATTCGGCGGCGCGTGATGCCGAAGGTCTCACTCGCTATGTCGAAACCGCCTACGGCGCCGTTCCAGAATGGGTGGCGCTGGAAGAGAACGGCGTCAGGTTCGAAGCGCCGGTCATGGACGGCCAGAAGACCGGCTGGTTCTACGACCACCGCATGAACCGCGCGCGCCTCGCGCCCTACGTCAAAGGCAAGCGCGTGCTGGACCTGTACAGCTACATCGGCGGCTGGGGTATTCAGGCAGCCGCGTTCGGCGCCACTGATGTGACCTGTGTCGACGCTTCGTCCTTTGCCCTCGATGGCGTGGAGCGCAACGCGTCGCTGAACGGCTTTGCGGAAAAGCTTACCTGCATCGAAGGCGACGTGTTCGAGGCCCTGAAAGAACTCAAGGCCGGTGAAGAACGCTTCGACGTGATCGTGGCCGACCCGCCCGCGTTCATCAAGCGCAAGAAGGACCTGAAGAATGGCGAAGGCGCCTACCGCCGCCTGAACGAACAGGCCATGCGCCTGCTCACCAAGGACGGCATTCTGGTGAGCGCATCCTGCTCGATGCACCTGCCTGAAGACGACCTGCAGAACATCCTCCTGACCAGCGCCCGTCACCTGGACCGCAACATCCAATTCCTGGAACGCGGCAGCCAGGGCCCTGACCATCCGGTTCACCCGGCGATCGTCGAAACGCGCTACATCAAGAGCATCACCTGCCGGTTGTTGCCCAATAGCTGATATCGCCTTATCGCGGCTGAAGCCGCTCCTACACCCCGTAGGAGCGGCTTCAGCCGCGATCTGCCGCGAAGCGGCGGCAACGCCAGACGGCGCGGTGTTTCATCCCCATGGGCTGACCACGAGCGCGCGACAGGTGTAGAATCGGCCACATTCATCGCCAGTCATCCCCCGGCGGGTTTATGAGCTCAGGCCGAGCGCACGGTGATCCCGTGGGTGTCGGTTTCGTCGCTGTCTTCGGTCACTGCCGTTCACGGGCGACGTCAATAGAAGCTCACTCCCTTCACTGATTAGCCTTATTTGCCGGAGTGCTCCAATGCCTGATTACCGCTCGAAAACCTCCACCCACGGCCGCAACATGGCCGGCGCTCGTGCCTTGTGGCGCGCCACGGGGATGAAGGACGAAGACTTCAAGAAACCGATCATCGCCATCGCCAACTCCTTCACGCAGTTCGTACCCGGCCATGTCCACCTCAAGGACATGGGTCAGCTGGTCGCGCGTGAAGTCGAGCGCGCCGGCGGCGTCGCCAAGGAATTCAACACCATCGCGGTGGACGACGGCATCGCCATGGGCCACGACGGCATGCTGTATTCGCTGCCGAGTCGCGAGATCATCGCCGACTCCGTCGAGTACATGGTCAACGCGCACTGCGCCGACGCTATCGTCTGCATTTCCAACTGCGACAAGATCACCCCTGGCATGCTGATGGCCGCGCTGCGCCTGAACATCCCGGTGATCTTCGTTTCCGGCGGCCCGATGGAAGCCGGCAAGACCAAGCTCGCCAGCCACGGTCTGGACCTGGTGGATGCCATGGTCATCGCCGCCGACAGCAGCGCCAGCGACGAAAAGGTCGCGGAGTACGAGCGCAGCGCCTGTCCGACCTGCGGTTCGTGCTCCGGCATGTTCACCGCCAACTCGATGAACTGCCTGACCGAAGCCCTGGGTCTGGCCTTGCCGGGCAACGGCTCGACACTGGCGACCCACAGCGATCGCGAGCAGCTGTTCCTGACCGCCGGCCGCACCATCGTCGAACTCTGCAAACGCTACTACGGCCAGAACGATGCGTCGGTTCTGCCGCGCAACATCGCCAACTTCAAGGCGTTCGAAAACGCCATGACGCTGGACATTGCCATGGGCGGCTCGACCAACACCATCCTGCACCTGCTGGCTGCGGCGCAGGAAGCCGAAGTCGATTTCGACCTGCGTGACATCGACCGCCTGTCGCGCAAGGTTCCGCAGCTGTGCAAGGTCGCGCCGAACATCCAGAAGTACCACATGGAAGACGTGCACCGCGCCGGCGGCATTTTCAGCATCCTCGGCGAGCTGGCTCGCGGCGGTCTGCTGCATACCGATCTGCCGACCGTACACAGCCCTTCGATGGAAGAAGCCATCGCCAAATGGGACATTACCCAGACCGACGACGAAGCGGTGCATACCTTCTTCAAGGCCGGCCCTGCGGGTATCCCGACCCAGACCGCGTTCAGTCAGTCGACCCGTTGGGAAAGCCTGGACGACGACCGCGAGAACGGCTGCATCCGTAGCGTGGAACACGCGTATTCGCAGGAAGGCGGTCTGGCTGTGCTTTACGGCAACATCGCGCTGGACGGCTGCGTGGTGAAAACCGCTGGCGTGGATGAGTCGATCCACGTTTTCGAAGGCAACGCCAAGATCTTCGAAAGCCAGGACAGCGCGGTACGCGGCATCCTGGCCGATGAAGTCCAGGCTGGCGATATCGTGATCATCCGCTACGAAGGCCCCAAAGGCGGGCCGGGCATGCAGGAAATGCTCTATCCGACTTCGTACCTCAAGTCCAAGGGCCTGGGCAAAGCCTGCGCGCTGCTCACCGACGGTCGTTTCTCGGGTGGTACCTCGGGCCTGTCCATCGGCCACGCCTCTCCGGAAGCGGCGGCGGGCGGCGCGATTGGCCTGGTTCAGGACGGCGACAAAGTGCTGATCGACATTCCGAATCGCTCGATCAATCTGCTGATCGATGACGCGGAAATGGCTGAACGCCGCGCCGAGCAGGACAAGAAAGGCTGGAAGCCGGTCGAGCAGCGTCCACGCAAGGTGACGACCGCGCTCAAGGCTTATGCCCTGCTTGCCACCAGTGCCGACAAGGGCGCGGTGCGAGACAAGGCGCTGCTGGATAAGCTGGTTCCGTAATTTTCGGGAACCGCTTAATCGCCAGCAAGCTGGCTCCTACACTCGACGTCGTAGGAGCCAGCTTGCTGGCGATGGGCTGCAAAGCAGCCCCTGTTACGCCTGACGTTCCCACACCTCGAAAACATAAGCCGGTTTGTCGTCAACCGCCGGATTCTCCACACTCGAAACCCGCTTCCACTGCGCCGGATCGAACTCCGGAAACCACGCATCGCCTTCCGGGCTCAACGCCACTCGTGTCAGATACAGCCGATCGGCTTGCGCCAGCGCCTGGGTGTAAAGCTGAGCGCCGCCGATCAGCATGATCTCGTCTGCCCCCTGCTCCCGCGCCCACTGTTCGGCGCGCGCCATTGCGGCCTCCAGCGAAGGGAAAACCTCGGCGCCTTCCAGGACCAGCTCAGCCTGACGGCTGACCACCAGGTTCAAACGCCCCGGCAACGGCCGACCTAGCGAATCCCAGGTCTTGCGACCCATGATGATCGGCTTGCCCAGCGTGGTGGCCTTGAAATATTTGAAGTCCCCCGGCAGATGCCAGGGCATGGAGTTGTTGACGCCGATCACCCGGTTTTCACCAAGCGCGGCAATCAGGCTGAGAGGGAGATGTGTATTCATGGCGCGCAGGATAACAGAGCCGCGCCCGGATCAGACTGAACCGAGATACACGATACTCAGTCCCATCACTGCGGTTATCCTCACCGCTGAATTTTTTGAAGAGACGCCGTGTGACTGCTCTGACCCCACTCGATACCTTGTGGCTGACCGAAGCCGTGCGCCTGCGTGAACAGCAGGCCGGCACGCTTGACGATCAGGAAGCCAATCGCCGGGCCCGTGCCGCCGAGGGCGATCTGCCCGCCCGCATCACTCACCGCGCACTCTGGCTGGCCGAGCGTGACGGCATGCTGAGCGCTTTGCGCCACTGGAAACAGGGCGCGCGTCTGGCTCTGCTGGCGCTGGCGCTGTTCGCCGTCATCAGCGGCGCCGGTCTGGCGTTCGCCGCGCTAGGCGACGGGCAGACGCCGGTCAACGTGTTCTGGGCGCTGGGAAGCCTGCTCGGCTTGAACCTGATGCTGTTGATCGGCTGGGTGCTGGGGCTGGTATTTGCCGGGCGCGGCGATGGCGCGCTTGGTCGCCTCTGGTTATGGCTGAGCGGAAAGCTGGCGCGCGACGCCCAGGCTGCGCAATTGGCCCCGGCACTGATCCTGCTGTTGCAACGTCGCCGGCTGAATCGCTGGGCGCTAGGTCTGCTGGTCCATGGCCTGTGGCTGGTCGCGCTGCTCAGTGCAATGACGCTGCTGCTGGCACTGATGGCGACCCGTCGCTACGGCTTCGTCTGGGAAACGACTATTCTCGGCGGCGACACTTTCGTGGCCCTGACTCAAGCGCTTGGCACCCTGCCGGCAATGCTGGGGTTCAGCGTGCCGGACGAAGCCATGATTCGCGCCAGCGGCAACGGCGTGCTGGGCATCGAACAGGCTCGCCAGGCCTGGGCGGCCTGGTTGGTGGGCGTGCTGCTGGTGTACGGGATTGTGCCGCGTCTGCTGATGGCGCTCCTGTGCCTGTGGCGCTGGAAGCGCGGGCGGGCCGGCTTGAAGCTGGACGTCGAATTACCCGGTTACGCAGAACTGCGTGAAAGCCTGATGCCCAGCAGCGAACGACTCGGCGTGAACGACGCGGCTCCTGCCCTGCTTCACGAAGTCCAGTCCGGCGCGAACCTTGCGCAAAGCGATGGAGGCGTGCTCGTCGCCATCGAACTGGACGGTCAGCATCCCTGGCCGCCGGAATTGCCGGCAACTGTCGCGAATGCCGGCGTGCTGGACAGCCGTGAGTCCCGGCATCGTCTGCTGGAGCAACTGACGACTCATCCACCCGCGCGCCTGCTGATCGCCTGCGACCCGCGGCGCTCGCCGGATCGCGGCAGCCTGGCCTTGATCGCCGAGCTGTCGCGCTGCGCCACGCAAACACGTATCTGGCTGTTGCCGGCTCCCGGTGACCAGCCCCTCGATCCCGAGCGGCTGGAAGACTGGCACGCCGCGCTGGAGAAACACCAACTGACATGGTCCGAAACGGCATCGTTGATCTGGCTGGAGAAGGGACATGACTGAATCCGCGAAGCTTCGCCCGCTCAAGCTGGCAGTGGTCGGTCATACCAACGTCGGCAAGACTTCCCTGCTGCGCACGCTGACCGGTGACGTGCATTTCGGCGAAGTGTCCCATCGCCCGAGCACGACCCGACATGTCGAAGGCGCGCGGCTTTCCGTCGAAGGCCAGCCGGTTCTGGAGCTGTACGACACGCCCGGGCTGGAAGACGCCATCGCCCTGCTCGACCATCTGGAACGCCTCGAACGTCCCGGCGAGCGCCTCGACGGACCGGCGCGGCTGGGCCTGTTTCTGGAAGGCAGCGAAGCTCGCCAGCGATTCGAACAGGAGGCCAAGGTACTGCGTCAGCTGCTGGAGTCCGACGCCGGGCTTTATGTCATCGACGCCCGCGAGCCCGTGCTGTCCAAATATCGCGATGAACTGGAAGTGCTGGCCAGCTGCGGCAAGCCGCTGTTGCCGGTCCTCAATTTCGTGACCAGTCGGGATCATCGCGAACCCGAGTGGCGCGAAGCGCTGTCACGACTGGGCCTGCACGCGCTGGTGCGTTTCGACAGTGTCGCGCCGCCAGAAGACGGCGGCCGACGTCTTTATGAAAGCCTTGCGCTGATGCTGGAAAACGCACGCCCTCAGCTGGAGCGGCTGATCGAGGATCAGGAAGCGCAGCGCCAGGCACGTCGTCAGAGCGCCGCGCGGCTGATCGCCGACATGCTCATCGACTGCGCGGCGTGTCGGCGTAGCGTCGAGACAGACGCCGCCGCTGAAGCGCAGGCCGTCGAGGCGCTCCGTCAGGCGATTCGGCAGCGGGAACAGCGTTGCGTCGATGCGCTGCTCAAGCTGTATGCGTTTCGCAAGGATGACGTCACCACCAGTGACCTGCCGTTGATGGATGGCCGCTGGGGCGACGATCTGTTCAACCCCGAGACGCTCAAGCATCTGGGCATCCGCGTGGGCGGCGGTGTGGCGGCAGGCGCTGCAGCGGGCGCCGGCGTCGACCTGATGGTCGGCGGCATTACCCTCGGCGCGGCCGCCCTGGTGGGTGCGATTGCGGGTGGCGCGCTGCAAACGGCACGCAGTTATGGAGGCCGTTTGCTGGGCAAGATCAAGGGCCATCGGGAACTGACTGTCGACGAAGGCGTGCTGCGCCTGCTTGCATTGCGCCAGCGGCATCTGATGATCGCGCTCGGGGTCCGGGGTCATGCGGCCATGAACAGCATCGAGCTGACCTCCCCCGACGACAAGACCTGGCGCCAGGGCCGGCTTCCCGAGCCCTTGAGCAGGTCACGCGCGCATCCCCAGTGGTCATCCCTCAATCCGCGCCCAAGGCTGGATCAGGCGGAGCGGCAGGAAGCGGTTGGTGATCTCGCGGATCTGATCGCAAAAGCCGATTGACCGCATCGCCAGCAAGCTGGCTCCCACGGGTAATGATTGGCGCCCCAAATGATGGATGGGTGTCCAACATTTGGGGCGTAGATCACAATCCTGTGGGAGCCAGCTTGCTGGCGATGCGATCCGCCGGTCTACGAAACAGAGGATTCGCGGACAACTCCGCCGCCACGCTGTATGATCGCGCGCCCGATTCACCCGGAAGCCTGAATTCAAATGAAATCGACCTTGATCGCCGCCGCAGAGATCGACCGTCTCGATACCTGGGCCAAGTACTCCAGCCACATGTGCGGGGGCTGCATATCGAGTTGCTGCACCTTGCCGGTCGAAGTGAAGATCAAGGACCTGATCCGCATCGGCCTGGTCGACGAGTTCGAACGTGGTGAGCCGGCGAAGAACATCGCCAAGCGGTTGCAGAAGGAAGGTATCGTCGAGCGCTACAACCAGAAATCGGAAATCTTCACGCTGCAGCGCATGAGCAACAACGACTGCCTGTACCTTGACCGCAAGAGCCGCCTTTGCACGATCTATGACAAGCGCCCGGACACTTGCCGCAACCATCCGAAGATCGGCCCGCGCCCAGGCTATTGCGCCTACAAACCCAAGGCAGTCGAGCGCCAGAGCAGCGGCACGCTGAACGCCAACTCCGGCCGGGTGCCGCTGAAGTTCTGATGCCTTACTTGTAGGAGCCAGCTTGCTGGCGATAGACGATGACACGGTTTACCTGAACCGAATCGTCTGACTGCCGCTTCGCGCCAGATCGCCAGCAAGCTGGCTCCTACAGGTGAGTGCAACGACATAAAAAAACGCCCCCGGCCTTGCGGCAGGGGGCGTTTTCATTCAGCCGGAACCGGTATCAGTTCTTGGCTTTCTTGGCAGCGCGGGTACGCTCGCCTTCGTCGAGGATCTTCTTGCGAAGACGGATCGACTTCGGCGTCACTTCGCACAGCTCGTCGTCCTGGATGAATTCCAGAGCCTGTTCGAGGGTGTGACGAACCGGCGGAACCAGAGCGATGGTCTCGTCCTTGCCGGAAGCGCGCATGTTGTCGAGCTTCTTGCCCTTGGTAGGGTTGACGCCCAGGTCGTTGTCACGGCTGTTCAGACCGATGATCTGACCGTTGTAGATGTCCTGGCCGTGTTCGATGAACAGCTTGCCACGCGCCTGCAGGGTTTCCAGCGAGTAGGTCAGTGCCTTGCCGGTTTCGACCGAAACCAGTACGCCGTTCTGACGACCGGACATGTGGCCGGACTTCATGGTGTCGTAGCGATCGAAGATCGAAGTCAGGATGCCTGCACCGTTGGTCAGGGTCAGGAACTGGTTACGGAAACCGATCAGACCGCGAGCAGGGATGTTGTATTCCAGACGTACACGGCCTTTGCCATCCGGCGCCATGTTGGTCAGGTCGCCCTTACGCAGGCCCATCTCTTCCATGACCTTGCCTTGGGATTCTTCAGGGATGTCGATGGTGACGTTTTCGAACGGTTCCTGCTTGGCGCCGTTCACTTCGCGGATGATGACTTCCGGACGGCCTACAGCCATTTCGAAGCCTTCGCGACGCATGGTTTCGATCAGAACCGAGAGGTGCAGCTCACCACGGCCGGAAACCTTGAACTTGTCGGCGGAGTCGCCTTCTTCAACGCGCAGGGCAACGTTGTACAGCAGCTCCTTGTCCAGACGCTCCTTGATGTTACGGCTGGTCACGAACTTGCCTTCTTTACCGCAGAAAGGCGAGTCGTTGACCTGGAAGGTCATGGAAACGGTCGGCTCGTCGACGGTCAGCGGCTTCATCGCTTCGACGGCGGTCGGGTCGCAGAGAGTGTCGGAGATGAACAGTTCGTCGAAACCGCTGATGCAGACGATGTCGCCCGCAGCCGCTTCTTCAACGTCTACACGGTGCAGACCGTGGTGACCCATCAGCTTCAGGATACGGCCGTTGCGCTTCTTGCCTTCGGTGTCGATGGCGACGACCGGAGTGTTCTGCTTGACGCGACCGCGAGCGATACGGCCAACACCGATGACGCCCAGGAAGCTGTTGTAGTCCAGAGCGGAGATCTGCATCTGGAACGGACCATCACGGTCAACCGACGGCGCAGGTACGTTGTCGACGATCGACTGGTACAGCGGGGTCATGTCTTCGGCCATGTCGGTGTGATCCAGACCGGCAATACCGTTCAGCGCGGAAGCGTAAACGACTTTGAAGTCCAGCTGTTCGTCGGTGGCGCCCAGGTTGTCGAACAGGTCGAAGATCTGGTCCAGAACCCAGTCAGGACGCGCGCCCGGACGGTCGACCTTGTTGATGACCACGATCGGACGCAGGCCGGCTTCGAAAGCCTTCTTGGTCACGAAACGGGTTTGCGGCATAGGGCCGTCCTGAGCGTCGACCAGCAGCAGCACGGAGTCGACCATCGACATGACGCGCTCTACTTCACCACCGAAGTCGGCGTGGCCGGGGGTGTCGACGATGTTGATGTGGTAGCCGTTCCAGTTGATCGCGGTGTTCTTCGCGAGAATGGTAATGCCGCGCTCTTTTTCCTGGTCGTTGGAGTCCATGACGCGCTCGTCGTTGAGCTCGTTGCGCTCAAGAGTGCCGGACTGACGCAGGAGTTTGTCGACCAGGGTGGTTTTACCATGGTCAACGTGAGCGATGATGGCGATGTTGCGTAGATTTTCGATCACTTGTGTATCTCGATCAGAGGATTCGGTCTGCTGACTGAAAACAGACAGCCATTTAACAGTTAAGAGTCGGCAAAAGCCGTTACGGCTTGGCGACTGGTGTCGGGGGGCCGGTGACGCAGGCCACAGGCAAACAGCCCCGGGCACTTAGCTCGGTCGATATACGCGCACATTGGCATGCCCCTCACTGAGCAAATGATGAGCATGCAGGCGGCTCATGACGCCTTTGTCGCAATACAACAGGTACTGGCGCGTGTTATCCAGTTCCTTGAAACGGCTGTTCAATGCATAGAACGGCACGGTCTGTATCTCGATACCCGACACTTGCAAGGGCTGGTCTTCCTGGGCATCCGGATGACGGATGTCGATGATGACCTGACCGGCCAGCGCCTGACTGACCTCTTCGATCTCGACGCTGCGGCTCAGATCGTCGATGACCCGATCGATCGGAACCAGCTTCGCGCGCTCCAGTGCCCGCTCGAGGATCGCCATGTCGAACTGTTGCTCTTCATACTCGACGCGGTTGCGCTTGGCATGGGTCTTGGGGTTGACCGAAATCACCCCGCAGTACTCGGGCATGTGCCGGGCGAAGTCGGCGGTGCCGATCTCGTTTGCCAGGTCGACGATGTCCTGTTTGTGGCTTGCGATCAAAGGTCGCAGGACCAGCTTGTCGGTGGCCGAGTCGATCAGCGACAGGTTCGGCAGCGTCTGGCTGGAAACCTGTGAAATCGCTTCGCCGGTGACCAGCACGTCCATTTCCAGACGTTCGGCGACAGCGGATGCAGCGCGTAACATCATACGCTTCAAAACTACACCCATATGACTGTTATCGACTTTTTCCAGGATTTCTCCGAGAACTTCCTCGAAAGGCACGCTGACGAACAGCACTCGATGAGAGCTGCCGTACTTCTTCCAGATGAAATGCGCGACTTCCATCACGCCTAGCTCATGGGCGCGGCCGCCCAGGTTGAAGAAGCAGAAGTGCGCCATCAGTCCGCGGCGCATGATCTGATAGGCCGCCACGGTGGAGTCGAAACCACCGGACATCAGGACCAGCGTCTGTTCCAGCGACCCCAGCGGGTAGCCGCCCAGGCCCTTGTGCTGATCGTGGATGACGAACAGGCGCTGATCGCGGATTTCCATGCGCACCACGATTTCCGGCTTGCGCAGCTCGATACCGGCGGCGCCGCACTGCTGACGCAACTGGCTGCCGACGTATTTTTCCACGTCCATCGAACTGAACGGATGGCGACCGGCGCGCTTGCAGCGGACCGAGAACATCTTGCCGGGCAGCAGGTCGCCGTAATGCGCCTTGCAGCGGGCAACGATGTCGTCCATGTCGCCCAAGGGGTATTCGGCCACCTGCAGGAAGTTGGCGATGCCCGGCATGCAGCTCAGGCGCTCGGTGATGCCGTGCAGGATCTTCGGATCGGTCGACTGCGTTTCGACTTCCAGATTGTCCCAGACGCCACCCACGACGATATCCGCGTCCAGTTCACGCAGAACGGTACGGATGTTCTTGCCCAGTTGCCGGATGAATTTCTTGCGGACCGGTGGGCTTTTGATGGTGATTTCTGGGAAAACCTTGACGATTAGCTTCATGGAAACGGTGCGTTGAATGCCGGCCGGAAAAGAGGGGGCGCGGATTATAGCGGAAATTGCTCAAGGTTTAACCAGTTATCGTACGGCCGGTCATCGATGCACCATAATGAGTCACTGGTGTGAATCAAGGCGCCATTAAGGTGCGCACTTATTGTCGAATGCAGCCCACTGCCCCCGTAAATGCTTGTCTTTGAGGCATCGCGCCCATCTCGGGGCACTGGCATGCAAATTGCTCCCTTGTGAGGCAGGTAGCCTTGGCAGAGTATCTGCGCCGGCATCACCACATTTTCGAGAGTCGATCACTAGAATTCGGCTCTTAGCCACCCGGAGGACACTATGTCGAAGTCGGTTCAACTCATCAAAGATCATGACGTTAAATGGATTGATCTGCGCTTCACGGACACCAAAGGTACTCAGCACCACGTGACCATGCCAGCACGCGATGCGCTGGAAGACGACTTCTTCGAAGTTGGCAAAATGTTCGACGGTTCCTCCATCTCCGGCTGGAAAGGCATCGAAGCTTCCGACATGATCCTGCTGCCGGACGACGAAACCGCCGTGCTCGATCCGTTCACCGAAGAGCCGACCCTGATCCTGGTCTGCGACATCATCGAGCCTTCGACCATGCAGGGCTACGATCGCGACCCGCGCGCCATCGCCCACCGCGCCGAGGAATACCTGAAGTCGACCGGTATCGGTGACACCGTCTTCGCCGGTCCCGAGCCTGAGTTCTTCATCTTCGACGAAGTGAAGTTCAAGTCCGACATCTCCGGTTCCATGTTCAAGATCTTCTCCGAGCAAGGCTCGTGGATGTCCGACCAGGACGTGGAAGGCGGCAACAAGGGCCACCGTCCAGGCGTGAAAGGCGGCTACTTCCCGGTTCCGCCGTTCGACCATGACCACGAAATCCGCACCGCAATGTGCAACGCTCTGGAAGAAATGGGTCAGGTCGTCGAAGTTCACCACCACGAAGTGGCGACTGCCGGCCAGAACGAAATCGGCGTCAAGTTCAACACCCTGGTCAAGAAGGCTGACGAAGTTCAGACCCTCAAGTACTGCGTACACAACGTTGCCGACGCTTACGGCCGCACCGCGACCTTCATGCCCAAGCCACTGTATGGCGATAACGGTTCGGGTATGCACGTCCACATGTCCATCGCCAAAGATGGCAAGAACACCTTCGCGGGCGAAGGCTATGCCGGCCTGTCCGACACCGCTCTGTACTTCATCGGCGGTATCATCAAGCACGGTAAGGCACTGAACGGCTTCACCAACCCGTCGACCAACTCCTACAAGCGTCTGGTCCCAGGTTTCGAAGCTCCAGTGATGCTGGCCTACTCGGCTCGCAATCGCTCCGCGTCGATCCGTATTCCTTACGTCTCCAGCCCACGCGGCCGTCGTATCGAAGCACGCTTCCCGGATCCATCGGCCAACCCGTACCTGGCATTCGCCGCACTGCTGATGGCCGGCCTCGACGGCATCCAGAACAAGATCCACCCTGGCGATGCAGCCGACAAGAACCTGTACGACCTGCCGCCTGAAGAGGCGAAGGAAATCCCGCAGGTTTGCGGCAGCCTGAAAGAAGCTCTGGAAGAGCTGGACAAAGGCCGTGCGTTCCTGACCAAGGGCGGCGTATTCAGCGACGACTTCATCGATGCCTACATCGAGCTCAAGAGCGAAGAAGAAATCAAGGTACGTACCTTCGTACACCCACTGGAATACGAGCTGTACTACAGCTGCTGATCCAGTCGCGTCAGATCCATTGACGTCAGTGAGGCCTCCTTCGGGAGGCCTCTTTCGTTTGCGGGCAAAAAAAGATGGAGTACGGTAAATAATGACCGCCATCGCAAACCCTTAGAAGGCATCATGACGGCATCTCGCGATCCCGGCCAATCGGGCTGATTGCGATGAAACCGGATGATAGCCCCGGTGCCGCCTGACCTCAGAGGGCCGCGATAACTATTGATAGTTCGACCTGGAGACCTTCATGCGCTTGTCTTTGACCCATACGCTTCTCGCCCTGGCATGCCTGACAGGAAACATCGCTCACGCTAAGCCGAATCCGGCCCCGCTCGATCCTTTGCTGGAAGCCATCAGCGAACGTCTGGCGGTTGCCGACCAAGTGGCACTGAGCAAGTGGGACAGCGGTCAAGCGATCGAAGACATTCCGCGTGAACAGCAGGTCATTGCGAGCGCCAGAAATCGCTCGGCTGAATTTAAACTGGATGCGGACAGCGTTCAGCAACTGTTCCGCGCTCAGATCGAAGCCAACAAACGAGTCCAGAACGCTCTTCATGCACAATGGCGCACAGCCGGTCACGCGCCGGAAATAGCACGGCAAGACCTGAGCAGGGACATTCGCCCGGCGCTCGACCGTCTACAAACCCAGCTTCTCCAGGCCTACGCGAATTTTCAGCCGCTGCGTAACGCTCCTGAATGCGCCAGCCTTCTGAGCGCCGGCCTCAAGCGCCACAGCATCGATCCGATTCACGATCAGGCGCTTGTCCTCGCGACAGCCGGTTTGTGTGCACCCAAGGGCGCTTCAAACTGACGCGTTGCGGCCTACAGTTGTTCGTCGGCCATCATGGCATAGTCAAAAGGCCTCCTTCGGGGGGCTTTACTGTTTCAAGCCTCGAACTGACGCGGCACCGGATGTGATTTATGCTGATGCCCATTCGCACCATTCGATTCGAGAATTGCATGTATCGAAGCCTGGTTTGCCTGTTGCTGGTGGTCAGCCTGCCTGTCGCCGCAGAGATCTATAAATACACGGACGCTCAAGGCAATACGGCCTACAGCAATCAGCCGCCGGACGGGATCAAGGCCCGGACTGTCGAGCTGCCGCCACTTAACAGCATCGAGCCCCCCGCTCCGTCTTCTCAGGCCCCGCAGACTCGGCAAGCGGATACTGCCGAACCACCCCAGGCCGCCTACAGCACCCTCGAACTCACCGACCTGCCCGTCGACGAAGCACTGCGCGCAAACAACGGAACGTTTACCGTCGGAGTAAAAATCGAGCCTCGCCTGAGACCGGGGCATTTCCTGCAACTAGTGGTAGATGGCGAGCCTTATGGACCACCTTCCAACATCCCTCGCTTCCAGGTAGTGAACATCGACCGGGGCGAACACAGCTTCGCGGTCGTCGCGCGGGATGCCGATGGCGTTATCCAGCAAAGTCCGACCCTCACGCTCACGGTGCAGCGAGTCCATGTCAATCGGCCTTGAGGCGCGCCTGCTGGCGTGCGCGCTCTCGCTCTGGAGCCTGCTGGCGTCGGCGGATGTGTATACCTATATCGACGCCAACGGCAATCGGGTCTTCACCGATCAGCCTCGCAAGCATGCCCAGCGAGTGCAGATCGCGCCGAGCAACAGCATGAGCGGCGCGCCGCCCGCGCGGAGCCCCCAACCCCGCCAGCCCCAGTCAGCGCCAGCCGCGCCGCCCTTGGCGCATTATCAGTTGCTGAGGATTCTCACCCCCGAGCCTGATTCGGTGGTCAGCAGCACCAGCGGCGATGTCTTGGTCACCGTTACCAGTGAGCCGCCCTTGCAAGCGGGTCATTTGTATCGCCTGATGCTAGACGGCCAGGCCATCGGAGAGCCGGGCCGGAGCCCGGTGTTTGCCCTGCACAACATCGACCGGGGCACGCATCAGCTGTCAGTGGAGATCTTCGATGCCTGGGGGCGTGTCGTGGAAAAGACCCCCAATCAGCCTTTCCATTTGCAGCGAGTCACGCTGGCGCAAAAACGCGCCGTGCGTCCGTGCAAGGCCGAGGATTATGGCGTCCGGCTGGAATGTCCGCTCAAGGACAAGCCGGAAGAAGAAGTCAGCATCCTGCCGTTCTTCTGAACCGGCGGCTCTTCAAAGCAAGCACCACCTTGGTGCACTATGAGCCCCAAGACGTATCACGGCATCCCATAATGGTTCACCAGCCTGGCTGGAAAAGCGCCGTATGCGGGCAGCGAATTCTGGAAATCCCGATTCCGAACGCAAGAGCGCTTCTTTTCGGAGCCTTTGGTTTGGTTCTTGCAACTCCTTGATACGGCCTGCCGTCGAGCGACACCGGACGCCTGGCCTGGACGCCTTGAAAGACCCACCAGCGCCTGCACTGCGCACCTGCGATGTGCCAAGAGAGGTCGACACGATTCATGACTATCAGCGACGCGCTGCACCGACTGTTACTGGACAACCTGACCACTGCCACCATTCTGCTCAACGCTGACCTGCGTCTTGAGTACATGAATCCGGCCGCTGAAATGCTGCTCGCCATTAGCGGCCAGCGCAGCCACGGGCAGTTCATCAGCGAATTGTTCACCGAGTCCGCCGAAGCGCTCAATTCCCTTCGCCAGGCAGTCGAGCAGGCTCACCCTTTCACCAAGCGCGAAGCCATGCTCACGGCGCTGACCGGCCAGACGCTGACCGTCGACTACGCTGTCACGCCCATCCTCGACAAGGGCCAGACCTTCCTCTTGCTGGAGGTTCATCCCCGCGATCGTCTGCTGCGCATCACCAAGGAAGAAGCGCAGTTGTCCAAGCAGGAAACCACCAAGATGCTGGTGCGTGGCCTGGCTCATGAGATCAAGAATCCATTGGGAGGGATCCGTGGCGCGGCGCAGTTGCTGGCCCGCGAACTGCCCGAGGAAAGTCTGCGCGACTACACCAACGTCATCATCGAAGAGGCAGACCGCCTGCGCAATCTGGTGGACCGCATGCTCGGCTCCAACAAGCTGCCGTCGCTGGCGATGACCAACGTGCATGAGGTCCTCGAACGTGTGTCGAGCCTCGTGGAAGCAGAAAGCCAGGGCTGCATCACTCTGGTGCGCGATTACGACCCGAGTATTCCGGACGTACTGATCGACCGCGAGCAGATGATTCAGGCCGTGCTCAATATCGTGCGCAACGCCATGCAGGCCATCAGCGGCCAGAACGAGCTGCGCATGGGCCGGATCACGTTACGCACACGCGCCATGCGCCAGTTCACGATCGGCCATGTGCGTCACCGGCTGGTCAGCAAGATCGAAATCATCGACAACGGCCCAGGGATTCCGGCCGAACTCCAGGAAACCATTTTTTACCCCATGGTCAGCGGACGCCCGGACGGAACAGGGCTGGGACTCGCCATTACCCAGAACATCATCAGTCAGCATCAGGGTCTGATCGAGTGCGAAAGCCATCCCGGCCTGACCACCTTCTCGATCTTCCTGCCGCTGGAACAAGGAGCAGCTTCGACATGAGCCGTAGTGAAACTGTCTGGATCGTAGATGACGATCGTTCCATCCGCTGGGTACTGGAAAAGGCCCTGCAACAGGAAGGCATGACCACGCAGAGCTTCGACAGCGCTGACGGGGTGATGAGCCGCCTGGCTCGTCAGCAGCCGGATGTGATCATTTCCGACATCCGCATGCCCGGTGCCAGCGGCCTGGACCTGCTGGCGCGCATTCGCGAACAGCATCCGCGTCTGCCGGTGATCATCATGACCGCTCATTCGGATCTCGACAGCGCCGTCGCGTCCTACCAGGGCGGCGCGTTCGAGTACCTGCCCAAGCCATTCGACGTCGACGAAGCCGTTTCGCTGGTCAAGCGCGCCAATCAGCACGCTCAAGAGCAGCAAGGTCTGGATGTCGCGCCCACGCTGACCCGCACGCCCGAAATCATCGGTGAAGCGCCGGCGATGCAGGAAGTGTTTCGCGCCATCGGCCGTCTGAGCCACTCCAACATCACGGTGCTGATCAACGGCGAATCGGGTACCGGCAAGGAGCTGGTCGCGCATGCCCTGCATCGCCACAGCCCGCGTTCGGCCTCGCCTTTCATCGCCCTGAACATGGCGGCGATCCCCAAGGACCTGATGGAGTCGGAGCTGTTCGGCCACGAAAAAGGCGCGTTCACCGGCGCGGCAAACCTGCGTCGCGGCCGCTTCGAACAGGCCGACGGCGGCACGCTGTTCCTCGACGAAATCGGCGACATGCCGGCCGACACCCAGACGCGTCTGCTCAGGGTGCTGGCCGATGGTGAGTTCTACCGGGTCGGCGGGCACATCCCGGTCAAGGTCGATGTGCGGATCATCGCGGCGACGCACCAGAACCTGGAAACCCTGGTGCAGGCAGGCAAGTTCCGCGAGGACCTGTTTCACCGCCTGAACGTCATCCGCATCCATATTCCACGGCTGTCGGACCGGCGCGAAGACATCCCGACGCTGGCCAGGCATTTCCTCAGTCGCGCCGCGCAGGAGCTGGCGGTGGAGCCCAAGCTGCTCAAGGCCGAGACCGAGGAATACCTCAAGCATCTGCCTTGGCCGGGCAACGTGCGCCAGCTGGAGAACACTTGCCGCTGGATCACAGTGATGGCATCCGGTCGCGAAGTGCATATCAGCGACCTGCCGCCCGAACTGCTGAGCCTGCCGCAGGACGCCGCACCGGTCACCAACTGGGAACAGGCATTGCGCCAGTGGGCCGATCAGGCCCTGGCCCGTGGCCAGTCCAGTCTGCTGGACAGCGCGGTGCCGACCTTCGAGCGGATCATGATCGAGACCGCCCTCAAGCACACCGCCGGCCGCCGCCGCGATGCCGCCGTCCTGCTGGGCTGGGGGCGTAATACCCTGACGCGCAAGATCAAGGAACTGGGCATGAAGGTGGACGGCGGGGAAGACGACGAGGCGGAGGAAGGCTGAGCCCACCGCAGATCGCCCGTAGGAGCGGCTTCAGCCGCGATGAACGATAACGCGGTTTACCTGATACACAGCGTCGTCCGTTTTGCGGCAGATCGCCCGTAGGAGCAAGCGGGCGGCGATCCGTCTTGCTGGCGATGAACGATAATGCGGTTTGACTGATACACCGCGTTGTCCGTTTTGCTGCCGCTGCGCGGCAGATCGCGAGCAAGCTCACTCCTACATACGCGCGCGTCCGGCTTGCTGGCGATAAGGCCGATGCACTACTCAGCCAGCGAAGGCCTCTCCCACAGGTTGATCCCGCCTTCCACGGCGAAGCGGTCGATCTCGGTCAGCTCTTGGGCGCTGAATTCCAGATTCTGCAGGGCCCCAACGTTTTCCACGATCTGTTCCGGCCGGCTTGCGCCGATCAATGCCGAGGTCACTCGCGGGTCGCGCAGGGTCCATGCCAACGCCATCTGGGCCAGGCTCTGCCCTCGGCGCTGGGCTATCTCGTTGAGGGCGCGCACGTGCGCCAGGTTCTGCTCGGATAAATGCGAGGCCTGCAAGGACCCGCCACCCGGCCGGTTCACCCGTGCGTCCTGGGGAACGCCGTTCAGGTATTTGTTGGACAGCAGCCCCTGAGCCAGCGCCGTGAACGCGATCACACCGGTACCCAGCTCCTGCGTCGTGGCCAGCAGATCTTTCTCGACCCAGCGATTGAGCATGTTGTAGGCCGGCTGATGGATCAGCAAAGGCACTTTCCACTCCTTGAGCAGCTCGGCTATTTCGCGGGTCTTTGCGCCGGAATAGGACGAGATGCCGATATACAGCGCCTTGCCCTGTTGCACGGCGGTCGCCAATGCACTGGCGGTTTCTTCCAGCGGGGTGTCCAGGTCGAAACGGTGGGAATAGAAAATATCCACATAATCGAGGCCCATGCGTTGCAGGCTCTGATCGAGGCTTGCCAACACGTATTTGCGCGAGCCGCCGCCCTGCCCGTATGGGCCCGGCCACATGTCCCAGCCTGCCTTGCTGGAAATGATCAACTCGTCGCGATACGCACGGAAGTCCTCTTTCAGCAAACGCCCGAAGTTGGTCTCCGCGCTGCCGTAGGGCGGTCCGTAGTTGTTAGCGAGGTCGAAGTGGTTGATCCCCAGATCGAAAGCCGTGCGCAGCATGGCGCGCTGAGTGTCGATGGGCGTGCTGTCACCGAAGTTGTGCCACAGCCCCAGCGAAAGGGCCGGAAGCACCAGACCGCTGCGGCCGGTGCGGCGATAAGGCATGTTGTCGTAACGATTTTCAGCGGCGATATAAGTCATTGAAGCCTCGTGTCGAATTGAACCCTGGCGGCAAGCGTCAGGCAGAGGCCATGGGCAATGCCAGACGGCTTGCTGGATATCGACTGGCTTGGGAATCAGTCGGTTCTGATAGAACAGATCGACGGTGGGAAAGCGCTTGATGCCCTGACGCCGGCGCTCTTGCATTCAGAGCGCCGGCGTCTCCGGAGCTAGCGAACCAGATGCAGGAACTGCATATGGCGCTCGTACTGGTCCAGCACGTCGTTGATCACCTGTTCCTTGGTGTAGCCCACCAGATCGTAGTCCTGGCTGCCTTCGCTCAGATGAACCTCGGCCCGATAGTAACGGCGATTGTTGAGTTGCTTGGAGCCCATGCCGCCACGAGCGAACGACGGGGTGAAGAAGCCTTTCATCTGCACCTGGTAGATGAAAGGCCGCTCTTCGCCGTGCCCGATTTCGAGGCTGACCGAGTCATGGGCCGGGTCCGGCAGCGTCTCGACGCTCAGACCCTTCTCCATGAATACGGCGGTAACCTCTTCGATGGCCGGGCGCACGGTCTGGTCCATGAAGCGGTAAACCTCGTCACGGGACGGATAGTGAACCGCCTGGCTCAAGCGCTGACGCCAGCCTCCGCGCCGCGCCCCGGAAGCCGGCGCGAGCGAGTACCCTTGGGCGATCTGCCGCTGGGATTCAAGGAAAAACGCCTTGTGCAGGCCCCACATCATCAACAGCAGAATCAGCGAGAACGGTAGCGACGTCAGCACCACCGCTGATTTCAGCGCGTCGATGCTGCCCGAGAACAACAGACCGCTGGTGATCAATGCCGTTGCGACACCCCAGAAGACCCGCAGCCATTTCGGACCGTCTTCGTCCGGGTTGCCGCCCTTGGCGGACAGGGTCGAAAGCACTACCGTTCCGGAGTCTGCCGAAGTGACGAAGAACACGAAGCTGATGAACACCGTGACAGCGATGACCGTTTTGCTCCACGGATAGGTTTCCAGCAGCAGATAGAGCGTCATCGAGGGATCGTTGAGCGCCGATTCGCCCAGCGCGGTCATGCCATGGTTGAGCACCTGCTCGATGGCGCTGTTACCGAAAATCGACATCCACGCCAGAGTGAAGCCCAACGGGATCAGCAGTACGCCAAACACGAACTCGCGAATGGTGCGGCCCCGCGAAATACGCGCGATGAACAGCCCTACGAACGGCGCCCAGGCAATCCACCAGGCCCAGTAGAACACGGTCCAGCCGCCCAGCCAGCCGCTGGGAGTGTCATAGGCATAGACGTCGAAACTCTTGACCGGCAGAGCGCCCAGGTAATCGCCGATGTTCTGCACCAGGGTGTTGAGCAGATGCTGGGTCGGACCGGCGAAGAGCACGAACAGCAGCAGCGCGCAGGCCAGCAGCATGTTGATGTCGGACATGACGCGCACGCCCTTGTCGACGCCCGCGACCGCCACGAGGATCGCCGCGCCCATCATCAGCGTGATCAGACCCACTTGAATCCACTGGGTGTGGGCGACGCCGAACAGGTAATCCAGCCCGGAATTGAGGTGCAGCACGCCGAACCCCATGTCCGCGCCCAGGCCGAAGATCGTGGCGATGATGCCGAACCCGTCCACCGCATAACCGATCGGGCCGTTGATACGTTTGCCGATCAACGGGTAAAGCGCGGAACGCAGGGCCAATGGCAGGTTATGGCGATAGGCGAAGTACGCCAGCGCCATGCCGACGAAAGCAAACACGCCCCAGCCGTGCAGTCCCCAGTGCAGAAACAGCAGCTGCATGCCCTGACGCGCTGCGGCGGCTGTCCCGGCATCGCCCTGCGGAGGCTGCAACAGATGGGTCAGCGGTTCGGACACGCAGAAAAAGAACAAGGTGATGCTGATGCCGGCGGCGAACAGCATCCCGGCCCAGGACAAATAGCTGAACTCCGGTTCGTCGTGGTCGGCACCCAGCTTGATCTTGCCGTAGCCGGACAAGGCGGTGACCACTACGAAGACCAGATACAGCGTCATGACCAGCATGTAGTACCAGCCGACCGTGTTGGCCGCCCAGTTCTGCGCGGCCAGCAACCATTCGCCGCTGGCTTGCGGGAAGGCGATCACGATGCAGCCGAAGATCAGGATGAAGCTGGCGGCGAAGTAGAAAACCGGTGCATTCATGCGCACCAGGCCGCTGGACGAAGCATTGGATGCACTCATGGGCGGTGCACCTCTGTGGCAAGAAACGGCATTGCGAAAAGCGGATATGGCAAAGGTCAGCCTCCTGTTGTGAGCGGGCAGCGAACCAGCTGTTTTATTGAACGAGCGTTCAATTTAAACATGAATGAGCCTGAAATGACTAATCGCAGGCCGCCGCACCCCGCTCCGGGCGTGGCTATGACGCCCAGCTGGAGGGGTTCGTTCCGCTTGTCGGGAGGTTTCATGAAGAGAGCACAAGCCACGTAGGAGCTGGCTTGCCAGCGAGACCAAACTGCGCGTTGTTTCAGGTGGACCGCGTTATCGTTCATCGCGGCTAAAGCCGCTCCTACAGGGGCGGTGCTGTTCGTAGGAGCGGATTCATCCGCGATCTGCCGCGCAGCGGCAGCAAGACCGAACCGCGCGGTGTTTCAGGCAGATCGCATCATCGTTCATCGCCGGATTGCCGCCCACAGCAAGCTGGCTCCCACGAACCGTGTAGGAGCGGATTCATCCGCGATCTGCCGCGCAGCGGCAGCAAGACCAGACGATGCGGTGAATCAGACCAACCGCGTTATCGTTTATCGCCAGCAAGCTGGCTCCTACGGACCCAAGGAGCCAGCTTGCTGGCGATGAACGATGACGCTACGTCCCGTCGTTATGCTGCAACAGATTGGCCTGGGTCAGGTTGCAGCCTGCCGGTACGCTTCGGGTCAGCCAGACGTTACCGCCGATGGTCGACCCCTTACCGATGGTGATACGGCCCAGAATGGTGGCGCCGGCATAGATGACCACGTCGTCCTCGACGATCGGGTGGCGCGCATGGCCTTTTTGCAGCTTGCCATCGTCGTCGGCGGGAAAGCGCTTGGCGCCCAGGGTCACGGCCTGGTAGATCCGGACTCGCTCGCCAATGATCGCGGTCTCGCCGATCACCACGCCCGTTCCATGATCGATGAAAAAGCTCGGGCCGATCTGTGCACCGGGATGGATATCGATACCGGTCGCCGAATGGGCGATCTCGGAGCTGATCCGAGCCAGCAACGGCAGCCCCGCCCGGTACAGATGGTGCGCCAGACGATGATGAATGATTGCCAGGACACCGGGATAGCACAGCAAGACCTCATCCACGCTGCGGGCCGCCGGATCGCCCTGGTACGCGGCCAGCACATCGGTATCCAGCAGGCGCCGGATCTGCGGCAATGCGATGGCAAAATCCTGTATCAGCGCCAGGGCCTGCGCGTCGGCGTCCGTGGTGTCACGGCCCTGTTGCTGAGCCACGTAGCGCAGTTCGAGCCGTGCCTGGGCCAGCAATGCGTTGAGCGCTACATCCAGCGTGTGGCCGACATAAAAGTCCTCGCTTTCCTCGCGCAGGTCCACTGGCCCCAGGCGCATGGGGAACAGCGCGCCGCTCAGCGCTTCGAGTATTTCGCCCATGGCCGCTCGCGAAGGCAATTCCCGACCGCCGTGCTCGCCGCTGACTCGTCTGTTGCGCGTCCGCCAGTCGTCCCGGGCGTCACGCAGCTGGCTGACGATCCGTTGCAACTGCCAATGGCTGGAACGACCCTGAGCTTCTGGAATATCGCTCACGCTGGATTCTCCTTGTCTTGAAAGAAGCGGCGAGACGCCGCCGTTCGCTGTTGCATCACTCTACGGCAAAGATTCGGGCGAAAAAATTCAATTCGCTCCGGTGCCCGCTGCCCGGCGCGTCGACGGTGGCAGGTTGCTGTGTAGGAAACGTCTGCCTATAGTCCGGGAATTATCCTTTGGCTTATTTCCCCATGATCGAACAACAGCTCGCCCGCTTTCATCGCTTGGATCTGATCAGCGCCCCTACCCCGCTGGAAAAGCTTGAGCGGCTATCCGATTGGGCGGGCCGGGACATCTACATCAAACGCGATGACACCACCACGCTGGCACTGGGCGGCAACAAGGTTCGCAAGCTGGAATATCTGGCCGCCGATGCGCTTGCCCAGGGCGCCGATACCCTGATCACTGCCGGGGCGATTCAGTCCAACCACGTTCGGCAGACGGCCGCACTGGCCGCGCGTCTCGGGCTGGGCTGCGTCGCGCTGCTGGAAAACCCCATCGGCACCGAAGATCCCAGCTACCTGGGCAACGGCAATCGCTTGTTGCTTGATCTGTTCGACGCCAGGGTCGAGCTGGTGGAAAACCTCGACAACGCCGATGAGCTGCTGCACGCCCTCGCCGCGCGGCTGCGCGCCAGCGGCAGAAAACCCTATCTGGTCCCGATCGGCGGCTCCAGCCCGGTAGGTGCCCTCGGCTATGTACGCGCAGGGCTGGAGCTGGCCGAGCAGATCCGCCAGACCGGGCTGGATTTCTCGGCTGTCGTGCTGCCGTCCGGCAGTGCCGGCACGCACAGCGGACTGGCGCTCGCCCTGGCCCACAGCATGCCGGAACTGCCGGTCGTGGGCGTGACCGTATCGCGAAGCGAAGAAGCGCAGTTACCGAAAGTCCTGGGCCTTGCCGAGCGCACGGCCGAACTTCTCGGCGTCTCCCTGCCGGAAGCTTTCCGGGTAGAGCTGTGGGACGAATATTACGGGCCCCGTTACGGCGAACCGAATGCCGGAACCCTGGCCGCGATCAAACTGGTCGCCAGCCATGAAGGCGTGCTGCTCGATCCGGTCTATACCGGCAAAGCCATGGCCGGCCTGCTCGACGGACTCGGCCGCGATCGTTTCAATGACGGACCGGTGATATTTCTGCATACCGGCGGCGCGCCGGCGTTGTTCGCCTATCCACAGGTCTTCGCCGGCTGAGACCGCGGGACGACAGGCAGCGCCGCTATATTTCCCGAATGGATATGAAGATCGTTTTTAGTTATTTTTCTTCATAAGCATTCGGTTATATAGTCGCGCCGCGCAACCAGACCCAACCAACGCGCTGTGAACGGGTCGGAAGATTGCAGCAGCACTTGGCATTTCATCCTTGGCAATCGAATAACAAAGAGGCTCGCATGAACATTTCCGCTATTCGTCGTACGTTTCTTTTCTCGGCCCTGAGCGTGGTGCTCGGCACGGGCCTCGTCGGGCAGGCCATGGCGGGCGAGCAACTGCAGAAGATCAAGGACAGCGGCACGCTCAATGTCGGCGTGGAAGGCACTTATCCACCCTTCAGCTACGTCGACGAAAACGGCAAGCTGACCGGCTTCGAAGTCGAACTCTCGGAGGCGATTGCCAAGGAGCTGGGTGTCAAGGCCAAGGTTCAGCCGACCAAATGGGATGGCATCCTGGCCGCGCTGGAGTCCGGACGGCTGGATGCGGTCGTCAATCAAGTGACCATCTCCGAGGAGCGCAAGAAGAAATACGACTTCTCCGAGCCCTACACCATCTCCGGCCTCCAGGCGCTGACCCAGAAGAAAAACGAAGGCGCCTTCAAGACCGCGCAGGATCTGACCGGCAAGAAGGTCGGTGTAGGTCTGGGCACCAACTATGAGCAATGGCTCAAGGAAAACGTACCGGGTGCCGTCGTGCGCACCTACGATGACGATCCGACCAAATATCAGGACCTGCGCGTAGGTCGCATCGACGCCATTCTGGTAGACCGTCTGGCCGCGCTCGAACTGGTTGCCAAAACCAAGGACACGCTGGCCGTTTCAGGCGAGCCGTTCTCTCGTCAGGAGTCGGGCGTTGCGCTGCGCAAGGGTGATCCGGAACTGCTGGACGCCATCAACAAGGCCCTCGACAAACTGCGCGCGGATGGCACGCTCGCCAAGCTGTCGCAGAAGTACTTCAACGCTGACGTGACCAAATGATCGACGAGAGTCTCCAGCTCGCGATGGACTCGGCGCCCTTTCTGCTCAAGGGCGCTTACTACACGGTCATTCTCAGTCTTGGCGGAATGTTCTTCGGACTGTTGCTGGGCTTTGGCCTGGCACTGATGCGTCTGTCGCGTTTCAAAGTGCTCAGCTGGATCGCCCGGATCTACGTCTCGTTCTTCCGGGGTACGCCCCTTCTGGTGCAGTTGTTCGTGATCTACTACGGTCTGCCGCAACTGGGTCTGGAGCTGGACCCGCTGCCAGCGGCCCTGGTCGGTTTCTCCCTGAACATGGGTGCCTATGCTTGCGAGATCCTGCGCGCAGCCATCGGCGCAGTGGATCGGGGCCAATGGGAAGCGGCAGCCAGCATTGGCATGACCCGCTGGCAGACCATGCGCCGGGCGATCCTGCCTCAGGCTGCGCGGACCGCTTTGCCGCCCTTGGGCAACAGTTTCATTTCGCTGGTCAAGGACACGGCCCTGGCGGCGACGATCCAGGTGCCGGAGCTGTTCCGTCAGGCGCAGCTGATCACCGCCCGGACCTTCGAGATATTCACCATGTACCTGGCTGCGGCCTTGATCTACTGGATCCTGGCGTCTGTGCTCTCGCACTTGCAGAACCGCCTGGAAGCACGAGTCAACCGCCATGACCTGGAGTCCTGAAGCATGATCGTGGTCGAACGACTCACCAAGCAATTCAAGGGTCAGCCGGTGCTCAAGGGCATCGATCTGCGTGTCGAGGCCGGCGAAGTGGTGGCGATCATCGGCCCCAGCGGCTCGGGCAAGACCACGCTGCTGCGCTGCCTGAACCTTCTGGAAACGCCCGACAGCGGCCGGATCAAAGTGGGCGATATCGAAATCGACGGCGCCCGCCCCTTGAGCCAGCAGCAAGCCCTTATCCGCAGATTGCGTCAGCAAGTGGGTTTCGTCTTTCAGAACTTCAATCTCTTCCCGCACCGTACCGCACTGGAAAACGTCATTGAAGGTCCGGTCGTGGTCAAGAAAGTCGCGCGTGAAAGCGCCGTGGCGCTCGGACGCAGCCTGCTGGCCAAGGTCGGTCTTTCCGGCAAGGAGGACGCCTATCCGCGGCGCCTGTCCGGTGGCCAGCAACAGCGGGTGGCGATTGCCCGGGCCCTGGCGATGGAGCCTGAAGTCATTCTCTTCGACGAACCGACTTCAGCCCTGGACCCGGAACTGGTCGGCGAAGTACTCACGGCGATCCGCGCCCTGGCGGAAGAAAACCGTACGATGGTCATCGTGACCCACGAAATGAGCTTCGCGCGGGACGTGGCCAATCGGGTGGTGTTCATCGATAAAGGCGTCATTGTCGAGCAAGGCGAAGCCAAGGCTTTGTTTGCCAATCCGCAACACGAGCGCACCCGGCAATTTCTTGAGCGCAGCCGCGCCTGATCCTACAAGTAAACTGGCCGTTGCGACACGAGTTGGTGTCGCAAGGGCTTGCCTTTACATTTCCACAAGAAATGATTGATCGGAATCTTCGTCTTAAAGACCGAAAGATCCGACACCTCTTATCGATTTTATAAGGTCAACGGATACTCCAGATCTTTCCGACTGGACGGCCAGCCTTTGGATTCAACTTACGCAAGTTGTCTGCAAGAGCGGGTCCAGACGTTCATCGCTCCCGCCCCGCCAACCTCATGATGACCCGCTGTAGGACTGCACGATAGCTCATGTAGGAGCAAAAGCCTCATAGCGTGAGAAACGTCTGATTTTCGGTTAAACCGGGCATTCGCAGGGCAGAAATATTGACAGGAAGCCCTGAACCCCATTAGCTCGATTCAAGTAACACTTGGTTAAAAAGAGACTTGTAACGACTCTATATATCCATACTTTGTAATGTTTGCCACTTGCTTGCCCGGTAGGGTAATTATCGACACCTATCAACTTTCGCTCGAACTTATGCCCCAACCTCTATTACTCGCATCTTCGATAACATGAGTATTCGAACATGACCCGGACATCTTGCAACACTTACTCTCCCAGGCTGCCTGCCCCCACAATTCCGCAGGCCACCCGCCAAGGCATCGGCATGAAAGTCGCCTCGCACCTGATGGTTCATGTCGAGCCCTATGACGACATGGATACTGGAGACCTTATCGAGTTGTTCTGGAATGGCTGTTATGTCGCGTCCAGGATTCTCAAGGCCTCCGATCTTGGCAAAACCATCACACTGCGCCTGCCGGAAAGCTTTCTGCAAAATGGAAAAGCCCGCACCTACTATCAGGTGATGAAGGTCGGCGGCAGCCCCGTAGTCTCGGCCTGTCGCAAACTGTGGGTAAAACTGGACGCACCGGGCGGGCAGCTATTGAGTCCCAGCTCGGAAGAAAACCAGGGACTCGCGCCGTTGACCGTACCGCCGTCGGTAGCTCGTCGCGGGTTGACGAGCCGGCATATTTCCCACGGTTTGCCGCTGTCCATCGAGCCCTACCTGAACATGGCAGCGCATGACGAAATTACCGTGCGATGGGGCGACCTGCGCATGGACCTTCCCCCACTGACAGCCGAGAACGTCGGCGTTCCAGTCGACCTGATCGTGCCGCCGGATCTGATCCTGGAGGCGGGCGACGAGCAACGGCTGGAAGCGACTTATTGCATCATTGATCGCGTCGGCAACAACTCGCTGTGGGCTCCGCCTCGCGAGATACGGATTCAGCCGCTGACCGAAGCGCGGCAGCGCTCTTGAGCCCCCGCCCTCGGATGGTGAGGTGTCTGGAGTAACGCCATCGACGTTACCCGGATGCCTGCCACTGCCCCGAAATCCGGTGCTCTCTGCTTCTCCGTCATCGCCAACCTGACCACCCTATCAAAACGGCGGAAATCTCTATCTATGCTTATTCCCAAAAGAACTTTCTGAAGCTCCAAATAAATCTATACGGTATATGCACCGGACCACCGGACCCTGTTGATCAACACTGCCAAGACGGCGGTTATCTAGAGGTTCCGTATCGATGGTCCGCAAGAAAATTCTCCTCAACGCGTTCAATATGAACTGTATCGGTCATATCAATCATGGCCTGTGGACGCACCCGCGGGACAACTCCACGCAGTTCAACAGCCTGGAGTACTGGACCGACCTGGCCCGCCTGCTGGAGCGCGGTCTGTTCGACGGACTGTTCATCGCCGACATCGTCGGTGTCTACGACATCTATCAGAAGTCGGTCGACCTGACGCTCAAGGAATCCATCCAGTTGCCGGTCAACGACCCCTTGTTGCTGGTCTCGGCGATGGCCGCAGTGACTCGCAATCTGGGGTTCGGCCTGACCGCGAATCTGACCTACGACACGCCTTACCTTTTCGCACGTCGCATGTCGACCCTCGACCACCTGACCCACGGGCGGGTGGGCTGGAACATCGTGACCGGTTATCTGGATAGCGCCGCCCGCGCCATGGGGCTGGACGAGCAACCCGAGCATGACCGTCGCTATGAACAGGCCGACGAGTACCTGGAGGTGCTGTACAAGCTCTGGGAAGGCAGTTGGGAAGACGACGCGGTCGTCAACGATCCCGAGAAGCGCATCTACGCGCGTGCGGACCGGGTGCACAAGATCCGCCATCACGGCGCTTTCTATAAAGTCGAGGGATACCACCTCTGCGAGCCTTCCGTGCAACGCACGCCCGTGCTGTTCCAGGCCGGCAGCTCGGAGCGCGGCTTGCAATTCGCCGGGCGACATGCCGAGTGTGTGTTCATCAGCGGCCGGGACAAGGCCGGCACCCGGGCGCAAGTCGACAAGGTCCGCGCCAGTGCCGTACAGGCCGGGCGCAACCCGCAGGACATCAAGGTCTTCACGGGTCTGAACGTCGTGGTGGACACGACCGAAGCGCTGGCCCGCGAAAAATTTGCCGAATATGGCCGCTATGCGAGCGCCGAAGCCGGCCTGGCACATTACGCAGCGTCCACAGGAATCGACTTCGCGGCGTACGGGCGGGACGAACCTATCCCGCACGTAAAGAGCAATGCCATCCAGTCCGCCACGGGCACCCTGAAGAACAATGACGCAACCCGCCGCCAATTGCTCGAACAGCACGCGCTGGGTGGCCGTTACGTGAACATCATCGGCGACCCCGGACAAGTCGCCGACGAGCTGGAAGCCTGGGTCGCCGAAACCGGTCTCGACGGTTTCAACCTGACGCGCATCGTCACGCCTGAAAGCTACACGGACTTCATCGATCTGGTCATTCCGGAACTGCAACGACGCGGTTCGTACAAGACCGCCTACGAGGAAGGCAGCCTGCGCAGCAAACTTTTCCCGCAAGGCTCGGACCGTCTGCCGCCCCAGCACACCGGCGCGAGCTATCGGCGGGAAAACCAGTGATGGGAACACCTCAGTCTTTGTGGGAGGGAGCTTGCTCGCGACAAGGTCGGCGGGACACGTCGTTCGTACCGCCGTCGTCGCGAGCAAGCTCCCTCCCACGATCCCTGCATATTCAAGCCCTATTAATACCCGAGAACGGACAGCCTTCATGACCAGAACATTCATTGCCCTGACCCTTGGCCTGCTGACCCTTACCGCCCATGCCGCCGATGCGCCTCTGAAAGTCGGTACGACCGCGGCGTTCGCCATTCCTCTGGAAGCGGCCGTCGAGGAGGCCGGCAAGCAGGGTCTCAAGGTCGAACTGGTGGAATTCACCGACTGGATCGCGCCGAACGTGACGCTGGCTGCCGGCGATATCGACGTCAATTACTTCCAGCACATTCCCTTCCTGACGAATGCCAACGAAGCAGCGGGCTTCGGGCTGGTGCCGTATGCACCGGGCATCATCAACAACGTCGGGCTGTACTCGAAAAAGTACAAGAGCCTCGCCGCGCTGCCGGACGGCGCCACGGTCGCCATTGCCAACGACCCGATCAACAGTGGCCGGGGCCTGCAACTGCTGGCAAAAGCCGGCCTGATTACCCTCAAACAAGGCGTGGGCTACAAGGCGACCGAGGACGACATCACGGCCAATCCGAAAAACCTCAAGCTCATCCAGGTCGAGGCCGTGCAACTGGTCCGCGCTTACGATGATGCGGACCTGGTGCAGGGCTATCCCGCCTACATCCGCCTTGCCAAGACCTTCCCCGCCGAGTCGGCGCTGCTGTTCGACGGTCTGGACCATCCTGAATACGTGATCCAGTTCGTGATCAAGCCTGAACGCAAGGACGATCCGCGTCTGGCGAAATTCGTCGACATTTACCAGCATTCGCCGGTTGTCCGCGCTTCTCTGAACAAGGTCAACGGCACGCTCTATCAAGTGGGCTGGAAACAATGAACGCCTCCCTGCAACGGCAGCTGCCCCTCGAATCCGGGCATGAGGCGCAGCACGCCGAGCTGCACCCGGACCTGAATCGCGCTCACGTGCGTTTCATCAGCCTGGGCAAGACCTATGAGGGCAACCAGGGGCCGGTCCAGGCGCTGAGCGGTATCGACCTGGCGATCCAGCGCGGCGAGATCTTCGGCATCATCGGCCGCAGCGGCGCAGGCAAGTCTTCACTGATCCGCACCATCAACCGACTGGAACGGCCGACCAGCGGCCGGGTGCTGATCGATCAGGTGGACATTGGCGAATTCAACGAGGACCGGCTCGTCGAACTGCGACGACGCATCGGCATGATCTTCCAGCATTTCAACCTGATGTCGGCCAAGACGGTCTGGCAGAACGTCGAGCTGCCGCTCAAGGTCGCGGGTGTACCCAAGGCGAAGCGTCAGCGCAAGGTGGCCGAGCTGCTTGAACTGGTGGGTCTCAAAGACAAACACAAGGCTTATCCGGCGCAACTGTCCGGCGGCCAGAAGCAGCGTGTTGGCATCGCTCGCGCGCTGGTTCATGATCCGGAAATCCTGCTCTGCGACGAAGCCACCTCGGCGCTGGACCCGGAAACCACTCAGTCGATCCTCGGCCTGCTGCGGGAAATCAACCAGCGTCTAGGCCTGACCGTGGTGCTGATCACCCACGAAATGGCGGTCATCCGCGAAATCTGCGACAGGGTCGTGGTTCTGGAACACGGGCGGGTGGTCGAACAAGGACCGGTCTGGCGGGTATTCGGCGACCCCGCCCATGACGTCAGCAAGATTCTGCTCGCGCCTTTGCAGCCCGATCTTCCCAAAGACATGCGCTTGCGTCTGACCGCGCAGCCAACAACCCTGCGGGCGTCACTGTTGCTGGACGTGCATTTCACCGGCGCCGGCCGGGAAGAGCCGGATCTGGCCGCCTTGTTCGCGGCCCTGGGTGGCAAGGTCCGGCTGCTGCAAGGCGGTGTCGAACGTATCCAGGAGCGCGCCATCGGACGGCTGATCGTGTCGGTGACCGATTCGCCTTACGCACCTGAAGACATCCTGGCACGCGCCCGCAAACAGACATCCCGCGTGGAGGTGCTTGGCTATGTGGCTTGACCGATTGATACAAGGAACGCTCGACACGCTGCTGATGGTTGGCGTTTCGTCATTGATCGCACTGGTACTGGGCATTCCGCTGGCGGTAATTCTGGTCACCAGCGCCAAGGACGGGATATTCGAAGCGCCTGTGGTCAATCGCGTGCTGGGTGCTTTCGTGAACCTGTTCCGTTCGATCCCGTTTCTGATTCTGATGGTCGCGCTGATTCCGTTCACTCGCATGATCGTCGGCACGACTTATGGGGTATGGGCGGCGGTCGTACCCCTGACCATTGCCGCTACGCCGTTTTTCGCGCGTATCGCCGAGGTCAGCCTGCGTGAGGTCGATCACGGCCTGATCGAGGCCGCACAAGCCATGGGCTGCCGGCGCTGGCATATCATCTGGCACGTCCTGCTGCCCGAAGCCCTGCCGGGAATCGTCGGTGGCTTCACCATCACGCTGGTGACCATGATCAACTCTTCGGCCATGGCCGGGGCGATCGGTGCCGGCGGGCTGGGCGACATCGCCTATCGCTACGGTTACCAACGCTTCGATACCCAGATCATGCTGACCGTCATCGTGCTGCTGGTGGTCGTTGTAGCGGTGGTGCAGCTGGGTGGCGACAGGCTGGCGCGGGGTTTGAACAAGCGCTGACCCTGGCTTTCGCCGGGCGTATATTGGCGGCATTCTCCTGAATGGATTGCCGCTGATGAAACTCGACCCGCAGGCCCTGGCCCGGATCACCGCAACCACTGTCGGCCACTATGACCGGGTAGCCGAAGACTTTCGTGAAGGTACGCGCGATCACGATGTCAGCCAGAACATCGACGCGCTGCTGCGCCATATCGAAGCGCCCGCGCCGTTGCAGATTCTGGATCTGGGCTGCGGGCCGGGCCGCGATCTGAAGACGTTCGCTGCATTGGAGCATGTCGCCGTGGGTCTGGACGGCTCCGGGCGATTCGCAGAGATGGCCCGCGCGGAAACGGGTTGCGAGGTCTGGCAGCAGAATTTCCTGGAGCTGGAGCTGCCCGCCGAGCGTTTCGACGGAATATTCGCCAACGCCGTCCTTTTTCATGTGCCGCGTCAGGAACTGCCGCGTGTCTTGCGTCAGTTGCATGCCACGCTCAAACCCGGCGGCGTGCTGTTCAGCTCCAACCCGAGAGGCCAGAATCAGGAAGGCTGGAAAGGCGAGCGCTACGGTTCGTATCACGACCTCGACACATGGCGAGCGCTGCTGACCGAAGCCGGCTTCACCGAGCTGGAGCACTACTACCGCCCCGCCGGTTTGCCCAGGGATCAGCAGCCGTGGCTGGCGAGCGTCTGGCGGCGCGGCGATCGATAACCGGAAAAAATGCGCCGGGCATCACACCGCCTCGCGGATGAATCCGCTCCTGCAATCACGCTCGCCGTAGGAGCGGATTCATCCGCGATCTGCCGCGTAGCGGCAGCAAAACCGAGCGGCGCAGTTCATTCAGACAGATCGCGTCATCGTTTCGCCAGCAAGCTGGCTCCCACAGTGTAGGAGCGGATTCATCCGCGATCTGCCGCGTAGCGGCAGCAAAACCGAGCGGCGCAGTTCATTCAGACAGATCGCGTCATCGTTCTTCGCCAGCAAGCTGGCTCCCACAGTGTAGGAGCGGATTCATCCGCGAGAGATTTGCACTGCTTTCGGTGTTTGTTGAGCCGCGAGAGGGGTTGCCACCTTGCGATAAATACGATTACGTCCTCGCACACTATCAATTTCGATAGTACCCGGCAGGTCTTCAGCGCTTCAGACTTGACGCACCTGATTACCTGTCAGGCAACAGCCGCCCTATCAAGGAATGATTGAAAATGACCAATCTGATAAGCAACGGAATGTTTATAAATCAACAGTTCGAACCCTGGACTTCGCCGAACCTCGGCACTCCTGTATTTACTGAGTACAAAAGCGAAGAAACACGAAATACCTACAGCCTTCTGCTGCGGCCGGATACCCAGATAGATCAACAGGTTGAGGCTTCGATGGAGCCGAAGGATTTTACCGTCAACTTTCAGCTGAGAGCGAAAATCGATGCCAAGGCCCATATGGGCAAATGGCTTTTCGTGATGATCACGGCGCGCTCCGGCCAGGAATACCATTTTGAGAGCAAGCTGTTCACGGACCTGACCGATGATTGGAAAACCTTTGATTACCAAGGGCTAACACGTTTCCCGAAGGATCACGAAGGCCTGTACATGTCCGTCGTCAGCGCAAGAAAGGTAGACGAGGACGGTGCGGCCGACGCGCCTGCCCAGATCACCGACATGCAACTCTACGCCTCTTACCTTGATGAGTAGCAGGCGAAAACCCAGAACGCGACAAAGCGGCCTGATGCAAGGCCGCTTCGCTTTCGCAGTCAGCCCGTCAACCGGGCTGACTCGCCTCTTGATGCTTCTGCTGCTCCTTGGCCTCACGCTCTTCGTCCGTCGGCTCCTTGATCCGGTACCAGGCCACGTAGAGCGCCGGCAGGAACAGCAAGGTCAGCAGCGTCGCGATAACAATGCCGCCGATCATCGCGTAGGCCATCGGTCCCCAGAACACTTCACGTGCGATGGGGATCATGCCGAGACTCGCCGCCGCGGCGGTCAGCAGGATGGGCCGGCGGCGGTGCTCGGTGGCTTCGGCCACGGCGTCCCACGGTAGATAGCCGGCGCGTTCGTAGGCATCGATCTGAGTGACCAGAATCACCGAGTTGCGAATGATGATACCGATCAGCGCCAGCACGCCGAGAATCGCCACGAAGCCCAGCGGCGTCCCGGTCGGAATCAGCGCAAGCACTACGCCGATCAGGCCCAGCGGCGCGACGCTGGCGACCAGGAAGGTCTTCTGCACGCTGTGCAGCTGGATCATCAGGAACGTCGCCATCAAAAACAGCATCAGAGGCAGGACTTGAGCGATCGGCCCCTGGGCCTTGCCGCTCTCTTCCACCGTACCACCGGTCGCCACCTTGTAACCGACCGGCAGGCCGGCGGCGAACTTGTCGATTTCCGGCTTCAGCTCCGCCACCAGGTCCGTGGGCTGCATGTCGTCCCGCACTGCGCCTTTCACAGTGATGGTCGGTTTGCGATCCCGTCGCCACACCAGCGGCTGCTCCAGCTCATAGCCCACGTTGGCGAAAGCCAGCAGCGGGATCGACGTGCCGCTCGGGGTGACGATCTGCAGGTTCTGCAAGGTTTCCGGCGTGCCACGCTCGGCTTCCTCGGCGCGACCGACGACGTTGATCAGATAAATGTCGTCGCGTACCTGAGTCACAGCCGAACCGCTCACCACGCTGTTCATCAGCTGCGCCACGTCTTCGGAAGACAACCCGAGCTGCCGCGCCTTATCCTGGTTGATGTCGACACGCAGGACCTTGCCAGGCTCGTTCCAGTCGTAGATCACCTCGCCCACGTGCTCGTTGTTGTCCAGCAATGTCGCCAGTTCGATGGCATGCTGGCGCACCTTGTCGATGTCCTCGCCACTGATCCGGTATTGCAACGGACGCCCCACCGGCGGGCCCATTTCCAGCGGCTGCACGAACGAGCCAATGCCCACGAATTCCTCGCGCAGGCGCTTCTGTAAACGCTCGGTCAGCGCGGTACGGGACTCGAGGCCTTTGCTGACCACCACAAGCTGGGCATAGAACGGGTTCTGCAACTGCTGATCCAGCGGCAGGTAGAAACGCAGCGCGCCCTGACCGATATAAGTACTCCAGCGCTCGATGTCCGGATCGTCCTTGAAGCTGGCTTCCAGCCGGTCCACGACCTTGCGGGTCTCGTAGATCGAGGCGCTCTGCGGCAAGTTGATGTCGACCAGAATCTCCGGTCGGTCCGAGGCCGGGAAGAACTGGTTCTGCACGAAACGCATGGAGAACAACGCCGCGGCGAACAGCAGGATGGTGATGCCGATCGCCAGCCAGCGATGGCGCATGGCCCAGAACATGCTGTTGTTGAAGCCACGGGCGATACGGCCGGGCTTTTCGTCTTTCTTTTTGACCTTGCTGCTCAGGATATGCACGCCAATGACCGGCGCGAACAGCACCGCCACCAGCCAGGACACCAGCATCGCGACCGCGATGACCGCGAACAGCGTGAAGGTGTACTCCCCCGCCGAACTGGCGTTCAGGCCGATCGGCACGAAGCCCGCCACAGTCACCAGCGTGCCGGTCAGCATCGGGAACGCGGTCGAGGTGTAGGCGTAAGTGGCGGCCTGCTCCTTGGTTTCGCCCAGCTCCAGCCGGGTCACCATCATCTCGACCGTGATCATCGCGTCGTCGACCAGCAGGCCCAGGGCGATAATCAACGCGCCCAGCGAAATACGCTGCATGGTAATGCCGCTGTATTCCATGAACACGAACACCATCGCCAGCACCAGCGGAATCGAGCAGGCCACCACCAGCCCCGCGCGAATACCCAGGCTAACAAAGCTGACCACCATGACGATGACCACCGCTTCGAACAACGCGCTGGTGAAACCGCCTACAGCCTTGTTGACCACTTCCGCCTGATCCGAGACCTTGTGTACGCCGATACCCACAGGCAACGTGGCCGTCGAAGCGTCCATGCGCGCGTGCAGCGCCTCACCGAAACTCTGAATGTTGCCGCCGTCCTTCATGGCGATGGCAAGACCGATGGCCGGCTTGCCGTTGAAACGAAACATCGGCGCGGGTGGATCGGTATAGCCGCGCTGGATATCGGCGATATCGCTCAGGCGGTAGAAGCGGTCGTTAAGACGCAAATTGACGGCGGCCAGGTCTTTTTCGGAAGCGAACTGGCCCGAGGTGCGCACGGATATCCGCTCCGGCCCGGCCTCGATGACGCCCGCCGGGGTCACGGCGTTCTGCGATTGCAGGCTCTGGACGATCTGACGCTGGTCCAGGCCGAGCGCCGCGAGTTTGCGGGTCGAGAAATTGAGGTAAATCACCTCGTCCTGCTGGCCGATCATCTCGACCTTGCCCAGCCCCGGCACTTCGCGAATCTCGGCGCGGACCTGCTCGACATAATCGCGCAGCTGCCGCATGGAAAAGCCGTCGGCGGTAAAGGCGTAGATCGAGCCATAGACGTCGCCGAACTCGTCGTTGAACGACGGGCCTTGCAAGCCCTGCGGGAATTGCCCGCGAATGTCGTCGACCTTCTTGCGCACCTGATACCAGATTTCCGGAATCGCTTCGGCGTCCGTGGTATCGCGCAGGAACACCATGATGGTCGACTCGCCGGGCCGGGTGTAGCTCTTGACGTAGTCCAGCGAATCCAGCTCTTCGAGTTTTTTCTCGATGCGGTCGGTCACTTGCAGCAGGGTTTCGTCCACCGTCGCGCCGGGCCAGCGGGTCTGGATGACCATGGTCTTGATGGTGAAGGAAGGATCTTCCTCACGGCCAAGATTCATGTAGGAAAACACGCCCATCAGCAGGCCAACGAACATCAGGTACCACACGAACGATTGGTGCTTGAGCGCCCATTCGGACAGGTTGAAGCTCCCTTTCATCGCGGGCTTTCCTCATCGACTTTGATTTTCTGCCCCGGCTTGAGGCTGTTGACGCCCGCGCTCACGATACGCTCGCCGGGCTTGACCCCGGCGGTGAGCACAAAACCATCGGCATCGCGGCTCACAGGCGTGATCGGACGAGGATTGACGGTCTGGTTCTGCTGGTCGATGACCCAGATCTGCTGTTTGCCATCGACTTCCTGAAGCGCGCCAATCGGCAAGCGCAGCCGTGGGGAGATCGCCGAAGTCAGGGTGACACTGATCGCGGTTCCCAGGCGCAACGCCGGCGGTGTTTCGGTCAGCGACAGGCGCGCACGCCGGGTACGGGTCGAGCGGTCGGGCTGAGGCTCGATCTCGCGCAGTGTCGCGGTCGTGCTGATGGAAGGTTCCAGCTGACTGGCGACCGTGAACTTCACATCGGCAGGTAGCTGGTCGGCCAGCGACGCGGGAAGATCGATCACCGCTTCCCTGATGTCGGGACGCGCCAGGGTCACCACTTCCTGCCCTGCGGTCACAACCTGCCCGGCCTCGACTTTCCAGTCGGTGACTACCGCGTCATGGTCGCTGCGCAGTTCGCTGTAGCTCAACTGATCGCGGGCCTGCTCGGCGGCGGCCCGCGCTTGTTCGCGCGAGGAATTGGCGGTTTTCAGGTCGGTCAGCGCCACGTCCAGTTGCGCCTGGGCGCCAACGCCCCGGTCGAACAGCTCCTGCTGCCGGCGCGCGTTGGCTTCTGCGTTGATCCGCTGCGCCTCGATGCGCGCCAGATCGCCTTCGCGGGCACGCACGGCATTCTGCTGATCGGTAGGATCGAGGACTGCGAGCAGGTCACCCTTCTTCACCTCGCTGCCGACATCCACTTCACGACGCGCGATCCGGCCGGGAACCCGGAACCCGAGCACGCTCTCGTAACGCGCTTCGATATTGCCCGCGAAACGGCCGAACTCCTGCATCGACTCGGCCCGGGCTTCGACCGACACCACCGGGCGGACCGGTTCGGGCTTCGGTTCGTCCTTGCCGCACCCCGCCAGCATCAGACAGCCCAGCACAACACCCGACAAGCGCCTCATGGCTGCACCCGCGCGGCCGTGGGTTGCGGGGTATCGGCGATTTCCACCTGCATATCCGGATGCAACAGCTGTCCTCCCGCAGTCACGACTTTCTCTCCATCCTTGAGCCCGTCTCCGATGATTACGCTGGACGTCAGATAGCGCATCACGCTGACCTTGCGCAGATTGACCTTGCCTTGCTCGTCGACGACCCAGACCGCGGGTTTGCCGAGTTCTTTGCCCAGGTCCTTGGTTAGCGCGGCCCATGGCAATTCGACGCTGGCATTGGCCGGCGGACTCAGGCCGACGCTGACCACCGACCCCAGGTCCATGCCCGCAGGCAATGGATCGAGGGCGATCTTCACCTGCAAGGTGCCGGTCTGGGCGGACACGGCGGGCGTGACTTCGCGCACTCTGCCGTTGACCTTGATCGCCGGGTTGTCCAACAGCGAAACCTGCACCGGCTGATCGGTCGGCGGCTGCACGAACAGTGACTCGTAAACGTTGAATACCGCATCCCGTTCGCCGTCTCGGGCCAGGTCGAAAATCGGCATGGTGGCCTGCACCACCTGCCCGACCTCGGCCTGACGCGCCGTGATGACACCCGGCGTATCCGCCACCAGCGCGGTGTAGCTCAGTTGCTCGCGGGCATTGGCGAGCTGAGCCTGAGAAGCTTTCAGCGCGCTCTCGCTGCCGCGCAGCGCGGCCTCGGCCGAATCGTATTCACTACGGCTGGTATAACCTTTGGGCAACAGTTTCTGCTGGCGCACGAAGGCAGCCCGGGTCTGGGTCACCCGGGCCTGATCGGCTGCGACCGCGGCAACCGCCGAGTCGACATTGATCTGCAGATCCCTCGGATCCAGGCGCGCCAGCACCTGTCGGGCGGTGACGCGATCACCGACGTCGACATTGCGCTGAATGATCTTGCCGTTGACCCGGAACGACAGGCGCGTCTGCACGCGAGCCTGAATGTCACCGGTCAGCGCAACCGGAGCGGAAAACCGCGCCGTCTGGACGGTCTGGACATACACGCGAGGCGTGTCAGGCGCAGGCGCCTTCTCTTCGCTGCAACCAGCCAGCGCCACCAGCGCAGCCGCAAGCACGGCCAGCGGACCCAGGGGAAAAACTCGGGAGGGACGAGCAGGCATGCAGGCTCCTTTTGCGGCTGCCAGGTGCTACCGTGATATCACGCAAGAATAACGTGAATATGCGACTGTGTCGGGGCGGGAGGGTTCCTTCGTCAGAGCCTGCCCATGCTCCTAAGGACTGAGACGACATCATGTTGGGCCGGATAGGCCGAGAGGTCAGTCACTAGAAAACCGCGGCCGCGCCCAGTATGTGCTCTATTCAGGCGCTCTAGCCACTCAACGTGGTCGCCCGAGCCCTTGAGGTAGGACTGCAGATTCTGTGGAGACAGCTTTTTTACATACGCTTCATTCTGAGGATTGTCCCTAAGATACTTCGAAACCTGGTGCGGTCGAAGGTCTCGGATCTGGCCTTGGACCTGTTCTAACGCCACTTCTTCATGTCGGGCTGCTAGCTGCTCGGGTGAGAGGGGTACCTGCTGGCTCGGACCAGCCGAAGTAGTAGCAAAGCGATTGCGCGCAGCCCCTTTTCCACTCAGCCCTTGATTGAAGCGTCCGGCGACTCTGTTCCCTATTTTGCTGAACGCAGTCAATGCTGTCGTCCCTAAAACCGCCACCGAAGCAGACGTCAAGCCTAGCGCGGCTACTCCTAGGGCTAAGCTGACCTGTGGGTTCGTTTTTTTGGTGGCGAAATGTGCAGCGCCCGCACCCACTGCGCTTACCATGAGCCCGGCACCTATCAACCACCCCCAGTGCCCGGTTGGATCAACTCGGTTGATCGGATCGCCCAAGCAGTAGGCATAAGCATTCAACCCTCCTTTTCCAAACGGACTCAGACTGTCAGGACTGTTGAAACGCATCAGCACCGGATTGAATGCGCGGTAGCCGTTACCCAGCAGGTAATGACCGGTCAACGGGTCTGGCTGCTCGCCGTTGAAGCCGGGCAGTTCAGTTGGCAGCGTCGCGCTTTCGCGATGACCATATGAGCTGTAGGCGACTCGGGTGAGCGAATCGGAACAGGCCGCCAGAACGCTGTTCGCGCTACCGGTTGCCAATAGCGTGTTCTGGATACCATCAACTGTGTTACTCCGTTGAGCAAGCAATCTTCCGCCGGCTTGCAGGTAAGAATAATGACGGTCCCCGTCGCTTTTCGTAGCCAGCCGGTCAGTGCAGTAGAAGCGTTGCGTTGCATTTTGCTCCGCCGATCTGAGCGCCAGACGGTCCAGCGCGTCGTATCGATATGAACAGGATCTGCTTTGGGTCTGCATGGCCGGCTCCTTTGCGGGGCGTAGTGAGCATCGCTCATTGTGAAGAAGCGAGCCACTGACAAGTCTGTCAGGTTCTTACTGCTACTCCACCGGGCAATGCCCGATGCGCGCGTAGCGCGCTAAACTCCCCGCAGTCCGCTCATGCGCAGCAAGGAAGCCTGAATGCTCAAGACACTCGCGGTCGCCCATTACCGTTCGATCAACCAGTTGGTAGTGCCGCTAGGTCGCTTGAATCTCGTCACCGGACCCAACGGCAGCGGCAAGTCGAACCTGTATCGCGCGTTGCGTCTGCTGGCGGAGACGGCACAGGGCGGGGTCATCAATGCGCTGGCGCGGGAAGGCGGGCTAGAGTCCACGTTCTGGGCGGGGCCGGAGAAGATCAGTCGGCGCATGCAAAACGGCGAAGTGCCGGTGCAAGGCGGGCCGCGCCAGAATGCGATGCGCTTGCGGCTCGGGTTTGCCGGAGACGACTTCAGCTACGCGATTGCCTTGGGCCTGCCCGAGCCCAGCCGTTCGGCCTTCGCGCTGGACCCGGAGATCAAAAGAGAATGCATCTGGGCGGGGCCTGTCTATCGACCCGCCAGCCTGCTGGTCGATCGTGCAGGCCCCATGGTCCGCGCCCGTGATGGACGAAGCTGGGATGTAGTGGCGCAGCACACACCGACGTTTGACAGCCTGTTCGACCAGATCGGCAGCCTGCGCACTTCGCCGGAAGTCCTGCATTTGCGCGAGCAGATTCGCGGCTGGCGCTTTTATGACCATTTTCGTAGTGATGCCCAGGCACCGGCACGCCAGCCACAGTTGGGCACTCGCACGCCGGTGCTGCACCATGACGGCCACGATCTGGCGGCTGCATTACAGACCATCATCGAAATTGGTGACCGCGACGCCTTGCACGACGCGATCAGCGACGCCTTTCCCGGCGCCCGACTGAGAATCGGTGCAATACCGGGCGGGCAGTTCAGGCTGGAGTTTCATCAGGAGGGTCTGCTACGACCATTGTCGGCCGCCGAGCTGTCGGACGGCACGCTTCGCTATCTGCTACTGGTCGCCGCCCTGCTCACGCCCCGACCGCCGACGATGATGGTGCTCAACGAGCCGGAAACCAGCCTGCATCCGGATCTGCTACCGGCTCTGGCCCGGCTGATCGTGCAGGCTTCAGAGCGGTGCCAAGTGTGGGTGGTGTCTCATGCGAGTCGTTTGATTGCAGCGTTGGAGCGGACGTCTGAGTGCAATTCGATCATTCTGGAGAAGGTGCTGGGTCAGACCGCTATCGTTGGACAGGGGATGCTTGATCAGCCAGCGTGGGGGTGGCCGGGTTGATAAGCGGCCGCCTTTACAGGCGGGTTACCCGAATGTCAGTCGCTTGCTTGACAGCGCGCTTCGCCATTTCGGCGCGTATAAACAACCCGCTACGCATGAAGAAGGTCGGCAGGGTAATACCGACAGCGAGGACGGCAAGCGGGCGCGCGGCAGGGGAGTCAGGATCAACGGTACGAACCACGAACGCTGCTGACCAGCTGGCGCTCGCTGCCAACGCCCCTAGCGGGACTGTCGCCGATACTTTCTCCGTCAAGGTAAGAGGCCTGAAAGAAGGAGGGTTTGTCAGTGGTTTGACCTTTACGCCCTTGAACAGCGCAGGAACGGAGCCGCGCGCGCCTACCACGCCAATGGTTGCAGTCAGCAAAGCAACCCCGACATAGACGGCTGAAATTAGTGTGTCAAAAAAATCATGCCCGCTTGGATCACTCCGGTTTACCGGATCCCCCGCACAATACGCATAAGCATTCACCCCACCCTCGCCAAACGGGCTCAGACTGTCCGGGCTGTTGAACCGCTTCAATACCGGGTTGTAGGCGCGGTAGCCATTGCCCAGCAGGTAGTGGCCGGTCAGCGGGTCAGGCAGTTCGCCGTTGAAGCCGATGCCCGCCATCAGCGGGCGGTGACCGAAGGGGGTATAGGCAAAGCGATCAGGCTGTCCGGCCTGTACCTGCGCCAGCAGGCTGCCGGCGCGGTCGGTGGCGTACAGAACTGTGCGGCTTTGTTGAGGACGCTGAGCGCAGGCTCTCATGGGCAGGCTCCGATTGGCGCTGAGCAAGGATGCGGTCAGTCTGAACCAGAGATAAGCTGCGCAAAACTGGCAGAAGTATGAGGTTTTCTTCTGCATGAAGGAGAAAATGTGCCGCTTCAAGGCATGACGAGTTACCAACCGGCACCATTCATAGCCTGGAGTTGCGCCGCTTGAAGTGCAGCACTAGCCTCTTCGAACTCGCCATCTCGGATACTTCGTTGCAATTCCCGCACTATCTCATGCGACAGGCCGTGTTGCTTTAGATACCCGGGCGTGATGCCTGGGACTTTATTCAACCCGATCTGGTCCAGCTTGCTTACCCATTGTCGATAAGGCAAATCAGCAATCTTGAGCCTTTTAAATCGGGCTGCCGATTCAGCCATCACACGGCGATACATCACTCGATCGACTCGAGCCACGGTCGACGGCTCGTTCCAAGCCATGTAATCCAATATCTTTTCTTTAATCTCACGTGGCATTTCCTCAAGTACTGGCTTGGGTGCTCTTGGCACTTTCTGCCAGCGCGCGGCCTTTCCGAGATCTACCACATGTCCCTTCAGGTTGATGACCTTGCCGGGGAGTACAAATTTGATAAACGTTCTCAAAAAATGTGGGGAAGCCAGATGCCCTGTTGAATCGCCCCGATTAATGGGGTCGCCAGCGCAATAGGCATACGCATTTATTCCCCCCTCGCCGAACGGACTCAAGCTGTCAGGACCGTTAAAGCGCATCAATACCGGGTTGTAGCTGCGATAGCCGTTGCCCAATGGATAATGGCCCGTCAGTGGATCGGGATGCTCGCCATTGAAGCCGGGCGCTCCGGCCAGGATGTCCGCAGTTATATAGTGGCCGTAAGGCGTATAGCGCATCATTTCCGGAGAGTTACCGGCGACGGCCAGAACGCTGTCCGCACGGTCCGTCAGGAGCAGTAAAGTTGCCAGGCCGTCCTGCTGGGCCACCAGGCGCCGGTCACTGCGCAGAAAGCGGCGGTGCCGGCCATTCCCGATTTCGGTCGAGCGTTGATCATCGCAATAGAAGTACCGCTCCGCGCCTCGCGTGGGATCGGAACGAACAGCGAGACGATCCAGCGGATCGTAATGGTAGGTGGCTCGTGTGACCATGAAGCTTCACTCGTCGGGGCGCGGACGGGCGTTCAGCATCACCCGATGCGCCGCGACGAGCTACTGGCAAAAACGCTAGGTGTCCCTGCCAGTGCCAGCCCTGAATGGTCAGCTTCCCGGCGTGCCGTGCGCTTCTTCGAAGAAGTAATCCTTCCAGCTGGCGGCCTTGTTTTTCAACACGCCCAGCTCATGTAGCTTTTCGGCATAGATGTAAGTGCGCTGCGGCGTGACGGTGAAGTCGATCTCCGGGTCAGCGACGATTTTCTCTACCAGCGGCAACGGCAGCTTCGACTGTTCGACGCGAATGTAGGTCTGCGCGGCGGCGGGCTTGTCGGCCTTGATGATCTGCTCGGCCTCGGCCAGGGCGTCGTAGAACGCCTTGTAGGTCTTGGGGTTTTCGTCATGGAATTTTTCGGTGGTGTAGAGCACGTTGAACGTGGCCTGCCCACCAAGTACATCGTAAGAGCTGAGCACTTTGTGGACGTTCGGGTTCTCCAACGCCTGATACTGGAAGGGCGGGCTGGAGAAGTGCGAGTTGATCTCCGAACCACCGGCGATTAGCGCCGATGTGGCGTCGGGATGCGCGAGGCTGACCGAGATATTGTCGAATTTCTTGAACTGATCATTACCGAACAGCTTGGCGGTTTCGATCTGCAAGGTCCGGGACTGAAAGCCCACGCCCGCCGCCGGTACGGCGATGCGGTCCTTGTCGGTGAAGTCCTTGATGGTCTTCACATTGGGGTTGTTGGTCAGCAGATAGTTGGGCATCGAACCCAGCGAAGCGATGGCCTTGACGTTCTGGCGGCCCTTGGTCCGGTCCCAGATGGTCAGCATCGGCGGCACGCCGGCCGATACCACATCCAGCGCGCCGGCCAGCAGCGCTTCGTTCATGGCCGTAGCGCCGGAAATGCTGTTCCAGTTCACTTCGATATCCACGCCCTGGGCCTTGCCGTGTTTCTCGATCAGTTTCTGATCGCGCACCACGTCCAGGATCAGATAGCCGATCCCGAACTGCTGAGCGATGCTGATCTTGCCTTCAGCCTGAGCGGTGCCGCTGAGCAGGCCGCCGAGCAGAAAGGTGGTAGCCAACGCGGTCAGCGCCGGACGCTTGAAAATCCTGGTCATGCATTCCTCACAGTGTCTTTAGTGGTATTGGCAGTGGCTATCGGTTCAGCGCTGCATGCCCCAGCGCTTGACGGTCAGACGCTCGATGTTGGCGAACAGCAGGTTCTCCACCAGCAGCCCGATCAGGATTACGGCGGCCAGACCCGCAAACACCTTGTCGGTGTACAGCTCGTTACGGTTCTGGAAGATGTACCAGCCCAGGCCGCCCTTGCCCGAGGACGCACCGAACACCAGCTCGGCGGCGATCAGGGTGCGCCAGGCGAACGCCCAGCCGATCTTCAGGCCGGCGAGAATCGACGGCAGCGCGGCAGGAATCAGGATGTGCCAGACGAAACGCAGACCCTTGAGGCCGTAGTTGCGACCGGCCATGCGCTGGGTTTCCGAGACGCCAAGAAAGCCCGCGTAGGTGTTGAGCGCCAGTGCCCAGAGCACCGAGTGGACCAGCACGAAGATCAGGCTGTTCTGGCCGAGTCCGAACCACAACAGCGCCAGCGGCAACAGCGCGATGGCCGGCAACGGGTTGAACATGGCAGTCAGCGTACCTAACAGGTCGCGGCCCAACTGGGTCGAAACGGCCAGCGTGGTCAGCGCGAAGGCCAGCACAATGCCGATCAGGTAGCCCTGCACCAGCACGGTCAGGGAAATCCAGACCTTGCCGGGCAGCTCGCCGGTGATCAGGCCGTCATAGAACGCCGTGGCGGTCTGCAGGAAGCTGGGCAGCAGCAAATCGTTGTTCTGAATGCGCGCTGCGATTTCCCAGAGCACCGCCAGCACGATCATGATCACGCTTTTGCGGACCCAGCCGCGCTGCCAGATGCGTTGCACCAGGGGAATGTCGCGCGCCAGATCCTTCTGAGTAAAGGGCTCCAAGGCGATCTCGTATTCTTCGCGAATCGGGGTTGTATGGTTCATGAGTGCAATCTCAAAGTCTTCATCGGCCCCGTAGGAGCGGATTCATCCGCGATGCGTCATCAGGACCGACACATTTGTCCCGGATGTACCAACGCTTACGGGCCAAGGCATCAATAAGCGATACGAATATCCTGAAAGCTCAGCTCCTGCTCGCCCTGCCCGCTCTCTTCTTCGTTGAACAGCAAGCGATGGATACGCTGGGCAGTCTGCTGGAACCCCACGCCGCCCAGGCTTTGCAGGTCGTACTGATGGCTGTTGATTTCCGCCCGGACCCGGCCGGGATGGGGCGACAGCAGCAGGATGCGGTTACCCACCACCAGGGCTTCTTCGATGGAGTGGGTGACGAACAGCAAGGTAAAGCGCACCTCTTCCCAGAGTTCGAGCAGCTCTTCCTGCATCTTGCGCCGCGTCAGGGCGTCCAGCGCGGCGAACGGCTCGTCCATCAAGAGGATTTTCGGCTGCATCGCCAGCGCGCGGGCAATCGCCACGCGCGCCTTCATGCCGCCGGACAAGGTATGCGGATAGGCGTCGGCAAACGCACTGAGGCCGACCTTCTCCAGGTAATACCGCGCGCGTTCCAGCGCTTCCGGGCGCTTGAGCGTGCGTGAAGCCAGCATCGGGAACATCACGTTTTCGATGACGGTCTTCCACGGCGGCAGCTGGTCGAACTCCTGAAACACCACGATGCGGTCAGGCCCCGGCTCTTTGACCTGAGCGCCGGCCAGGCGGATCTGGCCTTCGCTGGGTTGAATGAAACCGGCAACAGCCTTGAGCAGCGTGGACTTGCCGCAGCCGGACGGCCCGAGCAATACGAAGCGGTCGGCCGGGTCGACTTCGAAACTGACCTGATGGGTCGCCCGCACCACACGTTCGGCGGTGCGGTATTCAAGGCTTACGCCCTGAACCTGCAACAAGGCTTCAGTGGCATGCTGAATCGCCTGTGGCGAATTCGTAGCGTGGCTGGCCGCGTGGCATTGCACTACAGCATTCATCGAAAACTCTCCCGATCAGAACGGCGCGCTGCCCTGGATGGTGGTGCGGTGCAGACGACGGCGCAGATGGGCCGGGCAACCGGCGGCGAGGTGAATCAGGGAACGGTTATCCCAGAACACCATGTCATTGGGCTGCCACTGATGACGGTAAACGAACTCGGGACGCACGCTGTGGGCGTAGATCTGGTTCAGGATGTCCCGGCTTTCGTCTTCCGGCAGGCCGATGATGCGGGTGGTGAAGCCTTCGCTGACGAACAGCGCCTTGCGGCCGTTTTCCGGGTGGGTGCGCACCACGGGATGACTGACTTCCACGACTTGGGCCAGTTGTTCCGCCGTCAGGGTCGGACGCCAGTTGGCGGCGTTGTGGCCTTCGGCGTAACGCGCGGTGTAGCTGTGCACGGCCTTGCGCCCTTCCACTGCCTCGCGCAGATGCTGCGGCAAGGTATCCCACGCCTGGTGCATATCGGCGAACAAGGTGTCGCCCCCTTCGCTGGGCAGTTCCTGGGCATAGAGCATCGAACCCAGGCTTGGAAGCTCTTTGTAGGACAGATCCGAGTGCCAGTATTTGCCGGCATCGCCCAGGCCGATCGGCTGGCCGTTCTCGACGATGTTGGAAACGATCAGGATTTCAGGATGATTGGCGAGCAGGAACTGCTTGAGCACGTGGATCTGCAACACACCGAAACGGCGGCTGAAATCGACCTGTTGTTGAGGCGTGATGTGCTGGTCGCGGAAAACGATCAGGTGGTAATCGAGGTGAGCCTGGTGAACGCGAGCGAAATCGGCGTCGTTCAGGGGTTTGGACAGATCAAGCCCAACGATTTCCGCCCCGACCTTGTCGGCGAACGGACGTACGTCGAATGCTTGGCTCTCGGCTTGGACAGACGAAGAAGCGAGGGAGGCTGCTGGCATGAGTACTCCGACTCCAGAACAATGATTTGACTGAGAGCTGGAACTTTATAGATATAAGAAACGGAATTTAAATACCGTTAATGCATATGCATAGCGCGGATTGGCCTAGAAACTGGAGGAGGAATCCGGACAGGTTTGTGTAGGAGCCAGCTTGCTGGCGATGATCATTGACGCGGTATAGCTGATATACCGCGCCGTGCCGTTTTGCTGCCGCTGCGCGGCAGATCGCAGGCAAGCCAGCTCCTACAAAACTGTGGGAGCCAGCTTGCTGGCGATGATCATTGACGCGGTATGGCTGTATACCGCACCGTGCGGTTTTACTGCCGCTGCGCGGCAGATCGCAGGCAAGCCAGCTCCTACACGCGTAGGGCCGATGACGCGATCTGCCTGGACAAACCGCGCCGTTTGGTTTTGCTGCCGCTGCGCGGCAGATCGCTGGCAAGCCAGCTCCTACAGACGGTGTGGGAACCAGCGGGCTATCAGAACGCCGGCAGCACCGCGCCGTCGTACTTCTTGTTGATGAAGTCTTTGACTTCAGAGCTGGTCAGCGCCTTGGACAGTTTCTCGATGGCTTCGCTCTTGGCGTTGTCTTCGCGAGTGACCAGGAAGTTGACGTAAGGCGAGTCGGCACCCTCGATGATCAGCGCGTCTTTCTTCGGATTGAGCTTGGCTTCCAGCGCGTAGTTGGTGTTGATCATCGCCAGATCGACCTGACCCAGCGCGCGCGGCAGCACGGCCGATTCCAGTTCACGGAACTTGAATTTCTTCGGGTTGGTGGCGATGTCTTTCGGAGTCGCCAGAGCGTTAGTCGGGTCCTTCAGGGTGATCAGGCCACCTTTCTGCAGCAGAAGCAGTGCGCGGCCGGCGTTGCTGCCTTCGTTGGGAATGGCGATGGTCGCGCCTTCCGGCAGGTCGGCCAGGTTCTTGTACTCCTTCGAGTAGCCGCCGAAAGGTTCGACGTGCACGCCGACGCCGGTCACCAGGTTGGCGCCCTTGCCCTTGTTGAAACCGTCAAGGTAAGGCTTGGTCTGGAAGTAGTTGGCGTCCAGACGCTTCTCGTTGAGCTGAACGTTGGGCTGCACGTAATCGGTGAAGACCTTGATTTCCAGATCCACGCCTTCTTTCGCCAGGGTAGGCTTGATCAGCTCAAGGATTTCGGCGTGCGGAACAGGCGTCGCGCCGACCACCAGCTTTTCACCGGCCTGAGCCAGGCCGATAGAGAACGCAGCCGCCAGAGCGGTCATCAACAACGTCTTTTTCATTTAATGTCCTTAGCGAAAGATCTCGCGACATCGCCCGTGCGACGTCCGATCATGAGGTTGGCCGCTTGTCTGTCCGCCTGCGGCGTGCCCCGGACATTACCGGTATTTTTTATTCCGAGAAAATACTTTTTAAGCAAATGCTTATGCCATTTCATCAGCTCACAAGCCGAGCGCCTGCTTGAGAGCTTGTATACGGCCCGGGTCGCCATCGCTCAGGATCTTGCGAACCTCCCGTTCGATATCGCTAAAGGAGCTGTCACGGCCGGACAGATTGAGATGTTCGGGAAGAATCTCATCCCCGCTGCTCACCAACAGCGCGAAATGTATGACGTTTTCCAGCTCACGGGTATTGCCTGGCCAGTCATGGGCTTCCAGCACGGCTTGGGCCGCCTCGCTGATGAGCTGGATCGGCAGGCTCAGACGCTGGCTGTAGATCCCCACGAAATATTCGGCCAGCGGCAGGATATTGCCGGGCTGGTCCCGTAACGGGGGAAGGTCCAGACGGCCTTCGCTCAGGTAGTGATAAAGCCGGTCATTGAATTTGCCGGCGGCCACTGCCTGCGCCAGATCGATACTGGTGGCCGCGACCAGACGGACATCGACCGGGCTGGGTTGATGCGCCCCGACCCGCACGACTTCATGGTTTTCCAGCGCGGCGAGCAGTCTGGCCTGAATCGGTAACGGCAGGTCGCCGATTTCGTCCAGATACAGCGTGCCGCCGTTGGCGGAGCCGAACCAGCCGGCACGGCTGCTGGCCGAGCCATTGTGGGCGCCGGCCGCATGGCCGAACAGTTCGGCGTCGGCATAGGTCGGGCTGATGGCACCGCAGTTTACCGAGACGAACAGGCCTGCGCGGTCGCTGCCACGATGGATATGGCGCGCCAGCAGCTCCTTGCCCGTTCCGGATTCGCCCCGGATCAGCACCGGCAGCGAGCGAGGAGCCAGACGCTCCATTTCGCTGCGCAACTGGCGCGAGCGTGGATCGACGAACACCAGCGCCTTGGCGCGGATGCTCAGAGGGCTTTTCTCGGCATCGGGGAAGGTCAGCAAGGGTTGACCGGAAAATTCGTGCAGGTTCATGAAAGACTCCCGCCCAACCCCGCGGACGGGATCAGGCGCAGTGGTAAAACGACGAGCGCAAGCGCCCGATTGACAATCAGGCGCGGCGGCGGGCGTGCTGCTCCAGGCGATTCTGCAAGCGATACAGATAGGCGAAGCCCTGCTCCCAGCGCCGGTGACCCGACTTCACGTTGATATGCCCGGCTTCGCTGAGAATCCCGATCTCCGCACCCCAGTCGCGGGCCATCTCCAGCGCACGCCGGGTGCTGACCGCAGGATCGTTGTCGGAGCTGACAATTTGCACCGGAAAGGGCAACGGCTCTTTGGGAACCGGCGCGAAGTTGCGCAATGCAGGCGGACAGTTGGGCCGATCGACGTCCGCGGGCGCAACCAGCAAGGCGCCCTTGACCTGTGCCAGCGTTTCCATAGGCGCCAGCCGCGCCCAATGAGCAACGGTCACGCAGCCCAGACTGTGGGCAATCAGAATGACCGACGAATCCTGGGCGGCAATACTGCGTTGCAGTTCACCGATCCAGTCTTCGCGACGCGGTTTGCACCAGTCCGCCTGTTCCACGCGGGCACTGTTGGGCAGGCTGTTTTGCCAGTGGGTCTGCCAATGGTCCTCGGGCGACCCTTGCCAGCCGGGCACGATCAGGTAGCGGATCGGTTCGTTGTGCACGGGGTTTGCCTCCTGCATGCGCTTCATGAGGCAAGTATAAAGAGCCAACTTATATTCCCTAAGGAATAAGGAGCTATTTATTAAGCTCTTAAAGGAATATAGAAGACAAAAAAGAGGGCCATTCCCTGCCTTGAGGAATGGCCCTTGATAGAAATCGCTTACGACTCAAACACTAACCCCTCAGCGTTACAGGAATACGACGCCAGCGTGCCATTCCTGTGACAGATGCTATACGCCTTTGAGATGCATTCAGTCAGATCGCGCTTGCGAAGACCTCACAAATGCTTCCATCCTTGTTCCAGACTCAGACAGGAAGGGTGGTCGAATGCCCGCGCCAGGCAGCCTCGCCAGTTGGACACACGCCCTGTGCAAGCAACTCGACGCGCTGGAACTGGACAGCGCGACGCTGTGTGCCGCAGCCGGAATCGAAGCGGTCGAGGCCGACAACTCACAGGCAACATTCGCGCTAGGCGCCACGCTGCGGCTATGGGCACTGGCACTCCAAGCGACCGGCGATCCTGCGCTCGGCCTGCGCGTGTCGCGCTTCGTCAGCCCCAGTGCCTTTCATGCGCTAGGCTATGCCCTGGTCGCCAGCGCTTCGTTGCGAGAAGTGTTCGAACGCATCGTCCGTTACCACCCGGCTGGCGAAGATGCCCTGAGCCTGGACTTCAAACGCAGCGGAGACCGTTACCAGTTGCGCTTCAATGCGCCTGGCGAATGCACTCAGGTCGACGAAGTGCTGGACGCGTTCGCCGCGATCTACCTGCGGACCTGCCGCAATCGCCTGGGACGCGGCTATGCGCCGTTGGGCGTTTATCTGCAACGAGCCGCGCCGCAGGATGCGGCGCCCTGGAACGATCTGTTCCGAGCGCCGCTGTTCTTCTCGGCGGCGTGCAACATGCTGGAGTTCGCCAGCGACAGCTTCGACAGCCATCTCGACGACGCGCTGGACCAGGCCGCCGAGGGCGAACAGCCCTGTGCGCTGATCTGGGAACAGCGGGTTCGCGCGGCCATCGAGGCGCTGCTACCCGATGGCGAGCCCTCGGCACAAAGTATCGCCGAAGCGCTGAACCTCAGCCCTCGCAGTCTGCAAAGGCATCTGGCCGACGAGGGCTACTGCTATGACTTGCTGCTCGGCCAATGCCGGCAGGACCTCGCCTTGCTGCACATGAGCGACCCGCAGAACTCACTCAGCGAAATAGCCTGCCTGTTGGGTTTCGGCGACGCCGACAACCTCAGCCGTGCCTTCAAGCGCTGGACCGGGCTGACCCCTGCGCAATACCGCAATGCCCTTCCCCGCTGAAGATCGTCGACGTTAACCGGTCAGCACTGGCGCCCTGGAGTGATTCGCCATCTTGCGCAACTTGTTCACATCGAACACTTCGAGCCACTCCCCCCCAAGACGAATGATCTTGCGCTCCTGCATGTCCCGCAGCACCTCGGGCAATGCCGCGTCGGCCTCGATTTCTTCGAGCCGTATCAGCCGGCGTGCGTGGCTCAGCACGCCATAGCCTTCGCATAGTAGGAGCATTCGCCATGCGACCCGGGCCTTGAGCGGCAGCCGGCTGAGCTTCTCTGGATGCGGTAACGCCAGACCCAGCTTGCGGCCGAGCAGATCGGCCATCGGTCGCCAGTATTCGGGTTGCTTGTCGAGGATTTCCATCAGCGCGGCCTGAGGGACATGCAGGAAAATGGTCTGGTCCATGGACAGGGCATCCAGCCGTCGAGGCTGCCCGTCGAACAGTGAGACCTCGCCGAACCAGTACGGCAAACGCACTTCCTCGGTTCTCGGTACCAGACGCTGATTGTCGGCGGTGCCCATGCGCACTGTGCCCTCGAGCAGCGCATAGAGGCCACAAGGCGCGTCGCCTTTGGCGAACAGCAACTTACCGGGGGTCTTGCGACGCTGGCGGCTGGCTGCCAGCAAGCTATCCTGCAATCCGGCAGGCAAGTGAGAAAACCAGCGGTCGGCCATAAGCCTCGATCGCCATAATGCTCCATTCATAGACACGCTCCCTTTTCACGCTCTTACTGATGCGACAACAGGTTCCTGGGGACGAATGATAATGAAAAATCTCGTCGAGCATCTGAGCCAATACGCCGCTTACCATCGGGACTCGCGCAATATCGTGACCCACTTCATAGGGATCCCGATGATTGTGCTCGCTGTCGCGGTACTGTTGTCGCGCCCTGGCACGCACCTGGCCGGGCTCTGGTGCTCGCCGGCCCTGGCGGTTGCTGTCGCGAGCACGGTCTTCTACCTGCGGCTTGATCGCGCGCTTGGCGTGGTCATGGGCATCGCGCTGGCGCTTTGCTTGTGGGCGGGTGCTTCACTGGCACAACAAACCACGCTGGTGTGGCTGAGCGCCGGCACAGGGTTGTTTGTGCTCGGGTGGGCGATTCAATTCGTCGGTCATTACTTCGAAGGCCGCAAACCGGCGTTCGTCGACGACCTGTCCGGCCTGATCATCGGGCCGCTGTTCGTGGTCGCCGAACTGGCGTTCCTGTTCGGGATGCTCAAGCCGCTGCAAGGGGCCATCGAAAGCCAGGTCGGCCCGGTGGGGCGCAACGTGCGCAGGGCGACGACCCCGTAATCAGATGCGTAGCCTGTAGGAGCGGCTTCAGCCGCGAAGCGTCGGTACATTCAACACAAATGCGTCGGTCGTTATACCGTCTCGCGGATAAAGCGGAACGCCGCCCCGGCCGCTCCTACGGCCGCGACGCGGCGGGACGTTTGTCTTAATGACCTTTGACCGAACCGGGGTTGATCATCCGCGACAGCCCGAGGTTCTTCAGCGCCAGTTGCAGGGAGCTGCTGATGACCTGCGGGTTGTCGTTGGTCATCAACTGCGCCAATAGCTCCTTGGCCTTGCTCAGGTTGATCTGGCGCAGCATCCACTTCACTTTCGGCAGGTTGGTGGCGTTCATGGACAAGCTGTCAAAGCCCATTGCCATTAACAGGATTGCCGCAGCGGGATCACCCGCCATTTCGCCGCAGATACTGACCGGCTTGCCCTCGGCGTGGGCGTCGCGGACCACGCTCTGCAGCGCCTGAAGCACCGCCGGGTGAAGATAGTCGTACAGGTCGGCGACGCGCGGGTTATTGCGGTCCACCGCCAGCAGGTATTGGGTCAGGTCGTTGGAACCGACCGACAGGAAATCCACCTGCCGCGCCAGATCACGAGTCTGATAAACCGCTGCGGGAATCTCGATCATCACGCCGACCGGCGGCATCGGCACATCCGTGCCTTCGTCGCGGACTTCGCCCCACGCACGGTGGATAAGATGCAGCGCCTCTTCCACTTCATGGGTGCTGGAAATCATCGGCAGCAGGATACGCAGGTTGTTCAGCCCTTCACTGGCCTTGAGCATGGCGCGGGTCTGAACCAGGAAGATTTCCGGGTGATCCAGGGTGACGCGAATGCCGCGCCAGCCCAGAAACGGGTTTTCTTCCTTGATCGGAAAATACGAAAGTGCCTTGTCGCCGCCGATGTCGAGGCTGCGCATGGTGACCGGCAATGGATGGAAAGCGGCCAGCTGTTCACGATAGATCGCCAGCTGTTCCTTTTCGCTGGGGAAGCGCTGGTTGATCATGAACGGCACTTCAGTGCGATACAGACCCACGCCTTCCGCGCCGCGCTGCTGGGCGCGGGCCACGTCGGCCAGCAGGCCGGTGTTGACCCACAATGGCATGCGATGCCCGTCCAGGGTCACGCACGGCAGCTCGCGCAGCGCGTCGAGACCCTGGGAAAGCTGGCGCTCTTCCTCCACCACCTTGGTGAACTGCTGGCGCATGACGTCGCTGGGGTTGGTGAATACCTCGCCGTGATAGCCATCGACGATCAGATCGATGCCGTCGACTTTCGAGTACGGGAAGTCCACCAGACCCATGACCGTGGGGATGCCCATGGCCCGGGCCAGAATCGCCACATGGGAGTTGCCTGAACCCAGCACCGACACCAGGCCGACCAGCTTGCCTTCCGGCACCTCGCCAAGCATCGCCGGGGTCAGCTCTTCGCTGACCAGAATGGTGTTGTCCGGATAGACCAGCGCCTGCTGACGAGCTTCCTGGAGATAGGCCAGCAGGCGACGACCCAAATCCTTGACGTCCGACGCCCGCTCGCGCAGGTAGGCGTCGTCCATCAGTTCGAAACGTTTGACGTGCTCGTTGACCACCGAGCGCAGCGCGCCCTGCGCCCACTGGCCGGTCTTGATGACGTTGGTGACCTCGCTGCCCAGCGCGGCATCGTCGAGCATCATCAGATAGACGTCGAACAGCGCGCGCTCTTCGGGGCGCAATTGGGTGGCGAGCTTAGCCGACAGGGTGCGCATGTCACTGCGCACGCCTTCGAGGGCGTTCTGGAACAAGGCCAGCTCGGCGTCGATGTCGGTGACGGTCTTGTCCGGGACCACCTCGAGGTCGGCCGGGGGCAGCATCACCACCGCCACGCCAACTGCGGCACCCGGCGAGCCGGCGACGCCGACGAATTTCGCTTCCTGGATACCCTTGCCCTGACGCCCCAGACCGCGGATCGAGCCGGTGGCTTCGGCGTGGGCGATGACCCCTGCCAGTTGCGCGCTCATGGTGACGAGAAAGGCTTCCTCGCCCTCATCGAACTGACGCCGCTCCTTTTGCTGGATGACCAGCACGCCGACTACCCGACGATGGTGAATGATCGGCGTACCCAGAAACGACGCATAACGCTCTTCGCCGGTTTCGGCAAAGTAGCGGTAACGCGGGTGATCCGCAGCATTTTCGAGGTTGAGGGGTTCTTCGCGGGTGCCCACCAGGCCGACCAGGCCTTCGTTGGGCGCCATGCTGACCTTGCCGATGGACCGCTTGTTCAGACCCTCGGAGGCCATCAGCACGAAACGATTGGTTTCCGGGTCGAGCAGGTACACCGAGCAGACCTGGCTGCCCATGGCTTCCTTTACGCGCAGCACAATGATGCCCAACGCCGCCTTCAGATCCTTGGCGGAGTTAACTTCCTGGACGATCTTGCGCAGCGTATTGAGCATGGCTCGGGGTCGAACTCCGTGTCAGTCGCGCGATAACAGGCGCGGGGCAAGCTCTTTGAGTGCGCGGCGGTAGACCTCGCGCTTGAATGTCACCACCTGACCAAGCGGATACCAATAGCTGACCCAACGCCAGCCATCGAACTCCGGTTTCCCGGTCAGATCCATCCGCACCCGTTGCTCGTTGGAGATCAGGCGCAGGAGAAACCATTTCTGTTTCTGGCCGATGCACAACGGTTGGCTATGCGTACGGACCAGTCGCTGCGGCAGACGATAGCGCAGCCAGCCCCGAGTACAGGCGAGGATTTCCACGTCATGTCGTTCGAGTCCGACTTCTTCGTTCAGCTCGCGGTACAGCGCGTCTTCAGGCGTTTCCTGCGGGTTGATCCCGCCTTGCGGAAACTGCCAGGCATCTTGGTTAATACGGCGAGCCCACAGAACCTGACCAGCATCGTTTGTCAGAATAATCCCGACATTAGGACGGAAACCATCGGGGTCGATCACGGCAACAACCTCGCAAACGCATGTCGCCGCATTGTTCCACAAAGGCGATCAAACCAGCAACGAGGCTTGCCACCTTATGTGAAGACATGTGAAAACCTCGTATTCTTGGCGCCTTTCTTCAAACAATTCAGCGAGTAACCGCATGCGTCTGGCTTTATTCGACCTCGACAACACGCTTCTGGGCGGCGACAGCGACCACGCCTGGGGCGACTACCTCTGCGAGCGCGGCATCCTCGATACCGCGACCTACAAAACCCGCAATGACGAGTTCTATCAGGATTACCTGGCCGGCACGCTGAACCTGACCGACTACCTGAACTTCACCCTCGACATCCTGGGTCGCACCGATATGGCTCAACTCGATGAATGGCATCGCGACTTCATGCGCGACTGCATCGAGCCGATCATCCTGCCCAAGGCGCTGGAACTGATCGCAAAGCATCGCGAAGCGGGCGACAAGCTGGTGGTGATTACCGCGACCAACCGCTTCGTGACCGGCCCCATCGTCGAGCGCCTGGGCATCGAAACCTTGCTGGCGACAGAGTGCGAGATGGCCGAGGGCCGTTACACCGGCCGGACGACCGGCGTGCCGTGTTTCCGTGAAGGCAAGGTCACCCGTTTGCAGCATTGGCTGGAAGAAAACGCCCTGAGCCTGGAAGGCAGCTATTTCTACAGTGACTCGATGAACGACCTGCCGTTGCTGGAACAGGTCGCCCATCCGGTAGCGGTCGATCCGGACCCGCGTCTGCGCGCAGAAGCGGAAAGCCGTGGCTGGCCGGTGATCACACTGCGCAAATGAGCCGGTTCAAGCGGGCCTGAAAATCAGCAGGCTCGCAATCGCGAGGAAGCCCAGGGCGCTGAACACTGCCAGCACCAGCGTGAACCACCCGTCGCCACCCTCGCCTCGACGCAAACGGTTCAGCCGGGCGACCAGCCATGCCCAGCTGAAAATCGCCACGGTATAGATCACGCTGCTCGCGAGTATCCAGGTCTGGCCTAGCGAGAGGCTTTGCAGATGGACCAGCCACCAGCCGGTGAACGGCAGGATCGCCAGACACAAAGCCATCTGCATCCAGACGAACGACAAGGGGCGTTGCAGCAAACGAGCCTGCACGTCTTTGTCGCCTTCCAGCCGAACCTTGATGAAACCGGTCGCCAAACCCAGACCGCCCAATAGCAGAAGCGCGATAGCGACGATGTGAAGGGTTTTCAGCGCAGTGATGTATTCCATGTCGTGCTCTTCCTGAAAGCCTGGGCCCTGTAGGAGCCAGCTTGCTGGCGATCTGTCGGCCAGACCGCATTATCGTTCATCGCCAGCAAGCTGGCTCCTACAGAATTGGCATCACCCCAAGAACAAACGATACGCCGGGTTCTGGCTTTCATCCCAGTACGGGTAACCGATGTCGTCCAGCGCCTGTCCCAGCAGATAGCGTTCTTCCTCAGGTACCACCAGCGCCGCTACCACCCGGCCGTCGGCCGCGCCGTGATTGCGGTAGTGGAACATCGTAATGGTCCAGCGCCCGCCCAGCTTGTCGAGGAAGTTGAACAGCGCGCCGGGCCGCTCGGGGAACTCGAAACGCAGCACCACTTCGTCGTTCACCCGCTCGGCATGGCCGCCGACCATGTGGCGGATGTGCAGCTTGGCCAGTTCGTTGTCGGTCAGGTCCAGCACCGGGAAACCCTGCCCGGTCAGGCTGGCAATCAGCGCGTGGCGCGGATCGTTGACCGGATGGGTCTGCACGCCGACAAAGATGTGCGCCTCGCGGTCGGTATGGTAGCGGTAGTTGAATTCGGTGATCTGCCGCTTGCCGATGGCCTGGCAGAATGCCTTGAAACTGCCCGGCTGTTCGGGAATGGTCACGGCGATGATGGCTTCGCGGCCTTCGCCCAGTTCGGCGCGCTCGGCGACGTGGCGCAGGCGGTCGAAGTTCACGTTGGCGCCCGACTCGATGGCCACCAGGGTCTGGCCGGCGACGCCGGTCTGCTCGACGTACTTCTTGATCCCGGCCACTGCCAAAGCGCCGGCCGGCTCGGTGATCGAGCGGGTGTCGTCGTAGATGTCCTTGATCGCCGCACAGATCTCGTCGGTGCTGACGGTGATCACCTCGTCCACGTACTGACGGCAGACTTCGAAGGTATGCCGGCCGATCTGCGCCACCGCCACGCCGTCGGCGAACAGTCCGACCTGGTTGAGCACTACCCGCTCGCCGGCCGCCATCGCCGCCTGCAGACAGTTGGAGTCGTCCGGCTCGACGCCGATGACCCTGATCTCCGGGCGCAGGTACTTCACGTAGGCGGCAATGCCGGCGATCAGCCCGCCGCCGCCCACCGGCACGAAGATCGCGTCCAGCGCGCCGGGCTGCTGGCGCAGGATCTCCATGGCGACGGTGCCTTGACCGGCGATGGTGTCGGGATCGTCATAGGGGTGGATGTAGACCATGCCCTGCTCGTCGACCAGTTTCAGCGAGTGGGCCAGCGCCTCGGGAAAGGAATCGCCATGCAACAGCACCTGCGCCCCGCGCGAGCGCACGCCTTCGACCTTGATCTCGGGCGTGGTCTTGGGCATCACGATGGTGGCGGCGATGCCCAGTTGGCGGGCGGCCATTGCCAGACCCTGGGCATGGTTGCCGGCCGAGGCGGTGACCACGCCGCGCGCCAGTTCTTCGGCCGAGAGCTGGGCCAGCTTGTTGTAGGCGCCGCGGATCTTGAAGGAGAACACCGGCTGCAAATCCTCGCGCTTGAGCAGCACTTGGTTGCCAAGCCGCTCGGACAGCTGGCGGGCGCCATGCAGCGGGGTTTCCACGGCGACGTCGTAGACGCGGGAGGTGAGGATTTTCTTGACGTACTGTTCAAGCATCGGACGACATCACTGGCAGCTGGGGCGGGGCTGGAAGTCTAGGGTTTCTTGCGGTCGCTGCACAACCGCACAGGCTTCCGATGGACGACCACGCGAATAGCGAGGCTTTGAACGACGCCCATCGTTATAATGCTGGCCCTTTTGCATACCTCAGGCACCGTGGAGCCCGCATGACCCAGGATCAACTCAAGCAGGCAGTCGCTCAGGCAGCTGTCGATTTCATCCTTCCGAAGCTCGACGACAAGAGCATCATCGGCTTCGGCACCGGCTCCACCGCCAACTGCTTCATCGACGCGCTGGCCAAACACAAAGCCGCGTTCGACGGCGCGGTTGCAAGTTCCGAAGCGACCGCCGCGCGCCTCAAGGGCCACGGCATTCCTGTCTATGAACTCAATACGGTCAGCCATCTGGAGTTCTACATCGACGGCGCGGACGAAAGCGACGAGCACTTGAACCTGATCAAGGGCGGTGGCGCTGCGTTGACCCGCGAGAAGATTGTCGCTGCGGTTGCCGAAACCTTCATCTGCATCGCCGATGGCAGCAAGCTGGTGCCGGTCCTCGGCGCCTTCCCGCTGCCGGTCGAGGTCATCCCGATGGCCCGCAGCCATGTAGCGCGTCAACTGGTGAAGCTGGGCGGCGATCCGGTCTATCGCGAAGGCGTGGTAACCGATAACGGCAACATCATTCTCGATGTGCACAACATGAGCATCACCGACCCGGTGGCGCTGGAAACCGCGATCAACGCCATTGTTGGCGTGGTCACCAACGGCCTGTTCGCCGCGCGTCCGGCGGATCTGCTGTTGTTGGGTACGGCTGAAGGTGTGAAAACGCTGACGCGTTGAGCGTTCCACCTTCCATTACGCGTCGTCTGCGTCGCGAGCAAGCTCCCTCCCACAGGGTCTGTATTTCAAATTGAAATACCTCAGGCCAATGCAACCCGGTCGTTGTGGGAGGGACCTTGGTCGCGACGGCCATCACGGGATCTACCGCCGGGCGTTCTATTTTTCCGGCTTGCGAAACACATAAAACAGGTTCGGCTCGCTGACCAGATACAGGGTGCCCTGATCGTCCATCGCGATGCCTTCGGCCTGGGGCACGGTTTTCTTCAGGCCCAGGTTGCCGGAGGTCAATGACGCGCTGCCAACGGGATGCCCTTTGGTGTCGAGTTCCACGATCTGCCGGGACTCGTCGGACAGGGCCAGCAAATGGCCGCTGCGTTCGTCGAATTGCAGGCTGGACAGGTCGCGGACGAACAGACGAGCGTTGCGCTTCTCGTCCGATGTCACCTCAACCACGTCCGGGGCATCGCCGCCATTACGCGGGAAGCCGCGCACTTCGAGAATCTGCACCGGCTCGCGCTCCTTGGCGATGAACAGGCGCTTGTCCCGAGTATCGTAAGCGAGCCCTTCAAACCCCTTGTTGCCGCCTGAGCCGAGCGCCAGGGTGAGTTGCTCGGCATTGGCCGCATCCAGCGTCCGGGTCGTGTCATCGACCTGGACCTTGATCAGGCGCTGGCGGCGCTCGTCGCTAATCACATAAACGCCTGGGCTGATGTACTCGATGGCTTCCGAATCGCCGAAACCGGTCAGCGGAATCCGCCGCAGAATCCGGCCGTCCAGGCTCAGCTCGACGATTTCGTTTCGCTGGTTGGTCACCGTGAACAGGCTTTTGCGGTCCGGGTCGTAACTGAGCGCCGAGACATCGTCCTCAAGACCCTGAATGACTTGCCCTTCGACTTCCACCCGATACTGGTCCAGTCGCAGCGAGTCCACCGAGTCGGCTTGCCAGAGCATTTGCCATTTGAACGCCGCCTGGTCGGCGAAGCGGAAGCGGCGGTCGACGACGAACAGCAGCGCAACCACGACGGCCAGGACGAGGATGACGAGCGAATAACGGTTGAGGCGACGCATTGAGGGGGGCTCACTCCATTGACAGGCCCGTACAAATAGCAAGGCTAGATGAAGCCAAGCTTAATGGCGTTATGCCTTAGAGGGTGTTTACACCCTCTCGACCCTCAATGTTTGCGAAACGAATAGAACAGGTTCGGCTCGCTGACCATGTAGATAGTGCCGTCTTCATCCAGAGCCACGCCTTCGGCGCGAGGGATCGTGCTCTTGAGCCCGTTCATCCCCCCCAGCAGGGTCATGAAGCTGACTTGCCGGCCGTTCCGGTCCAGCTCCAGCAGCAGGTGGGAATCGGCTGACAGCACCAGCGTATGGTCGGTACGCGGATCGATGCTCAGCGACGACAGATTGCGCACGTCCAGCGCATCGCTTGAAACGTTGCGCTTCTCGCCTTTGAGAATCTCGCTGCCGTCGGCTCGCCAGGTGAAGATCGCCGCGGGTCGCTCTTCGCCCAGCAGCAACTGGTGCCTTGCCTGATCCCAGACGACACCTTCGAATCCTTTGTTCTGATTGTCCGAGCGACCCAGGTCATACTGAGTCGCGTCGGCGATATCGAGGCGGGTGGTGTCCGCCGTCACTTTCGAAATGGTCAGCAAATGCTTGCGCTCGTCGGTGATCGCGATCAGATCGTCCTCCAGCACCGCCACGCCCTCGGGATTGGCCCAGCCTTCAAGGGGAATCTTGCGCAGTACATCGCCTTCGAGGCTCAGCTCGACAAGGAACGGGTTTCTGCCCATGACCGCGAACAGGGTTTTGCTGACCGGGTTGTAGGCAAGGTCGGAAGCTTCGTCCTTTTCCATGCCCGGCAGAATCTTCGCGTCGATATCCACTTGGTAATCGGGCAGCCAGACACTGGCATGACGCTCGGCTTTGCTTTGCCAGGACTCACGCAGCCACAGCAGTGCGCGGTCGTCCCAATGCATGGCGAAAGCCAGGCCGTAGGCCATGCAAAGAACCAGCGCCATCCAGATATACCGACGAAACGGGCGAATCCGGACAAGCCAGGACCGGGGGAAAGGCGGGAGTGAGGAAGCAGTAGCCATTGAATCGTTCCAAGCAGATTGACGTCACCACAACGACCGCTCCAGATGGAGCCGGCAGGATTATCCAGATCGTTTGTGAAAAAAACGACAATTCATCGGAACAGGTAGGGAAAAACGAAAAACCGCCTGACGGTAGTGTCAGACGGTTCGGCAAAGCAGGCCGGACTTTTCTTAGCGCACGACGCTTTCGTAGCGGCTGTGACCGGTCAGCTCCAGCACAATGCGATCGCCCGGCTCGAAAGGGCCGACGCCGGCCGGGGTGCCGGTCATGATGATGTCGCCCGCTTGCAGCGAGAAGTTGGCCGCCATGTGCTGGACCATCGGCACGATCGGGTTGAGCATCAGGCTGCTGTTGCCGTCCTGAACGACCTTGTCGTTGATCGTCAGGCGAATGCCGATATCGGTGAGATCAGGATAGGTCCCGGCCGCAAGGAAAGGCGCGATGACCGCAGCCCCGTCGAAGCACTTGGCCAGTTCCCAGGGCAGGCCTTTCTCGCGCAGCCGGGATTGCACATCACGCAGCGTCAGATCCAGGCCCGGCGCGAAGCCGCTGATGGCGTCGACCACTTCTTCGGCCGACGGGTTCTTGCTCAGCGGTTTGCCGATCAGCACCACGATCTCGGCCTCGTAATGCACCGAGCCGCGATCGGTCGGGATGCTGAAGCTGTCTTCCAGCGGCACCACGCAGCTGCCAGGCTTCATGAAAATCAGCGGCTCGGTCGGGACCGGATTTCCAAGCTCCTTGGCGTGCTCGGCGTAGTTGCGGCCGATGCACACCACTTTACCCAGCGGGAAGTGGATGCTCGTTCCATCGGCATATTTGTGCTGGTAGCTCATGACGTCTCCTGGGTCTTTTAAGTGTGCTTGGTTTTATTGGCTAAAGATCAGAGCGGGAAAATCTTGCCTGGATTCATGATCTCGTTGGGATCGAACACCGACTTCAGGGCTTTCATGTATTCGATTTCCACCGGCGAACGACTGTACGTCAGGTAGTCACGCTTGGTCATCCCCACGCCGTGCTCGGCGGAAATCGAGCCGTTGTACTTCTCGACCGTCTCGAACACCCACTTGTTGACCCTGGCGCATTTGACGAAGAACTCGTCCTTGTCCAGATCCTGTGGCTTGAGGATGTTCAAGTGCAGGTTGCCATCGCCGATGTGCCCGTACCAGAGCACTTCGAAGTCCGGGTAATGCTCGCTGACGATGGCATCGATTTCGGCCAGGAACTCCGGTACCCGGGAAACGGTGACCGAGACGTCGTTCTTGTACGGCGTAAAGTGGGAAATGGTTTCGGAGATGTACTCGCGCAGCTTCCAGAGGTTGCGCAACTGCTGCTCGCTCTGGCTCATGACGCCGTCCAGCACCCAACCCTGCTCCACGCAGTGTTCGAAGATGGTCAGCGCGTCATCCGCCAGCTCGGGCGTGGCCGCTTCGAATTCCAGCAGGACATAGAACGGACATGGGGTATCGAAGGGCGAAGGCACGTCGCCACGGCTCATCACCTTCGCAAATGACTTGTCCGAGAAGAATTCGAAGGCCGTCAGGTCGATCTTGCCGTGGAAAGCATGCAGCACCGGCATGATCGAGTTGAAGTCGCTGGTGCCCAGCACCATGGCGGTCAGATTGCGCGGCGCGCGGTCCAGGCGCATGGTGGCTTCGACCACGAAACCCAGCGTGCCTTCCGAACCGATGAACAGCTGGCGCATGTCGTAGCCGGTCGCGTTCTTGATCAGGTCTTTGTTCAGCTCCAGCACGTCGCCCTTGCCGGTGACGACCTTGAGCCCGGCTACCCAATTGCGGGTCATGCCGTACCGAATGACCTTGATCCCGCCGGCGTTGGTGCCGATGTTGCCGCCGATCTGGCTGGAGCCTGAAGACGCGAAGTCCACCGGGTAATACAGCCCTTTTTCCTCGGCCAGTGTCTGCAACTGGCGGGTAATGACACCCGGCTGGCAGACCACGGTGCGGTCGGTCAGGTTGACGTCCAGCACCTGATTCATTTGGTCGAACGACACCACCACTTCGCCATTGGCTGCAACGGCCGCCGCAGAAAGCCCGGTGCGCCCGCCCGAAGGCACCAGCGCGACGCGATGCTCGTTGGCCCAGCACACGATGGCCTGCACATGCTCGGTGGTTCGCGGGAAAACGATGGCGGACGGTGCCGGCGCGAATTGCTTCGTCCAGTCCTTGCCATAGACTTCGAGGGAGTCGGTGTCGGTCAACACCTTGCAGGGGTCAATCAGGGCCTTCAGCGTGTCAATCAAAACAGAAACGTTCATCGACTCAACTCTCGAACCATTCATGGGCATCCTGAGAACGGTTCACGTTCAGGACTGAGGTTTCGCGGGGTCCTTATGCTAGCATACGACCCCCGCGAATCGAGCCTGATGGCCGATCCGGCCCCTGCCATTTTCTCCGGGATACAGGTTACGCAGATGAGCAAGACTTCCCTCGACAAGAGCAAGATCAAGTTCCTTCTTCTCGAAGGCGTCCACCAATCCGCTGTCGACGTCCTCAAGGCCGCCGGCTACACCAGCATCGAGTACCACACCAAGTCGTTGCCGGAAGCCGAGCTGAAGGAAAAGATCGCCGACGCTCACTTCATCGGTATTCGCTCCCGTACCCAGCTGACCGAAGAGCTGTTCGACTGCGCGAAGAAACTGGTTGCGGTGGGTTGCTTCTGCATCGGCACCAACCAGGTCGACCTGAACGCAGCGCGCGAGCGCGGCATCGCGGTGTTCAACGCCCCGTACTCCAACACCCGTTCCGTGGCTGAGCTGGTACTGGCCGAAGCCATCCTGCTGCTGCGCGGCATCCCCGAGAAGAACGCCTCCTGCCACCGCGGCGGCTGGATCAAGAGCGCGGCCAACTCGTTCGAGATTCGCGGCAAGAAGCTGGGCATCATCGGCTACGGCTCGATCGGCACCCAGCTGTCGGTGCTGGCCGAAGGCCTGGGCATGCAGGTCTATTTCTACGACACCCTGACCAAGCTGCCGCTGGGCAACGCCGTTCAGGTCGCCAGCCTCACCGAGCTGCTGGGCATGTCCGACATCGTCACCCTGCACGTTCCGGAAACCGCTGAAACCCAGTGGATGATTGGCGAGAAGGAAATCCGCGCCATGAAGAAGGGCGGCATCCTGATCAACGCCGCGCGTGGCACCGTGGTGGAGCTGGACGCCCTGGCCAATGCGATCAAGGACAAGCACCTGATCGGCGCGGCCATCGACGTATTCCCGGTCGAGCCACGTTCCAACGACGACATTTTCGAAAGCCCGCTGCGTGGCCTGGACAACGTGATCCTGACCCCGCACATCGGTGGCTCCACCGCCGAGGCTCAGGCGAACATCGGTCTGGAAGTCGCCGAGAAGCTGGTCAAGTACAGCGACAACGGTACTTCGGTATCGTCGGTCAACTTCCCGGAAGTAGCGCTGCCTGCTCACCCCGGCAAGCACCGCCTGCTGCACATCCACGAAAACATTCCCGGCGTGCTCAGCGAAATCAACAAGGTGTTCGCGGAAAACGGCATCAACATCTCCGGTCAGTTCCTGCAGACCAACGAGAAAGTCGGCTACGTGGTCATCGACGTCGACGCCGAGTACTCCGACCTGGCGCAGGCCAAGCTGCAACAGATCAAAGGCACCATCCGTTGCCGCGTTCTGTTCTGATTCCTGATCAGGCACAAAAAAAGGAGACCTTCGGGTCTCCTTTTTTATCGCCAGCAAGCTGGCTCCTACAGATTGGGCCGTAGGAGCCAGCTTGCTGGCGATCCGTTTTGCCGGCGACGAAAGCCCGTCAGGCAGGCACATTCCACATCTGGAATGCAGCCAGGTGGGAGGGAGCTTGCTCGCGACCTGACGCGCAGCGGCAGCCATCTCTTATGCAAACAACTCATTCCCCCGCCGCCTGAACCACCCGGTCAACGACAGGCGATCCCGCGTCGCCGGCAGCACTTCGTGCGGGACTTCGCCGGACAGAAACACCACCAGACAACCCCCAACCGGCTGCACGTCGCAGGCGCCTTCGTCCTTGAGGTACATGCGCAGCTGGCCGCCGTGCTCCGGCAGCCAGGCGTCGTTGAGATAAAGCACCGCCGAGACCATGCGCTTGTCGTCATCGCGGAAGCGGTCCACGTGACGCAGGTAGAACGCGCCGGGCGGATACAGGGCGAAATGGCTTTCGTAGTCTTCGAGCCCCAGGAACAATCCGCGATTGAGCGCCTGGCGCAGGCTGTCCATGATTGCCAGATAGTCGTCGCAGCATCCGGCCTGCCCCGGCTCGATCCACTGGATACGATCGCCGCGAATGCCCTCACGAATTTCCTGCGCCGCGCCACGCCCGATCCCAGCCGGTTCCAGTTCACCTTCGGCCGCACGTTTGCGGCACTCCAGCGCCAGTTCACGGGTCAGATTTTCGGGCAGGAAAATATCCTGCCGCGACCAGCCCTGAACGGCCAGGTCGTCGACGATGCGGAGCAGCAGCGGGTGATCGGAGGGTATGTGCATGGCGTGCATAGTATCCATAAGCCCCGCGCTCCGACAGAGGCCCGGATACAGCATTGTGGTGCGCATGAGTTTTCATTCGGCAGGGGCAGTCATAACTCGACAAAGCCCCGTTCACACCCCGAGAATAGCGGCCTGCCGACAGGAGTCCCGAATGCGTCGTTTGTTTGTTGTGCTGTTGATGTTGTGTGCCGTGCCTGTCTGGGCAGACAGCTACGATTCGCTCTACAAGGCGGCCGGCTGGCCGGAACAACGGGCGCATTTCAGCGAGGCGGTCAAAGCCGCCCAGCAACGCTATAAAGACAACCTGCCTCCGGCGGTCTATCAGGCGCTGGTCAACAACAGCAACCAGCGTTTCTCGCCGCAGGCGATGGATCAGCGCGCCGAACGACGCCTGCGGGAAAGCCTCAAGGACCCTGCGCCGGCGTTGCAGTTTTTCCAGTCGCCGCTGGGCCGCAAGATCGTCAAGGCCGAACTCACCGCTACGCGTCCCGACCAGTTGGCCAAGCATGCCCAGGGCCTGCCGATCATCGAAGCCGACGCCACCCGCCAACTGCTGATCGGTCATCTGTCCCAGGCCCTGCCCGCCAAGCAGGCCGGCGCCGAGGTCAGTCTGGCGATCGCGGGCGTCGCGGCCGACAGTCTCAGTCAGATGATTCCCGGCCTGCTGGGCGGCGGGCAGGCGCAGGGCATGCTCGAAGGTCAGCGTGAGCGGCTGATGGCCCAGATCAGCGCGGACCTGAACAACACGCTGCTATACGTCTATCGCGAGCTGTCGGACCCTGAACTGGAAGAGTTTTCCACGTTTGCCGAATCCGCCGAAGGCCAGGCGTATTACCAGGCAGCCCTAGCGGCGATCCGCGCCGGGCTTGCGGTCGGCCAGAACGCTTCCGCCCTGTCCAACTGACAACTCGATTCTGTATTCTGTCCGATCAAGGCGGAGCCGGATTTCCGTCATGAACGTACTTCGCTAGACGATTCTCGTCACGGCTTTTTCCAAGGATGAAAAATGTCTGATTTTTACAAGTATTTCAAAGAAAACATGGATGCTCTAAACCTACCGGCGCCGGAGTCCCTCTTCGGCAGCCTTACGGCGGCAGTAAGCACTGCGTCAACGATTCTCGGGATCATTGAGAAGCTTGGGCCGAGCGTAACGCTGCGAGAAATTATCGGCGCGGCTACAAAGCTGGAAGCGCTTGCTGTCATCGGTGCAGTTTCAGCAGCTTATTACGCTGGCGCCGTCATCGGCAGTATTGCCGTGGCAACCGGTCGGACCCTGGCGAACGGAACGTCGCTAGGAGACGTGCTGTTCACAGCCGAAAAATACAATCTGAAACCTGACTGGCTTTCAAAGTATTTGAGTTCATACCCAGGTATCTACCGTGCCGACGTCCCGGGACGCGCCCATTATCGCCACAGGCTCGCAATGGTATGAAAGACTCTTTAGCGCTGCTTGCCACGGCCCTGGCGTTCGCCTTCCTTGCTTCGCTTTTCTGGCAGGGCCTGGGAGAAGACAGCTTCGCGATCTTGGGGTTGCTCACGATGACAGCCCTGACTGTCGACAACTTCTGCCTGCGGCGAAAGCTGAAAGCCTTGAATGCAAAGTCGGACAGTCCTGACTAGCGCAGGCGCTCTGAGAGAAACTTGAAGTAGCAGGCCCGCAGCTCGGGTGACTCGTTCGCCAGATGATGACGGGCCTGATCGAGCATCAGAATCCGCGGCTCGCTGAATTTGGCTTTCAGAATCGTCAGGTTGTGCAGCCAGTCGACGGTCATGTCGGCATCACCCTGGATGATCAGCGGGCTGCGCGCGCAGGCGGGCGCCCGCTCGATGCGCACGATCCACTGAGCCAGCGCACCTACCCAGGCCGTCGGCAGGCGACGCGGTTGCAAAGGGTCGGCCAGCAGGAACGGCAGGAATTCCGGCACTGTGGTGTTTTCCGTGAAGCGCCGGGCGATTCCTTTCACGAACGGCTTGAGCGCGTAATAGCTCAGCCGCGACCAGCCCCAGGCGCGCGGGCGCACCAGCGGTGACAGCAGCACGGCCTGACCTTGTGCCGGACTGTCCACGCCGTGATGCAGCAAATGATCGATCACGATCGCCCCGCCGGTGCTTTGCCCGCACAAATGCCAGGGATGCGGTAGCCCGAGGGTTTCGGCTTCGAGCATCAGCCGCTCCAGCACGCTCTGGTATTCGGCGAAGTCGTCGATGCTGGCCCGGCTGCCGCTCGACAGGCCGTGACCCGGCAGGTCGCAGGAAATGACCGCGAAACCCTGGGCCAGCGCCCAGTCGATCACATGTCGATACAGCCCCATGTGGTCGTAGAAGCCGTGGAAAACGAACATCGTCGCCACCGGGTTTTCAGGTAGCCACACCTGACCGACGATTTCATAACCGCCTACGTCCAGCCGTCCCAGCCAGCACTGGATCGGAGACTCGTCAGCTCCGGGAGCCAGGCCATAGAAACGCTGGTAGGCCTGGGCATGCGCGACAAGGGGAGCCCTGGCATTCAGAGGCGCAAGACTGGAACGTAATTCATCGGGTTCGAAAGTCGCAGACATCGGGCATCCAGATCGGCAAAGGCGGTGCACAGTTGTGCACCGATCTTCGGCTGTTAAACCAGACATGGCAAGTTACGTCTTTTCAAACTGAACCGTCTGACAGCCAGGACTGTGACACCCGGCGCACAATGACGCCCGACTACCCGGCCAAGCCCTGAGTCTGTAGCCTGCCAGACCTTTGCAAACGCCTTTATCACAAGGAAGCCCGATGAAGCGCAGCTTCAAGATCGTCCTGATTCTTCTCCTCCTGTCGATCGTCGCACTGGTCGTCGGCGGCATCTGGTACGTGCGCGGCAAGCAGCCGCAACGCGACGGCGAGATTGCCCTCGATCACCTGCAGGCGCCGGTCAGCGTGCGCTACGACGAGCGCGGCGTGCCGCATATCAAGGCGGGCAATCAGGCCGACATGTATCGCGCCCTGGGCTATGTGCACGCGCAGGACCGGCTGTTCCAGATGGAGATGCTGCGCAGACTGTCCCGGGGCGAACTGGCCGAGGTCCTGGGGCCACGCCTGATCGACACCGACAAGCTGTTTCGCAGCCTGCGTATTCGCGAGCATGCGGCGGCCTACGTCGCCCGCCAGGACCCGAACACCCCGACCTGGCAAGCGTTGCAGGCCTATCTGGATGGGATCAATCAGTATCAGGACAGCCATCCCCGACCGATGGAGTTCGATGCGCTGGGTATCCCGAAACGTCCCTTTACCGCTGAAGACACCGTGAGCGTGGGCGGCTATCTGGCCTACAGTTTCGCAGCCGCCTTTCGCACCGAACCTCTGCTGACCTACGTTCGCGATCAGCTGGGCGCCGGATACCTGAAGGTGTTCGATCTCGACTGGCATCCGCAAGGCATGCTGGATTCGAAGCCCGCATTGACCGCAGGCGACTGGAAAAGCCTCGACCAGCTGGCGCAACTGAGCCTGGGCGCCCTGCAGGACGCTGGCCTGCCGCAGTTCGAAGGCAGCAATGCCTGGGCGGTTTCCGGCAGTCGGACCCGCAGCGGCAAGCCATTGCTGGCGGGCGATCCGCATATCCGCTTCTCCGTGCCCTCAGTGTGGTACGAGGCGCAGCTCTCAGCGCCGGGGTTCGAGCTGTACGGCCATCATCAGGCGCTCAACCCGTTTGCCTTTCTCGGCCACAACCTCGACTTCGGCTGGAGCCTGACCATGTTCCAGAACGACGACGTGGATCTCGTCGTCGAGAAGACCCACCCGCAGAATCCGAATCAGGTGTGGTACCACGGGCAATGGGTCGAGATGACCAGCACCGAGCAGCAGATCGCCGTAAAAGGCCAGCCACCGGTGACCATCACCCTGCGCCAGTCGCCCCACGGCCCGATCGTCAACGACGTCATGGGCAAACTGGCCGGGCAGGCCCCGATCGCCATGTGGTGGTCGTTTTTGGTGTCGGAAAACCCGGTTCTGGACGGTTTCTATGAAGCCAATCGGGCCGACACGCTGGAGAAGATGCGCAACGCCGCCGAGAAGATCCAGTCGCCGGGCCTGAATATCGTCTGGGCCAACGCGGCGGGCGACATCGGATGGTGGGCCGCGGCGCAACTGCCGGTGCGCCCGGCGGGCGTGAATTCTGCCTTCCTGCTGGACGGCAGCACGCAGGCCGACAAACAGGGTTTCTACCCTTTCAGCGCCAACCCTCAGGAAGAGAACCCCGCGCGCGGTTATATCGTCTCGGCCAATTTCCAGCCGCTGTCTCCCACCGGCATGGAGATTCCCGGTTACTACAATCCCGCCGAACGCGGACAGCAGTTGAATCGCCAGTTGAGCGGTCCACAGGTCAAGTGGGATCTGGAGTCCAGCGCAAAACTTCAGCTCGGCACCCGCACCGACTATGCACCGGGCATCCTTCGCTCGCTGCTGCCCGACCTTCGCGCCGCCGCGGGCAACCCGAAGGAGCAGGCGCTGGTCGAAAAGCTGGCGACGTGGGACGGCGATTATCCGGTCGAGTCAGTGGCGGCGACACTGTTCAACCAGTTGCTGTTCGATGTGGTGGAAAAGGCGTTTCACGATGAACTGGGCGACGGGATGTTCGGCACCCTGCTCTCGACCCGAGTGCTGGATTCGGCCGTGCCCCGGATCGCCGCCGATGCACAGTCGCCCTGGTGGGACAATCGCGCGACTGCGGCCGTGGAAACACGTGCCGACATCGTAAAGGCTGCCTGGCAGAACAGCCTGGCGCGCCTGACGTCGCTGTACGGCGAAGATCCCGAGCAGTGGACCTGGGGCAAGGCCCATACTCTGACGCACGCGCATCCGCTGGGTTCGCAGAAACCGCTGGACCTGATATTGAACGTAGGCCCCTTCGCCGCGCCCGGCACCCATGAGGTGCCGAACAACTTGTCTTCGGAAACCCGACGAGCACCGTGGCCGGTGAACTACGGCCCTTCGACCCGCCGCCTGATCGACTTCGCCGACCCTGCGCATAGCCTGGGCATTAACCCGGTCGGCCAGAGCGGCGTGCCGTTCGACCGGCATTATGCGGATCAGGCAGAGAGGTTCGTGAAAGGAGAGTATGTGCCGCAACGATTTACGGACGAAGATGTGGCAGCGCATACGGAGGGGGTTTTGAGGCTGGTTCCGGCACGGTAGAAACGCGATCTGTCCGATAGACCGTATCGACCCTGTCGCGAGCAAGCTCCCTCCCACGGTTCGCGTATCGATTGTGGGAGGGAGCTTGCTCGCGACGGAAGCGACGCGGTGTATCTTGTGATACGCCTACAGCCAGCGAGACGAATCGCCAGCAAGCTGGCTCCTACAGAGACGGTGTAGGAGCCAGCTTGCTGGCGATAACGTCACGCGGCCCGACGCGGCTCCGGCTGTTTCCAGGAATCCGCGGCGGCTTCTTCGATGGCCTGCTGAATCGCGCGCTTGCGGCGCTCTTCCGCGCTGCGGGTGTAGTACCAGACCAGGAAGGTCGCCAGCGATACCGCCAAGAGGATCAGGCTCGCAACAGCGTTGATTTCCGGCTTCACACCCAGACGCACGGCCGAGAACACTTCCATCGGCAGCGTGGTCGAGCCAGGGCCCGATACGAAGCTCGCCAGCACCAGGTCGTCCAGCGACAGCGCGAACGACATCATGCCGCCCGCCGCCAGGGAAGGCGCGATCATCGGGATGGTGATCTGGAAGAACACCTTCCAGGGCCGCGCACCCAGATCCATGGCCGCCTCTTCGATGGACATGTCCAGCTCACGCAGACGCGCCGAGACCACCACCGCCACGTAGGCCGCGCAGAAAGTCGTGTGCGCGATCCAGATGGTGACGATGCCGCGCTCCTGAGGCCAGCCGATCAACTGCGCCATTGCCACGAACAGCAGCAACAGCGACAGACCGGTGATCACTTCCGGCATGACCAGCGGCGCGGTCACCAGACCGCCAAAGAAGGTACGGCCCTTGAAGCGCGTGATCCGGGTCAGCACGAAGGCCGCCATGGTGCCCAGCGCGACAGCCGCAATCGCCGTGTAGCAGGCGATTTCCAGCGAGCGCATCACCGAGCCCATCAACTGGGTGTTGTCCAGCAGGCCCACGTACCACTTCACCGACCAGCCGCCCCATACCGTGACCAGTTGCGAGGCGTTGAACGAGTAGATGACCAGAATGACCATCGGCGCGTAGATGAATACCAGTCCGAGGACCAGCATCAGGTTCGAGAATCGAAAGCCCTTCATGCCTTGCCCTCCAGTTCTTTGGCCTGGCTGCGGTTGAACAGGATGATGGGCACGATCAGCACCAGCAGCATGATGACCGCCAGGGCGGACGCCACCGGCCAGTCGCGGTTGTTGAAGAATTCCTGCCACAACACGCGGCCGATCATCAGGGTTTCCGGACCGCCGAGCAGTTCAGGAATCACGAACTCGCCCACCACCGGGATGAATACCAGCATGCAGCCGGCGATGATCCCGTTCTTGGACAGCGGCACGGTGATCTTCCAGAAGCTGTTGAAGGTGCTCGATCCCAGGTCGGACGCGGCTTCGAGCAGGCTGTGGTCGTGCTTCACCAGGTTGGCATAGAGCGGCAGGATCATGAACGGCAGGTAGGAATAGACCACGCCGATGTACACCGCCAGGTTGGTGTTGAGGATCTGCAACGGCTCGTCGATCAGCCCCAGCCACATCAGGAACGCATTGAGCAGCCCGTTGTTGCTGAGAATGCCCATCCAGGCGTAGACGCGGATCAGGATCGCGGTCCAGGTCGGCATCATGATCAGCAATAGCAGGACGGTCTGCACGTCCTTGCGGGCGTTGGCGATGCCATAGGCCATCGGGTAGCCGATCAGGAGGCACAGTAGGGTGCTGACAAACGCCATTTTCAGCGAGCCGAGATACGCCGAGATATACAGATCGTCGCCGCTGAGCAGGGTGTAGTTGGCGAGGTTCAGGATGACCTGCAACTTCTCTTCCGCGTAGCTGAAGATCTCGGTGTACGGCGGGATCGCCACGTCAGCTTCGGCGAAGCTGATCTTGACCACGATCAGGAACGGCAGGGCGAAGAACAGGAACAGCCAGAGAAACGGAACGCCAATGACCACTTGCCGGCCATTGGGAGCGATCCGCTTGAGCGCGCGTTTGACCTTGCGAATCTTCATGAGCGCAGTACCACGCCGCTGTCGTCTTCCCACCACACGTAGACTTCGTCGCCCCAGGTCGGACGCGTGCCCTGGCGTTCGGCGTTGGCGACGAACGACTGCACCATCTTGCCGCCGGGCAATGCCACGTGGAACACCGAATGACCGCCGAGGTAGGCGATGTCATGCACTTTGCCGCGCGACCAGTTGTATTCGAAAGATGGCTGTTCGGTGGTGATCAGCAGTTTTTCCGGACGCAGCGCGTAGGTGATGTGCTTGTCTTCGACGGACGTGCTCACGCCGTGGCCGACGTAGATATGGCGTTCGAGTTCGGGACTCTGGATCAGCGCATGGCCTTCCATGTCCTCGATCACTTCGCCTTCGAACAGGTTGACGCTGCCGATGAACTCGCAGACCAGCCGGCTGGTCGGGGTTTCGTAGATATCGATCGGGCTGCCGATCTGGGCGATCCAGCCCAGGTGCATGATCGCGATGCGTTCGGCCATGGTCATGGCCTCTTCCTGGTCGTGGGTCACCATCACGCAGGTCACGCCGACCCGCTCGATGATTTCCACCAGCTCCAGCTGCATCTGCGAGCGTAGCTTCTTGTCCAGCGCGCCCATGGGCTCGTCAAGGAGCAACAGCTTGGGCTTCTTCGCCAGCGAACGGGCCAGGGCCACACGCTGACGTTGTCCGCCGGACAACTGGTGCGGCTTGCGCTTGGCGTACTGGGTCATCTGCACCAGCTTGAGCATCTCGGCCACGCGGGCATCGATCTCGTCCTTGGGCAGCTTGTCCTGCTTGAGGCCGAACGCGATGTTGTCCGCCACGGTCATGTGCGGAAATAGCGCGTAGGACTGGAACATCATGTTGATCGGACGATCGTACGGCGGCATGTCGGTGATATCGACGCCGTCGAGGAAAATCCGGCCCTCGGTCGGACGCTCGAAACCGGCCAGCATGCGCAGCAACGTGGATTTGCCAGAACCCGAACCGCCCAACAGGGCGAAGATTTCGCCCTTGTTGATTTGCAGGGACACATCGTCCACGGCAACCGTTTCATCGAATTTTTTCGTGACCCGGTCGATCTTGACCAGAACCTGCTTAGGTTGCTGACCGCCTTCGAGGGCTTTCTTGTAGGCGCCGGAGGCAACTGCCATGGGTGAAACTCCCAACACAAGTGCAGCCCGGCCTGCACGACCGGGCGCTGATTTTTTATTTGCCCGACTTGACCTTGGTCCAGCTGCGGGTCATCAAGCGTTGCACCTTGGGTGGCAACTCACTGTTTACATATAGCCGGTCCTGCACTTCCTGCGGCGGGTAGACCGCTTCGTCGGTGCGGATGTCCTGATCCATGAATTCCCCGGATGCAGGGTTGGCGTTGGCGTAGCCGACTTCATCGCTGACCTGGGCGATCACCTTGGGGTCGAGCATGTAGTTGATGTACGCGCTGGCGGCCTTGACGTTCTTCGAGTCCGCCGGAATGGCCAGCATGTCGAACCACAGGTTGCCGCCCTCTTTCGGGATGCTGTAGGCGATGTTCACGCCCTTCCCGGCTTCTTCGGCGCGCGCCTTGGCCTGGAAGACATCGCCCGAGAAGCCGGCCGCGACGCAGATGTCGCCGTTGGCCAGGTCGGTGATGTACTTGGACGAGTGGAAATAGGTCACGTAGGGACGAATCGCCAGCAGCTTCTCTTCGGCCTTCTTGTAGTCGGCTTCCTTGGTGCTGTTGGGGTCCAGGCCCATGTAATTGAGCACGGCTGGCAGCATTTCGTCAGCCGAGTCGAGGAAGGCTACGCCGCAGCTGGAGAGCTTCTTGATGTTCTCCGGCTCGAACAGCACCGACCAGGAATCGATCTTGTCGACGCCCAGCGCGGCCTTGACCTTCTCGACGTTGTAGCCAATTCCGTTGGTGCCCCACAGATACGGCACGGCGTACTGGTTGCCCGGATCGTTCTTTTCCAGACGCTTGAGCAGCGCCGGGTCGAGGTTCTTGTAGTTGGGCAGCAGCGACTTGTCGAGCTTCTGGAAAGCGCCGGCCTTGATCTGCTTGCCCAGGAAATGGTTGGACGGCACGACCACGTCGTAACCGGTCCGGCCGGCCAGCAATTTGGCTTCCAGGGTTTCGTTGGAGTCGAAAACGTCGTACATCGGCTTGATGCCGGTCGCGCTTTCGAAATCAGCCAGCGTGGTTTTGCCGATGTAATCGGACCAGTTGTAGATGTGCACGGTGGATTCGGCCTGGGCGCTGACTGCAAGCGTCAACCCGGCACCGACCAGCAGGGCTTTGGAGAAAGTTGAAATAGACAAAGAGTGGGTCCTTTTAACAGGGGGAGCCTGGAAGCCGGAGCGCATCCGGACAACGGAAACCGGCGCGCAACTTACCTTCTAAAGATCCATCCAGCAAAGTTTTCGACAACATTCCTGTCTGTTGAAGGCTGCGCAGCCCGGGCTACGCAGCATCCACAGCTTTTATGACAGATTTATTTACCCGATTTGATCTTGGTCCAGCTGCGAGTCATCAGGCGCTGGGTAGCGGCCGGCAGATCCGCGATGGCATACAGTTTGGCCTGTACATCCTCAGGCGGGTAAACGCCCGGATCGCTGGTGATGTCCTTGCTGACCAGCGGCGTGGCGGCCGCGTTGCCGTTCGGGAAGCGCACGGCGTCGGTGATTTCGGCCATGATTTCAGGCTTCATCAGGAAGGTCATGAATTTGTATGCACCTTCGACGTTCTCGGCATCCTTGGGGATGGCGACCATGTCGTAGAAGCTGCCTGCGCCTTCTTTCGGAATGTTGTAGCTCACCTTGACCTTGCCGCCGGCTTCTTCGGCGCGGGACTTGGCCTGGTAGATGTCACCCGAGTAGCCGACCGCGACGCAGATGTTGCCGTTGGCCAGGTCCGAGATGTACTTGGACGAGTGGAAGTAGCCGATCGAAGGACGGATCTTCATGAACAGCGCTTCGGCTTCGGCCAGTTGCTTCTTGTCCTGGGAGTCGGTCGGGTAGCCCAGGTAATGCAGCGCGATCGGCAGCATTTCGGTCGGCGAATCCAGGAAGCTCACGCCGCAGGATTTCAGCTTGGCGGCATTCTCTGGCTTGAACAGCAGGTCCCAGGAATTGACCGGCGCATCGCCGCCGAACGCAGCCTTGACCTTCTCGGGGTTGTAGCCGATACCGATCGAGCCCCACATGTACGGGAAGGCGTGCTGGTTGCCCGGGTCGCTGACGGAAACGGCTTTGAGCAGCGACTCGTTCAGGTTTTTCCAGTTCGGCAGCTTGGACCTGTCCAGTTCCTGATAGACGCCGGCCTTGATCTGCTTGGCGAGGAAGTTGTTGGACGGCACCACGATGTCGTAACCGGACTTGCCGGCCAGCAGCTTGGCTTCGAGCGTTTCGTTGCTGTCGAACACGTCGTAGACGACCTTGATGCCCGACTCTTTTTCGAACTTGGCGATGGTGTCCGGTGCGATGTAGTCGGACCAGTTGTACACGTGCAGTACTTTGTCATCGGCCTGTGCAGCTGCTGCCACAACGCCCATGAGGGAGACGGCGAGAAGGGTCTTGCCAAATTTTTTCATGCAAACAGCTCCAATGTTTTTATCACTGACCGTTAGGTTTTCGCATCAACACCATCCACCGCAGGCCCGGCGCATTTCGCAATCGCTATCGCGGCTAAAGCCGCTCCTACATGTCGCGAACAGGCTCCTGCAACGCCGCCAGGGTCAAGTCCAGACACTTGCGGGCCTTTTCCACCAATTCGTCGATCTCGGCAAAGCTGATGATCAACGGCGGTGCAATGATCATAGTATCGCCAACCGCACGCATGATCAGGCCGTTCTCGAAGCAGAAGGTTCGACAGATCATGCCCGCGCCCCGGCCGGCATAACGCTCGCGAGTCGTCTTGTCCTTCACCAGTTCGATGGCGCCCAGAAGGCCCACGCCACGCACTTCGCCCACCAGCGGATGGTCGTTCAGCTCCCGCAAACGCTTTTGCAAGTATGGTGCCGTTTGCGACCCGACCCGTTCGACGATCTTTTCTTCGCGCAGGATACGTATGTTTTCCAGCGCCACCGCCGCGGCCACGGGATGCCCGGAATACGTGAAACCGTGGTTGAAATCGCCGCCTTCGTTGAGCACCGCGACAATCTCGTCGCGCACCACCAGACCACCCATGGGCACGTATCCGGAGGTCAGGCCCTTGGCAATGGTCATCATGTGCGGCTTGAGGTCGTAGAAATCGCTACCGAACCACTCACCGGTGCGACCGAAACCGCAGATCACCTCATCGGCCACGAACAGGATGTCGTAACGCGCCAGGATCTCCTTGATCTTGGGCCAGTAGCTGTCCGGCGGCACGATTACGCCGCCGGCGCCCTGGATCGGCTCGGCTATGAACGCGCCCACGTTGTCGACGCCCAGTTCGAGGATCTTCTTCTCGAGCTGCTCGGCCGCCCACACGCCGAACTCATCGGGCGACATGTCACCGCCTTCGCCGTACCAGTAAGGCTGGGGGATGTGGACGATGCCCGGAATCGGCAGATCGCCCTGTTCGTGCATATAAGTCATGCCGCCCAGACTTGCCCCGGCGACCGTGGAACCATGGTAGCCATTGACCCGGCTGATGATGGTTTTCTTGTTCGGCTGGCCCTTCAATGCCCAGTAATGCCGGACCATGCGCAGCATGGTGTCATTGCCTTCCGAGCCTGAGCCGGTGAAAAACACATGGCTCATGCCCGGCGGGGTGATTTCCGATAAAGCCTTGGCGAGTTCCAGCGCCGGCGGGTGTGCCGTCTGGAAGAACAGGTTGTAATAAGGCAGCTCGCGCATCTGGCGGCTCGCGGCCTCGGCCAGTTCATGGCGGCCATAACCCACGGCAACGCACCACAGACCGGACATGCCATCGAGGATCCGGTGTCCTTCGCTGTCCCACAGGTACACACCCTCGGAACGCGTGATAATCCGCGGCCCTTTTTCCTTGAGCTGTTTGTAGTCGCTGAACGGAGCAAGATGATGCTCGCTGCTCAAGGTCTGCCAATGAAGGGTTTGCGGGTTGTTTGCACTCATGCGGCACTCCTGAATCGTTGAGCGATGTTCGATCGGGCGCGGTCCGGCCAGGCCGCCGGACCTGTGCCCGGCGGCAGCCTCCATGGATCAGACGGAGAACAGCAGAAACTCGCGCTCCCACGAACTGATCACGCGCTTGAAGTTCTCGTGCTCGGCGCGCTTGACCGCGACATAGCCGACGATGAATTTCTTGCCCAGGTATTTTTCGATGGTCTTGCTGTTTTCCAGACGCTCCAGCGCGTCTTCGATGGTCAGCGGCAGGCGCAGGTTGCGGCGCTCGTAGCCGCGGCCCACCACCGGCGCGCTGGGGTTGATGCCTTCGACCATGCCGATGAACCCGCACAGCAGGCTGGCGGCGATGGCCAGATAAGGGTTGGCGTCGGCACCCGGCAGACGGTTCTCCACTCGACGGTTCTGCGGCACCGCGTCAGGCACGCGCAGGCCGACCGTGCGGTTCTCTTCACCCCACTCGACGTTCACCGGCGCGGACGTGTCTGGCAGGAAGCGGCGGAAGGAGTTCACGTTGGGCGCGAACAGCGGCAACAATTCCGGGATGAACTTCTGCAGGCCGCCGACGTGATGCAGGAACAGCTGGCTCATGGTGCCGTCGGGGTTGGAAAAGATGTTCTTGCCGGTCCCGATGTCGATGATGCTCTGGTGCAGGTGCATGGCACTGCCCGGCTCGCCGGTCATCGGCTTGGCCATGAAGGTCGCCGCCACATCGTGCTTGAGCGCGGCTTCGCGCATGGTGCGCTTGAACACCACGATCTGGTCGGCCAGTGACAGCGCATCACCGTGACGGAAGTTGATTTCCATCTGCGCCGTGCCGTCTTCATGAATCAGGGTATCGAGATCCAGATTCTGCAGTTCGCACCAGTCGTAGACGTCCTCGAACAGCGGATCGAATTCGTTGGCCGCTTCGATGGAGAAAGACTGGCGACCCGTTTCGGGACGTCCCGAGCGACCGACCGGAGGCTGCAGCGGATAATCGGGGTCGTCGCTGCGCTTGGTCAGGTAGAACTCCATCTCCGGCGCGACGATAGGCTGCCAGCCTTGATCGGCATACAGCTTGAGGACTTTCTTGAGCACGTTGCGCGGCGACAGCTCGATGGGGTTGCCTTGCTTGTCGTAGGTGTCGTGAATCACCTGCGCGGTCGGCTCGATGGCCCAGGGCACCAGATACACCGCGTTCTGGTCGGGGCGGCAGATCATGTCGATGTCGGCGGGGTCGAGCAGATCGTAGTAGATGTCGTCTTCCACGTAGTCGCCGGTCACCGTCTGCAACAGCACGCTCTCGGGCAGACGCATGCCCTTTTCAGCGATGAACTTGTTGGTCGGCGAGATCTTGCCGCGAGTGATCCCGGTCAGGTCGGACATCATGCATTCGACTTCGGTGATCTTGTGTTCTTTCAACCAATCGGTGAGCTGGTCGAGGTTGGTACTCATAAATACCTCAGGGTTTGTCGTGTCCTGATCGGGATCAGGCGTTATAGACGCGTCGGCGTCATGCTGTACAACTCGTTTCGGCAGGCGCGAATACGCGGTAAGGTGGCACCTGCATGTTTGAAATCATGGGTGGTAAGGTGATCCGGACGTCGTGACGTACAGCGGCAGGTCATTATGGACGCTAATGTGACAGACATGATGACCGTTGCGCACACGGCGTGGATACGCGTCATTCATGACAGGAAAAGGCATCGAACCCCCGGTTTTGTTGCTCTATGGGTCGCAATCGAGCTTAGCCTTGTTCATTTTTTTATACAACTTTCCAGTGAGGAGCCCGAACAGGCCGCCAAGGCTTGCGGATAGCAAAGGGAATCGCCAGAAAAGCCCGCCCCAAATGGCAGCAAAAACAGCCGCACAGGGCTAATTTGGGGCGGCCTTTGGCTCTATTGACTTCATCCTGGCTTTCGGATTGACTGAAACCCGTAATACTCGATGATTGATATTTTTAACAACAAAGGTGTTGCATCATGTCGGTACCCCCGCGTGCCGTTCAGCTCAACGAAGCGAACGCGTTCCTTAAGGAACATCCTGAGGTTCTGTACGTTGACCTTCTGATTGCAGATATGAATGGTGTGGTGCGCGGCAAGCGCATCGAACGCACCAGCCTCCACAAGGTTTACGAGAAAGGCATCAACCTGCCTGCCTCCCTGTTTGCCCTGGATATCAACGGTTCGACGGTGGAAAGCACCGGCCTGGGCCTGGACATCGGCGATGCCGACCGCATCTGCTATCCGATCCCCGGCACCCTGAGCAACGAACCCTGGCAGAAGCGCCCTACCGCGCAACTGCTCATGACCATGCACGAACTCGAAGGCGACCCGTTCTTCGCCGACCCGCGCGAAGTGCTGCGCCAGGTCGTCGCCAAGTTCGACGAGATGGGTCTGACCATCTGCGCGGCATTCGAGCTGGAGTTCTACCTGATCGACCAGGAGAACGTGAACGGTCGTCCGCAACCGCCCCGCTCCCCAATCTCCGGCAAGCGCCCGCACTCGACCCAGGTCTACCTGATCGATGACCTCGACGAGTACGTCGATTGTCTACAGGACATCCTCGAAGGCGCCAAGGAGCAAGGCATTCCCGCCGACGCGATCGTCAAGGAAAGCGCCCCGGCCCAGTTCGAAGTCAACCTGCACCACGTCGCCGATCCGCTCAAGGCATGCGATTACGCTGTGCTGCTCAAGCGCCTGATCAAGAACATCGCCTACGACCATGAGATGGACACCACCTTCATGGCCAAGCCTTACCCAGGCCAGGCAGGCAACGGGCTGCATGTGCACATCTCGATCCTGGACCGCGATGGCAAGAACATTTTCACCAGCGAGGATCCCGAGCAGAACGCCGCATTACGTCATGCGATCGGCGGTGTGCTCGAGACCCTGCCGGCACAGATGGCGTTCCTGTGCCCGAACGTCAACTCGTACCGCCGCTTCGGTGCCCAGTTCTACGTACCCAATTCGCCGACCTGGGGCCTGGACAACCGCACGGTCGCGCTGCGCGTACCGACCGGCTCGGCCGATGCCGTACGCATCGAACACCGCGTCGCCGGCGCCGATGCCAACCCGTACCTGCTGATGGCCTCGGTCCTGGCGGGCGTGCATCACGGCCTGACCAACAAGATCGAGCCTGGCGCACCGGTCGAGGGCAACTCCTACGAGCAGCATGAACAGAGCCTGCCGAACAACCTGCGCGACGCCTTGCGCGAACTGGACGACAGCGAAGTCATGGCGAAGTACATCGATCCGAAATACATCGATATCTTCGTAGCGTGCAAAGAGAGCGAACTGGAGGAATTCGAACACTCCATTTCCGACCTTGAGTACAACTGGTATCTGCATACCGTCTGATCGGTTCGTGCGCGTGGCCTGAATCGCCAGCAAGCTGGCTCCTACACATTCAGTTTGTAGGAGCCAGCTTGCTGGCGATCCGCCAAACCATTCCCTCTACACCTGCCCCCGCCCACACCAAGAGCCTTACCGATGACCCGCCCCGCCGCACCCCGCAAACTTCGCGCCGCCAGCCAGGCGCGTGTCGATTCGATCCTCGACGCCGCGCGCGAGCTACTGGCCGTCGAAGGGGTGGCGAGCCTGTCCATCTACAGCGTGGCCGAACGTGCCGGCATCCCGCCCTCGTCGGTCTATCACTTCTTCGCCAGCGTGCCGGCCCTGCTTGAAGCCCTGACCGCCGATATCCATGCAGCCTTTCGCGCCTCGCTGCAAGCGCCCATCGAACATGAACGACTGGCCAACTGGCGCGACCTCTCCCGCCTGGTCGAACAGCGCATGCTGGAGATCTACAACGGCGACGCCGCCGCGCGTCAGCTAATCCTCGCGCAGCACGGCCTGGCCGAAATCAACCAGGCCGACCGTCAGCACGACCTCGAACTGGGCCGCCTGATGCAGGAAGTCTTCGACCGCCACTTCCAGCTTCCCGCGCTCCCTGAGGACATTGATGTGTTCGCGCTGGCCATGGAACTGGGCGACAGGGTGTACGCACGGTCGATCCAACTGCATGGCGAAATCACCCCGCGCATGGCCGAAGAAGCTTTGCGGGTGTTCGATGCTTACCTCGGTCTCTACCTTCCACCCTTCCTGCCTGGGCGCCAGCGGATCGGTTGATCGCGGACAAAAAAACCCCGGAGGGTTTTCACCGTCCGGGGTCTTGTGCCGCCTGCGATCACAGCTTGGCGATCGACACTTCGGTGGATTTCACGAAGGCGATCACTTCACTGCCCACCACCAGTTCCAGCTCCTTGACCGAGCGGGTGGTGATGACCGAAGTCACGATGCCCGAGGCGGTCTGTACGTCGATTTCCGACAGCACGTCGCCCTGGACGATTTCCTTGATGGTGCCTTTGAACTGGTTGCGTACGTTGATGGCTTTGATGGTCATGGCAAGGCTTCCTTTTTGAGGTTCGGGATTAATTGGCCCAGCGCAATTGCGTGGGCAATGGTGAAGTGGGTTCAGGTTCGGGCGGTGCTCCGGGGATCGAGAGCACTCGGTTGAGCACTTCGGTCTCCAGCGCCGCGAGGCGATGCGAGCCGCGCGCCCGAGGTCTGGGCAGGTCCACGATCAGGTCCAGGCCAATGCGACCTTCCTCGATCAGGATGACCCGGTCGGCAACGGCGACAGCTTCGCTTACGTCATGAGTGACCAGCAGCACAGTAAAGCCGTGCTTGCGCCACAGGTTTTCGATCAGTTGCTGCATCTCGATGCGGGTCAGGGCGTCCAGCGCGCCCAGCGGTTCATCGAGCAACAGCAGGCGCGGTTTGTGAATCAGCGCGCGGGCCAGTGCCACACGCTGCTTCTGACCGCCGGACAGGGCGGCGGGCCATTCATCGGCGCGTTCGGCCAGGCCGACCGCTTCCAGGGCCTCAAGCGCTTGTCCGCGCCAGTCGCCGCTCAGGCCGAGGCCAACGTTGTCGATGATCTTTTTCCACGGCAGCAGGCGTGCTTCCTGAAACATCAGCCGCGTATCCTCGCGGGCATCGGCCAATGGCGCGGAGCCGGCCAGCAATTGCCCTTCGGTGGGCTTGTCCAGCCCGGCCAGCAGGCGCAGCAAGGTACTCTTGCCGCAACCGCTGCGACCGACCACGGCCACGAATTGCCCTGCGGGGATGTGCAGGTCGATGTCCTTGAGTACGGTGCGGCTGCCGAAGGCTTTTTTCAGCTGACGTACGGCCAGCGGAATGCCGCGCAACAAATGCGGAGGTTGTTGTTTCATGATCGTCATGCGGCACCGCCCGTTTTGACTTGATAAGCCGGATGCCAGCGCAGGCAGGCGCGCTCCAGGCCTCGCGCCGCCAGGTCGGCGAGCTTGCCGAGCACTGCGTACAGCACGATTGCCAGTACGACGATGTCGGTTTGCAGAAATTCGCGAGCGTTCATCGCCAGATACCCGATGCCCGAGCTTGCGGAGATGGTTTCGGCCACGATCAGCGTCAGCCACATGAAGCCCAGCGCAAACCGCACGCCGACCAGAATCGAAGGCATCGCCCCCGGCAGGATCACATGCCGGAACAGGCTGAACCCGCTCAGGCCGTAGCTGCGCGACATTTCCACCAGCGCCGGATCGATGTTGCGGATGCCGTGGTAGGTGTTGAGATAGATCGGGAACAGCGTGCCCAGGGCGACGAGAAATATCTTGGCGGTCTCGTCGATGCCGAACCACAGGATCACCAGCGGGATCAGCGCCAGGTGCGGCACGTTGCGGATCATCTGCACCGAGCTGTCCAGCAGGCGCTCGCCCCAGCGCGTCAGACCAGTGATGAAGCCCAGCGCCAGACCGATACCGCCGCCAATCGCGAAGCCGATGCCGGCGCGCCAGCCGCTGATTGCCAGGTGAGTCCAGATTTCACCGCTGACCACCAGATGCACGCCCGCGGTAATGACCGCGCTCGGCGCTGGAAGGATGCGGGTCGACAGCCAGCCCGCGCTGACTGACAGCTGCCAGATGACCAGCAGCAGTATGGGCAGTGCCCAGGGCGCCAGTCGGTGAACGAAACGTTGCGAGGTACTCACGCTCATGGAGTTGTCTCCTTCAAGGACTGTCCGGTCATGGTGCTTTCGCAACGGCGGCGGGCGGCGTCCAGACCACATCAGCGATGTTCAGCGGCTTGGGGATCAACTTGAGCTGGTGGAAGGTATCGGCGATCTTCTGTTGCGCCGCGACCACCGGCGGCGTGATGAACAGCGCTCCGTAGCCCTGGCGCTTCACCGAAGTCAGGGTGATGTCGGCGGGCAGGCCGAGCAAGGGCGCGACTTGGGTCGTCACTTCTTCAGGGTGAGCCTTGGACCACTCACCCACGGCGCGGACTTCCTCGACCAGTGCTTGAATGACTGTCGGATTCTTCTGCGCGTAGGGCTTGGTCGCCAGATAGAACTGGTGGTTGTTGACGATTCCTGTGCCGTCCTTAAGCGTGCGCGCCTGCAATTGCTTCTCGGCGGCGGCCTGGTACGGGTCCCAGATGACCCACGCATCGACGCTGCCCCGCTCGAAGGCGGCGCGCGCATCGGCGGGCGGCAGGAACACGGTCTGAATGTCGGAATATTTGAGGCCGGCGTCTTCCAGTGCGCGCACCAGCAGGTAATGGACGTTGGAGCCTTTGTTGAGCACGACCTTCTTGCCTTTCAGGTCTTTGACCGAGGTGATCGCAGAGTCCTTGGGCACTAGAATCGCTTCGCTGGTGGGCGCAGGCGGCTCATAGGCGACGTACAACAGATCGGCGCCGGCGGCCTGGGCAAACACTGGCGGCGTTTCGCCGGTCACGCCGAAATCGATGGAGCCTACGTTCAGGCCTTCCAGCAACTGCGGACCGCCGGGAAACTCGGTCCACTGCACTTTCACGCCCTGTTCGGCCAGACGCTTCTCCAGCGAACCCTTGGCCTTGAGCAGCACAAGCGTGCCGTACTTCTGATAACCGATGCGCAGGTCTTCAGCCTGGGCCTGGGTGATGACGCCGAAAGACACCGCCGCGGCAAACAGAGCGACCAGGCCTCGACGCAAAACGATAGTGCGCATGGCGCGCTCCTTTGCAGACAATTGGATGGTCACCTGCCCGGCCGATGGCGGCTGAGTAAGGCGAAGCTTTCAGGCTGAATGCCTGGAATGGAAGTGACAGTAACAGGAGTTTTTTATATCTATAAATCTTATTTTTTCATTTGATTATTTCTTTATGGAATATAAGAAAGCAGCACGGTGACCATTACGCGCCTCGCGGATAAATCCGCTCCTACGGTTGCGTACGTTTCTCGTGGGAGGGAGCTTGCTCGCGACGGCAGCAACGCGGTGGCTCTGAAAGTCCGCGCCGCCTTCGTCGCCAGCAAGCTGCCTCCCACAGTTGCGTGCGTCCCTTCAGATACGTCGCGTCGCCTGCGCAGGGGCAGGACTTTTCAACGATTCGGCTGTGGCGTCAGGCGCAGGTAGGGCGTGACTGCCTTGTAGCCTCGCGGGAAGCGCTCGGCGATTTCGGCTTCGTCCTTGAGCGACGGCACGATGACGACGTCTTCGCCGTCGACCCAGTTGGCGGGGGTGGCGACCTTGTAGTTGTCGGTCAATTGCAGGGAATCGATGACGCGCAGAATTTCATTGAAATTACGCCCGGTACTGGCCGGATAGGTGATGGTCAGCCTGATCTTCTTGTTCGGGTCGATCACGAACAGCGAGCGCACGGTCAAGGTATCGCTGGCATTAGGGTGAATCAGGTCGTACAGGTCGGACACCTTGCGGTCCGCGTCCGCCAGGATGGGAAAATTGACCCGGGTGTCCTGAGTGACGTTGATGTCATCGATCCATTTGACGTGGGAATCCACTGGGTCGACCGACAGGGCAATGGCTTTCACGCCGCGCTGCGCGAACTCGTCCTTGAGCTTGGCAGTGAAGCCCAGCTCGGTGGTGCACACCGGAGTGAAATCTGCCGGATGAGAAAACAGAACGCCCCAGCTATCTCCCAACCACTCGTGGAAACGAATCCGGCCTTCGCTGGAGTCCTGCTCGAAATCCGGGGCGATGTCGCCAAGTCGCAGTGTCATGGTGTTGCTCCTTGATTGTTTTGGGGAAAACCAGAGTCAAGACCACTTTGCCTGCGGCTGGGGAATTTTAAAAAGAATGGAAATAAATTTGGTTAGAACCTTTTGCGCTAGCGAAACGCAGACAAAAAGAAACCCCGCACGAGGGCGGGGTTTCTTCGGAGCTCAATACACTTACATGAAGTTGTAGGTGTAGTTGAAGATGACACGGGTTTGATTGACGTCTTCTACGGTGTTGGTAGTACCGTCGCCGCGGTAGGTGCCGTGACGAACAGTAGTGCCGAAACCTTTCAACGGACCGCTCTGGATCACGTAGTCGAGACGCATGTCGCGTTCCCACTCGGAGTAGTCGTTGTTGCGGGTAGCTGCGGTGTTACCACGAATATCGTCGCCACGCAGATAGACGAAGGAAGCTTTCAGACCAGGAATACCAGCCTTGGCAAAGTCGTACGAGTACTGACCGAAGGTGGTGTTCTCACCCGCACGGGTGAAGCCGTTGATCATCGAGTCAGTGAACAAATAGAAGCTTGCGCCGCCGTTACCTTCCGGACGGCCACGGCCGTCACGAACGCTGCCCTGGTTCAGGTTAACGAAGCCGCCGTCGTCGCCGACCTGCTGATGACCGACCATGAACGCGTGGCCACCCAGGGTATAGGTGAACATGGCGGACCACGTCTTGTTATCAATCTCGCCGGGATTCTTGGCATAACCGTTGTTAAAGGTGTAGCCAGCAGTGCCCTTACTGTTCGCTCCGTCAGAGCTACTGTCAAAATAACGCAGATCGGTCTTGAACGACTGGTTGTCCGAGATCTGATAGACGTGAACCAGGCCCAAGAAGTGCTGCTTGTAGAAATCTTCCAGGTTAGCGAAGTAGTACTGCAGCGTCAGGTCTTTAGTGACTTTCCAGTCAGCACCAGCGAAGCGGAACTCATCGCTGCTTGCAGTGGCGCCGTTAACCGACAAATCAGTCCAGTTAGACGAAGCACGACCGATGCTACGGGTCAATTGACCGGCGGTAAAGGTAACGTTGTCCAAGTCTTTCGAGGTCAGGATAGCGCCTTCGAAGGCCTGTGGCAGCAAACGACCGTCGTTGCTCACTAGGATCGGCAGGTTTGGAGCCAGAGCATTACCGACTTTCAGTTCGGTCTTGGAGAAGCGAGCCTTGACGTTCGCACCGCCACGCGACCAAGAGCTGACAGCCGAACCGTCAGTGTCGCTAGGAACGATCGAACTACCATTCGGGTGACGTCCGCGACCGCCGTCTAGGTGAATACCTACAACGCCTTGAAGGTCCAAACCGAAACCAACGGTGCCCTGAGTGAAGCCCGAGATGTAGTCGAATTTCAGGCCGGTGGCGGTTTCACGGTTATTGTCGGTCCCTTCTTTGAAATCATTATCGAAATACAGGGTACGAGAACTGATGGACGCTTTGCTGTCTTCAAGGAAACCAGCGGCACCGGCCTGTTGGGCCATGATGCCGAAGGTAACGGCCAGGGCCAGGGTCGACTTCTTCATTACTACGCTCCTCGTGAATCTAATTTTTTTAGTCCACGGTGCCGGACGTGGGTCCTGACCCGTGGATTCGCGTCAGACGACAGTCCCGGCCTTCTAAGGGCCAATGGTTGCTGTGCGTCCCGAGACTTTTATGACTAGACCGCGTTTTTTTCGGTGGCTGCACGGTAGTGAAAAAGCGATAAATCCAGAAGTAACCGTTGGTAACACTCTTAGACCTATCCGCTATAACACTGGCCGTTTCTGTCAGCCGGCTCCGAGTGTATCGGCCAATTTCGCTAATTCCCAAAAAATATTTTCAGGTCATCCGTCAGATCATTTGGTTAACGGCCGCTCTACCGGCAATTCCATGACCTCACGGCGCAAAAACCCCACTCTGCCAACCCCACCAAAAACAATTAAATCCTTTTAAAACATACAGTTACCAACGCGTAGCAGCAATTATGACAATTGCCACCGTGCGCGCTTTCACCTTCGTCGGCCCGCTGCAAAACTTCTGCATCAAGACCTGTCGCGGGGCAAAACACACGCATTTATCGCCGGAAACCTCTGTTGTGCCGGAGAGCCTTTGGAACAAAAACGCCTGCACGATGTCATGGCGCCATTGAGCACAATGCAATTGGCATGCCGAAGGAACGCCAACATGGAAACATCTGTATGAATTCGCCGAGCACGAAAAGGCGGGATCATCGAAGTGAACTGATTTGCTCGGAAATGACAGCCGAATGTGCATGAACCGGCGAGCACGCACCAGATTTGTGCGCAAATGGCCTGCTGCCTGCCCTATACGGCTCTGAACGACAGGGCAATCAAGGGACGCGTGATTGGCTGAGTCCGTTTAACCCCTGAAAACAAAGGCATTGCGGGAACAGTCGCAATTTTCTCAGCATAGAAAGCGAAACTGGCACGCGCTCTGCATTAGCTATCACATCACCAGTTTTGGGGACCTTGGTACAGGCAGGCCGGGGAATCCCCTCTTTTATTCCTCCCGGAGACTGACCTCCAGTCTCCAGCGCCCGTCCACTTCCGCAGTGTGCCATTCGCCCTGCAGTGGACGGGCCGCGAGCAGCGTCAGAATCAATCCATTCTCCCCCCTCTCGACCCTCCATCGCGCGACCTTGCTGTCGAACCGCAACTGGCCGTTCCACGGCTGGCCGTAGGCGTTGACCTTGACCACCACTGCGCCGTCCACGGTTTCTCCCTTGAAGCGGGGTTCATCGTCGAACCAGAGTGCCAGGCCGCTCGGCAATTCTTCGATCTGCGTCAGCTGGACCGGATCGGGTTGCTGCAGACGCCCTATGATCGTGCCGATCGTGAAGCCGACGATCGCCATTGAACCAAGAACGCGCGGCCATAGCTTCGGTCTGGGGTCCTCTTCAGGGGTAGAATGCGCCCTGTCTTTTCGTTCGGAGCCGTGCATGTTTCACGTCATCCTTTTTCAACCAGAAATTCCGCCGAATACCGGCAATGTCATCAGACTGTGCGCCAACAGCGGCTGCACACTGCATTTGATCGAGCCGCTGGGCTTCGAGCTGGACGACAAGCGCCTGCGTCGTGCCGGGCTCGACTACCACGAGTATGCCACGCTGCAGACCCACGCAGACCTGTCGAGCTGTCTTGAGAAGATCGGTCACCCACGGCTGTTCGCCTTCACCACCAAGGGTTCGCGGCCGTTCCACGACGTAAGCTTCCAGCCAGGGGATGCGTTCATCTTCGGCCCTGAAAGCCGCGGGCTGCCACCAGAAGTCCTCGATGCCCTCGGCCCGGACCAGCGTCTCAGATTGCCGATGCGCGAGGGTTGCCGCAGCCTGAACCTGTCCAACACCGTGGCCGTGGCGGTTTATGAGGCATGGCGGCAGAATGGGTTTGTCTGATTATCGCCAGCAAGCTGGCTCCTACACCATTCGTAGGAGCCAGCTTGCTGGCGATAACAAAAAACGCCCTCGAAGGGCGCTTTTTGTTGAAGCGGTAACGCTTACTGAACAGTCGGCGTCTCGCCCGCTTCCTGCATGCGCTGCAGCTCTTGAGCGTACAGGGCATCGAAGTTGACCGGAGCCAGCATCAGCGCCGGGAACGAACCACGGGTAACCAGGTTGTCGATGGCTTCGCGGGCGTAAGGGAACAGGATGTTCGGGCAGAACGCGCCCAGGGTGTGGCTCATCGAAGCGTCGTCCAGGCCCTTGATCAGGAAGATACCGGCCTGCTGCACTTCAACGATGAACGCAACTTCGTCGCCATTGTTGACGGTCACGGACAGGGTCAGAACCACTTCGTAGAAGTCGCCTTCGAGCTGCTTCTGACGGGTGTTAAGATCCAGGCTGACACTCGGCGTCCACTCCTGACGGAAGATCGCCGGGCTTTTCGGCGCTTCGAACGACAGGTCGCGAACGTAAATACGCTGCAGGGAAAACTGAGGGCCGTTTTCGTCGTTGGTGGCGGCAGCGTTGTTCGATTGTTCGGTCATGTCAGATCCTTCACAAAAATGGGCTAAATGGGGTTGGGGTCACGCCAGCAGCGCGTCGAGCTTGCCAGCGCGTTCCAGGGCGAACAGATCGTCGCAGCCGCCAACGTGGGTCGTGCCGATCCAGATCTGCGGCACCGAGGTGCGGCCCGCTTTCTTGGTCATTTCAGCGCGAAGCTGCGGCTTGCCGTCGACGACGATTTCCTCGAATGCCACGTTCTTGCTCTTGAGCAGCTGCTTGGCGCGAATGCAGTACGGGCAGTAGTCGCTGGAATAGACGAGAACGTGGGGCATGTCATTTCACCAAAGGGAGGTTATCGGCGCGCCAGCTGGAGATCCCGCCGGACAGCTTCGCGGCCTTGAAGCCGGACTTGAGCAGTTCGCGGGCGGTGGTGCCTGCATGCTGCCCCAATGCATCGACTATGATCAATGTCTTGTCCTTGTGCTTCTGCAGTTCGGCGGTGCGGGTCAGCACCTTGTCCTGCGGGAAGCTCAGGGCGCCGACGATGTGGCCTGCCGCGTAGTCCTTGGCCGGACGCACGTCGATGACCACACCCTGGTCGGCATTGACCAGCGCGGTCAGTTCACCAGTGCTGAGGCTGCGACCGCCTTTGCTCAGCTCGTAGCTGATGAGCATGACCAGCAGGATGACGAATGCGCCGGTGATCAGGTAATGGGTCGTGGCAAATTCAAGCAGATTAGCAACCATCGGTCGGTTCCAGGGCGTTAAAATGTCGGCCAGTATACACAGCACCCAAGGTCGGCCAAAGTCCGTACGGCAGTGACGCCGTTTGAACTTGTCCCTAAAATGCCGATCTTTTTCCTACTTCCTTCAACCAGCCTCGAGTGGGTCCCATGACTGCCACCCCAAAACCTCTGGTCCTGATCATTCTTGATGGCTTCGGCCACAGCGAAAGTCCCGAAGGCAACGCCATCATGGCCGCGAAAATGCCGGTCATGGATCGTCTGTACCAGACGATGTCCCACGGCCTGATTTCCGGCTCGGGCATGGACGTCGGCCTGCCGGACGGGCAGATGGGCAACTCTGAAGTCGGCCACATGAACCTGGGCGCCGGACGTGTGGTGTATCAGGATTTCACTCGAGTGACCAAGGCCATCCGCGACGGCGAGTTCTTCGAGAACCCGACCATCTGCGAGGCGGTCGACAAGGCTGTCGGCGCCGGCAAGGCCGTGCACATCATGGGCCTGCTGTCCGATGGCGGGGTGCACAGTCACCAGGATCATCTGGTCGCCATGGCCGAACTGGCCGTCAAGCGCGGCGCCGAGAAGATCTATCTGCATGCCTTCCTCGATGGCCGCGATACGCCGCCACGCAGCGCCAAAGCCTCCCTGGAATTGATGGACCAGACCTTCGCCCGCCTGGGCAAGGGGCGGACCGCGACCCTCATCGGCCGCTTCTTCGCCATGGACCGCGACAACCGCTGGGACCGCGTTTCCACCGCCTACAACCTGATCGTCGACGGCGTCGCCGAATTTCACGCCGAGTCCGGCGTTGCCGGCCTGGAAGCCGCCTATGCCCGCGACGAGAACGATGAATTCGTGAAAGCCACCAGCATCGGCGAACCGGTCAAGGTCGAGGACGGCGACGCCGTGGTGTTCATGAACTTCCGCGCCGACCGCGCGCGGGAACTGAGCCGCGTCTTCGTCGAGAACGACTTCAGCGACTTCGAGCGCGCACGTCAGCCGAAGGTCAACTATGTGATGCTGACCCAATACTCGGCCAGCATCGCCGCGCCTGCCGCCTTCGCTCCGGGCAGCCTGAAAAACGTGCTGGGCCAGTACCTGGCCGACAATGGCAAAACCCAGCTGCGCATCGCCGAAACCGAAAAGTACGCGCACGTGACTTTCTTCTTTTCCGGCGGCCGTGAAGAGCCGTTTCCCGGGGAAGAGCGCATCCTGATTCCTTCACCAAAGGTCGCTACTTACGACCTGCAGCCGGAAATGAGCGCGCCGGAGGTCACAGACAGGATCGTCGACGCCATCGAGCATCAGCGCTATGACGTGATCATCGTCAACTACGCCAACGGCGACATGGTCGGTCACAGCGGAATCATGGAAGCGGCCGTCAAGGCCGTGGAATGCCTGGATGTGTGCATCGGTCGTATCACCGAGGCGCTGGAAAAGGTCGGCGGCGAAGCGCTGATCACGGCCGACCATGGCAACGTGGAACAGATGACCGACGACTCTACGGGTCAGGCGCATACCGCGCACACCTCCGAGCCGGTCCCGTTCATCTATTACGGCAAGCGCCCGCTCAAGGTCCGCGAAGGCGGCGTGCTGGCAGACGTAGCCCCTACCCTGCTGCATCTGCTGGACATGGAAAAGCCGCAAGAGATGACCGGCCACTCCATTCTGGTAGAGCAATAACCGTCAGGACCAGGCGCAGTCGACACGGCTGCGCCGCCGTCATCGGACCAGCCCCCGGATCAATGGCCGCGGGGCGTTCTTTTTGCAACGTATGGCGGGCATACTAGGCCTGACATTTTTTCTCACAATTCCTCGGTATCGCCTACCCTCATGCTTCGCGCCTCGATCGCTCTTGCTTTGATCTGCCTGCTCAATCCGGCGTTTGCCGATGATGAGCGCGCGCAAACCCAGAAACAGATAGACGCTGCGCGACAGGACGTGGCCGAGCTGCAGAAAGTGCTCAGCAAGCTCCAGGAAGAAAAGGCCGGTGTGCAGAAAGACCTCAAGGCCACCGAAACCGAAATGGGCAAGCTGGAAAAGCAGGTCGAGGTCCTGCAGAAAGAATTAAAAAAGACCGAAGTCGAGCTGCAGAAGCTCGACGGTGAAAAGGCCGGGCTCAACAGTGCCCGCAAGGAACAACAACATCTGATCGCCATTCAGGCGCGTGCCGCCTATCAAGGCGGTCGGCAGGAATACCTCAAGCTGTTGCTCAACCAGCAGCATCCCGAGAAATTCGCCCGCACGCTGACCTACTACGACTACATGAGTCAGGCGCGTCTGGCCCAATTGCACCGCTTCAACGAGACCTTGCGCCAGCTGGCCGAAGTCGAGAAGCAGATCGACCTGCAGCACGCGCAACTGCTGGTCCAGAAAAGCCAGTTCGACAGCCAGACCGAAGAACTCTCGAAAGTGCGTCAGGAACGTCAGCAGGCGCTCGCCAGGCTGAATCAGGACTACAAGGCACGCGATCAGAAACTGCAGGCGCGTCAGCAGGATCAGGCCGACCTCGCCAAGGTCCTCAAGACCATCGAGGAAACCCTGGCCCGACAGGCCCGCGAAGCGGAAGAAGCACGACAGAAGGCGCTGATCGCCGAACGCGAAGCGCAGGCGCAACGGGAGCGCGAAGCCCAGGCCAGTAGTCGCGCCGGCGACGATGAACCCGCACCACGACGCCCGGTCAAAGCCCCCGGCGCGCTGGTTTCCAGCGCGGGGACGTCATATGGCGGTCCCTTTGCCGAAGCGCGGGGAAAACTTCCATGGCCAATCGATGGTCGACTGCTTGCACGTTTCGGTGAAGCGCGCGGTGATGACGAACGAACCAAATGGGACGGCGTCATGATCAGCGCCGCCGCCGGCAGTCAGGTACGCGCCGTGCATGGTGGACGAGTGGTGTTCGCCGACTGGTTGCGTGGCGCCGGGCTTCTGGTCATTCTCGATCACGGCAATGGTTACCTGAGCCTGTACGGTCACAACCAGAGCCTGCTCAAGGCGGCCGGCGACGTGGTCAAGGCCGGAGAAGCGATTTCCACTGTAGGCAACAGTGGCGGTCAGGACACTTCAGCGTTGTATTTTGCTATTCGTCAGCAGGGTCGCCCCAGCGATCCCGCCCAATGGTGTCGCACTCAAGGATAAGTGGGCATCAAAATCTCCAGGAGTTCGTTAGACATGCTGCATTTGTCCCGCCTCACCTCGCTGGCCCTGGCTGTCGCCTTCGTGATCGGCGCACCGCTGGCGCAAGCTGCCGAGATCATCACGCCGGCACCAGCGGCGACAAGTGCGTCCGCGCCCAGGGCACCGCTGCCACTCGAAGAACTGCGCACCTTCGCCGAGGTGCTGGACCGGGTCAAGGCAGCTTATGTCGAGCCGGTAGACGACAAGACCCTGCTGGAAAACGCCATCAAGGGCATGCTCAGCAACCTTGATCCGCACTCCGCCTATCTTGGGCCCGAGGACTTCCAGGAGTTGCAGGAAAGCACCAGCGGCGAGTTCGGCGGTCTGGGCATCGAGGTCGGTGTCGAAGACGGCTTCGTCAAGGTGGTCTCACCCATCGATGACACCCCGGCGTCCAAGGCTGGCATCGAGGCCGGCGACCTGATCGTCAAGATCAACGGCGCGCCGACTCAGGGCCAGACCATGCAGGAAGCGGTCGACAAGATGCGCGGCAAGATCGGCGAGAAAATCACCCTTACGCTGGTGCGTGACGGTGGCACGCCGTTCGACGTGACGCTGGCGCGGGCGACCATTCAGGTCAAGAGCGTCAAGGCGCAGATGCTGGAGAATGGCTACGGCTACATCCGCATCACCCAGTTCCAGGTCAAGACCGGTGAAGAAGTCGGCAAGGCGCTGGCGAAGATGCGCAAGGACAACGGCAAGAAGATGAGCGGCCTGATTCTCGACCTGCGCAACAACCCGGGCGGCGTGCTGCAATCGGCCGTGCAGGTGGCCGACCATTTCCTCACCAAGGGTCTGATCGTCTACACCAAGGGCCGCATTGCAAATTCCGAGCTGCGCTTCTCCGCGGACCCGGCCGACGCCAGCGAAAACGTGCCGCTGGTGGTCCTGATCAACGGGGGCAGCGCCTCGGCGTCGGAAATCGTCGCCGGCGCCCTGCAGGATCAGAAACGCGGCATTCTCATGGGCACCGATACCTTCGGTAAAGGCTCGGTGCAGACCGTGCTGCCGCTGAACAATGACCGGGCGCTGAAGATCACGACCGCGCTATATTACACGCCAAACGGCCGCTCCATCCAGGCTCAGGGCATCAACCCGGATATCGTCGTGCCGCGCGGCAAGGTGACCACCGAGGCGGATGGCGAGAACTACAAGGAAGCCGATCTGTACGGCCATCTGGGCAACGGCAATGGCGGCGCGGACAAACCTACTGTGAAAGGCGGCTCTGCCAAGGCGCGTCCGCAGGACGATGACTTCCAGCTCGGTCAGGCCCTGAGCCTGCTCAAAGGGTTGAACATCACGCGCGGCAAGTAAGCGGATGCGTTTACTGGCGTTCCTCACGCTAGCGCTTGCGCTGGCCGGCGTCGCGCAGGCGGCGCCAGGGCCGGCGCCGCTCAAGCCGGCGGCTTATCTCACCGTCATCATCGACGATCTGGGTCAGAGTCCCGGGCGGGACAGCCGCACCCTCGCGCTGCCCGGTCCCGTGACGCTGGCGATCATGCCGGACACGCCCCACGCCACCGATTTCGCGCGCCAGGGCCACAAGGCCGGCAAGACGGTGATTCTGCACATGCCAATGGACCCGGCGACCGGGCCGTACGCGTGGCATCCGGGCCTTCCCATCGCTGAACTCGAAAGCCGCCTGAACGCTGCGTTGCTGAAAGTGCCGTGCGCTGCGGGCATCAACAATCACATGGGCAGCCGGATGACGTCGGAGCCGGTGGCGATGAGCTGGCTGATGACGGAGCTGCAACGTCGGCACCTGTTTTTCGTCGATAGCCGGACCAGCGCCAGGACCGTGGCTGCCGGTCAGGCGCAGAAAATCGGTCTGGCGAGCGTATCGCGTGATGTGTTCCTCGATGACGAACGCACGGCCGAAGCCATTACCCGCCAGTTACGTATCGCGGTCGAACTGGCCCACAAGCAAGGCTCGGCGGTAGTCATCGGCCACCCTTATCCCGTTACCCTGGATGTTCTGGAGCGTGAGCTGCCCCGACTCAAATCACTGGGCGTTGAATGGATCGACCTTCCGAGCATGATTGCGCACCGGGGCAACAGGGCCATGTCGGGACATGGCGCCCATGGCATTTATCGCTGATGCTTCACCCCAAGTGATAATTCGATTCCGCAGCACAAGTAGGCATCGTCTGCATTTCCTGTCGCTGTCCCAAACATCCTTGATTAACGGCTAAAGCTCCGATTAAACGGCGCAGTCTTCATCTGAAGGCAACATCGTTTTAATCAAGGATCGATCATGAATATCAAAATCTTCGCAGGCGCGTGCTGTATCGCGGGCTTGCTGCCATTCACCGCGAACGCCGATCTGGGTGAAGGGATGACTCCGGAGGCCGGGTCCAGGGTGCTATTGAACGCAGATGGCCTGCATGACCGCTGGAACGGCATCGGCCGCTTGCAGTTGCACGAGGAATCTCCAGACGCGCAATGCACCGCAACGTTGATAGATACCCGCGAGGGCGAGACGGAGGGTGACGCCCCAGCGTATGTGCTCAGCTCTGCCCACTGTGTGTCCTTCGACAGTCTGAACATTACTGTGGATGAGCCCAGCGGTGGCCATGTGGATTTCAATTATTTCCATGACACCGCCGGGAAGCATTTGCGCTATGCCGTCAAACAGGTCAGCTGGAGCAGCTTGCGAGGGCGGGACCTCGCCATTATCGAACTGGACACATCACTCCAAACCCTGATCGATGCCGGTATCAACCCGCTGCGACTGGCCGATAAAACGCCGGCCATCGGCGACGACGTGCTTATCGTCGGCGCGCCAACTCAGTATGAAGAAAAGGGGCTGCGTCTGTCAGCGTGCAGCCTGGTATCGCATGAAGCGCTGATCGAGCACCCGATGGTGTACCGTCGGTTCTACAAAGACCATTGTTTTGGGCTGAAACCGGGCAGCTCGGGCGGCCCCCTGCTAGATAGGCGCTCCAACCAAGTGCTGGCCATTCTCGCCACATCGACAGCTATGGCTCTGGAGGAAAACCGCTGTTTCGAAAACGCGCCCTGCGAAGTGCGCGAGGGTCAACCTCACTGGGCGCCTGCTAGCAATTATTCGCACCCTGTAGACACGCTGGCGCAGTGCTTTGTGGATGGCTGGCTGATGCCGGAAGCCGAAGGCTGTGATTTACCGTCGACGGCCTCCATCACGCTGAAGAATCACGGGGTTCGTTATTTCAAACGGATAAAGGACGATGCGTCGGGCGATGTGGTTCTGCCGACCTGGAAGCTGGCGTTCGACCTGAGCACGCCCTTTTACCGGCACAAGACCGTGCGGGATCCGCAACAATGCGCCAGCCCTCATCACTACAGCCAGGCACTGATCGCGAAGGATGCGCTCATCGATGAGCCGGTCGGTACTGAGCCTGGCTTGTATGTCCTGTGCATCCTTGGGGTGGATTCAGAGGAGCAGTCGCCATCGCTGCCGCTCATCAACAACCCGATGATGATCGCAATGGAAATTGCCCAGCCGGGTCCTACACGCATGCCAGTGCTCAATATCGGCAAAGATGACGCCGGCGGTTACAGGGTGCAGTGGCAGTATTCGCACCCAGGCTTGAGCGGGTATGAGTACAAGCTGGGTGTCGACTGTGACGATACCACCGGCTACCAGCGGATTCTGGATATGCTGCTGATCGACCCGGACAAATTGCCGGTGGCGCTGTGCAGCCGTGCAATAGATATGTCCGGGCAGCGCTCAGCGCCGCGCTACGATCTACTCAAGTAGTATGTAGCAAGGGGTGGATGGCGTTTGCAGGAATCAACGGGCGGCACCCCGTTCTGGTGACGACGGGATTAACGCAGCTGGCGTGATGCGCCGCGTTGATCCTATCGCCAGCAAGCTGGCTCCTACAACGTGGGGTGTGGGGTTTAACGTACGACGATGCCTCGGCTGGCCATGTAGGCCTTGGCTTCAGGCACGGTGTACTCGCCGAAGTGGAAAATGCTCGCGGCCAGCACGGCGCTGGCGTGACCCTCGATGACGCCGGCCGCCAGATGTTCGAGGTTGCCCACACCGCCCGAAGCGATGACCGGAATACCGATCGAATCGCTGATGGCACGGGTCACGCCCAAGTCGAAGCCGTTCTTCATGCCGTCCTGGTCCATGCTGGTCAGCAGGATTTCCCCGGCGCCCAGGCCTTCCATCTTCTTCGCCCATTCCACGGCGTCCAGACCGGTCGGCTTGCGGCCGCCGTGGGTGAAGATCTCCCAGCGAGGCGTTTCGCCGGGCCCGGAGACTTTCTTGGCGTCAATGGCGACCACGATGCACTGCGAACCGAAACGTGCAGCGGCTTCGCCGACGAATTCGGGGGTGAACACCGCCGCGGTGTTGATCGAAACCTTGTCCGCGCCGGCATTGAGCAGATTGCGAATGTCTTGCACGGTGCGCACGCCACCGCCGACGGTCAGCGGGATGAAGACCTGGCTGGCCATGCGCTCGACGGTATGCAGCGTGGTATCACGCCCGTCGACACTGGCCGTAATGTCCAGAAAGGTGATCTCGTCCGCGCCCTGTTCATCGTAACGACGAGCGATCTCGACCGGATCGCCGGCATCGCGGATGTTCTCGAATTTGACGCCCTTGACGACGCGACCGTTGTCGACGTCCAGGCAAGGGATAATGCGTTTGGCTAAGGCCATGACCCCAATCTCCATAAATGTAGGAGCGCGCTTGCCCGCGACAAGGTCGGAACGACCTTCCTGACAATCTGCAATGCGTTGCGGCCGGTCGCGGGCAAGCGCGCTCCTACAAAGGCACCGGATCCGCGGATCGGCCTAGCCGCGCGCTTCCAGATCGCACATCGCCTGGGCTTCGGCCACGTCGAGGGTGCCCTCGTAGATGGCGCGTCCGGTGATCGCACCAATGATGCCCGGTGCCTTGGCGTCCAGCAGAGCACGGATGTCGCCCAGGTTGTGGATGCCGCCCGAGGCGATGACCGGAATGCGGGTGGCCGCAGCCAGCGCAGCGGTGAACGGGACGTTGCAGCCTTGCATCATTCCGTCTTTGGCAATGTCGGTGTAGACGATTGCCGAGACGCCGTCCGCTTCGAAACGCTTCGCCAGGTCGATGACCTGCACGCTGCTGACTTCCGCCCAGCCGTCGGTGGCGACGAAACCGTCCTTGGCGTCCAGACCGACAATCACTTTGCCGGAGAATGCACGGCAGGCTTCGGCGACGAATTCGGGTTCCTTGACAGCCTTGGTACCGATGATGACGTAGCTCACGCCGGCCTTGACGTAATGCTCGATGGTTTCCAGCGAACGAATGCCGCCGCCGATCTGAATCGGCAACTGCGGGTAACGCTTGGCGATGGCAGTCACGACTTCGCCGTTGACCGGCTGGCCTTCGAAGGCGCCGTTCAGATCGACCAGGTGCAGGCGGCGGCAGCCACCGTCGACCCATTTGGCGGCCATGCTCACCGGGTCATCGGAAAACACGGTGGAATCTTCCATGCGGCCCTGACGCAGACGCACGCAGGCGCCGTCCTTGAGGTCGATAGCGGGGATGATCAGCATATTTTTTCCTTCGTCAAAAGCCGCACGCTGCAAGCTGCACGCTGCGCGGATGCGTACCTGTCAATTCGTGCAGCCTGAAGCTGCGCTCAGTCTTTTTCCAGCGCCCACAGGTCGCTTTCGATGCCTTCGAAACGCTCCTTGAACAGCGCCTGCATATCGAAAATCGCCCGATTGTAGTAATGCGGGGCGATCTCGCGGCCAAACAGCTCCAGCACCTCCGCGACCTCGAACGTCCCCAGCTCCATCTCGAAACGCTCGGCGAACAGACGCTTGAGCTTGTGGATCGCGTCCTGCTCCTGTTCGGCCGTCAGCGTGAGAATCGGCGGTCTGGCGCGGGTTCTGCTCATGGTTTACCAGCGGCCATCCCAGGCAGCGAAGTTCTGCAGCAGTTGCAGGCCGTGGGTGTGGCTCTTCTCGGGGTGGAACTGCACGGCGAAGCGCGAGCCATCGGCCAGCGCGGCGGCGAAGTCCACGCCATAGTGACCGCGACCGGCGACCTGGCGCTGGTTGGCGGCATTGATGTAGAAGCTGTGCACGAAGTAGAAACGCGCGCGATCCGGAATGTCATGCCACAGCGGGTGGTCAAGCACCTGGCTGACTTCGTTCCAGCCCATGTGCGGCACCTTCAGGTGCTCGCCGTCTTCGCGCAGGTCCTTGCCGAAGAACTTGACCTGGCCGGGGAACATGCCGATGCAGTCCACGCCGTCGTTCTCTTCGCTGCTGTCGAGCAAGGCCTGCATGCCGACACAGATGCCGAGGAACGGGCGGTCCTTGCTGACCTCCTGAACCAGGGTGTCGAAGCCCAGGCGGCGGATCTCGGCCATGCAGTCGCGAATCGCGCCCACACCCGGAAACACGACACGATCGGCTTCCCGGATCACCTTGGCATCGCTGGTGACCTGCACACGGCCGGCGCCGACGTGCTCCAGGGCCTTGGCGACCGAGTGCAGGTTGCCCATGCCGTAATCAATGACCGCAACTGTCTGCATCAGAGCACACCCTTGGTGGAAGGCATCTGGCCGGCCATGCGTTCATCCAGCTCGACCGCCATGCGCAGCGCGCGGCCGAAAGCCTTGAACACAGTTTCGATCTGGTGGTGAGTGTTGACGCCACGCAGGTTGTCGATGTGCAGCGTGACGTTGGCGTGGTTGACGAAGCCCTGGAAGAACTCCTGGAACAGGTCCACGTCGAAACGACCGACCACGGCCCGGGTATAAGGCACGTGCATCTGCAGGCCGGGACGACCGGAGAAATCGATCACGACCCGCGACAGCGCTTCATCGAGCGGCACGTAGGCGTGGCCGTAGCGACGAATGCCCTTCTTGTCGCCGATGGCCTGGCTGAATGCCTGACCGAGGGTGATGCCCACGTCTTCAACGGTATGGTGATCGTCGATGTCCAGGTCGCCCTTGCACTCGATATCCAGGTCGATCAGCCCGTGACGGGCGATCTGGTCCAGCATGTGCTCAAGAAAAGGCACGCCGATATTGAATCGGGCCTTTCCGGTGCCATCCAGGTTGATCGAGGCTTTGATCTGGGTTTCCAGAGTATTGCGCTCGACGTAAGCCTTACGTTCGGCCATCACCAGCTCCGCGAAATCATTGGGCGAAAAAGGCGATCATTATAGGCCCAGAAGCGCCTCGCATGAAGCGAACAGACGACAGGAAGCCTGCATCGAAGCTATATCAAGGCTATATAGCCCGTGCATTTGTAACAATCGAAGGCAAAAAAAGCGCCCGCACCGAAGTGCGAGCGCTTTCTGACTCAGCCGCGGGCTATCAGTTGAACAGCACAGCGGTTTTCTGCAGGGTGATCCAGACACCCCAGGCCAGCGGGATACCTACGGCCAGCCATGCGGCGATTGCCAGAGGCTTGCTGCCCTGGGACGCTTTCCACTCCAGGGAAGTGGTGGCGTCGGCGCCCTTGTCGTGACCGATGGCCTGTTCGGCCGCCAGTTCGGCGTCGGTCATGAAGTACTTGTCGGCCACCGGACGGATCATCAGGTTGCAGATGAAGCCCAGCACCAGCAGACCGGCCAGGATGTACAGCGTGATGTCGTAGGCATCGGCACGGGCAACGCCGTGGCTCAGCTGATATTCACGCAGGTAGTTGACCAGAACCGGACCCAGTACACCGGCCGCGGCCCATGCGGTCAACAGGCGACCGTGGATCGCACCGACCATCTGCGTACCGAACAGGTCGGCCAGGTAAGCCGGAACGGTTGCGAAACCGCCGCCGTACATCGACAGCACCACACAGAACGCCGCCACGAACAGCGCGACGCTGCCCAGGTGACCCAGGGTCGGAACCGAAGCGTAAAGCAGGAAGCCCAGCGCGAAGAATACGAAGTAGGTGGCTTTACGGCCGATATAGTCGGAGAACGAAGCCCAGAAGAAGCGACCACCGATGTTGAACAGGCTCAACAGACCGGTGAAGCCCGCCGCAATGGCGGCGATCTGCTTGAGCTGGTCGGCGCTCAGTTCGCTGAAGGTCAGCGAGTTGCCCAGCAGCTTGCCGGCAAACACTTCCTGCAGCAGTGGCGAAGCCATGCCCAGGATGCCGATGCCTGCGGAAACGTTCAGGCACAGCACCAGCCATACCAGACGGAATTGCGGAGTTTTCCAGGCCACGCTGACGTGCACGTGACGGTTGGTGATCATTGCGTTCTTGGCCTTGGCCGCCGGCGCGGTCCAGCCCTCAGGCTTCCAGCCGGTCGGAGGAACGCGGTAGCCCAGCGCGCCGCCGATCATGAACACGAAGTAGATCGCAGCCATGACCACGAAGCTCTGCCACACGCCAACGCTTTCAGCCGAGGCGAAGTGGCTCATCAGAGCGGTTGCCAGCGGTGCACCCACCATCGCGCCACCGCCGAAGCCCATGATCGCCATGCCGGTCGCCATGCCGCGCTTGTCCGGAAACCACTTGATCAGGGTCGAAACGGGGGAAATGTAGCCCAGGCCCAGACCGATACCGCCGATCACGCCCGAACCCAGCCACATCAGCCAGATCTGGTGGGTATAGATACCCAGCGCGGAGATCAGCAGGCCGCCGCACCAGCACAGTGCCGACACCACACCTGCCTTGCGCGGGCCGGCATGTTCAAGCCAGCCGCCCCAGATCGCTGCCGAGCAACCCAGGAAAATGAAGAACAGTGTGTAGATCCAGCCCAGCATGGAGATCTGCCAGTCACAGGTCGACGCGAAGACTTGAGCGAAGAAGCCCATGTCCGCGGAACAGGCGACAGGCGCGGTGATGCCGACGGCTTTAGACAATGGCAGCCAGAATACCGAGAAGCCGTAGGCCATGCCGATGCAGAGGTGGATCGCCAGAGCGGCGGGCGGAACAAGCCAGCGGTTGAAACCGGGCTTGGCGATAATGCGTTCCTTGGACAAGAACGCAGGCTGGGCGGCTGCGACACCGCCGCCCAAGGCTGTACTTGTGCTCATTGTGTTAACCCCAATATGTATAAAGCTCGCAGGACATTTCGCCGACCATCCACAGCTTCCATGCCGCCGGGCGATGACTGTTTTTAGGATGCTCCAAGTGTGGCAAATGGCCGCACCTGGTCAGCGCAGGCGGAGACTACCACCACTTGATGGATGTAAGTCCACTGTTACATGTTTTATTTTTTCAACTAATCCATGTGATCTATGAACTCATAGATGTAATCAATTATCGGCGAGATATTGGCGGGCTTTAATTACGCTTTATAACTTCAATGCATAAACACACCGTAGGAGCCAGCTTGCTGGCGATGCATCCAATCGCCAGCAAGCTGGCTTCTACGTCAACACGCGATGGCTCCACTACGCTTGCTGACAGCCGCCGGGGTGTCCGCAGTCCTGACCCTGACGGCATTCGAAGCCCGAGCGATGGCCGGGAGCGGTATACTCGCGGGCTAAATTTTGAACAATCGACACAAGGACTCGCCCATGAAAGCTTTCGGCAAAATCCTGGGGCTGTTTATTCTCGGGTTGTTGCTGATCATCGTGGCTCTCGGCTTCGCCCTGACCCATCTGTTTGATCCCAACGACTACAAGGATGAAATTCGCCAGCTGGCCCGCGACAAGGCCAACGTCGAGCTGACCCTCGACGGCGATATCGGCTGGAGCCTGTTCCCCTGGCTGGGCCTGGAGCTTCACGATGCGCGGATCGCCACGCTGGTTGCGCCCGATCAACCGTTTGCCGATGTGCAGATGCTCGGCCTGTCGGTGCGCGTCCTGCCGCTGTTGCGTCGCGAAGTGCAGATGAGCGACGTGCGGGTCGAGGGGCTGAACCTCAGCCTGCATCGCGACGAGAAAGGCCACGGCAACTGGGAAGATATCGGCAAGCCGGTTGCGTCGACCTCCAGCCAGCCCTCCCCGACCACCGCCGGCGAACCCGCGCCCGAGACCGGCACCAGCGAACGCTCTTCGCGGCCGTTGCAGATGAACATCGACAGCCTGACGGTCAACAACGCGCGCGTGGATTACAGCGACGCCCGCAAGGGCCAGACCTTCCTGGCCGAAAGCATCCAGTTGAGCACCGGCGCGATTCGTGAAACGTCGGACATCCCGGTCAAGCTGACTGCCTTTCTGAGCACCAACCAGCCGATGGTCCGCGCCAAGACCGAGCTGGTCGGCCAACTGCGGCTGGATCGTGCACTCAAACGCTACCAGTTCGAAGACATGCGCCTGTCTGGCGAAGCCGCGGGCGAGCCGCTGCAAGGCAAGACCGTGACGTTCGCTGCCCAGGGTCAGTTGCTGGTCGACCTGGCCGCCAACATCGCCGAATGGAACGGCATGAAGATCTCCGCCAACCAACTGCGCGCGCTGGGCGAATTGCGCGTACGCGACCTGGACAAGACCCCACAGGTCAGCGGTGGATTATCCGTCGCGCAGTTCGACCTGCGCGCCTTCTTCGACTCCATCGGCCAACCGCTGCCGCCCATGGCCGAAGGTGCATTGAGCAAAGTGGAACTGGTTACGCGCCTGAGTGGCACGCCCAACAGCGCCGTGCTCGACGATTTCAATCTGAAAGTGGACGACAGCAATTTCACTGGCCGGATCGCGGTCACCGACTTTGCAAAGCAGGCGTTGCGCGTCCAGCTCAAGGGCAACACCTTCGACGCCGACCGCTATCGCCCGGCCGAAAGCGAAGAATCCAAGGGCGCCCGGGCGGCGCGCAAGACGGAAGTGCAAAGCGGAGAAGCCGCAGCGGTGGCCGGCGACACGCCGCTGCCGGAGCAGCCGACCAAAGTGGCCTGGAGCACTGCCCGCCTGCTGCCGGTGGAGCGCTTGCGCACGCTGGATGTAGAAGCCGATCTGAGTTTCGGCAAACTGATCGTCAACAAGCTGCCCATCGACAACGCGGCGTTCAAGACCCAGGCGGCGGGCGGTCTGATCAGGGTCGAAAGCCTGCGCGGCGACCTGTTCAACGGTAACTTCGAAGTCAAGGGCAACCTGGACGCGCGGCCGGACGTCCCCGTGGCCAGCGTGCAGACGCGCGTGGCCCGTGTGCCGGTCGAGCGCATCCTGGAGAGCCTGGGCGAGAATCCTCCGGTGCGCGGTCAACTGACCCTCAACAGCGACCTGAACGGCAAGGGCAACAGCGAAAAAGCCTTGGTCGACAGTCTCAACGGTACCGCCGGGTTTGCCCTGAACAACGGCGTGCTGGTCAACGCCAACCTTGAGCAACAGCTTTGCCAGGGCATTTCGGTGCTCAATCGCAAAACGCTCAGCGGTCAGCCGCGCGGCAAGGACACGCCCTTCCAGCAGCTCACCGGCAATCTGGTCCTGCGCAACGGCGTCGCCAGCAACCCGGACCTCAAGGTGCGAATTCCCGGCCTGACGGTCAACGGCAATGGCGACGTGGATCTGCGCGTGCTGGGCATGGACTATCGCGTCGGCGTCGTTATCGAAGGCGACAAGAGCGAAATGCCCGACCCGGCCTGCGAGATCAATCCGCGTTACGTCGGCATCGAATGGCCAGTGCAGTGTCGCGGCCCGCTGGAGCTGGGTGCCAAGGCTTGCCGTCTGGACCGCGAAGGCCTGGGCCGCATCGCGGCGAAACTGGCCGGCGACCGGATCAGCGAAAAGCTCGAGGACAAGCTGGATGAAAAGCTTGGGGACAAGGTAAGTCCCGAACTGAAAGATGCCCTCAAGGGTTTGTTCAAACGTTGATCGATCTATCGCCACCAAGGTGGCTCCTACGACTGTAGGAGCCACCTTGGTGGCGATAACCACCCCCCTGACACCGTCACCCCAAGAGACCACACCAAACCATGCAACCCGAGCAATTCTCCAGCGCCGTGCTGGATTGGTACGACCGCCATGGCCGCCACGATCTTCCCTGGCAGCAAGGCATCACGCCGTACCGGGTCTGGGTATCCGAAATCATGTTGCAACAGACTCAGGTCAGCACCGTGCTGGGTTACTTCGACCGGTTCATGGCAGCCTTGCCGACTGTGCAGGACCTGGCCGCGGCGCCGGAAGACGAAGTGCTGCACCTGTGGACCGGCCTGGGCTACTACACCCGCGCGCGCAACCTGCACAGGACCGCGAAAATCGTCGTGAACGAACACGGCGGCGAGTTTCCGCGCAGCGTCGAACAGCTCACCGAGTTGCCGGGCATCGGCCTGTCGACCGCGGGGGCGATCGCCAGCATCAGCATGGGTATTCGCGCGCCAATCCTCGACGGCAACGTCAAGCGCGTGCTGGCGCGCTTCACCGCGCAGGAAGGCTACCCCGGCGAACCCAAGGTGGCGAAACAGCTCTGGGCGACCGCGGAGCGCTTCACGCCGCATGCGCGGGTCAACAACTACACCCAGGCGATGATGGACCTCGGCGCCACGCTGTGCACCCGCAGCAAGCCCAGCTGCCTGCTGTGCCCGCTCGAACGCGGCTGCCAGGCGCACCTGCTCGGTCTGGAAACCCGCTACCCCATCCCCAAGCCGCGCAAGAGCATTCCGCAAAAGCGTACCCTGATGCCGATGCTCGCCAATCACGAAGGCGCGATCCTGCTTTATCGTCGTCCTTCGACCGGCTTGTGGGGCGGTCTCTGGAGCCTGCCGGAACTCGACGACTTCGACGACCTCCAGCATCTCGCCGCGCAGCACTCGCTGGAAATGGGCAAACCTTATGAATTGCCTGGGCTGGTGCACACCTTCAGCCATTTCCAGTTGAGCATCGAGCCCTGGCTGGTGCCAGTCGAGGTATCGGCCCATCACGTGGCCGAGGCCGACTGGCTCTGGTATAACCTCGCCACCCCGCCGCGCCTGGGCCTCGCCGCCCCGGTGAAAAAGCTGCTCAAACGCGCAGCCGATGTGTTGAACGCAGGAGAACCGTCATGACCCGCACCGTAATGTGCCGCAAGTACAAAGAAGAACTGCCAGGCCTGGAGCGTCCGCCTTATCCGGGCGCCAAGGGCGAAGACATCTACAACCACGTTTCCCAGAAAGCCTGGGCCGACTGGCAGAAGCACCAGACGCTGCTGATCAACGAACGCCGCCTGAACATGATGAACGCCGAGGACCGCAAATTCCTCCAGACCGAGATGGACAAGTACCTTTCCGGCGAGGAATACGCACAGGCCGAAGGCTACGTTCCGCCCGCCCAGTAAAGGGTTTCAGACGATGAAGGTCGTAAGCGTCGGTAATAATTAAAATTTTTTTCGACAACACGCTTGACGACCTCCTGAAAAACACGTCTAATGCGCCCCGTTGCCCAGATAGCTCAGTCGGTAGAGCAGGGGATTGAAAATCCCCGTGTCGGCGGTTCGATTCCGTCTCTGGGCACCACCTTCCGTTTTCAGGTGATGCCAGTCACACCTGAAAGCACTCAAGAAACCCGCCTAGTGCGGGTTTTTTGTTGTCTGCGATTTTTGTACGTCAGCGCATCGGCGTCGGCGCGCGCTTGGCTATTGCGCCGCTGTGCGTTTCAATGGCGGCCATTGCACCCTACTGCCCAAGGATCCGTTCATGGCTTCGCCAGACAAACAGCAAAAACGCGCCAAGCGCGCCAAACTCAAGGCCAAGCAGAACCGCTCCGGCAAAGCGGTGAAAAACGCGCTGCATCCGGTTTTCGAATCCACGCTGGTGGACCATCCGTTCGATGACGTCGAAATCGATCTGAGCACATTCGACTTCAAGGACATCGTGGAAAACGGCTTCGATCCGGGCGACTACGACGACCTCTTCCAGACCATGAAGCAGGCCGAAGCCATCAGCCAGCTGGCGATGTGCGCGGTGTTCCTGCAATACCCGGTGCTGGAGCTAGTGATCGCCGAGGAAGATGAAGAGCCGGCCACCGATTTCATGATGGGCCTGCTGATCATGTACCGCGCCATCATTCATGACGAAGACGAAGACACCGCCATCGAATGGATAGGCAGCCCGGCCTTCCAGGCTGATTACAACAAGGCGTCGGAATTGTTGATGCTGAGGAATGAGAAGGCCGGCAGGTAGGGTCTTGCTGCCGCTTTGCGGCAGATCGCCAGCAAGCTGGCTCCTACAGGCGTCGTAGGAGCCAGCGGGCGGCGATCCGTCTTGCTGGCGATTGGTCAGGCGATCAGTTCAGCACCGCAGCCCCACTCGTACGCTCGGCCTTGCGCCGGCGCGCCACGGTCAGCCCCGCCGCCACGACGATCAGGCTCAGCACGCCGGTGGCAACGATCTCGATGCGGTGTTCTTCACCGATCAGCATGGCGGTCAGCACGCCGACGATGAAGACGATGGTCGCCCAGGTCAGCCAAGGGAACAGCCACATCTTGAAGTCGATAGCTTCGCCCGCCGCGATCCGCTTCTGACGCATGCGCAGCTGAGACACGGCGATCACCAGATACACCAACAGCGCAATCGCGCCCGAACTGGCGAGCAGGAACTGGAACACCGCAGCCGGCGCAACATAGTTGGCGAACACGGTCAGGAACGCAGCGCCGGTGGACAGCATCACCGCCCAGTACGGCGTGCCGCTCTGGCTGGTGCGCTTGGACATCGCTGGCGCATCGCCGCGCTTGCCCAGGGAAAACAGCATGCGCGAAGCGGTGTAGAGCGCAGAGTTCAGGCAGCTGGTCACGGCCACCAGAACCACCAGGTCCACGATCAGCTTGGCATTCGGAATGCCCATGACGTTCAGTACGGTCTGGTACGAGCCAACTTCAGCCAGGCTCGGGTCATTCCATGGCACCAGCGACACTACGACAAAGATCGAAACGAGGTAGAACAGGAAGATCCGCCAGATCACCGAGTTGGTGGCCTTGGTGATCTGCTTGCCCGGGTTCTTCGATTCAGCCGCCGCGATGGTCACGATTTCCGTGCCCATGAACGAGAACATGGTGGTGAGCATGGCTGCCAGCACGGCGCCCATGCCGTTAGGCATGAAGCCGCCGGTGTCGAACAGATGGCTGACACCGCTGGCCTGCGTGGTCGGCAACAGGCCGAAGATCGCTGCAACGCCCAGGATCACGAAAGCGATGATCGCCACGACCTTGATCAGCGCGAACCAGAATTCGAACTCGCCGTAGTTCTTTACGCTGAACAGGTTGGTGGCGGTCAGCAGCAAGGTGATGACCAGGGTGAATACCCAGATGGCAACGTCCGGGAACCAGGCGTTGAGAATGGTTGCGGCGGCGTTGGCTTCCAGGGGAATCACCAATACCCAGAACCACCAGTAAAGCCAGCCGATGGTGAAACCGGCCCAATGCCCAATGGCACGGTCAGCGTATGTAGAAAAGGAACCGGTATCAGGCGAAGCCACGGCCATCTCGGCCAGCATGCGCATCACCAGCACCACCAGCGTACCCGCTGCGGCGTAGGCCAGCAGCACGGCCGGCCCTGCTTCGGCAATCGCGTGACCGGAACCCACGAACAAGCCGGCGCCGATGACACCGGCAATCGACAACATGGTGATATGGCGGGGTTTGAGGCCCTGTTCGAGCTCGGAAGAATTAGCGGTATTGCTCATTGAAACTACCTTTGCAAGACAACCGATGCACACCGAAGCGCTCGTAAAAAGAAAGAAACGGTGCCGTTGATTATTCTGGACGCAAAAAGTACGCCAAAATATTTCAAAAGCGACGTCGCTCCCGATCCAGAGGGATTCAGTGTCATCCGGCAGGGGGGCACTGCAATGGATCAACGCAGCGCTTTTTGAAGGATTTGTTACTGAACACCTCAGAACAGGGAAACACGCGCGCACCGAAAACGTCCACCCCGACCAAGGAAGCACTCTTATGGTGCGCAACATAGAGCGCCGCTTGGCAAAAGCCGCTTCCAACCGTCGGGCAAAGGTGGCAACATCGCGCCTTTTTCGCGCACAGCCGCCAGACAGGATCCATCGTTTCGGCATCTACCGCGTCTGTCGGCCTCATCCAGCCGCAACCTTGCGTCTACGCTTTGCGCCAGACACCTCTGGCGTCGCGCTACGCGGCGGCTGTTCGGAATGAGCGCTCGTTACCAATGAGGACCCCACATGGCTGAGGCCACGCCCGCCCTGGAAATCCGCGACCTGCACAAGCGCTACGGCGAGCTGGAGGTGCTCAAGGGCATCTCGCTGACCGCGCGCGACGGCGACGTCATCTCCATCCTGGGTTCATCCGGCTCCGGCAAATCGACACTGCTGCGCTGCATCAACCTGCTGGAAAACCCGCATCAGGGCCAGATTCTGGTCGCTGGCGAAGAGCTCAAGCTCAAGGCCGCGAAAAACGGCGAACTGGTGGCTGCCGACAACCGGCAGATCAACCGGATGCGTAGCGAAATCGGTTTCGTCTTCCAGAACTTCAATCTCTGGCCACACATGAGCGTGCTCGACAACATCATCGAGGCGCCGCGCCGCGTGCTCGGCCAGAGCAAGGCCGAAGCCATCGAGGTCGCCGAAGCGCTGCTGGCCAAGGTCGGCATCGCCGACAAGCGCCACGCCTACCCCAACCAGCTCTCCGGTGGGCAACAGCAACGCGCGGCCATCGCGCGAACTCTCGCAATGCAGCCTAAGGTTATCCTGTTCGACGAACCGACGTCGGCGCTCGACCCTGAGATGGTTCAGGAAGTGCTCAACGTCATTCGCGCGCTGGCCGACGAAGGTCGCACGATGCTGCTGGTGACTCACGAAATGAATTTCGCCCGGCAAGTGTCCAGCGAAATCGTCTTTTTGCATCAAGGATTGGTCGAAGAACAGGGCACACCCGAGCAAGTGTTCGATAACCCGCGGTCGGTAAGGTGCAAACAATTCATGTCGAGTAACCGTTAACGGAGCAACACCTCATGCAGACATACAAGAAGTTGCTGCTGGTTGCAGCTGCCACTCTGGCTTTGACCGGCAACGCTTTTGCCGAAACCCTGAAGATGGGCATCGAAGCGGCCTACCCGCCGTTCAACAACAAGGACGCGAGCGGTCAGGTCGTCGGTTTCGACTATGAAATCGGCAACGCCCTGTGCGCCAAGATGAAAGTGCAGTGCGAAGTGGTCACCTCCGACTGGGACGGCATCATCCCGGCCCTGAACGCCAAGAAGTTCGACTTCCTGATCTCGTCGCTGTCGATCACCGACGAACGCAAGCAGGCCGTGGACTTCACCGATCCGTACTACTCGAACAAGCTGCAATTCCTGGCACCCAAGGGCGGCGAGTTCAAGACCGACGTCGCTTCGCTCAAGGGCAAGATCATCGGTGCACAGCGTTCGACCCTCGCCAGCACCTGGCTGGAAGACAAGCTGGGCATGGATGTCGACGCCAAGCTGTATGACACCCAGGAAAACGCCTACCTCGATCTGGTATCCGGTCGCGTCGACGCCATCCTGGCCGACAAGTACGTGAGCTACGAGTGGCTGAAAAGCGACGCGGGCCAGGGCTTCGAATTTAAAGGCGAGCCTGTCGAAGAGAACGACAAGATCGGCATCGCCGTACGCAAAGGCGATCCGCTGCGTGAGAAGCTGAACGCCGCGCTGAAGGAAATCATCGCTGACGGCACCTACAAGAAGATCAACGACAAGTACTTCCCGTTCAGCATCCTCTGAACCGCCTGACCGCGCCGTCGTGCTTCCCCAAGGGGACGCGGCGGCGCCGTCCTCTGCAAAGCCTGCCTTTACCACATGAACATTGATCTACATGGATTCGGCCCGGCCCTCGCGGCTGGCGCGCTGATGACTGTCCAGCTCGCTCTTTCGGCCCTGTGCCTGGGACTGGTGCTAGGCCTGCTCGGCGCTCTCGCCAAGACTTCTCCGTACAAGCCGCTGCAATGGCTGGGCGGAACCTACTCGACCCTGGTGCGTGGCGTCCCTGAACTGCTCTGGGTGCTGCTGATCTATTTCGGCACCGTGAATGGCATGCGCGCGCTGGGCGAGATGTTCGGCGTCCAGGACCTGGCGCTGAACGCGTTCGCCGCCGGCGTCATCGCGCTGGGCCTGTGCTTCGGCGCCTATGCCACCGAAGTGTTTCGCGGCGCGATCCTCGCCATCCCCAAGGGGCATCGTGAAGCTGGCCTGGCGCTGGGCATGTCGCGCTCGCGCATCTTCATAAAGCTGATCCTGCCGCAGATGTGGCGCATCGCCCTGCCCGGCCTGGGCAACCTGTTCATGATCCTGATGAAGGACACCGCGCTGGTGTCGGTCATCGGCCTGGAAGAAATCATGCGCCACGCGCAGATCGCCGTGGGCTTCACCAAAGAAGCCTTCACCTTCTACATGGTCGCGGCGTTCATGTACCTGGGCCTGACCATCATCGCGATGACCGGCATGTACTTCCTGGAAAAACGTGCCGCTCGCGGCTTCATGAGGAGCGCGTCATGAACTGGGAAGTCATCATCAAATGGCTGCCGCGACTCGCCCAGGGTGCGACGCTGACCCTGGAGCTGGTGGCAATCGCCGTCATCGCCGGCCTGATCATCGCCATTCCGCTGGGCATCGCGCGCTCGTCGAAACATCTGCCGGTGCGCGCCCTGCCCTACGCCTACATCTTTTTCTTCCGCGGCACGCCGCTGCTGGTGCAGCTGTTCCTGGTCTACTACGGGCTGGCGCAGTTCGACGCCGTGCGCAAAAGCGCGCTCTGGCCTTACCTGCGCGATCCGTTCTGGTGTGCGGTCATCACCATGACGCTGCACACGGCGGCTTACATTGCCGAGATCCTGCGTGGCGCGATTCAGGCCGTGCCGGCCGGCGAAGTCGAGGCGGCGCGGGCACTGGGCATGTCGAAGTGGAAGGCGCTGTTCTACATCGTCCTGCCACGCGCGGCACGCATCGGCCTGCCTGCCTACAGCAACGAAGTGATCCTGATGCTCAAGGCCAGCGCATTGGCGAGCACCGTCACGCTGCTGGAACTCACCGGCATGGCGCGCACCATCATCGCCCGCACCTATCTGCCGGTGGAGATCTTCTTCGCGGCGGGCGTGTTCTATCTGGTCATGGCCTATGTGCTGGTTCAGGGCTTCCGCCTACTGGAACGCATCCTGCGCGTAGACGCCTGCCAGGGGCGCTGATATGAAGGGGCTGGCCCGCCATGCACGGCCAGCCCCTTCCTTGAACGATACGGCCCACTATGTCTTCCGATCCCTACCTGCAGAACGAAGCCCTGAGTGATCGATTTCGCGCGCTCGACCGGTTTCTGTCCGCGCATCAGGCCCTCTGGCGCCCCAAGCCGTTCACGCAACGCCGTCTGCCTTGGGAGGCCGACTTTCCTGAGCTGGCGACCTGGCTGCGCGGCCGCTCGCTGGAGCAGGCGGAGCTTGACCATAATCATCCGGAACGACTGAACGCACCCGCGCCCTTCCCACAGCTGGCCGCCGAAGCGACGATCCTCGCCCAGGTCGGCGCACTGCCCGCACAAGCCCTGCCCCCGGCCTCGTCGCGTATGAGCGTCGACGTGCCGGGACGCAAATGGCAACAGATCGAGGCAATGGCGCGTCACCTGACGTTCGACGACGCACCTTCCCACTGGCTCGACTGGTGCTCGGGCAAAGGCCATCTGGGTCGACGTCTGGCGCAGCAAGGACAGGCGCTGACTTGCCTGGAATACGACCCGGCGCTGGTCGAGGCAGGACAGTGCCTGAGCGAGCGCCTGCACATCTCCGCCACTCACCTACAGCAGGACGTTCTGGCCGACGATGCGGCGCTTCAGCTAAAAGCCGACCACACCCCGGTCGCGCTGCATGCCTGCGGCGACCTGCACGTCCGCCTGATGCAACTGGCCACCAAGACCGGTTGCCGGCACATGGCAATTGCGCCCTGCTGCTACAACCGGACCCACGCGGAGCTTTATCAGCCACTGTCGAACACAGGCCGTGAATCAACCCTGCAACTGTCGCGGGACGACCTCGGCCTGCCGCTGAGCGAAACCGTGACCGCCGGCGCCCGGGTCAGACGTCAACGTGACGCCTCCATGGCGCGCCGCCTGGGCTTCGATCTGCTGCAACGCGAACTGCGCGGCGTCGACGAATACCTGCCCACGCCTTCCCTGCCCGTCGCCTGGCTCGACAAGCCCTATGCCGATTACTGCCGTGAACTGGCGGACCTCAAACAACTGCCCGCCCCCGGCGCGCGCAACTGGGACGAACTGGAAGCCGCAGGCTGGGAACGTTTGGCCCAGGTGCGCAATCTGGAACTGGTCCGCAACCTGTTCCGCCGCCCGCTGGAGCTATGGCTAGTGCTGGATCGGGCGCTGTATGTTCGCGAGCAGGGATATCAGGTGCGGGTCGGGACGTTTTGCGAGAGTCGGCTGACGCCGCGGAACTTGTTGATGGTGGCGCAAAAGGGGTAGTCACTTCGATCACTGACTTCTCAGGCGCTTCAGTCTCATCTGAACGTAGATTCGGAGGTCGGTCACATTTGGCGACAGCAAAGCTGAGGCCTGTAGACCGAACCTCGTTGACATGCCTGTTCGTCTTGCTCAGAATTCGTCCCGCAGCCCAGTACAGCTCGCAGGCAATCTTTAGAACCTGCCCGGCGGTCCTGGGCTTTTTTTCGCCTCAAGGAAAGTGGCATGAAAAGGACAGCAGTACTGGTTGATGGCGGTTTTTTCTTCGAGCGGGTTCGTTTTTTCACGCGAAAATATTTTGGACGCGACCTGGTACTGTCTTCAGAGCATCTCAGCAAGATCGTGCACTGGCTTGTGAAGGCCCACATCGAGGACCCAGGGGCCCAGTCCAGAGAGCTCTATCGCGTGTATTACTACGACTGCCCGCCAAACGACAAGCAGGTCCGCTACCCGATTCCTCCAGTCGGCCACAGGACACCGGGCAGTATGAATTTCAAAGAGCACCCGCCCTACAAAGTAAGAGGCGAGCTTCATGATCGTCTGAAGCGAAGTCGCAAGACAGCCCTGCGTCTTGGCGAGTTGTCCAAAAGCGGCCGTTGGCGACTCAATGACCACACGCTCGATGATCTGCTCAAAGGCTTGAGAGCGTGGAACGACCTATCAAACGATGACTTTCATTTTGATATCGACCAGAAAGCAGTCGATATCAAGCTGGGCATGGATATCACTACGCTAGCGCTGAACAAGTTGGCCGATGTGATCGTACTGGTCGCCGGAGATTCAGACTTTGTTCCAGCCGCAAAACTGGCCAGGACCAACGGCATCGACTTCGTTCTAGACCCGCTATGGGCCAATACCGCTGCCAGCTTGAGCGAGCATGTCGATGGCGTTCGCTCATACGACATGGTTCGTATGATCAGCAAGGTAACTGGCAAAGAGGTTGTGGCTGCCCTTGCCTGGTGGCGTCACTCAGGCCAAGTGGAGCCTGACAGTCCCGAGAGCACCGAGCCTCCCGGCGAAAACGACGAGCCTGGTTTGGTCGATTGACAGACCTGACGCATCAGCCGTCAGCCATGTCGTAGATCGATGACCACGGTGCACAGCCTGTGGATAACTCTGTTGATGAAAATCCGGAACGTGTTGAAAACCCTTTGCGCGCCAGTTACTCAAGCCCCTGATTTTGTCTGACCAGCAAAGCTGAAAGCCTCTAAAAGCAAAGGCTTGCGCAAGATTGGCGTTTCGTCGGCTTCATTCCCTACAGTAGGGAACTATCTCCGAAGTTTTGTGCATAACGCTTGCGGTGCATAGCCTGGAACTGCACGAAACCAGTCACCGGATCAACATCTAAAGCCTCTGCCTCGCGGGTCGTCATGCGCTGGCGGGACGCTCGACGATCTCCAGCGAACGCTCCACCATCGCTTTTGCCATTTTCATCATGTGCAGAGTGGCGAAGGCGAGGTCGCGTTTCGAGCCACTCAGGTTATCCCCAAGTTCATAGGCAGTGGCGGCGGCGCAACGCAGGAAGTCCAGTGCATGGTTCAGAGTGGGTTGAAGATCGGTAGCGTCTTCGTCCTGAGAATGGGTTTCGGGAAGGTAGTGGGCCAGGGCGCGTCTGACGATGGATTCGTCGAGGACGGGTTTAGTAGCAGTTGAATCCAGGAATGTTTCAGCGGTAACACTGTTCACGTTTAGCTCTCTCCATGATGGGTACTGCCACCGAGTCGCGACTAAACGAGGGGTGGGTGGCAGCCGTACGCAGGTTAGTCGAACCGGGAGCTAAGAACCGGCGCACCCGAAGGTGCCCTACGCACAGCCGCCATTAATCACAAGCCAGAAGGGCTTGGGAAACAGCGGCGCGATACGCCTCAACTCGAACACGGGCGACTAAACCCGATCACTGAAAATCAGCGACCGGCGAAGACTAAAAGCGCGAATCGAGAGGCGCAAGCGGCTGCGGATTCTCTCGGAAATGTCTTTCAAAAGAAAGAGACGAAACCTGCAAATACGCCGAGTCAGAGCGGGTCTGGCGGCCCTTCCCGTTTAAAATTCGTCCTGGCGCAGCGTGGAAAACTGCACGTTGCGGTTCTGTAACTTGCGCAACGTCAGCTTGTACATCGTCGACTTCACCTGACTGCCCATCGGCGTCTCCTGCAACTGAATGCGGCTCGACGCGAAGGCGCAACCGGTGTTCAACATCTTGTACTTGAGCAAGTAAAGCCCGGCGTCCATCTTGCCAAAGGTAAAGACCGCGCCGGCGGGAATGAACGCATGCCGAAAAGTGTTCCGACCTACAGCGTCGGTCACCTTCGCGTACACCGCAGACTCGCCACCAGTATTGTCGACGGTGATCTGCGACCAGCCATTGTCCTTGCGCAACGGCATGCCCGACAGATACCCGGCTTTCTCCGGCCAGGGTGCGCCGAGGGGATCGAGCGCAGGCACTTCACAGTCGGGCTGCGCGGGGTCCACCAGCCGGACCGGATTGCCAGTGATCAGCTCGCGAGGTTCAGAAGGCTGCTTGACCCAGGTCTGCGCAACAGGAGCATGCGGCGTTGGAAAGTACGACTTGCTGGCATCAGGCTGATACCCCATCCACGCTCCGGCGGCGCAAAACACCGCGAAGACCGCAGCCCAGCGCAGTGCCTTGCGGCGCTTATGATTCGCCGGGGCTTTTCTGGGTGCATTTGTGGTTGTGCCTCTTGCCCCGGCGGACACTGGGGCGCTACTTGCCGTCTGGACCTGACGCCCTTGCTCCGCCAGCTGCGCGTCATAAGCCGCCCGCTTGCGAGGGTCGGCCAGTACATCGTGGGCAGCGTTCACCCTCCCCATCTCATCCGAGGCAGCGACGCTTGGGTTTCTATCCGGGTGAAGCTTTTGCGCCAGCTTGCGATAAGCCTTCTTGATCTCGTCAGGAGAAGCATCGCGAGCGACGTTCAACAGCCCGTAATGCGTGGGCGTTTTCTGCATTGCACCTGCTTTCAAGGCGGTCGGCCGTTTGCTCACCAACTGTATCGGCACGCAAAGGGCGAACTCCAGCAGATCGGCGGCAAAAGAAATGCCCGAGTCCTGAGACCCGGGCATTTCCCGATCCATCGACATCACGCCTACCGGCCGAAGCCAGACACGCTGTCGATTCAGTGAAGATGCCGCCACCGCCCCGTCGAACGGTCAATCGACGCCATCCCACCTGGGTGCAGAATATTTGCATTCCTTTTCAGTGAACCCCGGCCACCGCTTACGCACCCTCGGCACCCGGATACACTCCCTCGCGTCGTTCAGAGACATCCATGTCTACTGGCTGAAAAGTAACGACCCTCGCCGCTCATCCGTCGGCGCCGGCCGTTGAAACCAAGCCTAGGCAACGCACTCCGAGCCTGCAATTACCGGCAGAATGCCCATCCCGAACGCCACCGCCCGAACCTGCCTCACGACGCATGACCGCAAGCCGTTGATTGCTGAGACCTTGTCCAAAGTCCTGCCCTGCTTACTCCATCGTCCCGCGACCCGACCCGCAATATCCCGGCAGATATTGGCTGAATTCCTGGGCGTACGAAGCCAAATCCCAGCCGCTGCCAGGAAACGCCCTACCCTCGCGCACCCTCGATTCCTACCCAGCGCCGCCAGCGCCAATCGGGGCCGGACACCGCTGCTCGTTTTTTTCAACCGAATCAGACAGCTAGGCTTTACAAGCCCAACAGGCTCTGTATACTCAGCCGCCATTACGCCGGTATAGCTCAGTTGGTAGAGCAACTGACTTGTAATCAGTAGGTCCCGGGTTCGACTCCTGGTGCCGGCACCATACAAGGTTCCATAGAAGGCTTTCAAAATCTCTGGAACCCCCGAAAAACCCGCCTTCTGGCGGGTTTTTTCGTTTTGGCGTTCCATCGGTTTCCGTCAGAAACCGGTGGATTCCAACCGTTTTAAGGGTAGAGTTTGGGATACAGGTCCCTTCGATAAAAGGGAGTACCCTTATGTCGCGCACCACAGCTCCGCTCTCCGACGCAGCTTGCCGCTTGGCAAAACCTACAGACCGCGCCTACAAGCTTTTCGACGGCGATGGCCTCTACCTCCTAGTCCAACCCAATGGCCGCAAAGGCTGGCGGCTCCGTTACGTCAAACCTGACGGACGCGAAGGACTGACCTCGTTCGGCAACTACCCCGTCATTGGTCTCGCCGATGCGCGCCGCAAGCGCTTGGAAGTCAAGCGAATGCTGGCGGATGGCATTGATCCCATAGAGACCAAACACCGAGCTAAGGCGGAAGCCGTAATCAAAGGCAGAACCTTTGAAAGCGTTGCGCTCGACTGGCATACGGAAATGTCGGCCAAGTGGGCACCAGGCCATTCCAAGACAGTGATGAGCCGCCTCAAAACCCACGTATTCCCGCTGATCGGCGCACGCGCCATTATTGATCTCGACACCCATGACCTTATGCAGCCCTTGGAAGCGATCAAGAAGCGCGGAACGATAGACGTTGCTTTAAGGGTACAAAACTACCTGCAGAGCATCATGCGCGAGGCAAAGCGCCTCCGGCTTATCACTATAAACCCTGCTTACGACCTCGAAGGCTCGATCAAGGCCCCGCGGGTGGTGCATCGCCCCGCTCTACCCTTATCGCGACTGCCGGAACTGCAGGAGCGGATCGACACCTATAAAGGCCGGGCACTTACCCGTCTGACGGTGATGCTGTCGCTGCATGTGTTTGTACGATCCAGCGAGCTGCGTTTCGCCCGCTGGAGCGAGTTCGACCTCAAGCGCGGCACCTGGGAGATACCGGACACTCGACCCGCGTTGGAGGGAGTACCCTTTTCCACAAGGGGTACGAAGATGGCAGGGGATATCCATTTAGTACCCTTATCGCCCCAAGCAGTGGCGCTACTCGAAAAAATCCATGCACTCACAGGCAAATTCGCATTGGTCTTCGCAGGGGATGCCAAACCCTGGAAGCCCATGTCCGAAAATACCGTGAACAACGCGCTTCGGACGATGGGATACGACACCAAAACCGATATCTGCGGGCATGGATTTCGTTCGATGGCCTGCAGCGCACTGATCGAGTCAGGATTGTGGTCGGAGACAGCCATTGAACGGCAGATGAGCCACAAGGAGCGCAACAACGTCCGCGCCGCTTATATCCACAAGGCCGAGTTCATCGAGGAGCGCAGGCTGATCATGAACTGGTGGAGCCGGTACCCTAAGACCTTGAAGAAAATCTATAACAATGAATGAGTTATGCTGCAACAGCATCTAAATGCCATGCATTTCTACAGATCTAAATGGCTGCAAATGGCTGGCCTACTGGTAACGATCAGCGTCACAGGGTTGCAGGCTACCGGCGCGATGCAATGCAACCCGCCCCACACCTACGTTTTAGAAGTCCTGGTAGCGATTTCAAATCGTAATTATTTGAAATGGCACAACCGACTGGGCGGTTGTATCAGGATAGTTTTAGGGATAGAACTACATACATTAATTTTAAATTGCTAATGAATATAGATAGTTATGCTATTTTTCGACTCTTGGTGCCGCACCATACGCAGTACCAGAAAAGGCTCGCCGAAAGGCGGGCCTTTTTTGTTTGCGTGGGCGGCAACACCGATCTGGTCGGTGGCGTGATCGCCAGCAGCGACAAGGCCGTGCAGGACGGCAATAACCAGCTGGTTACCGCCAGCCTGACCAGCCGCGACATCAAGAACAAGGCGGAGTACGACGCCAGCTCGGTCGCCGTCGGAGGCGGCTGGCGTCAGGTCGGGAAGGACCAACAGGGCAACGCCCAGAGCGGCGGTTTGCAAACGCCGGGAACCGATCTGCCGAAAACCGAAGACAGCTATGGCGCGACGTTGCCGATTGCGATCAGCGCCAGTGACGATGCGAGTAGCGTGACGCGCAGCGGAGTCAGTGGCGGTGCCATCGTGATTACCGACCAGGCCGAGCAGCAGAAACGCACCGGCCAGACCGCCGAGCAGACCGTCGCAAGCCTGAACCGTGATGTATCCAGCGACCGCGACACCAGCGGCGCGCTCAAGCCTATCTTCGACGAAGAAGAGATTCGCGCCGGCTTCGAGATCGTTGGAGCGTTCGCCAATGAAGCAGGCACTTTGTTTGCGGACAAGGCCAAAGAAGTCGATGCCAAGCGTCGCGCCGCTGAGACGGCAGAGGGCAAGGCCGCCGATCCTGACGCCAAGCTGACCAATGCCGAGCGCCTGACCCTGATTGATGGCGCAAGGCAGTTGAAAGCCGAAGCAGATGACATAGCCGATAACTGGGGCGCGGGCGGCACCTACCGCCAGATCACTACCGCATTGGTAGCCGCCGCCAGCGGCAATATCAGCGGCACCAACGGCGCGTTCGTCCAAGGTCTGGTAGTCAATTACGTCCAGCAGCAAGGCGCCGGCTACCTCGGTGATCTGGTCGCCGAGGACAAACTCGTCGAGGGCACACCCCTGCACGCCGCCCTGCACGGTCTCGTAGCCTGCGCCGGTGCAGCGGCGAGCAGCCAGAACTGCGGCAGTGGCGCGGCGGGTGCAGCGGCATCAAGCGTGCTGACCGGCCTGTTCTCCGAAGCCAGCCCTGACGAAACCGAACAACAACGCGAAGCCAAACGCAACCTGATCGTGAGTCTGGTCACCGGTCTGGCAGCGAACAGCCCGCAACTCGACGCCACCACCGCCAACAGCGCCGCCGGCGCAGCTGTGGATAACAACTGGCTGGCGACTCAGCAGTTGGTTCAGCTGAAGAAAGAATACGAAGCAGCCGACGGCGTCATCGAGAAAGCCCAGGTGCTGGGCAAATGGGGCTACATCAGCAGCAAACAGGACGTACTGACCCAGTTCGGTCTTGGCAAAGGTCTGGTGCAGTCCGGCTGGAGCGATGTAGAAGGCATGGCCCAGTTCCTCGCTGATCCGATGGCGGGCCTGGAAGGTTTGAAGGCCCTGGTAACCGACGCCGCTGCCCAGAACCAGATGCTCGACGGGATGGCGACCAAGCTCAAGTCCCAGATCGACACCATGGCGAACGCGCTTGAACAAGGTGGCGACGAGAACGCCATCGCGCTTGGCGAGGAAATGGGCAATCTCATCTGGACCGTCGGCAGCTTTGCCACCGGCGTCGGCGGCGTCGCCAAGGGCGGCGTTGCGCTGGCCAAAGCCGGTATCAAGGTCGGGACGCAGCAGCTTGAAAAGATGTCTTATGCGGGTAAACTCGAGATCGCTGCGAAGGCCGAGGTGCCACCAAAACCTCCAGTCATCGACCCTGACAAACCGCCGGTTAATGAGCCGGACCTTGACCCGATAGATCCCGCGCCTACCTTGCGGACTGTCGAAGTATCGTCAGGCGGAAAAGGTGCGTGGACGAAGGAAATCAACAAGCCACAACCTAACACTATTTATAAGGTGGATGGTAACAAGACCTATCAAACAGACAGCCTTGGTCGAGTTGAACGAGTAGAGTCAGACCTCGTTTTGACCAAAAATGACCGAAACACTTATCAACAATGCGTGGCCGGAAAATGTGGAATCGCGGGCGATGAAGGTGGCCATTTGATCGCAAGCATCTTCAACGGTCCAGGCGAACGCTTGAATCTGCTACCGATGAATGGGAATTTGAACAAAGGTGAGTGGAAGATCATGGAGAATACTTGGGCGGCTGCGCTCAAAGAAGGTAAATCAGTCAGTGTAAAGATTGAACCCATTTATCTGGACTCTGGGGTTAGACCAGACGGGTTCAACGTTAGCTATTCAATCGGTGGCGATCGCCCAGTTATCGTTGACTTTGCGAATTCGCCGCAAGGAGTTAGACAATGACCGAACAAGATATCTATCAAAAAATCGGCCAACTTCTATATGAAGCCGGCCCTTCCTCAGCTAAAAAAATAATCACTCGTGCACGCCTTTTTGCAGAAGACGACGGGGGCAGCTATGAATTTGATTATTTAAATGATCAGGGGAAAGTTGAGTGGTTCCAGCCAGATGGCAAGGCAGTCAGAAATCTAACCATGCTACTGGTCGATTTAAGAAAGCTATACGTATCTAACGGGCTGTGCGAAAACGGGAAGGCTTGGTCGGCCTGCGAGATAACGCTTAATCTCGAACCCGTGCGCATAAGTATTGATTACATATATACGTGATAATATGAGGCTGTATCACACCCCCAGAGACAGGTTAGAAATCCTCGCCCATCCTGCATTCTTAACCTGTAATTAAATTTCACTCTATCTGTATCACCTGACGACCTGCAAGAAGTGAAGCGCGGGCGGCACCTACCACCAGATCACCACCGCATTGGTAGCCGCCAGCGGCTATATCAGCGGCACCAACGGCGCGTTCGTCCAAGGCCTGGTGGTCAATTACGCCCAGCAGCAAGGCGCCGGCTACCTCGATGATCCGGTCGCCGAGGGCAAACTCGTCGAGGGCACACCCCTGCATGCCGCCCTTCACGGTCTCGTAGCCTGCGCCGGTGCAGCGGCGAGCAGCCAGAGCTGCGGCAGTGGCGCCGCCGGTGCCGCGGCGTCGAGCGTGCTGACCGGCCTGTTCTCCGAAGCCAGCCCCGACGAAACCGAACAACAACGCGAAGCCAAGCGCAACCTGATCGTGAGTCTGGTCACCGGTCTGGCAGCGAACAGCCCGCAACTCGACGCCACCACCGCCAACAGCGCCGCCGGCGCGGCTGTGGATAACAACTGGCTGGCGACTCAGCAGTTGGTTCAGCTGAAGAAAGAATACGAAGAAGCCGATGGCGTCATCGAGAAAGCCCAGGTGCTGGGTAAATGGGGCTACATCAGCAGCAAACAGGACGTACTGACCCAGTTCGGTCTTGGCAAAGGTCTAGTGCAGTCCGGCTGGGGCGATGTTGAAGGCATGGCCCAGTTCCTCGCTGACCCGATGGCGGGCCTGGAAGGTTTGAAGGCCCTGGTAACCGACGCCGCTGCCCAGAACCAGATGCTCGACGGGATGGCGACCAAGCTCAAGTCCCAGATCGACACCATGGCGAACGCGCTTGAACAAGGCGGCGACGAGAACGCCATCGCGCTTGGCGAGGAAATGGGCAATCTCATCTGGACCGTCGGCAGTTTCGTTACGGGTGTCGGCGGCATTGCCAAGGGTGGCGTTGCACTGGCCAAGACCGGCATCAAGGTCGGGACGCAGCAGCTTGAAAAGATGTCTTATGCGGGTAAACTCGAGATCGCTGCGAAGGCGCAAGACGCCAAGCCCGCATTGCAGTGGACTAGTGGTGAAGGTGCTTATAGCGCTAAAACAGATGGTAGTTATGGGCCTGTAGCTACCACTGTAGATGGAAGACCGGTTGAAAACGCGGGGGGTTATAGTCTTGATCCAAAAGGGCTAGGTCAGACAGGCGGAGCCGTTACTTCGGGTACTACACTTGATCTGTTTTCAGCCACCCGAGGTAAAGATCTTTCGAAGCTAACCAATCAGCAGGTCGGTGACCTAGGTGAAGATATCTCCAAGGTCTTCTTACGTGACAACAACCACACTGACATCTTCGCTGTGCAGAACCGCAGTGGTAACGGTATCGACATTGTCAGCCGTACACCGGATGGCCGCCTCGCGTTCACTGAAGAAAAAACTTCGCGAACGGGGAATGTGGGAGATAGCTTATAGAAATTTCTTCAGCTAAAGCACAGAGAGAGCAATCGTGAACTGACCTTAATAAACGATAGGGGACAGACCACGACCTGTTTGACCCAGAGGCCCTATCGACCTGGAGAGTACTGGGTAAAACTGTTCAAGGCTCAAACCTTGAGAGGATGGCCTCGGGTCGAGCACCAAATGGGTATGAAGGGAGAGCACTGGTATGCTGTACCCAAGGTGTAAGCAGGAAATCCCTGTCAGCAACTTGAATTGGCGCGGTCTCCGCCTACTGATCCAGATAAGCTTTTTCCACGGTCGTTGATTAGATCCAAAGGCTGACGCGGTACCGGTGAAAACGCTGTTCAAAACTATCGGGCGCTATAAAGCAAGGCGCGGCGGTGCAGCGGCATCAGGCGTGCTGACCGGCCTGTTCTCCGAAGCCAGCCCCGACGAAACCGAACAACAACGCGAAGCCAAACGCAACCTGATCGTGAGTCTGGTCACCGGTCTGGCAGCGAGCAGCCCTTTCCACCACATCGACGCTGTCCAAGCGCCGGTGCGCATGCTGTATAGGGGTTGGCTGATGGTGTTGACCTGGGCTTTGCTGTCGCGAGCAAGCTCCCTCCCACAAGCCAGGTGCTGCCTGAAATTATGTGGCGGACCGCCTGGTGATACCTGGCCGAGTGGGAGTGTTTATCGCCAGCAAGCTGGCTCCTACGACGGGTGGGGTGGGCGGATTGGATGGGTTCGCAGTCGCGCCCTACCGCAAGTCAGATGGTGTTTGAGATGCGTAGTAGAGGGCCCGTTGGTTCTTGAGCGCTTGAAGGCGTTATCGCCAGCAAGCTGGCTCCCACGGTGCCGACAGGCTTAGCCGAGCGCCCGCCGATGATAGAAGTACAAATAAACCAGCCCCACCGGTGCGATGAATATCGCCATGCTCCAGCACAGGGCCATGGTCATCAGCTTTACGGTCATCATCATGATCGCGTTTCCGAAGAAGACGTTGTTGCCGATGATGAAGTTGATGATGCTTTCGTAGACGAAGCGGGAGTATGGGTAGAGCAGTGTGCTGATCAGGGCGAAGACGATGATGCCGACATTGATGCCTTGTTTGCTCTGCAGGGCTGTCCAGGCGATGAGTGCGAAGAACAGTGCGCCGAAGAAGAGTTGGCGCAGGTAGTATTGGCGCGAGAGGCCGCCGAAGGTTTTGCGGATGAAGTCTTGCATTGCGTTTTCCTTAACGTGTCTGGCCGTCCTGACTTTCGTGTTCCGAAGCGGACGGAGGGCGAAAGCGCGGCGATGCTACTACGGTCGCGGGTCGATTTCAAAAACGCCGCGTTCCTGTATGCCCCGGTCTAGAGCTTCGCCAACCACTCTTCCCGGGTCATCTCCCACACTTCTGTCGCCATTCTGCCGCCCACGAAGTCGTCTTCGCGGGTTTCGATCAGGCGCATGCCTTCTTTCTGGGAGATACGTTTTGAACCCTGGTTATGGGCGGCTTTGGGGACTTGCATCAGGGGTTGGCCCAGGGTTTCGAACCAGTGGCGGTTGATCGTGGTGCAGGCTTCGCTCATGTAGCCGTGGCCTTGCCAGTCGGGGTGCAGCCAGAAACCTCGGTTGTTGCCGGGTTCGGTCATGAGGCTAATGTTGCCGATGATCTGGTCGGGGTCGGTTTTGAGGCGCAGGGTCCAGTGGCATTCGGTGCCTTTGGCGACAGCAGGCAATGCAGCGTTGCGGATGTAGCTCAAGGCGCCGTCTTCCGGGTAGGGCCATGGCACGCGGTTGTTCAGGTAGCGGACGATTTCCCACTGTGGGAATAGCTGCTGGACGGCGGGCGCGTCTGCGAGGCTGAGCGGGACGAGCAGCAGGCGTTCGGTTTGCAGGGGTATCGAGGCGTTCGCGGGGAGCGGGGTCATGCCGTTTTCCTTCCATTGGAACGGTGTTACAGCATGAACGATCGACAAACGCTGTGCATTAGTTCGAACACCTCATAAAACGCAGGGTCTACCGACTGTCCTTAAAAACCTGGTAACGGCTGTGCCCAGAATCATCACTGACGAGACGCCGCAGCACGTCGTCGAAGAGCAGAACGTCAGGCTGTTCGGTTCCCCCAAGGAGCGACTGGATTTCTACCGGCGGGAAATCCATTACGAGACGACGAATCTGTCCAACCGCACCAACGCCTATCTGTCGGCGCAGTCGTTCCTGGTGATCGCCTACGGCTCGACCATGGCGAACGTGAATCCTGACTGGGGCGTATTGTTCACGCTGATTATCCCGCCGATGATCGCGCTGTTCGGGCTGCTGAACTCCGTGAGCGCCTGGCCGGGAATCCGGGCGGCGTGCGACATCATCATGCACTGGCATCACAAGCAGGCGCAGTTGCTGCGCAGCGAGCCGGTGATCGGTCTGGCGTATGACGATTCGCCGTTGTTCAGCGACTGGGAATCCAGCGAGACCGGGCCGAAGAAGTCGCTGATGTTCTCCAAGCGAGCGCCATGGCTGTTCAGTTTTTTCTGGGTGTTTCTTGGTGTCTTCTCCCTTGCGCTCCATGCGTTTACGCTGAACGACTGATCCGCTCTAACGGACGTAGCGCACAAACGAAAATGCCCCGATCAACAGACCGGGGCATTCTTGTACCGCTACGCGCTTACGTCATTAAAAGACGTTGATCGGGTAGTCGACGAAGATACGGGTTTCGTTACCGTCGGCGTTGTAGTTGCTGGCGTTGTTGGAAACGCGCAGGAACGAATTACGCAGACGGATGGAAAGATCCTTCGCCGGGCCGCTCTGCACGGTATAGGTCAGCTGACTGAAGATTTCACGCTCTTTCCCGTTGCCACGATCCGTACCGTCGTCGATGTTGGTGCCACGTACATAGGCCGTCTTGTAGCTCAAGCCTGGAGTGACCAGCGTCGACAGGTCGATACCATAGGCCACCTGCCAGGAACGCTCGTCCTTGGCATGGAAGTCGGACCAGTAGGAGTTGGCCAGGTAGATGGTGTTGCCGCCATCGCTGGTACCGCCAACATTGCGGTAGCCGCTGTAGGGATAGTAGGCAGTGTCACCGGTGCTGCGCTGGTGAGCCAAAGTGAAGGAGTGAATGCCGACAGCCCAGGTCGCCGCAAGGCTCCAGATCTTGTTGTCACGCTCACCATCAAAGTTTTCGTTCGCGTAGTCCTTGTCCAGCTTGGTCTTGTAGCCGTTGAAGTCCAGGGTCAGGGACTGATCCTGCGGCAGCGCGAACACGTAGTTCAGGTTCAGGTACTGCTTCTTCAACGTGTCTTCGTCATCGGACGCATAGAACGCAGCGGTGAACTCAGGGGTGAACTTGTAGCTACCACCGTAGACGTTGATGCTTTTCAGGCCACCACTGTCGTGACCAGTGGCGCTTTTACGCACCTGGGAAGTGAAACGGCCAGCAACCAGTTCGAGGCCTTCGATTTCATTCGAAGTGATCATGGTGCCGGTGTAAGTTTCCGGCAGCAAACGCCCATTGTCGTAGCTCAGCACCGGCAGTTGCGGCATCTGGTCGCCGTACTTGATCACGGTGTTGGAGTAGCGGACTTTCACTGCCGCGCCCACGCGAGCCAGGTCTTCGGCCGGGTCGCCGCTGGAATCACGCTTGAAGAAGTCGACACCGCCGGCGCCACTGCGCGAACGGTCGGAGTCCAGGTTGATTGCGTAGAAGCCGAATGCGTCGACGCCCACACCGACGGTGCCCTGGGTAAAGCCGGAGTTGAAGATACCCATGAACGCCTGACCCCACTCGCCGCGATCTTCAGCGCCGTGCTTGTTGTCACGGTTGATGTAAGCGTTGCGAGTGTTGATGACCAGGCTGCTGTCTTCCACGAAGCCTTTGGAGTCAGCCTGATTCGCGGCCATGGCTTGACCTGCGCTGATGATGCCCAGTGCGAGCAAGCCCAAACGGTGATGACGCATCTTGTTTTCCTTTTCTGCGGATAAAACGCTGTGGCGACAGCCCGAAGGCCATCCCGGGCTTCTCGACTCCTGATACAGGAGCAGAAGAAGCCGCACGCAATCATCGCAGTGGTCTACTGATGCACGTACATGGCTCATTGCCACAGCCGGTGGGAGCCAAATGCTATTCGCAAGGCTTACGGAGTGTCAATCAGCGAAATGTGCGTCGCAGAGCGGTTTTCAGCGGCGTTAGTCGTCGATTACGTCGATAAGTGCCTCGACTTCGGCGTCATTGAGCAGTCCCGCCGGATATCGATGCACCAACATGGTGCGAATATCCGTGGGCATTCTGAGAGGTCGATTCATCCTCAGCCAATTCGCCAGGGTGTGGCGAGCTTCGTTACTGGCAGACATATTGCGAGCCCGATAAATGCCGATACCTGCGTTCATGGGGACTACCTCTTCGTTCATGAGCGGCCAATTTACCCACGCTGTGTGACATTCCAGAGAATGAAATCGGCGTTTTGCCACCTGATGACCAATAGCCAGCTTTAAAAGTGTTACTTAAAGAAAAGCCCATCAGGTGATGGGCTTGAAGGAGCAAAAACGGGACCAGAGTGGCAGGTCCCTTGCGCAATAGAGGGCTTTACAACGCGGCTTTGACAGACGCTGGTTGCTGTTGCGTCAGGCAATGGATGTTGCCGCCGCCGAGCAACAGTTCACGACCCGGTACCATCACCACTTCGTGTTCCGGAAAGAGCTGCTGGAGAATTTCCCGCGCCTTCTCGTCCATCGGGTCGTCAAAGCTCGGTGCGATGATGCCACCGTTGACGATCAGGAAATTCACATAGGAACCGGCCAAACGCACCAAAGGGTTGCGTTCCTGGCTTCCGTGCACCTGATCGACGCCTGCGCACTCTTCCTCGGTGGCGAACAAGGGACCTGGAATCGGCATTTTATGCACGATGAAGGCCCGACCTTTCGCGTCGCGGGTGTTTTCCAGAACGTTCAGCGCCGCGTGGCAGCGAGCGTAGTTGGGGTCTTCGGGATCATCGGTCCAGGCCAGTAACACCTCACCAGGCCGCACGTAACAGCAGAAGTTATCCACATGGCCGTCGGTTTCATCGTTGAACAGGCCATCCGGCAGCCAGACGATCTTGTCCACCGACAGGTTGTCGCTCAGCACCTGCTCGATCTGCTCGCGGGTCATGTGCGGGTTACGGTTGCGGTTGAGCAAGCATTCTTCGGTTGTGATCAGCGTGCCTTCGCCGTCGACGTGGATCGAACCGCCTTCAAGCACGAAACCTTCGGTGACATAACGCGGGCAGCGCTCGATTTCCATGATCTTGCGCGCGAGCTGCGAGTCCAGGTTCCACGGCGAGTACAGGCCACCGTCGAAACCGCCCCAGGCATTGAAGTCCCAGTCCACGCCGCGCACTTCGCCCTGGTCGTTGATGACGAAGGTCGGGCCGCTGTCGCGCACCCAGGCGTCGTCGTTGCTGATTTCCACGACGCGGATGTTGGGCATGTCCAGACGCGCCCGCGCGTTGTCGTATTGCGCTGCGGACACGGCGACAGTCACCGGCTCGAAGCGGGCGATGGCTTTGGCGACGGCAACATGCGCCGACTGCGCGGGTTTGCCGCCCAGACGCCAGTTATCCGGCCGTTCGGGCCACACCATCCAGATCTGGCTTTGCGGCGCCCACTCGGCGGGCATGTGAAAGCCGTCGGCGCGTGGCGTGGTGGTGAGTGTGGTCATGGTCGGGACTCCAGCGAAGCGTCGAGGGGTTCACAAAGATTCAGGGCGCTTTTATAGCCGATAGAAATCGGCTTTTGAAGCCAAATCGACGCCCGCTTCTGACAAATCAAAATTAAATGGCCGATATAAGTCGAGTAGGAGCGGATTCATCCGCGATCCGGACCCATCGGATCACCGGTCAGGCCTCCAACTCGCTCAACACCTTCGACACCATGCTCACGAAGAATTCAACGCTTTGGATCGTGGTGCACATCGGCGGTTTGATCTTGAGGATGTTGAGATAGTCACCCGTGGGCTGCATGAAGATGCCCAGTTCACGCAGCCGGTCGCACAGGATCGCGGTTTCTTCGGTCGCCGGTTCCAGGCTCTGGCGGTCGCGAACGAATTCCACGCCCAGATAGAACCCCATCCCGTGCACGGCGCCCACCAGCGGATGTTTATCGATCAGGCCTTCGAGCAGGGCCTTGAAGCGGTCGCCGACCTCCCGAGCGTTGTCCCACAGTTTTTCTTCTTCCATGACGTCCAGCACCGCCATGCCGATCCGGCAACTGACCGGGCTGCCGCCGGACGACGAGAAGAAATAGCCCTCTGCTTCCAGCGCCTCGGCGATCTCCCGCCGAGTGATCACTGCGCCCAGCGGATGGCCGTTGCCCATGCCTTTGGCCATGGTGATGATGTCCGGCACCACGCCCTGCTCTTCGAAACCCCAGAAATAATGACCGAGACGCCCGTAGCCCACCTGTACTTCATCGGCGATGCACACCCCGCCCCGCTCGCGGACTTTTTCGTAGACCTGTTGCAGATAGCCGCGCGGCAGCGGAATCCCGCCCGCATTGCCATACACCGGTTCGCAGATGAAGCCGGCGACCTGTCGGTCCAGGTTCGCCAAGGTCTGTTCGACGCTTTGCACATACTGCGCGGTGGTGTCTTCACCGCGAAACGGGCCGCGATAAGTGTTGGGCGCAGTCACCGGATGGACCCAGTCGGGCCGTGTGGTCAGCGCTTGCGGGTTGTCAGCGATGGAGGTGGAAATCGCATCGGTGGCGACCGACCAGCCGTGGTAGGCCTCCAGCACGCTCAACATGTCGCGCCCGCCGCTGTAGGCCCAGGCCAGGCGAATCGCCAGGTCGTTGGCTTCGGTGCCGCTGTTGACCAGAAAAACCCGGTCCATGCCTTCCGGCGCCAGCTTGAGCAGCCGCTCGGAAAACTCGGCGATGGCCGCGTAATGAAAGCGTGAGTTGGTGTTGAGCAACGACCACTGACGTGCCGCTTCGGAGGCCATGCGCGGGTGGCCGTGGCCGAGCACCGCCACGTTGTTGAGCATGTCGAGATAGGAGCGGCCCTGCATGTCGATCAGGTGGTTGCGCCAGCCCCGCTCGATCTGCGGCGGTGCCTGGTAGTAGTGCTTTTGCGAGCGGGCGAAACTGGCGTCGCGGCGCTCCAGCAGTTCGACAGGATCGGCGAGCGGCGGCGCGTCGCAGTCCACCCCCAGCAAAACGGACGGCGACGGACAGAACCCACGCCATGCGTCGACCCAGGACGGGCGGGCGAACAACGGCGGACTCAGCTCAGGCGCGGTGCACAGCTGCACCAGCAAGGACCCGGCCGCCTCGCCGAGGTTGTCGCCCGCGGCCAGCGTGGTTCCCGAGGCCAGTTCGGAGAAGGCGCCCCACAGTCTCAGGCTAACCTGCTCGCCTTGCAGCACCAGACACGCGTCGGCGGTCAGGCGCAACGTGCCGGGGAATGGAGCCTGCAACGCAGTCGCCGGTGGCAAGTGCAATTCCACATGCAAGGCGCAGGTTTCCGGTTCCACGGCGCTGTCCGGAACGGTGCGCGATAGCCGATATTCGCCGAACCGGCTCGCCGCCCAGCCGCTGTTTCCAGCGGCCTGGCTGAGCAGGTATTCGTCAATGCCGCTCTGCTCCCAGTTGCCCGCCGTGAAATGCTCGCTGAGTACACCCAGGTCGACCCGTATCAGCATCCTTGCGTCGAGCTGAGGCAACAACGGTAGGTAAGCAGGCTGCGCAACCGGCTCAGGCTCGATGCCCACTGCGCGAAGAATCGCTGCTTGCATCAACGCCATCGGGACCGAAGTCGCGACGTCGAAGATGTTCCATTCGCCCGCCAGATTGGCCTGGATGTAGGCGTTTTCCGGTTCGACGCTGGCCTGCTGCTCGGCGCTGAGCACCAGCACGGTCGAGCGGGCGACGATCAGCGGCCACAAGGCCTGCAGTTCTTCGGGCTTGAGCGGGTTGATGGCGTGATAGGCACCAATGGCCGGCAGGATATACAGCGGATCGCCTTCGGCATGGTGCAACAGCGCCGCGCAGGTCACCGACAGATCGGCGATCCGCCAGGTCGTGACCAAGTCGCCGAAGTCGATGATGCCCTGCATCCGCCACTGCCGCTCGGCCGTGCGCGCCCACATTACGTTGTGTTCGGTGATGTCCAGATGGACCGCCTGCACAGGCAGCGCGCTGATCAGCGGCAACAGGTGCCGATGCGCCTGCTCGCTCGCCTCCAGCAGGCAGGCACGCTCGTCGGCATCCTCGACCACCGGCAGCAGATGCCTGGCCAGCGCCAGGGCATGACGCGGGTCCCATTGCAGCACGCGATCCAGCCCCGGATGCTCGAAACCGGCCAGCGCCTGATCGACGCGGGCGCAGACTTCGCCAAGCCGTGTCACCACGTCGCGCGGCAAATGCCCCACATGCGCCAGCGATTGCCCGTCGATGAAGCTCAGGACCCGGACGTGCACCGGCTGACCGTCGAGGTTGAGTGACAGCAGTTGCTCGCCACTGAGCGTGCCGATCACCTGCGGGACCTGCACTTCCAGTTCGCTGCCCAGGTGATGCAAGGCAGCATGCTGAGCCTGCAGTTCGACGGTGGAATAATCGCCATGACAGATCTTGAGCACGTAGCGAAGCGTGCCAGTATCGAGCAGGAAATTACGATCCTGCTGACTGCCAAGTTCTTTGAGTGTGCCGCCCAATCCGTAGTGATGCTGCAGAACGTTTCGCGCGACTTCAACGCCAATGTCAGGGCAAGGCAGGCTGGAGCGGCGAACGAGTGTGGCGAGCGGCATGTGCAACCTCTGTCAGTGGTCCCGGCGGGACGGGGGCGTCGCACAACTATAGGGCCGGTGACGTCAGGCCACCACTCCCGCCGCTGTGTCAGCAGAGTGACGGTTTTCCGACATACACGTAAGCCGCCATCAATAGATTTCATCACGTAAAGCGTGCCGATGGTCAATGCTGCTTGCGCAGGGTCCCTAGATGCACAGGCTATGCTGCACAACATCCAGGCCATATAAGGAAGATGACCAGCTCATGCGAATTCTCGTCACTGGCGGCGCAGGCTTTATCGGCTCTGCACTGATCCGGCACCTCATCAGCAACACCGAACATGAAGTCCTGAACTTCGACAAACTGACCTACGCCGGCAACCTCGAATCCTTGCACGGCATCGCCACCGACACGCGCTACGAGTTCGTCGAGGCGGATATCTGCGACCAGCCCGCCGTCAGCCGGGTGCTGGAGCGCTTCCAGCCCCAGGCGATCATGCATCTGGCGGCCGAGTCCCACGTGGACCGTTCCATCGACGGGCCCTCGGAGTTCATCCAGACCAACATCGTCGGCACCTACAGCCTGCTGGAAGCGACCCGAAGCTGGTGGCTGACGCTGCCCGAGGCCGAGCGCAAGGCGTTTCGCTTCCACCATATTTCCACAGACGAGGTGTACGGCGACCTGCACGGGGTCGACGATCTGTTCACCGAGACCACGCCGTACGCGCCCAGCTCGCCCTACTCCGCCAGCAAGGCAGCTTCCGATCATCTGGTCCGCGCCTGGCATCGCACCTACGGGCTGCCGGTGGTGGTCACCAACTGCTCGAACAACTACGGCCCTTTCCATTTTCCGGAAAAGCTCATCCCGCTGATGATCCTCAACGCCCTGGCGGGCAAACCGCTGCCGGTCTATGGCGACGGCCAGCAGGTTCGCGACTGGCTGTTCGTGGAAGACCACGCCCGCGCGCTGCTGAAGGTCGTGACAGAAGGCAAGATCGGCGAAACCTACAACATCGGCGGCCATAACGAGCAGAAGAACATCGACGTGGTGCGCGGGATCTGCGCGCTGCTGGAAGAGCTGGCGCCGCAGCGGCCTGCCGGTGTGAACCATTACAACGATCTGATCACCTACGTGGTGGACCGGCCCGGACACGATCAGCGTTATGCGATCGATGCCGGCAAGATCGAGAGGGAACTGGGCTGGAAACCCGAAGAGACGTTCGAGTCGGGACTGCGCAAGACCGTGACCTGGTATCTGGAAAATCCGGACTGGTGCCGCAGGGTCCAGGATGGCAGCTACCAAGGCGAACGACTGGGTTTCACTGACCACAAGGATCTGATCGCATGACCAAGGGCATCGTACTCGCCGGAGGTTCCGGCACCCGACTGCACCCGATCACCCTCGGCATTTCCAAGCAGTTGCTGCCGATCTACGACAAACCGATGATCTACTACCCGATTTCGGTGCTGATGCTGGCCGGCATCCGCGACATTCTGATCATCTCCACGCCTCACGACCTGCCTCAGTACCGCAACCTGCTGGGCGATGGCAGCCAGTTTGGCGTGCGCTTCCAGTATGCCGAACAACCGCGTCCGGATGGCCTGGCTCAGGCGTTCCTGATCGGCGAGGAGTTCATTGGCGATGACCCGGTCTGCCTGATCCTGGGCGACAACATTTTTCACGGCCAGCATTTCAGCGAGCAATTGCACCGCGCCGCCGCCCAGCCTACAGGCGCCACGGTGTTCGGTTACTGGGTCAAGGACCCGGAACGCTTCGGGGTCGTGGATTTCGACGAGAACGGCACAGCGCTGTCCATCGAAGAAAAGCCCAAGGCGCCCAAGTCCAGCTACGCGGTGACCGGTCTGTATTTCTACGACAACGATGTCATGCAGATCGCCAAGGATGTGCAGCCTTCGCCCCGTGGCGAGCTGGAGATCACCGACGTCAACAATGCCTATCTCAAGCGCGGCGATCTGCGGGTCGAACGCTTCGGGCGCGGCTTCGCCTGGCTCGACACCGGCACCCACGACAGCCTGCTCGACGCCTCGGCGTACGTGCAGACCATCGAGCATCGTCAGGGCCTGAAAGTCGCCTGTCTGGAAGAAATCGCCTTCCAGAACGGCTGGATCGACGAAGCGCTTTTGCTCAGACATGCCGATTATTTTGGCAAAACCGGTTATGGTCAGTACTTGTTCAAGCTGGCGGGGGAAGCCAAGTGAATGTGATTGCCACAGAGTTGCCCGAAGTCCTCATCCTCGAGCCCAAGGTGTTCGGCGACGAAAGGGGCTTCTTCTATGAGAGCTTCAACGAGCGCGCTTTCCAGCAGGCGACCGGCCTCGCGCCTCGCTTCGTGCAGGACAACCACTCACGTTCGCAACAGGGCGTGCTGCGCGGCCTGCATTACCAGATCGAAAACGCTCAGGGCAAGCTGGTCCGGGTCACGGCGGGCGAAGTGCTGGACATCGCCGTGGATATCCGCCGCAGCTCGCTGACCTTCGGCCAGTGGGTCGGAGTGAAGCTGTCCGCTGATAACTTCCGGCAGTTGTGGATTCCGCCAGGGTTCGCCCACGGCTTCGTTGTGCTCAGCGACTACGCGGAATTCCTGTACAAGACCACCGACTATTACACCCCCTCCGCCGAGCGCTGCATTCGCTGGGACGATCCGGACCTGGCGATCGACTGGCAACTGGCGACCGAGCCCAAGCTGTCGGCCAAGGATCAGCAAGGCAAGAGTCTGCAGGAGGCGGACCTGTTCCCCTGACCCTCCTCGTCACCGGCCGGCCCGCGTACAGGATGTACGCGGCCTGACCGGCGCGGCGCATTGCCGAACTGCGGTGTCTGGGCTTTCTTCGCTACCAGTCTGGAATGCGATCCTTGTGGGAGGGACCTTGGTCGCGACCGGCGCGACGCGGTGCGACTGAACCACCGTATCATCGTTCGTCGCCAGCAAGCTGCCTCCCACGGGAGTGCCTGGCAACCCGGCGGCAGGCATAATGCGGGTTCGCCAGCCGGACAGCTATCGCCCGGCTCAAGACGCATCCGCCCGGCCATCCGCACATGAGCATGAACACCCCCGCTCCACATCGCCCGCGCTGGCGCAGTCTCGCGCTGCTGGCGCTTTGTCTGGCACCGCTGCTCTGGCCGCTGGAACATCTGGCCGAGCGTTACTATCGCGGCGTTTTGGCGAGTCAGAACCGCCAGACCCTGGACCTGTACGTCGCCAACCTGCTGGGCACCCTGCATCGCTACGAAACCCTGCCGCAGATCCTCGGCGATTTGCCGGCATTGCGTGCCGCGCTCGCCGCCCCGCAGGATCAGCCGACCCGCGAGAACGCCAATCGGCTGTTACGTGATATCACTCGCCAGACCGGCGCCGACGTCATGTACCTCATGGACAGCGACGGACTGACCCTGGCCGCGTCCAATTCGGACCAGCGCGACAGTTTCGTCGGCCGCAACTTCTCGTTCAGGCCCTACTTCTTCGATGCGCTGGCCGGCAAGCTCGGACGTTTCTTCGGCCTGGGTACGACGTCGGTCAAGCGTGGCTATTTCTTCGCAGCGCCCGTGCACGATGGCGAACGGGTCATCGGCGTGCTGGTGGTCAAGGTCGATCTGGACCACACCGAAACCCTGTGGGGCAAGACGCCCGAGCAGTTGCTGCTGACCGACCAGAACGGCGTCGTGGTGCTGACATCCAACCCGGCATGGCGTTTTCGGGCCACCCGTGAGTTGAGCGAAGACGAAAAGAAAGCCATTGTCGCCATCCAGCCGTACCCGACCCGCGACCCGCGACCGCTGGGGCTCGATGAACGCGCCTGGATCACCCAGAGCCAGGCCATCGAAGAGACTGGCTGGAACGTGAGCATCATGGCGCCCCGCGCGCTGGTCGACCGGCAGGTGCGAACCGTGGTGGCGGTTGGCGGCGCGGCCCTGCTGGTGTTGATGCTGCTGTTGAGTCTGGTCATGCAGCGGCGACGGCATTACCTGGACCGCATCGCGTTCGAAGCCAGGGCTCGGCGCGAACTGGAGATGCGCGTGGTCGAACGCACCAGTGATCTGGAAGGCCTCAACAGCCGCTTGCGTCAGGAAGTGCTTGAACGTGAGCAGGCGCAGCAGGAACTGGTGCGCGCGCAGGACGAAGTGGTCCAGGCCGGCAAGCTGTCGGCGCTGGGTACCATGTCGGCCAGCATCAGCCACGAACTCAACCAACCGCTGGCGGCGATTCGCAGTTACGCGGAAAACGCCGGCGTGCTGCTCGATCACCAGCGGATCGAAGATGCGCGCGGCAATCTCAAGCTGATCAGCGAACTGACCGGGCGCATGGCGTCGATCATCGCCCATCTTCGGGCCTTCGCCCGCCGCGACCGGCACGCTCCGGAGAGCGTCGCGCTGCAACCGGCGCTCGACGATGCGCTGGCCCTGCTGGCCAAGCGTCGGCGCGCCATGGAAGTCGAGCTGATCCGCGACGTGCCGGACGCTACGCTGTGGGTACAAGCGGGCGAAACCCGCTTGCGCCAGGTACTCGGCAACCTGCTCGCCAACGCCCTCGACGCGCTGACCGAAAAAGGTCCGCCGCGCAGATTGTGGATAAGTGCCGAGCGGACCAGCGAGGGCGTCAACCTCTACATTCGCGACAACGGCCCCGGTTTCACCCAAGAAGCGCTGGCACGCGCACGAGAGCCGTTCTTCACCACCAAGACCCGCACGCAAGGGCTGGGTCTGGGGCTGGCGATCTGCGATACGCTGATGCGCGCGCTCGACGGCGAATTGCTGTTCGCCAACCATGCCAGCGGCGGCGCGCTGCTGACCCTGAAACTGCGTGCCGGAGCCTCCGGGGCCAATCTTCAAGAGGATCTTTCCGCATGAGTTCGGACACCGCCATCGACAGCCAGATACAAGTAGTGCTGATCGACGACGACTCGCACCTGCGCCAGGCCTTGAGCCAGACGCTTGACCTCGCCGGGCTCAAAGTCATGACCCTGGCCGAAGCCACGGGCCTGGCCGGCCGTATCGGGCGCGACTGGCCGGGCGTGGTGGTCAGCGACATTCGCATGCCCGGCATGGACGGGCTGGAACTGCTCAATCACTTGCACGGCCAAGACCCGGAGTTGCCGGTGCTGCTGATCACCGGCCACGGCGACGTGCCCTTGGCGGTACAAGCCATGCGGGCCGGGGCCTACGACTTTCTGGAAAAGCCCTTCGCCAGCGACGCGCTGCTCGACAGCGTGCGCCGCGCCCTGGCCCTGCGCCGTCTGGTGCTGGACAACCGCAGCCTGCGCCTGGCGCTCAGCGACCGCCAGCAACTGAGCACCCGTCTGGTCGGCCAGTCGCAACCGATGCTGCGTCTGCGCGAACAGATCGGCGCGCTGGCCGGAACCCGCGCCGACGTGCTGATCCTGGGCGAAACCGGCGCGGGCAAGGAAGTGGTGGCCCGCGCGCTGCATGATTTGTCCAACCGCCGCAACGGGCCCTTCGTGGCGATCAACGCGGGTGCGCTGGCCGAATCGGTAGTGGAGAGCGAGCTGTTCGGTCATGAGCCGGGCGCCTTTACCGGCGCGCAGAAGCGGCGGATCGGCAAGTTCGAGTTCGCCAATGGCGGCACGCTGTTCCTCGACGAAATCGAGAGCATGAGCCTGGATGTGCAGGTCAAACTGCTGCGCTTGCTGCAAGAGCGGGTCGTCGAGCGAATGGGCAGCAACCAGCAGATCCCGCTGGACATCCGCATCATCGCCGCCACCAAGGAAGACCTGCGTCAGGCGGCCGATCAGGGACGATTCCGCGCTGACTTGTATTACCGGCTGAACGTGGCATCGCTGCGCATCCCGCCGTTGCGCGAGCGTGGCGACGACGCCCTGATGCTGTTCGAGCATTACGCCGACGCGGCCAGCGCGCGCCACGGCATTCCCAAGCGCGAACTCATACCCGCGCAGCGTGCGGTGCTGTTGCGGCATAACTGGCCGGGCAATGTCCGGGAACTGCAAAACGCCGCCGAGCGTTTCGCGCTGGGCCTGGAACTGGAGCTGGAAGGCAGCGAAGCGCCGGAAATGACGCCGGCCAGTGGCGGCTTGAGCGAGCAGGTCGAGAGTTTCGAGCGAGCCCTGATCGCCGCGGAACTGGCGCGGCCGCATGGCTCGGTTCGCAGTCTGGCCGAAGCACTGGGTCTGCCGCGCAAGACGCTGCATGACAAGTTGCGCAAGCATGGCCTGAGCTTTGGGGACAGTAACGGAGCGGCCGATGAGCAGGAATGACTCGACGGCGGCGCAGGACCTGGAAGCCGTGCTGCATCAGGACATTCCGCTAACGCGCGAACTGGGGTTGCGGGTCATGGACTGGAACGGGCAGCGGTTGCGTCTGCATTTGCCGTTAGCGCCCAACGTCAATCACAAGAGCACGCTGTTCGGCGGCAGCCTGTATTGTGGCGCGGTGCTGGCGGGCTGGGGCTGGCTGCATCTGCGGCTGCGCGAAGCGGGGATCGAGGATGGGCACATCGTGATTCAGGACGGCCAGATCAGTTATCCGCTGCCGGTGCGCGGGGATGCCATCGTGCTGTGCGATGCGCCGGAGGAGGCGCAATGGAACCGGTTCATCGCCACCTATCAACGCCGCGGCCGCGCCCGCCTGATCCTGCAAACCCGCATCACCGCGCAGGACCGTGAAGAAGATGCAGTGCGGTTTACCGGGCAGTACGTGTTGCATCGGTGATGGGCGTTGCCTTCATCGCCAGCAAGCTGGCTCCCACAGACAGCGCCGATCACGCAAGGCCAGATTGCCGGCGATGATCATGTAGGAGCCAGCTTGCTGGCGATCGGTTTATCCGCGGCGTTCAGCCCTGCGCCAATTCCAGCAGCTTTTCGCGCCAGGGCGCTTTGGCCGGCAGGGCCAGGAAGAACGGATTGAGCAGCGATTCCCGAGGCGGGTAGCTGAACGGCTGGCCGTCGAGTTGCAGCACCGCGCCCCCGGCGCCTTCCAGCACGCCCTGCGCGGCGGCGGTGTCCCATTGCGAGGTCGGTGCCAGACGCGGGTAGCAGTCGGCGGCACCTTCGGCCAACAGGCAGAATTTGAGCGAACTGCCAATGTTGGTCATTTCCAGCGGTCCCAGCCCGGCCGCACTCAGACCGTTCAACAGGCGCTCCTGCTCGGGGCTGGAGTGACGCCGGCTGGCGACCACGGTAAAGGCCTGCCCTTCGGCCGGCTGGTTACGCACAGCAATCGGCGTGTGCTGCTGGCCGTCATCGCTGCGCCAGGCGCCCAGCCCATCGCCACCGAACCAGCAGCGGTTGTCGGTAGGCGTGCAGACCACGCCGAACACCACACGCCCGCGTTCGATCAGCGCCACGTTTACGGTGAATTCCTCGCTGCCGGAAATGAACTCCTTGGTGCCATCCAGCGGGTCCACCAGCCACCAGCGTTCCCAGCCGGCACGCTCGGCGAGCGAGATGTCCGCGTCTTCTTCGGACAGTACGTGAATGGTCGGGTCCAGTTCCCGCAAGCCTTCGGCCAGCACTTGATGCGCGGCGATGTCGGCGGCGGTTACGGGAGACTGATCGGCCTTCTCAGTGACGGTCACATTGGCGCGCCAGAACGGCAAGGTCAGTTCGCCCGCCAGTCGGACCAGTCCGATGACCGGGGCGAGCAGCGGGTGCGGGAGCGTGTCGAACGAATCGGTCATGGTTGGAACAGTCCACGTTGAGTCAAAAGATCCCGAGTCAGGTAAAGCGCGGCCAGTGCGCGCCCCTCGGTGAAATGCTCGTTCTGCGCCAGACCGCTGAGTTCGCGCAGATTAATGCGGTCGACGCGGATCGGCTCGGGCTCGTCGCCTTCCAGGCGCTCTTCATACAAATCCGTCGCCAGCACGACCTGGATTTTCTGGTTCATGTAGCCGGGTGACAGGGACAGCTCGGTCAGGTGCTCCAGCACCCGTGCGCCGTAGCCGGCTTCTTCCTTCAGTTCGCGGTTGGCGGCGGCGAGCACGTCTTCTCCCGGCTCGATCAACCCCTTGGGCAGCGACAGCTCATAAGCATCGGTGCCGCCGCAGTATTCCTCGATCAGAATCGCGTTCTCGGCATCAAGCATCGCGACGACCATGACCGCGCCATAGCCCGAGCCGCGACCGACCAGCCGCTCGTAGGTGCGTTCGACGCCGTTGGCGAAACGCAGCTGCAGCTCTTCTACGCGGAACAGCCGGCTGCTGGCGACGATCGCGCGGGCAAGTACGGTAGGTTTCTGGCGCATGACGGGCTCCTATGCATGGACGGGTTACTATACCGTGGCTTTTCCGATTGTCTGTCTCGGATATGCTTGATTCGCTCACCCACCGTTACGAGGCCAGAATGCTGCCTACGCCCTGGAACGACATAGATACCGTCCTGCTGGACATGGACGGTACGCTGCTCGATCTGCACTACGACGATCATTTCTGGCTGGAGCACCTGCCGCAGCGTTATGCCGAGCTACACGGCATCAGCTTCGCCATGGCCTGGCTGGAGCTCAAGCCTTTGTTCGAGAACAACGCCGGCACGCTCAACTGGTACTGCCTGGATTTCTGGAGCCGGGAACTGAAAATGCCGATCCGCGAGCTGAAGCTGGAAATCGCGCACCTGATCGCCCTGCGGCCGGACGCCGAAACCTTTCTCGCTGCGATCAAGCAAGCGGGCAAGCGCGTGGTGATGATCACCAACGCACACCGCGACTCGCTGAGCCTGAAGATGGAGCGAATCGAGCTGTCGCCTTATTTCGAGCGTTTGATCAGTTCGCATGACTACGGTTTTCCCAAGGAAAACGCGCAGTTCTGGGATGCGCTTCGGGCCGATACACAGTTCGATCCGGCGCGCAGCCTGTTCATCGACGATACCTTGCCGGTGCTGCGCAGCGCCCGCGCGTTCGGCGTCGCTCACCTGCTCGCCGTCCGCCAGCCCAACAGCCAGAAAGGACCCAAAGACACTGAAGAGTTTGCGGCGGTCGAGGATTATCGGGAGTTGATCAAGGGGCTCTAAGTTCGAGGGGACATATGTGGGAGGGACCTTGGTCGCGACCAGGGCGACGCGGTACATCTGGAACACCGCGCTGCGTCCGTCGCGAGCAAGCTCCCTCCCACGGGTCGTACATAAATAGCGCGGAAGGTTATTCCGGAATACGCAGGGTCTGGCCCGGATAGATCTTGTTCACGTCCTTGAGCATGGGTTTGTTGGCTTCGAAGATCTTCTGGTACTGATTCGGATCGCCGTAGACCTTCTTGGAGATGGCGCTCAGGGTGTCGCCTTTCTGAACAGTGACGAACTTCGCTTGCGGAGCGGCCGGAGCGCCGGCGGCGATGGTCATCTGGTCGTCCACTTTCTCGACGCCTTCGATATTGCCCAGGGTCACCAGGATCTTTTCCTTCTCTTCCTGGCTGGCGACTTCACCGGTCACGGTGACAGTGCCGTCATCGACCTTGGTCTGGATGTTGGGATTACCGAGCCCTGTTTCGGAAATGTGCTTCTTCAGGACTTCGTCGGCATTGGCGTTACCCGGTGTCAGCGCGTCGAGGATTTTTTCCCCGGCTTCTTTCAGGAAACTGAACACACTCATTACTCGTCCTCCTATAGATGGTATTTTCCGTGCCTGCCGCAACAACATCAGCTTTTGAGGCAGACGAAAATTAGGACTTCCGACCAGCGTGGTCCGTTCAGCTTTTCTGCGCAGCGCGCAGGATCAACGGTTTGCATCGCACTTTCGGAGTGAAGATGGACATCAAACAACTCAAATTCCTGATCGCCCTCGACGAAACCCGACACTTCGGCCAAGCCGCCGCGCGCTGCAATATCACTCAGCCCACGCTGTCCATGCGTCTGCGCAATCTTGAGGAAGAGCTGGGTCTGGCGCTGGTCAATCGCGGGCAGCGTTTCGAAGGCTTCACCGCGCCGGGCGAGCGCGTACTGGCCTGGGCGCGCACGGTGCTGGCGGCATACGACGGCTTGCAGGCGGAAGCCGCCGCCTGTCGCGGTCATCTGGTGGGCACCTTGCGGCTGGGTGTGGTGCCGCTGTCCAGCTTCGATCCCTTGTTGTTGCTCAAGCCGTTGCACAAGCTGCATCCCAATCTGCGCTTCGAGTTGTCATCGCTCAGCTCGGAGCAGGTGCTGGAGCAACTGGCCAGCAATCGTATCGATCTGGGCGTCTCCTTCCTCGAACGGCTCGACAGCGAGCGATTCGACTCCATGGCCTTGAGCGAAACCGACATGGGCCTGCTCTACGACCACCGCTACTTCAGCTTCGGCGAACAACCCTTGAGCTGGGCGGAGCTGATGGAGCTGCCGTTGGGCCTGCTGACCAGCGGCATGCATTTCCGCCAGTCGATCGATCACAACTTTCACAGTCGCGGCCTGCATCCTGAACCAGTGCTGCAAACCGATGCCGTTCATCAGATGCTGCAAGCGGTACACGGCGGGTTCTGTTGCTCGATCATGCCACTGGACGGTGGACTCGAAGCCCTGGCCGGGCATTTGCGTCTGCATCCGATCGCCGATGCCCGCACGCTGGCGCCGCTGGGCTTGATCATGCGTCGCAGCGCGCCCCGCTCGGCACTGGCGGAAGCCTGTTTCGCGCTCCTGACAGAAATGTCTCGTTGAAACATTGATCGACGTCATCTATCAGTGCATCAGAACTAGCGATTAGACGGTATCGGACAAGAGGCCTAGGCTTAGAGCCATCAATCTGCCGGTATCTGAGCCATGCACGTCAAGCGCACGGACGACACGGGATCCGCGCCTGCCATCGGGTCCGCGCCCGCGCCCGAAGCAAGCAAGACCTACAGCTATTCGAACCTTCAAGGCGATGAGTCGGTACAGGCCGCGCTCGCCGAAGAGGTTGCGCTCGCCATTGCCTACAACGGCATCAGCCAGGCGGTCATGCTGGTCAGCCCCACCGACCTTGAGGATTTCATCGTCGGCTTCAGCCTGGGCAGCGGCATTATCGAGTCACGTGACGACATCTACGATTTCAAGCTCAGCGGCTGTGGTTCGGCCATGCAGGCGGAAGTCGAGATCGCCAGTCGTGCGTTCTGGAACCTCAAGCAACAACGTCGTCAGTTGGCCGGCACCAGCGGTTGCGGCTTGTGCGGCGTGGAAGCGGTCGAGCAGGCCCTGCCCGACCTTGCCGTACTGCCCGGCGCGCCCTTGCCGCCTGTCGAATGGCTGGACGGCCTGCGTCAGCGGATCGGTGAGTTCCAGCCGCTGGGACGTCATTGCGGCGCTGTGCACGCCGCGCTCTTCATGGACAGCAACGGAAAACTGCTGCTGGGCCGCGAGGATATCGGGCGCCATAACGCCCTCGACAAACTGATCGGCGCGCTGATCCGCCAGGACATCGCGATCGAAGGCGGCATTGCCGTCGTCACCAGCCGCTGCAGCCTGGAGCTGATCCAGAAAGTGCTGCGCGCCGGCATCCAGACGCTGGTCAGCCTGTCGTCGCCCACCGGCCTGGCCCTGCAATGGGCTCGCCGTCATAACCTGAATTTAATTCACCTGCCGCAGCACAGTGCGCCGCGGGTCTACAGCCCTGCGATGGAGATTCAACCGTGAGCATGCATCACCAAGCCGACAAAACCCCGACGCCCCGCTACAAGCCTTATAAAGGCGCGGCCGGAGGATGGGGTGCTCTGATCAGCGTCACCCAGCACTGGCTGGGCAGCGACAACGCGTTGAAGAACCTGCGCATGATGCTCAAGACCAACCAGAACGGCGGTTTCGACTGCCCTGGCTGCGCCTGGGGCGACTCGCCGGAAAGCGGCATGGTCAAGTTCTGCGAGAACGGCGCCAAGGCGGTGAACTGGGAAGCGACCAAGCGCCGTGTCGACCCGGCGTTCTTCGCCCGCTACAGCGTCAGCTCGCTGCTTGAGCAGAGCGACTACTGGCTCGAATACCAGGGCCGCCTGACCGAGCCGATGGTTTACGACCAGGAAACCGACCGCTACAAGCCCATCAGCTGGGACGGCGCGTTCTCGCTGATCGCCAAGCACCTGAGCAATCTGCCGAGCCCGAACATGGCCGAATTCTACACCTCGGGCCGTGCCAGCAACGAAGCGGCATTCCTGTATCAGCTGTTCGTGCGCGCCTACGGCACCAACAACTTCCCCGACTGCTCGAACATGTGCCACGAAGCGAGCGGCGTAGCGTTGTCGCAGAGCGTCGGCGTGGGCAAGGGCACCGTGACGTTCGAGGATTTCGAACACGCGGACGCGATCTTCGTCCTCGGCCAGAACCCCGGCACCAACCACCCGCGCATGCTCGAACCGCTGCGTGAGGCGGTCAAGCGCGGCGCCCAGGTGGTCTGCGTCAACCCGCTCAAGGAGCGTGGTCTGGAGCGCTTCCAGCATCCGCAACAGCCTTTCGAAATGCTGACCAACGGCGATCGCCCAACCAACACCGCCTTCTTCCGCCCTGCCCTGGGCGGCGACATGGCGCTACTGCGCGGCATGGCCAAGTTCCTGCTGCAGTGGGAGCGTGAGGCACAGGCGGCTAACGCCCCGTCGGTGTTCGACCATGCTTTCCTCAACGAACACACCCAGGGCGTGCTGGATTACCTGGCCGTTCTGGATGACACCTCATGGGATGACCTCGTCGCGCAATCGGGCCTGACTCTCGAAGAAATCGAGCAGTCGGCGCGCATGTACGCCAAGAGCAAGAACGTCATCATGTGCTGGGCGATGGGCATTACCCAGCACCGTCATTCGGTGCCGACCATTCAGGAAATCACCAACCTGATGCTGCTGCGCGGCAACATCGGCAAGCCGGGCGCAGGTCTGTGCCCGGTGCGCGGTCACAGCAACGTGCAGGGCGACCGCACCATGGGCATCAACGAGCGTCCGCCGGTGGCGTTGCTCGACGCGCTGGAAAAGCGCTTCCAGTTCAAGGTTCCGCGTGAGAACGGCCACAACGTGGTCGAGGCCATTCGCGCCATGGCCGAAGGTCGTTCCAAGGTCTTCATCGCCCTGGGCGGCAACTTCGCCCAGGCAACCCCGGACAGCGACCGCACCGCCGCCGCGCTGAGCAAGTGCGACCTGACTGTGCAGATCAGCACCAAGCTCAACCGCAGCCACCTGTTCCACGGCAAGGACGCGCTGATCCTGCCTTGCTATGGCCGTACCGACATCGACATGCAGGCCAATGGCCCGCAAGCTGTCACGGTCGAAGACTCGTTCAGCATGGTGCACGCCTCCAACGGCCAGTTGCAGCCACTGAGCAAGCACATGCGCTCGGAGCCTGCGATCATCGCCGGCATCGCCAACGCGACCGTGGGCAAGAAGCCGGTCGACTGGCTGTGGCTGGCGGAAGATTACGGCCGTATTCGCGACCTGATCGCCGACACCATTCCAGGCTTCAAGGACTTCAACGAGCGCGTGCAGCATCCGGGCGGTTTCTACCTGGGCAACTCGGCTGGCGCACGTCGCTGGAACACGCCTTCGACCCGCGCCAACTTCAAGCCCAACGTGCTGCCGGGAACGCTGATCCATGAAAACATCAGCGCCACCGGCCAGACACCTGACCTGATCATGCAGTCGATGCGTTCCCACGATCAGTACAACACCACCATTTACGGCCTGGACGACCGTTATCGCGGCGTGAAAGGCCAGCGTGACGTGTTATTCGTCAACGAAGCCGACATTATCCGTCTCGGCTTCACGCCGGGCCAGAAGGTGGACATCGTGTCGATCTGGAGCGATGACGTGGAGCGCCGCGTCAAAGGCTTCACCTTGCTGGCCTTTGACATTCCGGCGGGCCAGGCCGCGGCCTACTACCCTGAGGTCAACCCGCTGGTGCCACTGGAAAGCGTGGGCGACGGCAGCCATACGCCAACGTCCAAGTTCGTGGCAATCCGCCTTGAGCGAGCCAGCGACAACGGCCGGATTCTCTGATCCGCCCGCTATAAATCCCGCCACAAAAAAAGGCCCGTTTCGCGAGAAACGGGCCTTGTTCAAGAAACCTGAGACTGCCAAAACCCGGTTAAGTTCCTGAGCCAAAACAGTAACTTAGCTATTTGTGTCTCAGTCGTGTTACTCGTCGGATTTGCGTTGCCAGGGGCTGGCTCCTGACCTCAGGATCGCGCCGTCATCCCTACGAGAATTCGCACATGAAGTATTCCTCGATTCTGTTGTTGTCTCTCACCCTTGCGAGCGGTTTCGCCACAGCCGGCGGTACGCTCGAGTCCGGTGTGGGCGGAGCATTGGGTGGGGTACTCGGTTCAGTCGTCGGCCAGCAGGTCGGCGGCAGCACCGGCGCGGCCATCGGCGCGGGCCTGGGCGGCGCGGCTGGCGGCGCGGTCGGCGCTGACCGTCGCAACCGCACCGAAGCGGCGATTGGCGGCGGCCTGGGCGCGGCAGGCGGCAACGTACTGGGCCGCAGCGTCGGCGGCAGCACCGGCGGCCTGGTTGGCGCGGCAGCTGGCGGCGGCGCGGGCGCGGCGCTCGGCAACTACATGGGCAACGAAAGCCGCGACGACGATCGCCGCTATCGTGGCGGCCATGATCGCCGTGAATACCGTCACGCCCGTGGCGATCGCGGCAAGCACTACGGCCATCGTAAGCACAAGCGTCATTGGCGGCATTGATTTGCCGTAGCTGATCGCCAGCAAGCTGGCTCCTACAACGGCGGTAGGAGCCAGCTTGCTGGCGATTTACCATCTCAAGAAACACCCCTTCCAGCCGATACCCCGGCGACAACTCTCCTTTCGCGCACTGACACCCGGTCCCGTCAGCCCCTGCGCTTGCCGAGGATCTGGAATGGATTTCCGCAAACAACCTACCGAAGACGACGGCGTCACTCATATCCAGCGTCTGGATCCGAATCGAGTGGATGTCGTACTGGGCTCTCACCCACGACGCAAACCTGCACGCCAAAGCAAAGGTCCGCTTCCGTTCGGACTGGTCATCGTCTGCCTGGCGTTTGCCGGGCTGGTCTACTGGCTGGGCTCGACGCTGACCAGACCCGCGCCGGTAGCCACACCGATCACGTTAGCCACGCCTGCCCAGTCGGCACATCCTGCGCCATCCGCCCCCGAGCCGGTTTCCGTTCCAAGTGCGCCGCCGACGGTGCAGCAGGTCGCCTATACCGTTCCGCAACCTGTCACCCAGGAACCGCCACCCACAGCTGCTCAGCCGCTGGACAACTGCATCAAGCACGGCAATGTCATCGATGAAAGCGTGCTCAATTGCCGCTTTGGCGATGTTCCACGTCCCGCAGCAGCGCCAGCAAGCCAGGGCATGGTGTCGGACCGCTACCTGGCAGACTTCAAATCCGGTGCCGCCCGCAAGGAAGAACCGCGCCGCAGGCCGTATACCCAGGTTTCCATGACCATCCGCGAATGGGACGGCTCCGATCGCTACCGGGCGCAATGGCGCCAGTACGACAATCGCATTGATCAGGACAGCGTCTGCGAAAACTTCACCAGCCGCTCCGTCGAACGCCGCGAATGCCGCAAATCCGCGCAGGTGCACTTCAAGGAGCTGTGCCGCGAATGGACCCGCAGAGCGGCGCGGGACAGCGACGAAAAGAGCGTCGACGCCCGCGAACGCTACTGTGAAGTCGCCGGTTCCTTTACGCCTTGACCCTCTAAATCTGAAGAAATCCTACTTGGGTATAGCCAAAGGCTTACACGCGATTACGCGGTTCGCTCTTTGTGCATAAGGGTTATACCCGTAAGATTGGATCCAACAACTGGTGAACAAGGAGTTCACCAGGATCAAGGATGATTGACCATGCCCGGATGGCTGCCGACAGGAAGTTGGAATGGTCTTTGTACAAAACCCGCTTCGGCGGGTTTTTTATTGGCTGACGGAAAGTGCCGGGCTATTTGCGGCCTGCCTTGTTCTTGCGCGAGCTGTCTTCCCGCAACGACGTTCGAGCCGAGCGGTTGAAAACCAGCTGTTCACGCAACTCCCGGCTACGTTTGCTGTTGAGCGATAACAGTCCTAGCAACGGGAACAACAGACCCAGCGCGTAGGCGACCAGATCGGATGTCTGCCCACGCGTCGGCACGGTGGGCAAGACCGCAAGCAGGCAGACCGTCAGGATGCCCACCAGTATCCAGGTTGCCCACAACCGCCCGCGACTGAGCAGAAAGCCGCCCGTGGTCAGGAGCAACGACGCCCCCATCATGAACAGCCATGAATAAGCCGCCCGCTGCGGGTGATCGCTGAACCAGGTCCGGGTCACAAGCACCGTCGCCATCACGATGGAAAAGATGCACATGAAGATCGAACAGATGAACGTCGGGAAATAGCGAGCCAGCAGCGCAAGCGGGTCCCAGAAGTACCCGGCCTTGCGGACCTCTTCGCGGATCTTGTCGCGATGTTTACTACTCAATCTTCACTTCCTCCTTCAATGCGCTGCTGGTCACTCGGCCAGCTCCTCATAAAGCCCTACCGCCAGGTTCTGCACCCGGCCACTGCCGGCCAGCCCTATTCCCATGCTCCAGACATCCTGCATTTGCAGCACGGTCGCGGGTCTCAGCTCGGTCGGCGTCATGCGCCTGGGCAGCGCGCCGCTGCGCTGCTGGAGTTTCAGAAGCTTGGGGGTGAGTTTGGGGTTCTGCAGCTTCAACAGCTCCCTGGTCAGTTCCTTGCGTTGCTGGCGATTCAGCTCTCGCGTCAGGTCATACCAGCTGCGGCCGGTGGCGGCCTTGCGCGCCTGCATCAGCTTGAAGGTCGTCAGCCCGGCGGTGCCGACTCCCATCAGGGACACCACGTCCAGGATGGAAGAGACGTTCTGATACCACTCGGCATCGTCCAGCATGTCGTTGGCCGACGGATCGCTCCATTCGTTCACCGTGCGAGCAAGGCCGATCATGCACTGACCGGTGCTGGCCACGGTCGACGCCACGCCAACGCCGGCGATCACCGCGCTGACTCCGGCGGTGAACGGCGTGGCAGCGCTGGCGCCCAATATGGCGATCCAGCCAAGAATCGCCCCGCCGCACGACAGCGTGGTATTAAGCGCTTCGTAGACCAGCCGCGACTCTCTGGGGTTGGTCTGCACCTGCTGGGCAAACTGCTGCGGCGTGATATGCCGCTTGGCCTCGCGCAGAATCACCCGCTTGGGGTGGATACTGCAGATCGGCGTGAATTCTCGAAGGGTGACAACATTGAAATCGGCGTCGATATAAACGACACCCGCCCCGACGATTCCCGGATCGGAATCGATCACAGCGAAAAGCTTTCGCGTGTCGACGAGGCTTTCGACGCGTTGCCGCGCCATTATCTGGGAGGGACTGTTGTTCAGTCCGATCATGACTTGGGACATCGGTCTTCCTTGAATCGACTCACCGACCTCCCTGGGGAGGCCGGTGAAGGTATCGATCAGTGTCGCGGATCAAGCATCAGACGTTCGGGCAAGGCACCGGCGCCCAGTCACCCACGTCCGGGTTCTTGCACATGCTGTTGACCTGGCTCTGTCCGGCATTGGCGACCTGCTGGCTTTCAGCCTGCTTGGCCTTGGCCTGTTGCAGGGTTTTCTCGGTGCCTACCGCTTCCTTCGGTACGTTCGGCAGTTTGGCCTTGGCCGGCTGCTTGGCCTTGCTGACCTTCTTGGTCGAGGTTGTGGCAACCGGTGCCGCGTCGGCATTGGCGACGATCACGACGTCGTTACGTTTCACGCCAACCTGTTGCAGGTCTTTCTCGTAAGCCTGGGTGTAGCTGCTCAGGTCCTCGCTGGCACGGCCGTTGACCGCCGCGATCAGGTCGTTGGACTCTTTCAGGCCGGCAACGATTTCCGCCAGGCGCTTGCGGCCTTCGGTGTCGTTGATGGTGTTGGCCTTGCGAGCGGAGATCAGGCTGGTGAATTCACGCTGGTAGCAGGACTGGGAGGCCTTGGCGTACGCCGTGCTGCGATCGATGTCGCCCGCGCTCTTGTTGATGTCGGACGCGTAGGACGCAATGCGCTGGTTGTCGTCCGAGATCTGCTTCTGACGCTCGGTGTAGTAACCGGCCGCGCCACCCACCAGCGCGCCGCCCGCGGCACCGATGGCAACGTTACGGGCGCGCTTGTCGGAATCGCCGGTCAGGGCGCCCGCCAATGCACCACCCACTGCGCCCAACGCGGCGCCGGTAGCGACCGAACGGGTCATGTCCGAGTCGGTCTGGCGCAGATGCTGCACCGGCTCGTAGCAGGACGGGTAGTACTCGACCTTGGTGGACGCGCCCACCTTGGAGACCGGCGAGCCGGCGCAACCGGTCAGCAGTACGGCGCTGAAGCCAGCCGTCGCCAGCATCAGGGCGCGGCTACGGGAGGCAGATACGAGCGGTTTACGAGACAAAAGCATAGTTGCGTTCTCTTCCTTAGGTTTTGACTGGCCCGGCGCAGCGTCATGCAGTCCGGGTCCCCTTGCTTGCAGCTGAATGCTGCCGGGTCATCGCTGACCGGCAGACTCCAGCAGTTGCTTCACTATGGTTTCCGGGTCAGCGCGCTTGTTCTTGCGGTAGTCGCTGACATGGCTGACAAACAACGTGGCGCGGGTCACCAGACTCTTGCCAATGATTGGCTTGCGGCTGAGTTCTTCCTTGACCCGCTGAAACTGCGCCTGGATCACCGCGTCGGTGTAGCGGGTGCCGGTCGCCAGGTTGTCGATGTAGATCGCCACCGCACCATCCAGCGCGCTGCGTCCGTTGGCGATGGCAGTGCCGAACAGTTGCGCGCTGGCTGCGTCTTTCGCGGCCTCGGCCTGTTGCTGGCTTTTCTTCAGGTTGGTGAGGCGAATGTTGTAGTTGTTGATGGTCTCGGCCACCAGCGCGGCCGACTGGATCAGGTTGCCCGCCGCTTCCTCCCGCTGCCTGGCGATCAGCGAGACATTGCGTTTGAGTTCTTCGTTGACCAGCCCCAACTCGGCTTGCAGACGCGGGTCGGCGCTAGCGGCGATGATGCTGTCCAGCCGCTTGGTGGGGTCATCGTCTGTGGCGATATCATCGGTCAGCGCGGCGAGACGCCCCTCCTTCTGCCACTGATCGAAGAGTTCCTTGTAACGCGAGCGCGGTGCCGACAAAGCGCCGATGGCGACCCGGAAACCGGTGGTTTCATTGCTCTGCTCGGTGCCGTCGGCGGCGAACAGCGGATATTCGCGACGCATGCCGGTGAACAGCGTGCCCTCGCCTTCCAGATAATTGCCGCCCTTGGCGACGAACCCGCCGTAGGCGCCTTGGCGACGTCCGGCGTGGACCAGCTGGAAAGATTCCTGGACCATCTCGGCGGCGTTGCCGATCACGTCGAACATGCCGATGGGGTTAGGCAACCTGGTGCCGATGGGCATCAGGCGCGCGGCCTGTCCGGTGCCGCCGGCGACCTGATTGAAGACCGCCCAGTCGCTGAGCGGGCCGTCGGTTTCGCTGCCTTCGAGACGACGCGGGAACAACCGTCCTTCAAGGTCTTGCCGGCTCACGGCCTGCGCACCGCGAGCGGCGTATTCCCATTCAACCTCGGTCGGCAGGCGCACAAAGCCGATGCCGCCATCGTCCGCGCTCTTGTCGCGGCCGCTGACCGGTAACAGCTCGCGGTGATGCTTCATCAGCCAGGCGCTGTAGACCGCGGCGAAGCGCTCGGCCTCGAATCGCGACAGTTTGACCTTGGGCAGACGCCCTTCCATGCCGCCGGGTGCGTCGCAGGCCGGAGGCGCTTCGCCGCTGGCCAGCGACTGCGCCATGACCTGCGCGTACTGTCGGGCCGTGACTTCGTATTTGCCAACGAAGTACATCATCGGCTTGAGCGGCGTGCCGGCTTCGGACTTCGGCAGTAAAGGGCTGATGGTCTTGCGCCATTCCGGCGACAGGTCCTGAGCCGTGAACTGGCCGCTGATGAAGTCGCGCCGATAGCCGGAAATGAACGACTGCTTGTACCCCGCCTCGCCTTCGCTGAACGGATAGCCCAGGCTGATTTCACGGTCATCCAGACTGCCTTGCGCCAGGACATAGACGTAGCGGAAGACCATTTCGCCGCCGCATGGCAACGGCAGGCTGACGTCGTCGGCCAGCGGCTTGGGGTTGTCCAGCTTGTTTTCGTCGGCACCGGCGCCCGATGAGGTCAGGCCCAGCCCTGTGACCAGCAGTGCCAGAGCGACCCTGCGCAATTCAAACATCTCTGATTCCTTCCGAAGCTTCGATACGCGCCACCCGGCGGCCGCCCAGTGTCGCGGCCAGCGCGCTGACACCCAGGACCGCGAGCACCGCGAAAACATAATGACGAGGCAGCAGCTGGCTGATGTGTTCACCGGCGACCTGCGCGAACAGCAGATTCAGGCCCTGCTCGGCGACGCCGTAAAGCCCGACGCTCAGCAGCGCCGCGAAGACGCCGCTGTACAACGCCTGTAGTACGACGAACGACAGCAGCGCGCCGCTGCTGAAACCCAGCAGGCGCAACATCGACAGGTCGCGCCGCTTGCGCTCCACCGCAGCCAGCGCGCCGGCAAAGATCGCCGCGCAAGCGCCGGCCATTGCCAGACCAGTGATCAGCCAGAACACGATGGACAGGTTGCGGCTCAACGATTGCACCTGTGCGATGGCGGCAGCCTGAGTGAACATCGGCAGCTCCCGCTCTGCGAAGTACCGGCGCAGGTTTTCCACATCCTCAATCTCGCGGGCATACAGGCGAAACGCCGGGTAGATGCGCTGCGCTTGCGAATCAGCGGTTTCGCCGGCCCAGCCCAGTTCAGGCACGGCGCGGCCGTCGCGGTAATCCTCGGCGGCTTCCAGCAGGCGCAACGGGCCGAACAAGGCGTCGCGGCCAAACGCTTCCAGGGGCAGCACCGCCGTCACCCTTAGCGAGGTACGGCGCACCTCGATGCGGCCGGACACCTGGCGGCCGAAACCAGCGTCGAGGCTATCTCCGACCCGCGCGCCCAACTTCTCAGCAGCGGTGGCGCTCAGGACCACGGCGTTCAGCTCGACGGGCGCGGACACGGCGCCCAGCAAGGGGTCGCCTGCCGCCGTCGGAATCATCTCGACGTCGGCCTGCCGGTCGTTCAGCGTCAGGCTGGCGGTCGCGGCAATCTGCCGGGTCCGGGGAATCACGAAGGCGATATCGGGACGGGCGGCAAGCGTCGTAATGGATTGCGCGGAGAATCGACCTCCACCCATTGGGACGATTTCCCGCACCGAGGGATCGCTTTCGAGACGCGCTGTCAGGCTCTCGATCAGCCCGAACTTGAGGCCGAACAGCACCAGCAGAGGTGCCATTACCGCCACCAGCGCCAGCACGGTGCAGGCCGACAGCCGTACATCAGCGCGATAATCTTCCCAGGCCATCCGCGCCAGCAGCATCGTGGTCATCAGCGCCGCGCCTCCAGTGTCGCCACCACGCCGCCCTGGGCGTCGCGCTCGCAGGCCAGGCGCAGGATCTCCAGACCCGCGTCGCGCACCAGCGCTTCGTCGTGGGTGGCGATCACGCAGCAGGCGCGCTGTCGGCCTGCCTGCTCCAGCAGCAGATTCATGACCCGCCCGGCATTGAGCGGATCGAGCGCGGCGGTGGGTTCATCGGCCAGCACCAGTTGCGGACCATGGGCGAGCGCCCGGGCGCAGCTCACGCGTTGACGTTGCCCGACTGACAAGGCCGCCGGTTTCTTGCGCAGTTGCTCGCCGATGCCCAGCTGTCCGGCCAGGCGCTCGACGCTGCCGTCTTCGGCAAGGCCCAGCAATTTGCGCGGCAACGCGATATTCGTCTGAACATCGAGATAGCCCAGCAGGCCACCAGTTTGCAGCACATACCCCAGGTGGCGGCTACGCAGCCGGGCGAGGCGATCCTGGTCGCCCTTACGCCATAGCCCGCCGACATCAAACTCGCCGTCAGCGGTGGAGAAATCAAAACGTTGCGCGCGGTCCGGCGCCAGCACCAAAGCCAGCAGATCCAGCAGCGTGCTCTTGCCGCAACCGCTCGGCCCGATCAAGGCGTAGTGACGCCCTGCCAGGAGTTCCAGATGAGGCACCACCAGCCGGTAGCCTTGCTGACCGGTTCCACGGGTTTTATGCACATCGCGCAGGCTCAGCATCATGGCAGCGTCGACAGCGGGACACGGTACAAAGCGTCGCCCGGCTCGGCGTCGCCGAAGCGGACCCAATTGGACAGGTCGTTGTGGAAGGTTTCGTACAAGCGAATCTTCGAGTCGAGTTCGTCGATGAAGTCTTCCTGCTCGGCCACGCTGAGCGACAACCAGAGATCCTGAGTCATGTTCAACGATTTGCTGCGGTACGGCAGCCCTTCGAGGTATTCGCCCAGCACGCCGCCCTCGGCCAGATTGCCGCCTTTGCGCAGCGCCGAGGGGTCGCGGCTCATGTAAGCGCTGGCGCTGGCGATTTCCTGGAAGAAATCCTTGGGCGAAGTCCGGGTCTTGCGCGCGGCGTCGACGATCAGCTTGAGCGATTGCTGCAAGTCGTTGAGTTGCAGCTTGGTGAGCATGACGCAGACCTGAAACGCCGGCAGCGACAGATTGGTCAGGTCGCGGTCGGCCGTCCAGGCGCTGACCAGTTGCGGTGCCTGACTGGCCGACTTGCGACCGAGAAAATCCATGTGCATGGCATAGCCGACTGCAGCGGACTTCTGCGCCACGCTCGGTGCGGCGCCCAACTGCGGCAGTGCCTGGTTCTGACCACTGCGCACCTGATGCACCAGATCGGCGAACACCGAGCCGATTTCGTCGACTTTCTCGCCGAACTTGCGCACGTCGCCACCAGGAACGGGCACGTAAAGATCGCCGATCTGCGGGTTGGCATCGGCGGTCAGCACCCGATATTGCTGCTCGGCGGAAGCATGATTCTTCTTGCCCGCATCGGTGCGCAGATGCAGCGCGTAGATTTTGATCTGCTTGCCGAGCGCCGCCTGACGCACTTCGGCTTCGTTCATTTGCGTGCTGCTCAGCGGGTCGCTCTTGCGCAGCGAGCCGGCATCGCTGACCAGCAGAATCAGGCGTCCGCCATAACCGGACCAGTCCATGCCGTTGACCGCCTGCATGACACCGGCGAACGAGTCTTCGTTGAACGAATGACTGGAAACCGACGTGGCCTTGACCTGCCCGGCCAGTTCCATGAAGCGCTGCGGATCGCGTCCTTCATCGAGGCTGACCAGAGTCCTGGTCAGGTATTCCAGACCCGGCGTCTTTTCCGGGTTATTGCGAAAGCCCACCAGCCCGAAGCTGACGCTGTCCAGATCGCCGCGCTGGGCGATCTTGCCTTGCAGTTCGTGGACGACGTCGCGAACCCGATCGATATACGGCTGCATCGATACCGAGGTGTCGACTACCAGCACCACCGCTGTTCTGAAGGCATCGGCGGCGCGCGCCTGACTGCTTTGGCCGGGCGCAGCGGTGTGCCGGGGCAGATTGCCGGGGTCGATGGACGCCACGTTGAGCAACTGCACCGGCTGGCCGTTTTCATCGAAGCTTTCTCGGGATTCGAAGATCGGCAGCAGATAGAACTGATCCTGAGGCACGGCGCTGGCCGCAGGCTCCAGCGCGACGACCTGGCTGTCATCGGCATGCTCGGCCTGAGCCTTGAGCAGCAGCTTCTTTGCGGCGGCGGGATCGGCGATCAGGTTTTCCAGTTCACCGGGCTGGCGAACGAACATGACCGGCGCGCGCCCGGAACGCTCAGTGAACTTGAGCACCAGGCTCTGTTTCCATTCGCTGGTCTGCTCGGCGGGCAGCCAGCCTTCGCTGCGTCCGTCGGATGCCGCGCCGACCCGCAGCCACTGTCGGCCATCGACGGTACGGCGCTGATAGACATACAACACCGAAAATGCCGGAAGCGGCTCGCCGGCGGACGCGCCCGGTTCGCTGGCATAGGCCGCGCCGGGCTTGCTGAGCACCCGCTGGAACAGGGTTTTCTTGCCCGGCATCAACAGCGGCCGCTGGCCGCCGTCGGCATCGGTCGCGGTTGCAACAGAGACGGGTGCCACGCTGGGCGCGTCCGCCGCTGTAGCGGCGGCGCTCGGGGTGGAGTCCGCAGGGGCCGCATTCAGCCACCAGTAACCTGCCCCACCCAGGCCAAGAGCCGCTGCGACGGCCACCGCGAGCAAGGTCAGCCGCGAGCCGCCACGTGGCTTTTCGGCAACCGGCTGCTTGTCGAGCGAGACGGTTGGCGGCGGCTCGGCGGTCACTGGAGACGGATTGCCAGGCATCTGGAGGGTCACCGGAGTAAGCCCGGCCAGACTGTCCCGCTCCGCCGCCACCTGCGCTGCGGGCTGGAACACCGTGCGCTCATCGTCCATCTGCGCCAGCCGGTCCAGAGCCGCCAGCAAGGCATTGGCGTCCGGGAAACGCTCGGCCGGATTCTTGGCGAGCAGGCGGCTGAGAACGTCCTGATACCGACCGTGATGAACCGGCAGTTCGGGCAGCGGCTCGGTCAGATGCGCCAGCGCCGTGGACAGCGCGTCAGTGCCGTTGTACGGCAGCTCGCCCACCAGAATTTCGTAAAGCACGACGCCAAGCGCGTACAGATCCGCCCGGCCATCGATTTCCTGGCCACGCGCTTGCTCCGGGCTCATGTAACTGGGCGTGCCTACCGCGAACCCGGCCTGGGTGAACTGGGTGCGGTCGTCCAGCGACTTGGCGATGCCGAAGTCCGACAACACAGCGTTGCCATCGGCGCGGAACAGGATGTTGGCCGGCTTGACGTCCCGGTGCACCAGGCCCTGCTCATGGGCGTAGCCCAGCGCCGAGGCGATCTGGCGGATGTAACGCAACCCCTGCTCCGGCGTCAGGCCGGCGGCGATGCGCTCCTTGAGCGTGCCGTTGGGCAGGTATTCCATCGCCATATAATACAGCGGACCGACATTGCCGATGTCATGGATGGTAACCGTGTGCGGATGGGACAGACGCGCCAGCGTGCGGCCTTCGCGCAGGAAGCGTTCGCAGAACGTGGGATCGGCGGCCAGGGAGGCGGCCATGATTTTCAGCGCCACCTTGCGTTCCAGCGAGCGCTGGGTTGCCAGGTACACGGTCGCCATCGCGCCTTCGCCGATCTCACCTTCTATGTCGAATCCAGGAATCAGTATATCCATGTGCTCTTTCTTCAACCGGCTTTGACGACGATGACGGTAATGTTGTCGGGCGCGCCGCGGGTCAGCCCGAGATGGACCAGGCTGCGGGCGATTTCATACGGGTCGGGGTGCCCCAGCACCTCGCGGATTTCGTGGTCGTCGGCGGTCTTGTTCAACCCGTCGGTGCACAGCAGGAAACTGTCGCCGGGCTTCACGTCGAGGCGAACCTGCGACAGTTCCAGGCGATCCTGAACGCCAATGGCGCGGGTCACGATGTTGGCGCGGGGATGGACTCGCGCTTCGGCTTCATTGAGCAGGCCGCTGTCCATCAGCTCCTGCACGTAGCTGTGGTCGCGGGAGATGCTTTCGAGCACCCCGTCGCGCAGCCGATACAGGCGACTGTCGCCCGCCCACAGGCACACGGCCTGATCCTCGCGCGCGGCCAGCAACACCACCGTGCTGCCCATCATGCTCACCGCGCGCTTGAGGGTTTCCTTGCGCACCGCGCTGTTGATGTCGTCCAGTTGCGAACGCAGGCCGTCCAGCCAGGCGTCCAGGGCATCATCGGCGTGAGCGCGGCGCAGGCTGTCGACGATCAGGCTGCTGACGTAGTCGCCCGCCGCGTGACCGCCCATGCCATCGGCGACGACCCATAGTCCGTTCGAGGCCTGTTCCAGAAAGGCGTCTTCGTTGATCTGTCGGACCATGCCGACGTGGCTGTAGCTGGCGGATCTGTAGACGAGCGAGGCAGTCGACGACATCAGACGGACGCCTCCTGACCCAGCAGAAAACGCCCGAACTCTGCCGTCGCGGGCAAACCCTGACAGCGCAGCAGGCTTGGTGCGATGCTGTGCGAGCCCTTGCCCCACCAGAGACTGGCGCCCACGCAAGCCTGCTCGGCCATTGCGGCAAGCCGTGCTTCGGGCGTGGTGGCGTCGAATCGCTGCAATCCGGCGAACTCGCTTGTGGCGCCGCGCGGGATCGAAACCGGACGCCCCAGCTGGCGTAGTGCGGTTTCGAATGCTTCGAAAGTCGTGTCAGGTTCAAGCGTGTCCAGCAGCGCTTGTTCGGCTTGCTCGAACCACTGATCGGCACCGCCGATCAGGCTCGCCAGGCTCTGATCATCTTCGACGATCAAAGCCAGCGTCAGGGGGAAATAGCGCCCGACGCGGTCGATGCTCGGCATCAGCCCCCCAACCACTGCTCGCGGCCCGCAAACGCCTGGCGCCAGCGCGAAACGCCACAGCGGGCTGACCAGATAGGCATCGAGCCAGGCGCTGCCCAGCTGTTGCTGACTGGCGAGCATTCCGGCTGCCAGCCAGGTGTCCCACGGCTGGATAAAAGTCTGCGGTAGATCCCGGCCGACGAAATCGCCGCGGCTGGCGATTTTCCCGTAGAAACCTGGGCCGCTCATAGTCGCTCCGGCAGGCTGAAGCCGCTCAGCACGCGACTCTTGAACGGGTTGAACGCGCTGTTGGCGCGCAGCTCGTAAGCGATGCTCACGCCATCGACGCGCAAGCGCAGGCTGAACCGGTCTGGAGAATTGCCTGCGGTCAGGTCCGACTGATCGAGCAGGCGGAACCAGGCCCATGGGCCATCGAGACTCACGCCGGAGCGACCGCTGGGCGCGGGCGGCGAAATCGACAGTCGCACCACACCGGCACTGCCGGAGTTGGGCCACTGCATGGCGACCGGACGGCTGGGGCCATGGTCGTAGCTGATCTGCTGTCCGTCGAGGTCCAGCAGGAACTGAGTGATGGAGGCATCCATCGCCACTGGCTTGAGTTCAAAGCGTACGCTCGGCTGGGTGCCGCCGGCGCGAAAGAACGCATCGCGGATGGCGCTGGCGCGCTGGAAGGTCTGCAGTACGCCGGCGTTGATTCCCAGCTTCTGCGCCGCGCCCGGTTGCCAGCGCCAGATGCTGGCAGAGGTATCCACATACGGCTGCAGGTAGCGGCGGAAGTAGTTATCCATCACCCCGCCGACACCGAAAAACAATCCGAAGTCGTCCAGCGTGGCGTCACGCGAACTGCCCGGCGACATGGGGTAGCGTCCGGCCAGCGACTGACGGTAAACGTTGACCACTTCGCTGACCCAGGCGGCGTTGAGCTGGTTGCGCACGCCGCCCATCATGGTGTTGGTGGTGGAGTTGACAACCGACTTGACCAGCCCCTGCACCACTGGCGGCTGGCGTTCGGCGCTCAGGCTGACCCGCGCCGCCGCGGCACTTGCCTGATTCTTGGCTTCGCCGAGCAGTGCGTCGCCGCTCGCGCCGACCATGGCGCTGACCTGCACATACAAGGCGTTCATGTCGTTCAGCAAGCCGTCGATAGCGGCCGGTTCGCTTTCGCCTTTACTCACCAGCGCCTTGAGGTCGGCGAAGTGGGCGCTGACCGGGTCCTGCTCGATGGTTGGCGCCGCGCTGTTGGTCGTTTGTGGCTGACCCAGCAATGAGCCCAGGCGCTGCTTGAGCTGGTCGACGTTGTCTTCGGCCTTCTGGCCCTGCGCGGCCAGCAGCCGTTGTTCTTCCTGCAGATCGGTTTCCTTCGCGACAGCAGCCAGCAGCTTCTTGAGCGGCGACGCCGGTCCGGAAATCACCCGCAGCACATCGGCCGCCTGGGCCACGCTGGTGATGGGCACGAAGTCGATGTCGGCCAGCAAGGCATCCCAGTGGCGCATGTAGTCCTGGAAATACAGGCGGCGCACTTCGGCGGCCAGACTGGCGACGTCCAGTTGCTCGGCCTGATCGCGACCCAGCACCCATTGCTCTTCGGCCAGTGTGCCGGCCTGGTTCAGACTGCTGAGCAGGAACCCCTCGCGGTAGCCCTTGGCGGTGAACAGGCCACTGAGCGGCTCGGCCAGCGGCTTGCCGCTCTTGCGGCTGAACACCAGTGCCGCGTCCCGTCCCGCCGCTTCGCTCAAACGGAAATCAGTGACGCCCTGAGGCAGTTTCTGACGTTTGACGCGGTCATAGACGCGCTGGGCGACCGGCAACTGCTGCAACTGGCGGCGCAGATCGTCGATCAGGCGTTGATCGAGTCGGGCCTTGGGCGGGTGACGCTCGAACAGCGCCTGAAGATGCTCGCCCAGCGCCAGCCGTTGCTGCGGCGGCAGGTCGCGCGGCAGGCTGCGGTCCCAGTCCAGCGCGATCCAGGCCTTGAGGAAGTGCGGATCGTAATGCTCGCTGTCGGCGAACATTAGATAGGCCTTAAGGCCCTCGTAGAGATAGTCGCTCGAACCCCCGCTGTGCAATTGCTCTTCGACGCGGGTCACCAGCCGTGGCGCAAAGACCGCGATCAGCAGCTTGCGATAGACGCTGGCCGATTCGGCTTCGAGCATGTCGCCCTGATAAAGCCCAAGGCCCTGCGCCCAGGAAGGCGGATCGCCCGCCAGATTGCGGACCGCGTCGAGCAAAGGCAGCACCGCCAGCACGTCACGCTGCGCCGGGCTCAGGTTCTGCACAGTCTGGCCCAGCGGCGCGACCTTGCGGTCGACCTGGGCGATGTAATCGCGGTTGGCGTTGTAACTGACCAGCCACAGCGCGCCTACCGCCAGCACCACGGCGACCGTCGCGGCCAGCACGCCACGAGCCATCCATTTGCGACGCCGCTCTACCTTGGGGTCGACGCCCATCAGCCCCTGTTCGGCGAAGGCGACCGCCGTGAACAGCTTCTCGATGAAGTAGCTGCGGCCCGTACCGGTCTGACGCGCCAGATGCTGACGGTCCAGGTTCATGCTCTGCGCCATCGCGCCGATCAGCCGGTCGATAGGGCTGCCTTCCTGGGTGCCGCTGGTGAAATACACGCCGCGCAGCAAGGCGCGCTCTTCGAAGGCGTTGGGCTTGAACACGCCGTCGAGAAACAGCTGCAACGATTGGCGAATGGCCGCGAACTGCTGCGGGAAGCCGTAGATCAGGTCGCGCCGCGCCGGGTCCCGTTCCTGTTGCAGGCGCTCGACCAGCCGTGCGTTGAGCCGCTGTTCGAGGGCGGCGAATTCGCGCTGGAAGTCCTGCAACGGGCCGGCGGCGCTCTTGCCGTCGTCCATGGCGAAGGTCATGCCCCAGACCTGGGCGCGTTCGTCCTTGCTCAGGGCGTCGAAAAACTCCATGAAGCCGGGGACCAGATCCAGTTTGGTCAACATCAGGTAGATCGGGAAACGCACGCCCAGCCGGGCATGCAGTTCCTGAATCCGCAGGCGGATCGCATTGGCGTGCGCTTCACGCTCGGCCTCGCTGCTCAGCAGCAGATCGGACAGGCTGATGGCGATGAATGCGCCGTCGATGGGCCTGCGGGCGCGCTGGGTCTTGAGCAGATCGAGAAAGCCTAGCCAGGCAGCCTTGTCTACTTGAGCGTGGCTGTCCTGGGTGGTGTAGCGACCGGCCGTGTCCAGCAGGACCGCCTGATCGGTGAACCACCAGTCGCAATTGCGCGTGCCGCCGACCCCGCGCACCGCGCCGGCGCCCAGTTGCGCGGCCAGCGGAAAGTGCAGCCCGGAATTGACCAGCGCGGTGGTCTTGCCGGAACCTGGCGGGCCGATGATGACGTACCACGGCAGCTCATACAGATTGCGCCGCTGATCGCCGCCCAGCCGTGCCTTCTTGAGCAACGCGAGGGCTTCGTCCATGCGCTGGCGCAGGGTCGCGAGTTCTTCGGCGGTGGCGACACTGGCAGGGTCCGGCGCGGTTTCGGCGACCAGACCGGCCATCACCTGCGCAGCCTGTCGGCGGGCTTGGATGATTCGCCAAACGCGATAGCCGACCCAGACCGCGAACAGCAGCACGATCAGTGCCCAGCGACGGCCTTCCGGCACCAGCACGTCGAGCAGCGGGCCAACGAACCAGACGATCAGGCTCAGGGCGACCAGGCCGAGCAGCGGCACGACCCAGCGAATGACAAAACCGAAAAACGCCTTCACTCGACCCCCTCCGCCAACACAGTGATTTCAACGCGACGATTCTTCGCCCGCCCCTCGGCGGTGGCGTTGGAAGCCAGCGGTTCGGTGTCGCTGCGGCCCTCGGCGCTGAAGCGCTGCGGCTGGCCGGTTTTCGCGGCGAGGATTTGCAGGACCTGCTCGGCGCGCGCCTGGGACAGTGCCCAGTTGGACGGGAAACGCAGCGTCGCGATGGGCCGGTTGTCGCTGTGGCCGGTGACCCGGACATCGCCCTTGACCTTGCGGATGGCATCGGCGATGCGCAGCATCAGCGGCTGAAAGTCTTCGACGATGTTGGCGCTGCCCGAGGCGAAGAGCTGGTCGCCACGAATGGTCACCACCGAGCGGTCGACGGCGTCTTCCACCGCGACCTTGCCGGCCTTGATCTCTTCGGCCAGGAACCCGGCCAGACGTGGACGCTCGATCAGTTTCGGCTGAACCGCAGGCCGGTCGATGGATTGCACGGGGATCTCGCCCAGCGCATGAATGTGCTTGAACACCGGCTCGGCATCGGCAGCCAGCATCAGGCGCAGCGCGAACAGCAGCACCAGCAGCAAGGCCAGGCCAATAGCCGCCGCCACCCAGGGCGGCATGAACTGGGCCAGCCGGTCGCGAGCCAGGGTCAGGCCGCGCCAGTGCGGGGACAGTTCGCGTTCGTGTTCGCCCCGCGCGCTGCGAATCGCCGCGCTGGTGCGCTCGCGCAGCGCTTCGAGTTCGCTGCGGCCGTTGTTCATGACCCGGTAACGGCCTTCGAAACCCAGGCACATGCACAGGTACAGGAGTTCCAGCATGTGCAAATTCTCGCGAGGACTCCGCAGGCAGTGCTCCAGTAATTTGAAGACTTTCTCGCCACCCCACGACTCGTTGTAATGGGTATTGAGCAGGCTCTGCTTGCCCCATTCACTGCTGCTGCCCCAAGGCGTGCTCATCACCGCCTCATCAAGCGCGGTGCAAAGCACATAGCGCGCCAGCAATACCTTGTCGCGTACCACCCCAGCCGCCTCTGCGCGATCGACGAAGTCACGCAAATGACCCAGCAACTGCGCGCGCAGGCTGGACGACGCCGGATGGGCGATGGTGTTGCGCAGCCGGGTGAGCATAGCCAGCAAAGGACCGGCCGCGCTTTCCAGCGGGTTGAGGCCCTGCGCCTGGCCGCTCGGCAACGGCGCGGAGGCCATGTTCAAGGGCGCATGCGCGGGTGCGGCGCCTGTCGGCGCGGGCCGGCCGCCGGGACGCGGCATGAACTGGGTGCGGTCGCCGGCGGAGGCGCCGGCCCCGGAAGAATCGTCTTCGATCTGCATCGCGACTTACCCTCGAATCGCCCAGAAAGCCAGGTTCAGGCCCGGAAACTCACCGGCTACATGGAAGGCGAAACCGCCCGAGTGCATGAGCTGTTTCCAGTGGTCGCTGCCGCGATCCAGTTCGAAGTAGGTCGAGCCCGCGTGATACGGGATCTGCCGAGGCGCGACCGGCAGCGGCAACAGGCCGATGCCCGGCAACTGCAGGTTGACCAGATCGCGAATGTGCTCCACCGAGCCGATCTTGCTCTGCTGGCTGAATCGCCCGCGCAGGGCTTCGCCGGGCATGTCGGCGCGCACCACCAGAATGAAGCTGGCGTTGTCCAGCAAGGTCTTGTCGGCCAGCATGGCGACGTGCACCCCATAGGCCTTTTCGACGATCGGAATCGGAACCGCCTTGCTGTCGATCAACATCGACAAGGCTTCGCGCAGCGCCTGCATCACCGGACTGAAGCTGGCCGCCAGATCGTCGTGCTGATAGCGCGGGAAATCCTCCGGGCGTCGCTCGGTGCTGGAGAAGGTCGCGAATTCGCCCGCCAGGCTGACCAGCTCGCTGTAGAAACGCTCTGGATGCAGCGGGCTGATCTGGCTCAGGTGGTTGATCAGCGGCTCAGCGCGATTGACCAGTTGCAGGAGCATGAAATCGGCGATTTCCGAAGCGCCGCCGGCACCGGAGGCCACCACGCGCCCCGCCAGAGCTTGACCGCGCTGACGCAGCAGCCCCTGCAATTCACTGCGAAACGCCGACAACGAGCGACTGGCGGTCACGTCGAGCAAGGGCGGGATATAGCTGTCGTCCAGCACCAGCGCCTGGTCGGCGCGTTTTTCCTTGATGCGCACCACGCCAATGCTCGCGTAGTCGCCCACGCCGTCCTGCGCAGTCAGCAGGCGCAGCGCACGAGCACCGATGGCGACCGGGGCGCGATTCTCGAACGGCGCATTGTCGTCACGCACTTCGCGCACCTGGCTGACGTAACGCGCCGCACCCAGTGCTTCGCCTTCGTCCACCGTGTCGCGAGCCCCGGCGCGCTTGAGCGGCAGGGCCAGGTAGACCACGCCGTCGCGCAGGTTATCGTCGATGCACAGCGGGACGGGTGCCAGATCGTCCTGAGGAATATTGAACGGCGTGCCGTCCGGCAGCAGGCCGCGGGCGGAGACGATCGCCAGTTTGCCCTGGGCCAGCAGGCCCTGATCGATCAGCAGCTCGGAAAACCCCCAGGCACCGACGGACAGCGGACGACTGCGCGCATCGATCAGGTTTTCAAGGTAACGGTCGTGCTGCTGGAAGTGCTGGGTTCCGATGAACATGCCTTCCGACCAGACCACTCGATTGTTCCAGGACATGGGTTCTCCGATTGACTATTGAGCGGCGGGTTGCGGCGTAACGACGTCGGCGCGCATGGCGCGGGCGTCGAGGGTGACCCGGTGTTCGCTGGCGCCGCGAGCCGGCACATCGAGCACGGCGCGCCATTGCGCACGGTCGATTTCGCGATAGCCGACCACCAGCCCTACATGACGCGTGGCCGGGGCCAGATGACGCACTACGACTCGCTGTTCGCCGGGCTGGACCAGCACTTCGTCCTGGTCGATCAGGTCGACGCCAAGGGTCGCTGGCGCGCGGTCGGCCAGCGAGAAGTAATCGGCGCGCAGAAAGGCCGCGCTGTTCTTCAGTTCATAAACCCGCACCCGTACGGGCGCGGGCTGTCCGGTGGCGCCGGGATTGAGTCCGGCCACGGCCTGAAAGTCGAGCGTGGCCGCGACGTCCGCATCGGCTTCGCGGGGCTGGGCCGGGGGCTGCACATCCTTGGCACAGGCACTGAGCAGCAACAGGGTCAAAGCTGCAAATACAACGCTGCGATACATCCTTATTCCTCGGGCATTGACTGTCAGGGCCGCTCAAGAGCGGCGCAGGCGCGCACTGTGTTCTTCGTAGGCACGACTGAATTCGCGGCCGAACAGATCCTGAAAATCGTCTTCGGCTTCGCGGGAAATCTCGCTGTACAACGTGGTGAACTGCTGCCAGTACTGGGCCTGACGCGATCCGCCGAACAGGTTCGACAAACCGCTCGGCTTGCTGCCCATTCGCGCTTCCAGCTCGCCGGGCTCGAAGCGCTTGAGCAGATGCTTGATCGCCGCTTCGACGCCGGCCATGACCGCCAGCTGGTGAGCCCGCAGATCATGAAAACTGTCATTCACCGCCTGTTCCGGTGCCATGAACGCCTGGCTGTCGCCACGCAGCAAAAGCAGCAGCGCCTCGTCGGCATTCGGCGCGAACTTCAGCGGATTGTTTTCCACCGGCTGAATCATCGTCTGCTGCATGCGGAACTCGCCCTTGAGGCTTGCACGCGCTCGCAGCACATCGATCAGGCCCTGGACCATCAGCCGGTAACTGCGCCCGATGGCCTCCATCTGCGCTTCGGCCTGCGCCTTATCGATCCGCAGCTTGTCCAGTCCGGCGCCGCGCAGGAAGGCTTGCAGCAGGTCCGACTGGTTGGCAGTGCTGCCTATGGGAGACTCACTGGCATCGAGGCGCGGCGCGACTGGCTCGGGCAGCGGAGCCTGAACGGGGCGCTCGATTTCCGGCGCGGCCGCAGGCTTAGGGGAAGCGGGAGCCGTCAAGGGCGCGGGCGCCGACATATCGGCCAGCGGGTCCCAGTCATCGGGAATCAGACCTGCTGGCGAAGCCGCCGGCGCAGACGCGGCGGGCGCGGGCGCGGGCGGGCTCAAGGGCGCAGGCGGCCGGAAGTCGTGCAGCTCGGCAGGCACGTGATCAGGTCGAGGCGCAGGCGCCGCACTGGCCGGCGTCAGGAAATCGAACAGATCAGGGAAGGTGTCCTGGGAAGAACCGCCCGCGAAATGCGCGGTGGCCGGAGCTTCGGACGCCGGGGCGGCAAAGGGAGCGGCCGAAGTCGCTGGACTGCCCTGACGCGCCATCAGCGCTTCGAAGCTATTGGATGCGTCCACGCCGGTCAGCCCGATATCGGCCAGCGGGATGTCGGACTCGATACGGGCACGGAGTTCGTATTCGCCGATACGGATGATTTCTCCATCCTGCAACGGCTCACTGTTGCCGCGTCGCAAACGGATGCCGGCGTTGACCAGTTCAACACCGTTGGTACTCAGATCGGTTAGATAATAGCGACCGTCCTTGTACTGAATAACGCAATGTTTCTGTGATACCAGCCGTTCAGGATCGGGAAGCACCCAATCATTTTCCTGGCCACGGCCAATTGCCATCACGCCTTGATCCAATGTCTTTTCAGGGCATTGTCCAGGTGTAATCTTGTGGTAACTCGTGATGGTCAAGCACAGCGACATTGCGCCTCCCTGCATATATCGCTCATGAATGGAACACTCAAGAAAAGTTTGCTGGCCGTATTAACGCCTCATGCACAATGCCACGCATAACGCGATGGCACTCTATTGTGCTGCAATTGATACCCCGCCTTTCAAGAGCGGCTTCACTCAAATGAAACAGTTATGTGAAAGCCCGCACATTCCCTGATCCCGGAGGGTTGCGGCCCACAAGCGGTGCATAGCTTAACCTTGACAACGCATCTGTACTACACCAAAAATGCACAACGCCAGCCTGCTTATGATTCCATAGTGACATCATAAGATAAATCGCTGACGATTTATTTCCTGCACGCTAAAGAAAAATTTCCCACAAAACAGCAATACATCATCGGATTTGATAAGGAGATCGGTTTTGGTGGATGTAGCGTTGTTGCTTGCCCCTGTTTCCGCGAACTATCCGTGCGGCGACGATCTGGAATATGACGCAGACTTTCTGCAACTGGAGCGTGACGCCCAGGGTAAACCCGAGCGTGTCATGGGCGATGCCGTTCAGCCGGCCGAGCCGCCTCAGTGGCGAGCCATCGAGCAAACTAGCGCGAGCCTGCTGCAACGCAGTAAAGATCTGCGTATTACCCACTTTCTGGTCCAGAGCACATTGGCGCTGCAAGGTATTGCGGGCCTGAGCGACGGCTTGGCACTGGTCCGCCAGTTGCTCGAAACCTACTGGTCCGATCTGTACCCGCAGCTCGACGCCGACGATGACAACGACCCGACCGTTCGGGTCAACGCGCTCTCGGGGCTAGCCTGCGATACCAACGTGCGCCTGTTGCGTGACAGCGTGCTGGTCCGTTCGCGGGTTTTCGGCAACATCACCTTGCGCGCCGCGCTGAACGCCAGCGGCCTTCAGCATTTCAGCGACGAGCACCTGAGCCTCGACGAGTTGTCCGGCGCGCTGCGCGACTGCGATCCCGAACAACTGGACGCCGTCCGCGCAGCCTTGGAAAACGCACGGAGCACGGCTGAGGCCATCGAGCGTCTGGTTTCGGAGCAGGTGGGTTCGGCACAGGGCGTGGACCTTTCCGCGTTGAAACAGCCACTCAAGCAGGGCCTGCTGGTGCTCGGCGAAGCGGCCCAAAGCGAAGCCGGCGATGCAATGGCCGGATCGGAGCCCACCGTTGACTCGGTTGAACAGATGGCATCAGTCGGCAGTCAGCCCGTCGCTCGGCCGAGTGCCGGTATCGGCAGCCGCGACGATGTGGTGCGCAGCCTCGACCAGATCCTGGCCTGGTACGCGCGGCACGAGCCGTCCAGCCCGCTGCCAATGCTGCTGAACCGGGCCCGGAAGCTGGTGCATGCGGACTTCGAGACCATCGTGCGCAATCTGATTCCTGACGGCATGTCCCAATTCGAAAACTTGCGCGGGCCCGACGCTGACTGAGTCCTTATGGACGTCGCAGCACGGGCCACGCAATCCCGTTACCGGCAACGACCGATGACGCCAACATCGTCGCAACAGCGACAAGGAGGAGCAACGTGGCGAAAACCAGTTCTCAGAAGTTCATTGCGCGCAACCGCGCACCTCGTGTCCAGATCGAATATGACGTCGAGCTATATGGGGCCGAGAAGAAGGTCCAGCTGCCGTTCGTGATGGGCGTCATGGCCGACCTGACCGGCAAGCCTGCCGAGCCTCTGCCGGCGGTCGCGGATCGCAAGTTCCTGGAGATCGATGTCGACAACTTCGACTCGCGTCTCAAGGCGATGCAGCCGCGCGTGGCCTTCACCGTGCCCAACGAGCTTACCGGCGAAGGCAATCTGAGCCTGGATATCACCTTCGAGAGCATGGACGACTTCAGCCCCGCCGCCGTCGCGCGCAAGGTCGATTCGCTGAACAAGCTGCTCGAAGCCCGTACTCAGCTGGCCAACCTGCTGACGTACATGGACGGCAAGACCGGCGCTGAAGAAATCATCATGAAAGCCATCAAGGACCCTGCGTTGCTCCAGGCCCTGGCCAGCGCGCCCAAGCCCCAGAACTCCGAGCCCAACGAGTAACCAGGACCCCGATCATGACCGAATTGACTCGCGAAAATCAGGCCCAGCCAGTGGCTGCGGAGCAGTCCAGCGACTTCGCCTCGCTGTTGATGCAGGAATTCAAACCCAAGACCGAGCGTGCTCGCGAAGCGGTGGAAACTGCCGTGCGCACCCTGGCCGAGCAGGCGCTCGCGCAGACCGACCTGGTGTCCAACGATGCCATCAAGTCGATCGAATCGATCATTGCCGCCATCGACGCCAAGCTCACGGCGCAGGTCAACCAGATCATCCACCACCAGGACTTCCAGCAAGTGGAAAGTGCCTGGCGTGGTCTGCACTACCTGGTGTCCAACACCGAAAGCGACGAGCAGCTGAAGATCCGCGTCCTCAACGTCTCCAAGCCTGAGCTGCACAAGACGCTGAAGAAATTCAAAGGCACGGCGTGGGACCAGAGCCCGATCTTCAAGAAGATGTACGAAGAAGAGTACGGCCAGTTCGGCGGCGAGCCTTACGGCTGCCTGGTCGGCGACTACTACTTCGATCAGTCGCCTCCGGACGTCGAGCTGTTGGGCGAGCTGTCCAAGGTCTGCGCGGCCATGCACGCACCTTTCATCGCGGCGGCGTCGCCGACTGTGATGGGCATGGGATCGTGGCAGGAGCTGTCCAACCCGCGCGACCTGAGCAAGATCTTCACTACGCCGGAATACGCCGGCTGGCGCTCGCTGCGTGAATCGGAAGACTCGCGCTACATAGGCCTGACCATGCCGCGCTTCCTCGCGCGTCTGCCATACGGCGCCAAGACCGATCCAGTGGAAGCCTTCGCCTTCGAAGAGAACACCGACGGCGCGGACAGCGCCAAGTACACCTGGGCGAACGCGGCCTACGCGATGGCGGTGAACATCAACCGCTCGTTCAAGCACTACGGCTGGTGCTCGCGGATTCGCGGCGTGGAGTCCGGCGGCGAAGTGGAAAACCTGCCGGCGCACACCTTCCCCACCGACGATGGCGGCGTGGACATGAAGTGCCCGACCGAGATCGCGATCTCCGACCGTCGCGAAGCCGAGCTGGCGAAAAATGGCTTCATGCCGCTGCTGCACAAGAAGAACACCGATTTCGCGGCGTTCATCGGTGCCCAGTCTCTGCAAAAGCCTGCTGAATACGACGATCCGGACGCCACCGCCAACGCCAACCTGGCCGCGCGTCTTCCGTACCTGTTCGCCACCTGCCGCTTCGCGCACTACCTCAAGTGCATCGTGCGCGACAAGATCGGCTCGTTCAAAGGCAAGGAAGAGATGCAGCGCTGGTTGCAGGACTGGATCCTCAACTACGTCGACGGCGATCCGGCGCACTCCACCGAAACCACCAAGGCTCAGCATCCGCTGGCCGCGGCTGAAGTGGTGGTCGAGGACGTCGAAGGCAATCCGGGTTACTACAACTCGCGGTTCTTCCTGCGCCCGCACTATCAGCTCGAAGGGCTGACCGTCTCGCTGCGACTCGTCTCGAAACTGCCGTCGGCAAAAGGCGCCTGACCGTCACGCGTCACGCAAGGAAATGCATCGGATCACAGGCCCTGGCGCCGGCAAACCGCGCGCCACGGGCCTGTGAACGTACCACTCAGTGGCCCATGCCACATCAGGAGAAAACATGGCTGTCGATATTTTCATCAAGATCGGTGACATCAAGGGCGAGTCGATGGACAAGGCCCACAAGGACGAAATCGACGTATTGAACTGGAGCTGGGGCATGTCCCAGTCCGGCAACATGCACCAGGGCACCGGCGGCGGCGCGGGCAAGGTGAACATTCAGGACCTGTCGATCACCAAGTACGTCGACAAGGCCACCCCGAACCTGATGATGCATTGCTCCAGCGGCAAGCACATCGACAAGGTCAAACTGACCGTGCGCAAGGCCGGCGGCGAAAGCCAGGTCGAGTACATGATCATCAACCTGGAAGAAGTGATCATCACCTCGCTGAGCACCGGCGGCTCGGGCAGCGATGACCGCATGGTGGAAAACGTCACCCTGAACTTCGCTCAGGTGACGGTCGACTACCAGCCGCAGAAAGCCGACGGCTCCAAGGAAGGCGGCCCGATCAAGTATGGCTGGAACATTCGCTCCAACACCAAGCGCTGATCGGCAGCCCCCGGCGATTCAGGCCGGGGGCAATCGACACAGGGAAGTCCGCGAGAAATACGGTAAGGAAACTGAATATGGCCAAGCCTTCTTTCATCAACTTGTGGAATCAATACCCTCCGCATCCCGGAGCGCCAGCCTGCGACGGCCCATGGCCCAATCAATGCGCCATTCGTCTCAGCATCGCGCTATGCAACGAGCGAACGCTGCCGGTCAATTCGTCCACCTATACCGAGCCACGCTGTGCACACGGTCACGCCCGTGGTGCCGAGTCACTGGCAAACTGGTTGTGGAAAAGACAACAGCTGGGGCCGCCGAAGGTGTACGGCAACAGCGCCGCAGAGCGCACAGGTTTGCTCGGCAAGACCGGGATCATTTTCTTCAAGGATTTTTACTATCAGGAAACCGATCCCGATGGTCGGCCCAGCGGTGACCATATCGATCTGTGGAACCGCGGCGTTACGGCAAGCAGCGGCGGGGACTACTTCTTTCGCGCCAAAGCGGTCTGGTTCTGGGAGCTGACATGATGCGCGCACTGCTGGCGGCAATGATGTCGATCGCTCTACTGATCAGCCTGAGCGCCTGCGCCGCGCAAACCGAGCCACGTCATGAGGGACTGACTTCGGCAAGTCTTGGCGGTCTTGAGATCAGACTGATCGATGAACAGGGCCGATGCGCCGTGGCCCGCGCTGACAGCGCTCCGTTGGTTCTGGACATGAAATGGCCCTGCCGTTTCAGCGAAGACCAGCAGAAAAAGGTGCGCGTGGAAGATTACCGCAAAGCGCTGGTGGTCATGGTCGAGCGCAGCGAGCCTCTGCCGCCCCCAAGCACCGAATGCGCAACCGATCTGCAGTCGATCCGCTTGTACAAAGGCAAGCTGGATGTATCCCCGGTCAGCCGGGTTGCCGCATGCGGTCCGGGTTACTGGGATCAAAAAGTCCTGATCTGGCAGTTCGACTGGTGAACGACCTGAACCCGCGCGAGCGCCTGCAACCGTCGCTGCTCGACCGCCTGACCGACGACGATCCGGGCAACCCGCAGGAAAGCGCGGACAAGCGGGTGCTGTCCCTGAACCAGCTCAAGGCGTCGGTGCTGCGTGACCTTGCGTGGTTGCTGAACACCACTTCCCTGCTGGATGCCGACACGACGCTGCACAGTCCGGCTGGCACCTCGGTGGTGAACTTCGGGCTGCCGGCGCTGGCCGGCAACAGCGCATCGAGTGTGGACATCGGGGTGCTGGAAAGCCTGATCCATCGTGCCATCGTGACCTTCGAGCCGCGCATCCTGGCGCATACCTTGAGCGTGCGCGCCAGGGTCGGTCGTGACCAGATGAACCACAACGCCCTGAGCTTCGAGATCCAGGGCGATCTGTGGGCGCAGCCGGTCGCCCTGCCCCTGCTGCTGCGCACCGAACTGGATCTGGAATCCGGCCACGTCAAGGTCCTGCCCGCCGAACAACGGAGACGTTCATGAACCCACGCCTGCTCGGGCTGTACAACCAGGAACTGCAGCACATTCGCGAAAGTGCCGCCGAGTTCGCCCGAGAGTATCCCAAGATTGCCGGCCGCCTGACGCTGTCCGGGCTGGACTGCGCCGACCCTTATGTCGAGCGCCTGCTGGAAGGATTCGCGTATCTCACGGCCCGGGTGCAGCTCAAGCTCGATGCCGAGTACCCGACCTTCACCCATAACCTGCTGGAAATCGCTTACCCGCACTATCTGGCGCCCACGCCATCGATGACCGTGGTGCAAATGCATGCCGACCCCGATGAGGGGTCCTTGAGCCAGGGCTTTACCCTGCCGCGAGGCAGCGTGCTGCGCGGCGCGTTGGGTCGCGATTCGCAGACCTCCTGCGAGTACCGCACCGCCCATGAAGTGCAGTTATGGCCGCTGAAGGTCAGCGACGCAGAGTATTTTGGCAACCCTGCCGCCGTGCTGGGTCGACTCGCCGCCAGCGAACCGCAAGCCAAGGCGGGTTTGCGCATCACATTGCGTACCGGTGCCGAACTGACGTTTGACAAGCTGGAGCTCGACAGCCTGCCGCTGTATCTCAGCGGCGCGGACGAGCAGCCGTTTCGCCTTTACGAGCAGCTGCTGGGCAACGCCTGCGCGGTGTTCGTGCGTCAGCCCGGCGCGGACTGGGTCGAGCGCCTGCCCGCCGACGCGCTACGGCCATGCGGCTTCGATGATCGCGAGGCCGCGCTGCCGGTGGTTCCGCAAGCGTTCCAGGGCTATCGCCTGCTTCAGGAATACTTTGCCCTGCCCCAGCGGTTTCTGTTTGTGGAGTTCGCCCGGCTGTCACGCGCCGTACAACGCTGCGCCGGCCAGGAGCTGGAGCTGATCGTGCTGTTCGATCGCTTCGACCCGAGTCTGGAAAGCGGCGTCGGCGCGACGCAGTTCGTGCCGTTCTGCACGCCTGCGATCAACCTGTTTCCGCGTCGCCTGGACCGCATTCATCTTTCCGACCGGGTACACGAGCATCACGCCATTGCCGACCGCACCCGGCCGATGGACTTCGAGATTCACTCGCTCCAGTCGGTGACCGGTCACGGCACCGGCCCGGACCAGCCGTTCCTGCCGTTCTATGCCGTGCGCGATCCATCGCGCCATGGCCGTGACAAGGCGTGGTACATCCTGCGCCGTGAGCCGCGCGTGCTGTCCGCCGAGCAGCGGCGCAAAGGCGCGCGCTCGACCTATGTCGGCAGCGAGACCTTCATCAGCCTGGTCGACGGCCAGCAGGCGCCTTACCGGCACGACCTGCGCCAGCTCGGGCTGAGCGCGCTGTGCACCAACCGCGACCTGCCGTTGTTCATGAACGTGGGCAGCGGCAAGACCGATTTCACTCTGGCCGACAGTGCCCCGGTCTTGTCGATTCGCTGTCTGGCCGGTCCAAGCCGGCCGCGCGCCAGCCATGCCCATGACAACAAGGCCTGGCGACTGATCAGCCAGCTTTCGCTCAATTACCTGTCGTTGAGCGAACAAGGCCAAGGCGCGGCCGCATTGCGCGAACTGCTGCGCCTGTATGGCGACGATCAGGACGCTGCCCTGCAATTACAGATCGAAGGACTGCGCGGCGTCAGCAGCAAACCCTGCACCCGGCGCTTGCCGATGCCGGGGCCGATCGTGTTCGGTCGCGGGCTGGAAATCACCCTGGAGTTCGATGAGAACGCGTTCCGCGGCACGGGCGTTTTCCTGCTCGGCGCGGTGTTCGAACGCTTCCTGACACGTTACGTGTCGATCAACAGTTTTACCGAGACGGTGATACGTACCACCGAACGCGGCGAGATCATGCGATGGAAAGCCAAACCAGGACGCCGTCCGACCCTGTGAACACGTTGAACGACATGCAGGACCGGCCCTGGGAATACGATTTCTTCCAGGCGCTGCGTCGTATCGAGTGCGAATCGCCGGACTTGCCACGCCTCGGTCGCTCGCTGCGTCTGGCAGACGACCCGTTGCGTCTCGGCCAGCAGCCGGAGAGTTCGTTCGCCCCTTCCACACTGGCTTCAGTGCAGCCGGGCGATGGCGACAAACCCGCCCGCCTCGAACAATTCTTCTTCGGTCTGGGCGGCCCTAACGGTCCGTTGCCGTTGCATCTCACCGAATACGTGCGCGACCGCCAGCGCAACAATGCCGACAGCGCCAGCAAACGCTTTCTGGACGTCTTCCATCATCGTTTACTGAGCCTGTTCTATCGCGCCTGGGCGGAAGCCCGGCCGACGGTCAGCCACGACCGGCCCGACGATGATTACTGGTCCTTGCGGCTCGCTTCGCTAAGCGGGCGCGGCATGGCCAGCCTGTCGGGCGAAGGGTTGATTCCGGACACCGCCAGGCTGCACTTCAGCGGGCATCTGGCGGCCCAGACGCGCTATCCCGACGGGCTGCGCGCCATCCTGCAGGAATACTTCGGCCTGCCGGTGGAAATCGAAGAATACGTCGGCCAGTGGCTGGAGCTGCCGGAGCGCAGTCGGCTCGGGGTCGGCTGCAACCGGCTGGGCGAGGATTTCTGCCTGGGCCGTTACGCATGGGATCGCCAGCACAAATTTCGGATTCGCCTGGGGCCGCTCAAGCTTGCCGATTACATGGGCATGCTGCCGGACGGCCGACCGTTCAAGGAACTGGTGGTCTGGGTGGCCGAATACCTGGGCCATGAACTCGACTGGGATCTGAATCTGGTTCTGGAGCGAACCGAGGTCCCGCGTTTCCAACTCAACGGGCGCCAGCGGCTGGGTTTCAACACCTGGCTGGGGCAGCCCGCACACGACGCCAAGGACCTGATCCTCGCCCGGCATTACGCCGATGCGACAGCGTCCGCACATACTTCAGGGAGCAACCATCATGGGTGAAATCAGCCGCGCGGCACTGTTCGGCAAGCTCAACAGCGTGGCCTACAAGGCCATCGAAGCAGCCACGGTGTTCTGCAAGTTACGGGGCAATCCGTATGTCGAACTGGCGCACTGGTTTCACCAGTTGCTTCAGCTCCAGGACTCGGACCTGCATCGCCTGGTGCGCCAGTTCAACCTCGAACCGGCCCGTCTGGCCCGCGATCTGACCGACGCGCTGGACCGCTTGCCGCGCGGCTCCACCTCGATCACCGACCTGTCCTCGCATGTCGAGGAAGCGGTCGAGCGCGGCTGGGTCTACGGCAGCCTGATGTTCGGCGAAAGCCAAGTGCGCACCGGCTATCTGGTGATCGGCATTCTCAAGACGCCGAGCCTGCGCCATGCCCTGCTGAGCCTGTCGGGGGAGTTCGACAAGATCAAGGTCGAAGCCCTGAGCGAGCGCTTCGATGAATACGTCGGCGATTCACCGGAAAACGCGCTCGGCGCCAGCGACGGTTTCAACGCAGGCGCAGTGCCGGGCGAAGCCAGCGGCGCCCTGTCACCCAGCGCGCTGGGCAAGCAGGAAGCGCTGAACAAATACACCGTGGACCTCACCGAGCAGGCCCGCAGCGGCAAGCTCGACCCTATCGTCGGTCGCGACGAGGAGATCCGCCAACTGGTCGACATCCTGATGCGTCGCCGGCAGAACAACCCGATCCTGACCGGCGAAGCAGGCGTCGGCAAAACCGCGGTGGTCGAAGGTTTCGCCCTGCGCATCGTGGCAGGCGACGTACCGCCCGCGCTCAAGGACGTGGAGCTGCGCAGCCTCGATGTCGGCCTGCTGCAGGCCGGCGCCAGCATGAAAGGTGAATTCGAACAGCGCCTGCGCCAGGTCATCGAGGACGTTCAGGCGTCGCCCAAACCCATCATTCTGTTCATCGATGAAGCCCACACACTGGTCGGCGCCGGCGGCGCGGCCGGGACCGGCGATGCCGCCAACTTGCTCAAGCCGGCACTGGCGCGCGGTTCGCTGCGCACGGTCGCCGCGACCACCTGGGCCGAGTACAAGAAGCACATCGAAAAGGACCCGGCCCTGACGCGCCGCTTCCAGGTCGTGCAAGTAGCGGAGCCGTCCGAAGACAAGGCGCTGTTGATGATGCGCGGCGTGGCCTCGACCATGGAGCAACATCATCAGGTGCAGATCCTCGACGAGGCGCTGGAAGCGTCGGTGAAACTGTCTCACCGCTACATTCCGGCCCGCCAGTTGCCCGACAAATCCGTCAGCCTGCTGGACACGGCCTGCGCCCGGGTCGCCATCAGCCTGCATGCCGTCCCGGCCGAAGTCGACGACAGCCGCCGCCGCATCGAAGCGCTGCAAACCGAGCTGCAAATCATCGCGCGGGAACATGCCATCGGCGTCGATACCCAGGCACGGCACGCCGCCACTCAGGCCGCGCTGCTTGCCGAGCATGAGCGACTGGCCGGACTGGAAACCCGCTGGGCGGACGAAAAGGGCCTGGTCGACGAGCTGCTCGCGCTCCGCGCCCAACTGCGAGACAGCGCGGGCGTGGTGGACAGCGAGCCTGCCGACGGCGACAGCCAGGCCCTGCGCGCGCAACTGGTCGAACTCCAGAAGCGCCTGAGCGATCTGCAAGGCGACAGCCCGCTGATCCTGCCCACGGTCGATTATCAGGCCGTGGCCTCGGTGGTCGCCGACTGGACAGGCATCCCCGTGGGACGCATGGCGCGCAACGAACTGGAAACCGTGCTGAACCTGGACCGGCACTTGAAGAAGCGCATCATTGGTCAGGACCACGCGCTGGAGATGATCGCCAAGCGTATCCAGACCTCCCGCGCCGGGCTGGACAACCCGAGCAAGCCCATCGGCGTGTTCATGCTGGCGGGCACCTCCGGTGTCGGCAAGACCGAAACCGCGCTGGCGCTGGCCGAAGCCATGTACGGCGGCGAGCAGAATGTCATCACCATCAACATGAGCGAGTTTCAGGAAGCCCATACGGTGTCGACCCTCAAGGGCGCTCCGCCGGGCTATGTCGGTTATGGCGAAGGTGGCGTGCTTACTGAGGCCGTGCGGCGCAAGCCGTACAGCGTGGTGCTGCTCGATGAGGTGGAAAAGGCCCACCCGGACGTGCACGAGATGTTCTTCCAGGTGTTCGACAAGGGCGTGATGGAGGACGGCGAAGGCCGGGTGATCGACTTCAAGAACACCCTGATCCTGCTGACCACCAACGCCGGCACCGATCTGATCGCAGGCTTGTGCAAGGACCCCGCCGCTGTGCCGGACCCGGACAGCATCGCCAAGGCGCTGCGTCAGCCGCTGCTGGACATCTTCCCGCCCGCGCTGCTGGGCCGGCTGGTGACGATCCCCTATTACCCGCTCAACGACGACATGCTCAAGGCCATCACGCGCCTGCAACTGGACCGGATCAAGAAGCGCGTCGAAGCCACCCACAAGGTCGCCTTCGAATATGACGACGAGGTCATCGACCTGATCGTGTCGCGCTGCACCGAGACCGAAAGCGGCGGGCGCATGATCGACGCGATCCTGACCAATACCCTGCTGCCGGACATGAGCCGCGAGTTCCTGACCCGCATGCTGGACGGCAAGCCGCTGGCCGGGGTGCGGATCAGCCGGAGCGCCAACGAGCTGCACTATCGGTTCAGCGATGGGCAGTTCAGTGATCATGGGCAGTTCAGCGATCAGGCGACGGAATAACCGATGAATTTCCAGCAACTCACCCGCCTGGCGCACGTCACCAGCCCGCTGGGGCCGGACGTTCTGCTGCTCAAGGATCTGAGCGGCGGCGACGAGCTGGGACGGCTGTTCAACTACGACCTGCAACTGACCTCCGCCGATGGCGCCATCGATCTCAACCAGTTGCTGGGCAAGCCCATGAGCGTCGCGCTGCAACTGGCGGGCGGCAATCAGCGCTATTTCCATGGCGTGGTCGCGCGTTGCAGCCAGAACGTCGAACGCGGTCAGTTCGCCAGCTATCAGGTGTCGCTGCGCCCCTGGCTATGGCTGCTGACCCGGACTTCGGACTGCCGTATTTTCCAGCACCAGACCATCCCGCAGATCATCAAGCAGGTGTTTCGCGACCTGGGCTTTTCCGATTTCGAAGACGCGCTCAGCCGGCCGTATCGAGAGTGGGAATACTGCGTCCAGTACCGGGAAACCAGCTTCGACTTCGTCAGCCGCCTGATGGAACAGGAAGGGATCTACTACTTCTTCCGCCATGAGAAAGACCGCCATGTGCTGGTGCTGGCCGATGCCTACGGCGCGCATCAGACAGTGTTCGGCTACGAGTCGGTGCCCTACTTCCCGCCCGACGGCCAGCACCGCGAGCGCGATCATATCGACGACTGGCGTCTGGCCCAGGAGGTTCAGCCCGGATCGCTGGAACTCAACGACTACGACTTCCAGCGCCCGGCCGCCAGCATCGAAGTGCGCTCGGCCATGCCGCGCCCGCACACGGCCGGCGACTATCCGCTCTACGACTACCCCGGCACCTACGTGCAGAGTCAGGACGGCGAACATTACGCCCGCACCCGCCTGGAAGCGTTGCAAAGCCTGCATGAGCGGGTCGAGCTGAGCGGCAACGCACGCGGCCTCGGTTCGGGTCATCTGTTCAGCCTGTCCGGCTTCGGTCGCCAGGATCAGAACCGCGAATACCTGATCATCGGCGCCCGGTACTACGTGGCCCAGGAAAGCCTGGAAAGCGGCAGCGGCACCGCAGGCATTCAGTTCGAATGCGGGCTGACCTGTATCGATGCAAAGCAGAGCTTCCGGCCGCTGGCCAACACCTCGCGCCCGATCGTCAAAGGCCCGCAGACCGCCCGGGTCGTCGGCCCCGAAGGCGAGGAAATCTGGACCGACCAGTACGGCCGGGTAAAGGTGCATTTCCATTGGGACCGCCATGACCAGTCCAACGAAAACAGCTCGTGCTGGATCCGCGTCTCCCAGGCCTGGGCCGGCAAGAACTGGGGCGCGATGCAGATCCCGCGCATCGGCCAGGAAGTGATCGTCAGCTTCCTGGAAGGCGACCCCGACCGCCCGATCATCACCGGCCGCGTCTACAACGCCGAACAGACCGTGCCTTACGACCTGCCGGCCAATGCGACCCAGAGCGGCGTGAAAAGCCGTTCTAGCAAAGGCGGCACGCCGGCCAACTTCAACGAAATCCGCATGGAGGACAAGAAGGGGGCGGAGCAGTTGTATATCCATGCGGAGCGGAATCAGGACATCGAGGTCGAGAACGACGAAACCCACTGGGTGGGCCACGACCGCCGCAAGACCATCGATCACGACGAAACGGTGCATGTCCGGCGTGACCGCACCGAAACGGTGGATAACAACGAAACCATCACCGTGCATGCCCACCGCAGCAAAACCGTCGATCGTAACGAGACGGTCAAGATCGGCATGAACAAGTCCGAGACGATCCTGATGGCTTCGCTGCAGAACGTGGGCCTCGGGCGCATGGAAAACGTGGGCCTGGGCTACAGCCTGAACGTCGGCATGGCAATGAACACCTTCGTGGGCCTGAACCAGACCACCCAGGTCATGAAGAAGAAAACCCTGTCGGTTGGCGACAGCTACAAACTGGCCGTGGGCGGCACCGACGATGGATCGACCATCACCCTCGACGGCAAGAGCATTCAACTGGGTAGCAAAACCATTGAGCTGACCGCGGATCAGGAGATCCGCCTGACCTGCGGCCAGAGCACGATCCGCATCACTGCTTCTGAAATAGAGATTCTGTCCCCCAATGTCGATATCAACTGCTGATCTTTCCGGCCGGCGTGTCAACGGTCTGCAATCGGGGAGCCTGACATGAGCGGGCTGCCAGTTTCCCATGTTGGCGAGAAAGTCTCCGGCAACGTCATTGCGACCGGCTCGCCGACCGTGCATGTCGGCAGTGCGGGCGTCGGCATGGCCGATCGCGTGTCGGCATGCATTCCCAACGTCGGCCAGCCGGTGAATCCGATGCTGGGCTGCAAGTTGCTGCCCGAAGAGGTGGATTTCGCACTGGCGGCGCCGGACACGTTCAGTTTCGGGCGCGGTTATCTGTCCAGCAATCCCCGGGTGGGCAGGCTGGGTCAGGGTTGGTGGCTGCCGGGCGAAAGCATGCTGCTGGAATTGAATGCCGAAGCGTGCGTGCTGATTGATTCCCAAGGGCGAGCCATTCGTTTCCCGGCGCTGGAGCCCGGAAAAGTGTTGTACTCGGGCAGCGAGCAGCTGTGGCTGCGCAGGGGCGGCAGCGAGACGCCCGGACAACTGCCACAGCCCTGGAAAGGCCGTTGGGCTGCGGTTCCGGTGTCGATGCAGCACAGCGAAGACACTATCGTGGTCCTGATGGACACCAGTCACCTGTGCTTTAAGCGCCAGCCCGACGGGTTGTGGCGCCTGCACTCGACCTTCGGACGCAGCGGCTACCAGACCGAGTTCGGCTGGAGCCAGCGCGGCTTTCTCACCAGCATTCGCGACAGCGCGGGCCGTAGCTATGTTCTGGTGTATCAGCACGTCTGCGAGCCTGGGGCCAGTGACGATGGGGTGCGCCTGTGCGGTGTCATTCTCGCCAACCCGAACGGACCGGTTCCGGAACACTTCGATCCGCAGGCGCTTTGCAACGATTGGCTGGTTCGATACCAGTTCAACGAGACCGGCGATCTGGTTGCGGTGCGCGACCGGGCGGGGGAAATCGTCCGGGTGTTTGCCTGGAACAACCACATCATGGTGGCGCATGGTGAACCGGGCGCGCTGGAAGTCCGTTACACCTGGGACAAGCATGAGCCTGACGGCCGCGTGCTGAAACAGCGCGAAGTCGAAGGGCTGACTCGCGAGTTCCGCTATTACGCCGATGCCACGGACGTCATAGACAGCCTGGGGCGGGTCGAACGCTACGAGTTCGCGGGTAACGAAGGCCAGAAACGCTGGTCGGCGCTGGTCCGCGCTGATGGCAGCCGTGTCGAATTCGAATACGATCTGTTCGGCCGCCTGGTGCTGACCCGCGATCCACTGGGGCGTGAGACCCGTCGCCGTCTCGACGGCCAGGGCCGCCTGCTGGAAGAAGAAACGCCGGGCAAGACCCGCTACCGTCTGACACTGGATGAAGAGACCGGGCAGCTCAAGGAACTGGTCGACACCATGGGGCGCGGCTGGACTTTCGAGCGCGACGCCAATGCCAACCTGACCCGCGCCCACGGCCCTGCCGGGGAGACCCGCTATCACTACGACGATACCGACCTGCCGGATCGGCCGACACGCATCGTCGACGCCAAGGGCGGTGTCAGGACACTGCAATGGAATCGCCTCGGGCTGCCCGCCAGCATCACCGACTGCTCCGGCCAGACCCAGCGCTATGAGTACGACGGCGAAGGCCGGGTAACGGTCGAGACCGGCCCGACGGGCCAGATCACCCGCTACGCCTACGACCTGCTCGGGCAAGTCCTGGGCTTGACCTTGCCGGACGGCACCAGCCTTGCGTACCGCTACGATGCTCAAGGCCGACAGACGCACATGGCCGATACTCAAGGGCGCTGCACGCAGTTCTTCTGGGACCGCAGCGGACGACTGGCACGGGTTGCCGACGCGGCCGGCGAGGAACTGCGTATGCAATACGACGAAGCCGGTCGCCTGAGCACGCTCATTAACCAGAACGGCACCGAAGCGCGGTTTAGCTATGACGTGCTGGATCGTCTGGTGGAAGAAACCGGTTTTGACGGGCGCCGACAAACGTATCGCTACAACCCTGCCGACGAGTTAGTGACGCGCATCGATGCCGATCAGCGCGAAATCCATTACCAGTACGACCGCAACGGGCGTTTGCTCAGCACAGCGTATCCCGCTGTCGACGATTCGCTCGCATTCAGCGAGCATTACCAGTGGCTCGCAGACGGCCGGCTGGCCGGCGTCCGGAATCCGGCAGGCGAGGTGCGTTTCGCCTACGACGAAGCCGGCAATCTGTGTCTGGAAAACCAGATTCATGCTGACGGCTGGGTCTACAGTGTTGAGCACCGGCACGACCCACTCGGCGTGCGCGAGGCCAGTCGCTATGGCGATGCTCCCGAAGTCAATTGGCTGACGTACGGTTCGGGGCATGTGCATGGAGTACTGGCGGGCCCGGTCGAGCTGGGCTTCGAGCGCGACGGGCTGCACCGCGAGACTCACCGTGATGCCCGGCTGAAAGGCAAGCCGCAGGCGCTGTTCAGCCAGCTGCGGGAATATGATACGGGCGGGCGCCTGTCGCACAGCCATCTGAAACTGGCCGCCGCGCAAGACTGGCAGCGCGCTTATCGCTATGACGCACTCGGCCAGGTGACGCAGATCAGCGACAGCCTGCACTCGGACTTGCGCTACCGCTATGACCTGAGCGGCCACCTGATCGCCAGTCAGCGCGGCACCGCGGCCGAGCGGCTCTACCGTTTCGACCCGGCCGGCAACCGCCTGGACTCCGATCAAGACGACATGAACAGCGCCCGGACGCATTACGAGCACAACGAGCTGTATCGTTCTGGCTATGTCGATTCCAGCAATAACATGTCGGCCACCGACGCATCGCCCTCACGCTGGTCGGGCAACCGCGTCGAGCGTTTCGAGGGTTGTGTTTTCCGCTTCGACCCCTGTGGCAATCTGGTCGAGCGTCGCGATCCCGACGGCAACCGGCTACAGCTGAGCTACGACGGTGCGGGGCGGCTGACGCACGTGTTGCGCCACCGTCCCGACGGTGCGGTGATCGAGGCGACCTACCGCTACGACGCTTTATCCCGGCGCATCGCCAAGACCGTGCGCCAAGGAGATACGTACAGCGTCACGCGCTATGGCTGGGATGGCGAGCGCCAGTGCGCCGAAGCTTCGGAGACAGGGTTGCGCACCACTGTGCACGAGCCGGACGGTTTCATCCCGCTCCTGCGCATGGAACAGCGCTGCGAGCCGGATAGCCCAGACCTGTTGGCGGTGCGCCGGGATATGGCAGCCGCCGACCAGCCACTGCCGGACCCATGCCGCCCGACATTGGGCGACCCGGTCATCGGTTTCTTCCACACCGACCAGATCGGCACCCCACTGCAACTGAGCGATGAGCACGGAAAGATCCTCTGGCAGGCCAGCACCGATGACTGGCGCGCCGTTACCGACCAACAAGGCGCCACTGACCAGCCGATACGCTTCCAGGGCCAGTATCACGACGAAGAAAGCGGCCTGTACTACAACCGCCATCGCTACTACCTGCCGGATGTCGGCCGGTACGCCAGCCAGGACCCGATCGGATTCAGGGGCGGACCGAATGCGTATGTGTATGCGTTGAACATTCCTTCGGTTGCCTATGACCCGAGTGGGTTGTTTGTGCCGTTGGTGATCATCGGGGGGTTGTTGGTCAAGGCGGCGATAGGCGCGGCAGTCGAAGTCGGCATGCAGGGAGGCAAGCAAGTGCTCGGGCAGATGAAAGACAACTGGGACAACGACCGAGACCTGACGGATATCAAATGGAAATGTGTTGATATCAATTGGAAGCACGTCGGAGCCTCCGGCGTCTTTGGAGCGGTAGCTCCGGGCCTGCTCGGTTCTGCCAAGACGGTGTACAACTCTTCGAAAGCGCTGCGGACGTTATCCGGTCAGGCCGCTAACACTGCAAACAGAGCTGCGAAGCTGGCTGCGCGAAAAGCAGCGCATGCGAAAACGATCAAAACGACAGTCGCGACCCAGGCTGCATGGCAGACCGGTAAGCAGATCGTCAAATGTCCTATGAAGGACCCACACGAAGACTGCCAAGGATAACGATGAAGTATTTCTTGATAATGACTGCTATCGCCATTCCGGTAGCGTACTTTTATAACGTGTTGGAAAGGCATCTGGGCGACACTTGGCTGACGGTAGGAATATTTGCCTTTGTGCTCATATCGCTACGCGTCGCGTTGTACCTGTACCGGCGATCAAAAGGCATCAAGGACACGTGGCCGAACGACTATTAAAAAGCTTTCAATAACCGTTACTCCCCGTCAGGACAAACCTTTTTGTTCTGACGGGTCAGAACCGCCTACTGCTCGCTCCACGCCCCCTATGCCGGGTACTTCAGAGCTTTGCATGCCGTACATCGCCCCCGCCAGAAATTCTGTAATTTCGCGCACTTCTATTTCACAGGAGTTGAAAAGCGCCTGCATCCCGACGTTCTGAATCAGCGCTATAGATAGAATCTACCAGCCACGGCCTGCATTAAACGGCTTCCTGGCCGATGGCAAGGTATCAGACCTGTTTTCGGTCCTGAGCCTTTTATCTTTAGCGGGATCCAACATGAGTCTTTTTAAACGTCTTCAGGCCAAGGCGTCACGAGCCGGTGGTGTACTCAGTGTCATCACCTCGGCCCGGGATCTGAATGACAAGCTGTCGAGCGTCAGCATCGATCCTGTCTACCTGACCGGTTTCGTGTCGCCGCACGTCGACTTCGATCAGGTTGCCCGAACCATCGCGGCGCGCTTTCCAAGCGCAAAAATCAGCCTGTGCACTACGTCAGGCGAGCTGTGTTCGGATAACGATTCCCTGTACTGCGCCGCGGGTGCCCAGTGGGACCGGATCGTGCTGGCGCTGTTCGATGCCAGCGTGATCAAAAGCGCAGAAGTGGTCCATATCCCGCTGCACAGTGAAGACATTCGCGGTCGGGGCAAGCATCTTTCCATGCGCGAGCGTATTGCACGTCTGACCGACTCTATAAAGCGCGTCCAGATCAGCACTTCCATCGACCACCGTGACACTCTGGCCTATGTCACGTTCGACGGGCTATCGGCATCGGAATCCTTCTTCATGGAAGCGCTTTACGAGTCGGGGCGATTTCCATGCCTGTTTGTCGGAGGCTCCGCCGGTGGCAAGGGCGACTTTCAGAAAACCCTTATTCATGACGGCAAACGCAGTTACCAAAACCACGCCCAGGTCGTGTTTCTCAAGAGCGCGAAGAATGTGCGTTTCGGGGTGTTCAAAAGTCAGAATTTCGAGCCGACCTCGCTGAGTCTCAGCGTCCTGACAGCGTCGCTCGAAGAGCGCTACATCAGCCAGGTGGTCAACGCCAAGGGCGAGATCTGCAGCATGGTTACTGCACTGTGTGACGCGTTGCAGTGCGAGCGCCGTGAACTCGAAAGCAAACTCGCGCAGTACTCCTTCGCTATCCGGGTAGGCGAAGAACTGTTCGTGCGCTCCATTGCGCGCATCGACTATGAAAACGATCGGGTGCATCTGTTTTGCGACGTCGCTCCGGGCGAAGAGCTTGTGATGGTCAAGCGGACGTCGATGATCGATGCAACGCGCAGAGACTTCTCTCGTTTCCTGCAAGGCAAGTCGGGCAAGCCCCTGCTGGGTCTGCTCAGCGACTGCATTCTGCGCCGTCTGAACAACGGCGCTGAGCTGGGCCGCATGAATGATGTGTTCGGCGATACTCCGGTGGTTGGGTTTTCTACGTTCGGCGAAATTCTTGGACTGAATCTCAACCAGACGCTGACCGCAGTATTCTTTTTCAGAACGGACGAGGGTCAGCCGTTCCGCGACGAGTACACCGATAACTTCATCGCTTACTACGGGGAGTTCAAGGCGTTTTTCCTGCGTCGGCAGATCAAGAAACTCGCGGGGCTTAGCCATGTGGTGGTCAAGCAGATCGACCAGTTCAAACAACGAAACTTCGTACAGTCCATCGACCCGACCGGTCTGGACGATCAGATTCAGCCTGTCTTCAATGGGCTGAGCGACCTGGGCGATGTGCTTATCAAGGCTCATCAGGATCAGGAAGCGATTGTCGATCAGTTGCGTCACTACTCTGGCGAACTACACGTCTCGATGGACGAGCTGTCGCAGACCATTTCCAATCAGGAGCAGGTCATCGACAAGGCAGGCGTGACGGTCAAGAGTCTTGCCGATCAGGCCGACGACGTGGTGTTGAGCTCTCGTGAGCTGGCCAAGTCCAGCCTGCGCATTCAATCGGTGGTGCAGACCATCCAGCAAATTGCCGGACAAACCAACTTGCTTGCGCTCAACGCGGCCATCGAGGCCGCACGTGCGGGCGACATGGGTCGTGGCTTTGCGGTGGTCGCGGATGAAGTGCGCCAACTGGCTCAGAAGACTTCGCAGAACGCGAGTGACATCGGAACCGACATTGATCGCCTTGCCGAAGAGATTCGCAAGGTTGCTCAACACATTGAAGAGCAGTCGCTGGAAGTGGGCACTTTGACCGGTCTTCTCAACGAACTGGAAGGCTCCAGCGAAATGACGTCCGGCACTTCGCAGCGTACCCGCCTACTGGCCGATACCTTGGTCGGTCTGACCCAGTAATCCGGCGATACCCGTCAGAACGAATACTGTCCGTTCTGACGGGTGCCCATCGATTTACTGCCCGCTCAACGCCCCCACCTTGCCCAGCACATTCGCCAGGAACGCTTGCAGCGGCATTTTCTGGCCGTTGAAGTCCACGACGTCGTTGGCGTAGTGCAGGTTGGAGACGATGTTGTCGCCGTCGACTTTCGCCAGTTGCATCATTTCGGCCATGACGCTCGCCATGTCGCTGGCGGCGTTGGCTTGCTGGGCGATGAGGTTCAGGTCGGTCTGGCCCTCCCGAATGGCCTGCTGGGTCGCGAGGTCGCGAATCATCGGCTTGGACAGAACGACCTTGGCCTCGATCTGACCCAGTGCCTTGGCCGCCAGAACGTTGGCCGGTTGGTCCAGCGAGCCTGGATCGGCCAGGTCGATGGCAACGCGCATATGGCTTTCGCCGTTGGCGGTCTTCAACGAGAGTTTTTCCAGCTCGATGTGTGGCTTGCCGGCCAGCAGTTTTGCCAGATCGGCATTCATGCGCTGTTCGTCAGCCGGTTCGAGTTGCAGCGGTTGCTGAATACCCGATGCGGCGGCGGCTTGTTGCTGCGGCAGGATTTTGGTCTGGTACAGATCGTAGAGCGACTGGGTTGCGGCCACGTCGAAGTTGCCGATCTTGATGCCCATATGCGCCGAGCCTACGTCCTTGTCGGCGTAAGCGATCATGCCGACGTCGTAGTTGACCTGCGCGGAGAACTTGCCGCCCTCTTCCTGGGCCATGTTGGTATTGGTCAGACCGGTGATGCGCACCGCAGGCCGGCCGGCGGCCTGGAAGGCGGCGTCCTGCAGTTTCAGGCTCGAATGTCCGAGGTAGAAACCCGACTGGCCTTTGGTGCCGCCGGTGTCGAACGTCAGCCCTTTGATGCCGATGCTCACCGGGCCTTCCGGAGAATCGACGTTCATTTGCAGGTCGTCCATGTTACCGGTAACGGCCAGCTTTTCGGCTTTATCCGAGCCTTCGAAATCCATCCGCATACCGGAGAACTTGAAGGTGCCGTCGGCGTCGTTCATTTCCAGTGGCGCGAGCTGCATCCAGCCTTTGGCGGAGCGGTCGTAACCGATGGCGGTCTGGACCTTCACGGGTACCGCGCCCTTGCTCAAGGCGAACAGCTTGGCGGTACTTTCGTTGTTTTCGATCTCGGCATTGCTCAGCGCCATGACCGGCATCAGGTTCAGGGTCTTGAGGCGAGACCACGGCAGCGGCCCGTGCTCGATATGGTCGACCAGCAGCCACTGGGAACTCTGGGTGCTGTCGTCCAGGTTCTGGATGTCGACACGATAATGCGCGGTGCTGGTGAAGAAGTGCCGGTCCAGCGACACCATCTCGACGGTCACGCTGGTACTGGTGCCCTTGAAAGTGTCAGCCAGTTCCTGATTGCCCTGCTGGAGCGAGTCTTTCAAGGCGGTTTCCAGCTGCGTGCCGGTGTACCAGGCGCCCGCGGTTGCCAATGCGCCCACCACGACAACGACTCCTGCCGCTATACCTGCTGTCTTGTTCATATGACTCGTCGATATCCATTCTGCTGGTTGAGGTCTTCCCTGCTCGCCGCATGCGATCACGGAATGACAGCGGCTGCGCTGTCGAAAGGATCGAGAAGATTATCACCGGGCGCGGAGCCGGCCCAGCGCCGTAACCCGCTTTTGCGGGTCGGCGCGCGGTTTCGCTCCGGGAGAAATGCGAATGGCCCGGGACTAGCCACACTCTTGATCGAACCGTTAGTCTGGTCACGAATTGATGAGCGGATGTGACGACATGAGCGCAGAGCAAAACAAGCGACGCACGATCAAGGCCGTGATCTTCGATATGGACGGCCTGTTGCTGGATACCGAGGGCATCTACACCGAAGTGACGCACTTGATTGCCAGCCGCTACGGGCAGACCTTCGACTGGTCGGTAAAGCAGCACACGATTGGCCGGGGTGCGCGGGATTTCGCCGGATACGTGATCGAAGCGCTGGAGCTGCCGATTTCCGTCGATGAATTTCTGGAAATTCGCGAACCGATGCTCGACGAGCGTTTCCCGCGTTCAGCGGCGATGCCGGGGGCCGAGGCGCTGGTCAGGCATCTGGCCGCCAACGAGATTCCGATTGCCGTGGGCACCAGTTCTTCGGTGCATTACTTCAAGGCGAAAACCACGCTGCATCGCGCCTGGTTCGAGCTGTTCGAAACCGTAGTCACGGCCGATGACCCACAGGTCGGCGCGGCCAAGCCTGCTCCGGATATTTTTCTGGTGGCGGCGCAACGGCTTGGGGTCGCGCCGGAAGACTGCCTGGTGTTCGAAGACTCCCCATTCGGCGTGACGGCAGCCAAGGCGGCGGGCATGGCTGCGGTGGCAGTGCCGGATTCGCATATGCCACGCGAGCAGTATGCGCATGCTGATCTGGTGCTCACCTCGCTTGCCGAATTTCCGCTCCAGGATTGGGGTCTGCCGGCACTGCCGTCGTCTTGAGCACGGGGCTGGAGCCGGCTACGGTCGGCTCCTCACTGTTCCGTCGAGCGCGCAGTCCGTGACGTCGCCCGAATCGATCCTATCCTTCTAACGACCTGTCTTTTCATTCTTTCCCAGCCGGTTGCGAAGCAGCCAGTATGGGCGGCTTGCAACCCGACTATGACATGGAGGACTCATGACCTATCGCACCCTCGGCCAGTCCGGCCTGAAAGTCTCCACCCTGACCCTCGGCTCGATGATGTTCGGCGAGCAGACGAGCGCCGAAGACTCTGCACGCATCATCGACAAGGCCTGGGACCAGGGCGTCAACTTCATCGATACGGCAGACGTCTACAACGCCGGGCGCTCGGAAGAGATCGTCGGCAAGGCCATTGCTGCCCGGCGCAGTGACTGGATTCTCGCCACCAAGGTTGCCATCGGCCCGGCGGACGGAACGCCCAATCGCGCCGGCCTGAACCGCAAGCATATCTTCAACGCCCTCGATAACAGCCTGCGGCGTCTGGGCACCGACTATCTGGATATCTACTACCTGCACAAAGAGGATCACGCCACGCCGCTGGAGGTCACGGTGTCGGCCATTGGCGACCTGATTCGCTCGGGCCGTATCCGCTACTGGGGTGTGTCGAACTTCCGCGGCTGGCGCATCGCCGAGATCGTCAACGTCGCGCAGCGTCTGGGGGTCGACAAACCGGTCATCAGCCAACCGCTCTACAACATCGTCAATCGGCAGGCGGAAACCGAGCAGATTACTGCCGCCGCCTTCCACGGTCTCGGGGTCGTGCCCTACAGCCCGTTGGCACGCGGCGTATTGAGCGGCAAATATGCGCCGGACGTGACGCCCGCCAGCGACAGCCGCGCGGGTCGCCAGGACAAACGGATTCTGGAAACCGAGTGGCGTGCCGAGTCGCTGCGCATCGCCCAGCAGATCCAGGATTATGTGCAGGGCAAGGGCGTGGGCATCGTTGAGTTCGCCATCGCCTGGGTGCTCAATAATCAGGCCGTGAGTTCGGCCATCGTCGGGCCGCGTACCGAGCAGCAATGGGACAGTTATGTTCGTGCGCTGGAGGTTCGGATTACGCCGGAGGACGAGGCGTTCATCGATTCGCTGGTCACGCCCGGACATGCCTCCACGCCGGGGTTCAATGACGTGCAGCATTTCGTGTCGGGGCGGTTTGCGGGGTAGGCAATCTGCCGCGCGGCACAGCAGGACGGGGCAACGCGGTGTTCAGGCAAACCGCGTTGCGCGCATCGCCAGCAAGCTGGCTCCTACAGGTCCGTGATGCACCTTAAAGATCAGAACGATTCTCAAGCGCTCGGTTTGCGCTGCCTTTGGTTATAAAAACGCGCTGGAATGTCCATAAGCGTATAAATCCTCATGCGATCCGTTTCTAAGGACCCGCTAAAATACGGCATACGTCTCCATTCTTCCTCCGGACAGGAATATGCCCTCGCTGCACCTTGCTTCAAGCCCGCTGCCGCTCTTCTCGTTCGCTCCATACAGGTCGTAAAGTCCCATGCCTATGCGTAAATCCGACAGGGAAGCCTTTCTGTGCGCTGTGCTCGGCAACGAGCAGATTCCAGCGAACCTCGCCCGGGCCGTCATTGAGGAGAAGGTGCGCAACGCTATTCTCGATGGGAGCCTGCCCAGCGGCACGGCATTGCGCCAGCAGGAACTGGCGTCGTTGTTCGGCGTGAGCCGCATGCCGGTGCGTGAAGCCCTGCGCCAGCTGGAAGCGCAATCGCTGGTGCGGGTCGAAACCAACAAGGGCGCAGTGGTGGCGCCGCTCATTACCGAGGATGCAGTCGACGCCTATGCGCTGCGCATCCTGTTGGAATCGGAAGCCCTGCGTCTGTCGATCCCGTTGCTCGATGCCCAGGACCTGGCTACCGCCCGGCAGTGCATCGAGCTGATGGAAGTGGAGACCGACTATTCGCACATGGGTACGCTGAACCGGGCATTCCACATGGCGCTGTATGCCAAGGCGCGCAATGCCCGGCTGATGCGCCTGGTCGAGCAAGGCCTGAATGAGGAGGAGCGCTTCCTGCGTTTCAACCTGGAGAAAATGAATCTGGGCAAGCTGGCGCAGGACGACCACTGGCTGATGCTGCGGCTCGCTGAAGAAAAGTCGGTCGACGAAGCGGTCGAAGCGTTGCGATTGCACCTCAATCGCGGCGTGAAAGCTATCACTGCCTACCTGCAATCCTGTGCTGAAGCCGAAAAGAAACCCGCTCGGCGTCGCAAGCACGCTCCCGTCTGAATCATTCGCCGCGAGCCAGTTCTGCGCTCGCGCACCCTCCCCCCATTACTTCGTTCTGCTCCGTGTCCGACGGACGTGTCCCCGGAATAAGGCACACTCCCTTCTGATCAGGCGCAACCAGCTGGACGGTACGCCTGATTGGGGACGTTCGCCGCTGAATCGGCAGTGATCGTCCGCTCACTAGGACGCGCTTGAAGGAGCTTTTCAAACGGGCGTAGAGACATGGGAAGTCGTTTCCTGCACCGCCCACTTCTATCAAATAACAAACGACAACTCGGTATTACGGCAGCGCTGGACGAGGCATTCGTTCGTCATTTCCGATTTTGGCTTAGTTAGGCCGAAAGGGCTGTCTACATCCATGTAAAACTTGCTTTGAAGTTTTGCACTGACCCGATCAACTTCAAGTTAATGCAATTAAAAATACTTCGATAAAACATTTGCACAACACACTTGGTTTGTTCTAACTTTTTCCAGCAGCAATATCGGCAATTGAAACAAACGCCCGCGAAACCCTGATCCTCCCGGGCTCCTCAGCGGCAGCAATGAACCGCCGGTTTTGCCAGCACGACCGACTCGATAACAGCAGCCAACCTGGCAGGCTCTCGCTCGCCCGCAGCCCGGGCCGGCTACGCCGGACCACTGTCGGCACCGGCTGCTGTTCGAACATCGGAAACTTGTAATAACTGGATGAAGCATTCAACTTACGGAGTACGACTATGTCTTGCCAAGTGCAACTTCTGGAACACAAGAAACACGCATTGAGCCGTCACCCTCTGTTTTCCGAAATCGATTCTCTGGATGCACTGAGGCGTTTCATGGAGACCCATGTATTCGCGGTATGGGATTTCATGTCGCTGACCAAACGGCTGCAGCAGGAGTTGACCTGCACCCGGCTTCCCTGGCTGCCACCCGTGGATCCGTCCGCCGCCAGGCTGATCAACGAAATCGTGCTCGGCGAAGAATCCGACGACAGGCTCACCCAGGGTCATTGCAGCCACTTCGAGTTATACCTGGATGCCATGCGCGAGATCGGCGCCAGTACTTCGCAGATCGAGCATTTCGTGGATCTGCAGAACCGGGGCGTGGATTACGCCGACGCATTGCGACGCGTAAACGCGGACCAGGCCGCCTCCATCTTCGTTACCCATACCTTGCAAACCGCCCTGCATGCGCCGGCCCACAGTGTGGCCGCTGCGTTTCTCCACGGGCGTGAGAGCGTCATCCCACAGATGTTCCAGACCATTCTCGACCGCTGGGAGATCGGCGCGGGACAGGCGCCGACCTTTCGCTACTACCTGGAACGGCATATCGAGGTCGACTCGGAGGACCACGGACCCGCTGCCGAGCAATTGCTTGCACGCCTGGTAAACGGCGACGAACAGCGCCAGCGCGAGGTTTATCAAGCCGCTATCGCCGCGGTCGAGAGCCGTATGCAGCTCTGGGACACCTTGCGCCTGAGCATGCGGGACATGCAGGTCAGCGCCTGACGAACTTCTACCGATCCGACAAGGAAGAATCCGCCATGAAAGCAGAAGACTACCGATCGTTCGTCGACAGCTGGGAAGGCCGCGCCACCATTCGGACGCGTCCCCGCAGGCTCGTGGAAAACGACGACCGCCTGATTTATCCACTCAGCCGCCAACCGCTAGTGCTGAGCGACACCTTCCTGCGGGAATGTCCCGAATTGCGGGATTACGCGCTGGTACAGAGCCTGTACAAGTTCATCAATGATGTCGTGATCTTCGAAACCGAGATCGTCGACAAGACCGCACGCGCCATCGCCAAGAACAGCTTTGCGATCCGCTTCCCCTTCGCGTGTCGCTACGACGCCATGACGGTGGTGGTCGACGAGGATTATCACGCGCTGGTGGCGATGGACTTCATGCAGCAGACCGTCGCCCTGACCGGGATCGAGCCCATCGCGCTGCCCGACGAGATCGAACTGAGCCGGGCTATTCCCGCCGCGCTGGCCCTTGCGCCAGAGCACCTGCGCGACGCTGTGGAGTTGATCTGCGTCGCCATTGCCGAAAACACCGTGACCAATGATGTGGCGGCCTTCGCCAAGGACGACTCGGTCAAGCAATCGGTGAAGGGACTGATGGCCGATCATCTGCTGGACGAGGGTCGTCATTCCGGGTTCTGGGCTCGAATGGTGAGGATCTACTGGCATACCGCGCCGGAGACAGACCGCCAGTGCATTGCGCGAATCCTGCCGGTGTTCATCGCTCACTACCTGACCAACGACATTCAGACCGGCTTTGATTTCCGGCTGATCGAACAGTTGCCGGTGCGTGATGCGGTCAAGCGGTCCCTCAGGGAAGAAGCACAGGCGATGAGTTTTCCCATCGGTCCGCAGCATCCGCTGGTGGCCAACATCATGCGCTTCTTCAGCCTCAGCTCAATGCTGCAGGCCCCCTGCGTGCGCGAGGCGCTGGCCGACTATCTGCCGGATCAGGAGGTGCCGCAATGAAGCGCCTGAACCTCGTGCTGATCGGCAACAGCGCCGCGTTGAATCAATTGAGCGCTGAACTGGCCGATCATGGTCACGACCTCTGTCATCTGATGGCTGACGACGATTCGTCTATCGAGCGCTTGAAGCGCGCCGACCTGCTGATCGACGACGGCAGCCTCGATCCCGACCCGCTCTGCTCGACCGCGGCGGCGAGCCTGGCCCGGCTGAGCCTGCGTGTAGGTCAGCGTCCTGATCCGGAAAGCTGTCTGCCGCGGCTTGAGCTGTTGTTCTGCTACGGTTCGCTGAGCGCTCAGCGCCTGATTGTGCAGCGCGAGTTGCCGGGCGAGGCATCCGGTAACGGCCGGATGCTGCGTGACGCAGCGGTGACGACGCTGGTGGAAGACGTCGCGTTGCTCGTCAGTCGTCTGGCGCGCGACGCCCGCCATCTGGACAGCCTGCCCACCGCGCAGCCTTCGCAGAGCACTGCGCAGCTGGGTCTGCAGGCGCTTGAGCGCCTGCTGTTCATCCATCGGCTGAATCTGACTTCGCGAGCGGATCTACTCGCCCTCGCGCAAACCCCACTGATCGAGCGGTTGCGCCACAGTCTGCTCGTTCACGCCGAGCGGCCCGCCTTGCGAGTCGCAGGCGCCACGCTCAGTTATCGGGAACTGCGGGACCGGGCTTTCGCCATCCGACACCACCTGGTTTCGACGCCGGCATGGGCGGAGTCGTCCGATGAGCCGTTGGTGATCGGTATCTGCCTGCCCAAGTGCCAGGCGCTGTATGCGGGCATTCTGGCGATCCTGGATCTGGGTGCCGTCTATTTGCCGCTGGACCCTGCCCAGCCTGTACAGCGCCAGCAATTCATTCTGGAAAATGCCGGCGCTCGCCTCTTATTGCATGACGGGTCCCACCCGCTGGCGGCGGCAGAGTTTCCAGCGCTGGACATCAGTGATATCGAGGCGGATGCCACCCAGCGACCGGTCGTACTGCGCTCGCCCGATGGCGACTCGGCCTGCATGGCGCTCTATACCTCCGGCACTACCGGCCAGCCCAAGGGCGTGCTGCTCAGTCAGCGCAATCTCAGCCATTTCACGGCCTGGTACGCCGACTACGCAGACCTGACCGAACACAGCCGGGTGTTGCAGTTCTCGACGCTCGCGTTCGATTCATCGCTGATCGATATCTTTCCGACCTGGCTGAGCGGTGCCGAGCTGGTTGTCCCTGACGAAGACGAGCGGCGCGACCCGCAACCTTTGCTGCAACTGCTGAAGCAGGGTATCAGCCATGCCTTCCTGCCGCCGGCGCTGCTGAGCATCCTGCCGCTGGACGAGCCGCTTCCCGTGCAACAGGTGATGACCGGCGGAGACGTCTGCGAACCCTACGTCATCGAGCGTCTGGCCGGGCGCTGTCATTTTCATAACCTGTACGGTCCCACCGAAGCCACGGTCCTGGTGACAGCGGGCGAGTTCGAGAAATCCGGCAGCAATCGCAATTTGGGCAAACCCATCGCCAACAGTCAGGTGTGGATACTGGACGAGCAGCAGCGCCCGGTGCCTGAGCAGACCCAAGGCGAACTGTACATCGCAGGCCCCGGCGTCAGCCTCGGCTATATCGACAATCCGCAGCTGACGGCCGAACGTTACCTGTGGCTGCCGCTGCCGGACGGTCAGCGTGTGCGTGCGTATCGCACCGGCGACATCGGCAAATGGACGCCTCAAGGCATTGAGCTGACCGGGCGTCGCGACAATCAGGTGAAGATTCGTGGTTTTCGCGTGGAGCCGGAGGAAATCGAGCATTGCCTGCGCAACGCCGGGCTTTATCGCCAAGTCGCCGTTGTCATCGACGCGCAGCGCCGAATCCTGGCGTTCATCGCCCAGCCGCAAGCCGACGTCGCCACGCCTCGGCAATCCCTGGAAGCCCACGCTCGACGCCTGTTGCCCGATTACATGCAACCGGCCGTGTATACCGAGTTGGAAAGCCTGCCTTTTGCCGGCAATGGCAAAGTCGACCGCAAGGCGCTGCTGGGCATCGAGACCGGCATTGCCGTTTCGCCGTCGCGGCGTGCCCCTGAAACGCCAACCGAAGGACGATTGCAGACGCTGTGGAGCGAGTTGCTGGAGCTGCCCGGCGCCGATATCTCCACCGACGAAAGCTTCTTCAACCTTGGCGGGCATTCGATTCTGCTTTCGCGCCTGCTGCTGGGCGTCCGGGAAGAATTTGGCCGCAGCGTGCCGATCAACCGGTTCATCGAAGCGCCCACGATCCTGACGCTGGCCGCGCTGATCGACGATCAGGCGCAGGCCGCTGGCACGATCAGCCCGCAAGCACTCATCGACGCCCACGCCCCGTTGGACATGCCGGTGCTGCCTTTGAGCCGGTTGGGCGATGTTCATAAAGTCATCGTCACCGGCGCCAATGGTTTTCTCGGTGTGCATATCCTCGAAGCGATGCTGGGCTGGGGCGCTACCGAGGTGGCCTGCCTGGTGCGGGAAACCGCGGAACTGAGCGCCGAGCAGCGATTCCTTCAGGCCTTGCGCGATAACCAGCTCGAACATCTCGATCTAAGCCGGGTCACGATTCACGCCGCCGACATTTCCCGGCCCCGGTTGGGTTTGAGCGACGCGGTCTATGAGCGACTGGATCGGGATTTCGGTTCTCTGGTGCACAACGCGGCCAACGTGAACCACGTACAGGATTACGCGAGCCTGGTCCGCGACAATGTCGCGCCGATCCATGAGTGCCTGAAGCTGTGCGAAGGCCGCAGCAAGAAAATCTTCAACTACGTCTCGACGCTGTCGGCGTGCAGTTCAGTAGATGCGGACGGTCAGGTGCTGGAGCTTCCCGCCGCTGATACGCCGCCAATCTATCTCAGAAACGGCTACAACCTGAGCAAGTGGGTGGCCGAGCGGATACTCGGACGCGCCACGCAGCTGGGGGTCCAGGCCAATATCTACCGCCCCGGCAACATTGCCTTCAATAGCAAGAGCGGCGTCTGCCAGCCGGACAAGAACCGGCTGATGCTGATGCTCAAGGGCTCGATGCAGCTGGGCGTCGTTCCCGACTTCGGCATCAACTTCGACCTCATGCCCGTGGACTTCCTGGCCCGCTTCATTGGCTTTCAGGCCAGCCGGTATCAACCCGGCCGCGCGGTCTTCAACCTCCAGAATCCCCTGCCGCTGAGCTGGCGCGACTACGTAGACACCTTCCGGCTGACGGGCCTGGCCTTCGACCTGGTGAGCGTCGAGCAGTGGCAGGCCCGACTCAACGAGGTGGATAGCCGCAATGCGCTGTTCGGCGTGCTGGGGTTCTACCTGGACGGCTTCGAAGAAGACATTGGCGATATCTCGATGATCGATTTTGCCAACGCTCAAGCCGTGGTCCGGCAAATGGGCGAGACGTATCCCGGTAAAACCCCGGCGCTGCTGCACAAGGGCTGCGCCTACCTGAAGCGGATCGGGTTCATCTGATTCCGCGCCTACCTGCACGAACGAGGAGAAACACATGCATATGCAACAGCACGATCTGCAACCGGACACCTTGATCGCCAACCCGACGCAGTGCCGGGTCGTCGCCACGGTGGAAATCCCTGCCGACGCCCATGCGGTGTGGGCCGTCGCGGGCGATTTCGGTGGCTTTCATGCATTCATTCCTGCGCTGGACAGCATCGTCGTCAGCGGTGAAGGGCGCGGCTCGGTACGCCACAAGCGTTTCAAGGATGGCAACGTGGCGATCGAGCAATTGAACAGTCGCGATGACGAGGCGCTGTTCATGACCTGGAGCCTGATTCATACCAGTTTGCCGGTGCGCAACCTCTGGGCCGCCATGATGGTGGAGCCGACCGGCGCCGATCAATGCGTGGCTTGCTGGACGATCATCGCCGACCCATTGACCGGCAGCAGCGATCCGCTACCGGCTTTTGAAGCCTTCCTCCAGGGATTCGCTGACGACGCCATGCAGAACCTTCGGGCACTGTTCGCCTGATCCGAGCCTGCAACGACCCGCCGGGCTGTAGACGGCGGGTTTTGTCGTATCGGGCTGTTGCTTTTCCCACGACGCTTTCAGACAATGCGACTTATTATCATTTACGTAGCGCCAGGATGACGCGCCTTTATGCTTTCTCATGACCAAGGCCTGCATACGCTCTACGTCGACCATCATCGCTGGCTGCATGGATGGCTGCGGAGCAAGCTGGACAACGCGGCGGATGCAGCGGATCTGGTCCAGGACACGTTTATCCGTCTGCTGCATCGGCGCGATCGTATCGAACTGCAAGCGCCGCGCGCGTTTCTGCGTACCGTCGCCAAAGGTCTGGTCATCGATCACTGGCGCCGCGAAGAAATCGAGCGGGCGTATCTGGAGGCGCTTGCGCATCGTCCCGAGCTTGAGTCGCCGTCCCCGGAGTCCCGCGAACTGGTGTTCGAACTGCTGGATAGCATCGCCAGAATGCTCGATGGCCTCAAGCCCAAGGTCCGACTGGCGTTTCTGTTGGCGCAATGCGAGGGCTTGTCCCACAAACAGATCGCGGCGCAGATGGGTGTCTCGCTGCGCTCCGTCGAGCGCTATGTCGCCGACGCGCTCTATCACTGTTACCTGTTGCGATACGAGGCATGAGCCTGGATTCGCAGACACATCAGCCGTCTTCGCAGGTGGTCAGGCAGGCCATTCAGTGGTCGCTGCGCCTGCAAGGCGAACCGGCCTGCTCGCGCCTTTATGCACGGTGCGAGCGCTGGCGAGCCGAGAATGCCGAACACGAATGTGCCTGGCAGCGCGTCCAGACGCTCAACGGCGAGCTGAACCGCCAATTCCAGGCGTTGCCCGTACCATCGGCGGCGCTTCAGGCGCTGGATAACAGTAAGCGACGCCTTGATCGCCGACAGGCACTGAAGCTGTTGTCGGGGGTGGCGGTGCTGGGGTCGGGGGCCTGGCTGGCGCGCGATGCGGGGCCAGTGCAACAGTGGCGCGCTGATTACGCGACCCGTGTCGGGGAGCGCGGCAGTTTCCGTCTGGCGGACGGCACGCGGCTGCAACTCAATACCGACAGCGCGGTGGATCAGCATTTCGGCGGCGGGCGAAGGTCGGTCGTCCTTACCCGAGGCGAGATACTGGTAGTCACCGATGGGGGTCAGCAGCGTGCATTACCGCCGCTTCAGGTCCATGGTCGACATGGACTGTTCGAAACCCTCAACGGGCGTTTTGTCGTGCGTCAGGATGAGCAGCGGACCAAGGTGAGCGTGAGCGCGGGCGAACTCTTGATCCGCTTGCCGGGTGCAGACGCTGTCCCGGTCCGCACTGGTCAGGAGTATTGGGTGACCAGCGGGCGGGCCGGCCTGATACAGAACCCGGACATGGATGCCAGCGCCTGGGTCGATGGCCTGATCGTGACCCGCAACATGCGTCTGCGGGACTTCCTCGCCGAAGTGGCCCGCTACCGCAGAGGTCATCTGGGCTGCACGGATGAGATCGCAGACCTGCGCTTGTCCGGAGTGTTTCGTCTCGACGACACGGACAAGCTGCTGGCAGTACTGCCAAAGACCCTGCCTGTGGAGCTCAGCTCGCGCACGCCCTGGTGGGTGACCCTGCGCGGACGGGCTTGAGCCCCATTCTTTTTGGCGGGTTTTGCGGGTTCGTCCGGCTAAGAGAAATCACCCTCCCTTTCGGAACACCCAATGATCCGGCAACTCGTCTCCAATCGAATGCGTCTTGAACATCATGCTTACCCGATCTGCGATGCAACAGCGCGAAACAGACTCCGCGTCGCGGTTCGCCTGGCTCTGCTGACGACTGCCCTAGGCGGGGCCGTCCTGCCGAGCTACGTATCGGCACAGGACGCGGCCGTTGTGGCCACCGGTGTGCGTGACTATTCCGTTACCCAAGCTCCGTTGGGAGACGCGCTGAACCAGTTCGCACGCCAGGCGGGAATTACGCTTTCCGCCACGCCGCAGCAGACCTCGGGCGTGCAATCGCCAGGGCTGAAGGGCCGCTACACCGTCGATCAGGCCTTGGCGATTCTGTTGAGCGGCACGGGGCTGCAAGCCGCATCCGCGGATGGCAATGCCTATGTACTGCATCGCGCCGAAACCGAAGCGCTGGCCTTGCCGACCACCGACATCCGCGGTTTCGCGCTGGGCAACGCGCTGGGCAGTACCGAAGGCTACAACGCGACACACAGCCAGATTGCCACCAAGACCAGTACAGCCCTGCTGGAAACCTCTCAATCGGTCTCGGTGGTCACTCGTCAGCAGATGGACGATCAAGGCTCGCAAACCGTCTCCCAGGCGATGCGCTACACGCCGGGCGTGCTGACCAATCCTTATGGCGCCACTCACCGATACGATTATGTCGCCATGCGCGGCTTTAACGATGGGGCTGTGGATAACATCTATCTGGATGGCCTCAAGTCGATGGGAGACAGCGGCACCTACAGCACCATGCAGGTGGACCCGTACTTTCTTGAGCGGGTCGATATTCTCAAAGGCCCGTCGTCGGTTCTCTATGGACGCAGCTCGCCCGGTGGGCTGGTGGCGTTGACCAGCAAGAAGCCGCTTTATGAGCCTTATCACCAGATCCAGGCCACGGTCGACACGCAGGGCCAGCGCGGAATGGGATTCGACTTCAGCGGCCCTGTGGACGACGACAAGCGCATCGCTTATCGCCTGACAGGCCTCGTGGACAAGTCCGACACGCAGTTCGACCACGCTGAAGAGAAACGCTATGCGTTGGCTCCGACGGTCAGCATCGACTTCTCCGAAGACACGTCTCTGACCTTGCAGGCCTATCTCCAGCATGACCCCGAAGGCGGCTACCACGGAGGTATCCCGGCTGACGGCGGCCTGCATCAACGCAACGGTCGGCGTATCTCCGAGCACTTCTTCGACGGCGAGCCGGGCGTGGACGGTTACAGCCGGGATCAGCAATCCTTTGGTTACCAGTTCGAGCATCGCTTCAACGATACCTTCACGGCCCGGCAGAACTTCCGCTACCTGGACTCCAAGGTCGAGCTCGATCAGGTCTATGCCTATGGCTGGACGAGCCCGACCAGCAATGAGCTGAACCGCTATTACTCCGGCGGTGACGAGCGACTGCATTCGTTCATCGTCGACAACATGCTGCAAGCGGAATTCTTCACCGACAACGCCAAGCACACCTTGCTACTGGGCGCTGACTACCAGCGGCGCAAAACCGTCGTGGACTGGCGCAGCGGCTCGGTTGCCTCCCTCGACGGCTTCGATCCGGTTTACGGAAACTCCGCGATCTCTTACTACAGTCCCACCAGTTACCTGAGGCGCCTGGAGCAGACCGGCGTCTATGCCCAGGACCTCATCGAGTGGAATCAATGGCGGTTCTCTCTAGGGCTTCGCCATGACTGGGTGGAGACGTCGGATGAAAACCGGATCGCCGAGTCAGGGCGGCCCGAAGGCACTGAAATCAATGACAAGCGCACCAAGACCACTGGCCGCGCCGGCGTGTTGTATCTGTTCGATAACGGTATCGCGCCTTACCTGAGCTACTCGGAGTCGTTCAACCCCAACTCCTACTCCGACAGCGCGGGGAATCCTCTGGCGCCTACCGACGGCAAGCAGTGGGAAGCAGGCATCAAGTATCAACCGCCGGGCACGGACGACCTGTACACCGCTTCGGTGTTTCGCATCGATCAGGAGAATCTGGCGTCCAAGTTGCCGCAGGAAAACTTCTATCGTCCGGTAGGCGCGGTTCGCTCACAGGGCCTGGAGCTCGAAGCGCACATGCAGCTGACCGGGCGTTTCAAGCTTTTGGGCAGTTATACCTTCACTGATATCGAGTATTCGAAGTCAATGCCCAGCACCTTGAGCACGCCGGACAATGTGATCGAGAACAAGGGCAACTCTCCGACCCAGGCGCCCAGGCATATGGCCTCGCTCTGGGGCGATTATGCGTTCAACAGCGGAACGCTGGACGGCCTGCGTGTAGGCGGTGGCGTGCGATACGTGGGATACAGCTGGGCGGATGCCGAGAACACCATGAAGGTGCCTTCTTACACTCTGTATGACGCCTCGGTGGGCTACGACCTCGGCAAGGTGGGGCTCAAAGGTCTGGACGTACGCGTCAACGCCAATAACCTTACCAACGAAAGCTACATCGCGTCCTGCGCGAGCCTGAGCTACTGCTACGTTGGAGAAGAGCGCAATGTCAGCGCAACCCTCAGCTACGAGTTCTGACGTTCCTGGATAGTCCGCTGGCCAGCGCCGGAAACGAGCGCTGGCTTTTTTATGCCTGGTCTCCTGCATTTGCAGAACCCGGAAAAGACAAAACCCCTGTCTGCATGCGCAAACAGGGGTTTCGGAATGAATCTTGACGATGACCTACTCTCACATGGGGAAACCCCACACTACCATCGGCGATGCATCGTTTCACTGCTGAGTTCGGGATGGGATCAGGTGGTTCCAATGCTCTATGGT
>NZ_JBAJGT010000041.1:0-535 GCF_036706555.1 Pseudomonas sp. JDS28PS106 | reverse complement strand
TGAACTGACCCCCAAAAGTTGGACATCCAGTTCGACCCAAGGGGACAACCATGACGAAGTACAATCCGGCGTTCAAGCTCAAGCTGGTCAAGCAGTGCTTGTCCAGCGACAGTCTCAATAGCGTGGCCGTCAGAAATGGCATTGCCCATTCGATGTTGCAGCGGTGGGTCCGAAGCTATGAGCAGCATGGCCGATCCGGTCTGGCCAAGAAATACAGTCGCTATGATGTCCAGTTCAAGCTCGCTGTTTTGAAGCGGATCGAGCAGGAGGGGTTGTCGGACCAGCAAGCCGCCATCCTGTTTGATATTCGCGGGCGAAACGACGTTGGGAAATGGAAGAAGCTGTATCATGCCGGCGGTATTGATGCGCTGAAGCCGCACCGCGAGAGAGGGCCTGGCATGCCTCGTAAGCCATCCAGAAAGTCTGTACAGCCTTGTCCTGCTGATAACGAGCGCACTCAGCAGCAATTGCTCGAGGAACTGGCCTACTTGCGAGCAGAGAACGCTTACTTAAAAAAGCTCGACGCCTTGATCCA
>NZ_JBAJGT010000040.1:0-545 GCF_036706555.1 Pseudomonas sp. JDS28PS106 | reverse complement strand
TCATGACTGGGGTGAAGTCGTAACAAGGTAGCCGTAGGGGAACCTGCGGCTGGATCACCTCCTTAATCGACGACTCAGCTGCGCCATAAGCTCCCACACGAATTGCTTGATTCATTGAAGAAGACGATTAGAAGCAGCTTCAAGCGTAAGCTTTAGGTCTGTAGCTCAGTTGGTTAGAGCGCACCCCTGATAAGGGTGAGGTCGGCAGTTCAAATCTGCCCAGACCTACCATTATTTGGTGGTCGGTTGAGTTCCCGGGGCCATAGCTCAGCTGGGAGAGCGCCTGCCTTGCACGCAGGAGGTCAGCGGTTCGATCCCGCTTGGCTCCACCATTCACTGCTTCTGTGTTGCTGTCAAAGCTTAGAAATGAGCATTCCACCGCTTGGTGCCTGAATGTTGATTTCTGATCTTTATCAGAATCGTTCTTTAAAAATTTGGGTATGTGATAGAAAGATAGACTGTTGACCACTTTCACTGGTGGTGAACAGGCTAAGGTAAAATTTGTGAGTAATTGCAAGTTTTCGGCGAATGTCGTCTTCACAGTA
>NZ_JBAJGT010000003.1:0-440073 GCF_036706555.1 Pseudomonas sp. JDS28PS106 | reverse complement strand
GGCTGTAGCGCGACAGATCCAGAGCCGTCATCCACCGGGCGCGATGTTCGGGGCTGGCGCGCATTTGTTCGCACAGTCGTGGGCTCCAGGGCCGGGAGGAAAACGCCAGGCGCAGCTGGTGAGTGCGTGGGTAAGAGAGATAAGACCGGGGCGGGGGCATGTCCGCAGCGGGCGATACGTCGGCTCGGCTGATGAGCGTGAGCGTCGCATCCGCGCCGCTGACCGCGTACTCGTGGAAGGTGTCGGCGGTTTCGTCGAACACGTACACAAAGCCGTCGTACAACTGGCGAAGGGTATAACCACGCGTATGCAGCGCCGGCAGCTGTGCCCAGACGCCGTCCCTGGGCAGCGGTTTAAGGGCTTCGCCATCGACATCGAAGCGCGAGCGGTCGAGTGCGTAGCGCACCGGCACGATGGCGATGTCCGGCCCCTTGAAAGGACAGGAACTGATGGCGCTGGCCGCGGTGCGGGGAAAACAGGTGGCGCGCCGCTGTGGCACGGTGCCGTCCTTTTGAGCCATGCCGAGCCTCCTTGGCGATGGGCTAAAAGCAGAACGGATTACAAAAGGCGTGCCAGTACAAGATTTACCCTATAAATCAATTAGTTATAGGGTTTGGGTTGGAGATCCAGCGGCGAATGAGCAGATAAGCTGCGCATTGATATGCGCACCTGCGCAAGGCATTGCCCAGTATTCAGGTTCACCATTGCTCGGCAGACAGACAAGAAAAAGCCCCGCTCTCGCATGAGGCGGGGCTTTTTCATGGCTGCAGGTCAAAGGCGGTGATTACTCGCCCATTTGCGACTGCAGGTAGTTTTCAATGCCGATCTTGTCGATCAGGCCGAGTTGCGTTTCCAGCCAATCGATGTGCTCTTCTTCGGATTCGAGAATGTCTTCAAGCATTTCGCGGCTGCCGAAATCGCCAACGGTCTCGCAGTGAGCGATGGCGGCTTTCAGATCGGCCAGACCTTTTTGCTCAATCTTCAGATCGCACTCGAGCATTTCGCGGGTGTGCTCACCGATCAGGATCTTGCCCAGGTCCTGAAGGTTGGGCAGGCCTTCAAGGAAGAGGATGCGCTTGATGAGCTTGTCCGCGTGTTTCATCTCGTCGATGGACTCGTGGTACTCATGGGCACCGAGCTTGTTCAGACCCCAGTCTTCATACATGCGGGCATGGAGAAAATACTGATTGATCGCGACGAGCTCGTTTCCGAGGATCTTGTTGAGATGCTGGATGACTGTAATGTCGCCTTTCATGTCCGGGGTCCTGCCAATGGCTTGTGTAGATAGACCGCGAGTTTGATCCGCGCTTAAAAGTCTGTCAAACCTAAGTTATTGAATACTAAGTGAAATTAAATAGAAATAAGAATGTTTGAGTTCCGCATCTTGGTGCTAAGCGATTGAATTACAGGCATAAAAAAACCGGACACTGGGTCCGGTTCTCTGAAAGAGGGTAAATCAGGCGGCAGAAAATTTTGCCGGATAAGCCAGAGCCGCATGGCTGCTCTGCAGCTCGGTCAGGGTGTCACGCACCACTTCCTTCGCCAGACACGCACATTTCCCACACTTGCTGGCAACGCCGGTTGCCTCGCGTACTTCCCGGTAGCTGCAGCAGCCGTCCAGAATCGCGTCCCGGATTTGACCGTCAGTAACACCTTGGCAGAGACATACATACATAAGTGGGGAACCGTCGCTAGTGATTGCCTGGTGCCGAGGAGACTAATGGTAATGAGAATGCTTGTCAAAACTGTTCTTGACTGACTCCGATGAGTGGTCGCCTGGCGCCGCTTGATCATTAAAGAACAGGCGCGTTCGATGCATAAAAAAACCGGCACAAGGCCGGTTTTTTCAGGAGCGAAGGCTCAATCGTCGAAATCGTGCCAGCCGCCCATTTCCTTCCAGCGGTTGACGATGCCGCAGAACAGCTCGGCGGTCTTCTCCGTGTCGTAACGGGCCGAATGAGCCTCGCGACCGTCGAAATCGATGCCAGCCGCCTGGCAGGCTTTCGCTAGCACGGTCTGACCGTATGCCAGACCGGCGAGGGTCGCGGTATCGAAGCTGGAGAACGGATGAAACGGGTTGCGCTTCATGTCCATACGAGCCACTGCCGCGTTGAGAAAGCCCAGGTCAAAACTGGCGTTGTGGCCGACCAGCACCGCACGCTTGCAACCGTTGGCCTTGAGCGCCTTGCGCACGCCACGGAAGATGTCGGTCAGCGCGGTTTCTTCGCTGACGGCCATGCGCAGCGGATGATCGAGCTTGATCCCGGTGAACTCCAGCGCTGCGGGTTCGACGTTGGCTCCTTCGAACGGCTCCACGCGGAAGAAATAGGTGTGCTCGGGAAACACGAAGCCTTTTTCATCCATGCCGATGGTGACCGCCGCGATCTCCAGCAGGGCGTCGGTCGCCGAGTTGAAGCCACCGGTTTCTACGTCGACGACGACGGGCAGATAACCGCGAAAACGAGCGGCCATCGGATGGCGTGGTCCGCCACCGCTCTGACCGTCCAGGTCGTCGTCGAAATGATCTTCACTCACACATGTTCCTCCAGCAGACGCCAGCGCAACTTCTCTCCGGCGCGCAGCGGGATGACGGTCAGCTCGCCGAAAGGCAGGCTGGCGGGGGCGGTCCATTCTTCACGGACCAGAGTAATGGTGTCCTGGTTGGCCGGCAGACCGTAGAAGGCCGGGCCATGCAAGCTGGCGAAGCCCTCGAGCTTGTCGAGCGCATTGCGCTGTTCGAAGGCCTCGGCGTACAGCTCGATAGCGGCGTAGGCGGTGTAGCAGCCGGCGCAGCCGCAGGCGTTTTCCTTTGCATGCTGGGCATGGGGCGCGGAGTCGGTGCCCAGGAAGAACTTGCCGCTGCCGCCGGTGGCGGCGTCCAGCAACGAGACTTGATGCGTGTTGCGTTTGAGAATCGGCAGACAGTAGAAATGCGGACGAATACCGCCGACCAGCATGTGATTGCGGTTATAAAGCAGGTGATGCGCGGTAATGGTCGCCGCCACGTTGGCCGAAGCGTCGTTCACGAACTGCACCGCGTCGGCGGTGGTGATGTGTTCGAACACGACTTTCAATGTCGGGAATCGCTCGACGACCCGGCGCAGGTGCTCGTCGATGAACACCTTTTCGCGGTCGAACACGTCGATCTCGCCGCGGGTGACTTCGCCGTGCACCAGCAGCAGCATGCCGACTTCAGCCATGGCTTCGAGCGCCGGGAAGATCTTGTCGATGGCCGTTACGCCGGAGTCCGAGTTGGTCGTGGCCCCGGCCGGGTACAGCTTGGCGGCGTGGACGAAACCGCTGGCCTTGGCGACGCGGATGTCTTCGGCGGTGGTCTGATCTGTGAGGTACAGCACCATCAGCGGTTCGAAGCGGCTGCCGGTCGGACGCGCGGCGAGGATTCGCTGGCGATACGCGTCTGCCTGCTGCGCGTTGCGCACGGGCGGAACCAGGTTAGGCATGATGATGGCACGGCCGAATGTACGGGCTACATCAGCAACGGTATTAGGCAAGACAGCTCCATCGCGTAGATGGATATGCCAGTCGTCGGGGCGCAAGAGGGTCAGGCGGTCGGACATTGGGAATTCCAGGCGGGTCAAACTCGCTGGGAATGCTACCGGAAAAGACTCCCTCAGGCACTCGCTATCAAGTTTTGTAGGAAGTAACCGATAGCCCGTTGTAGGAAGCAATTTTGTTTCGCGTCATTTTCAAGTGGAGCCCCCCGTGCGCCAGCTATATGTAGCCCTGCTCAGTGTGTTTGTCAGCGTCCCGGCGATGGCGATCAGTTTCCAGACGCGTCTGGAGAGCATCGAGTGGAAAGTCGAAGGGGACCAGTTCGAGTGCCGCCTGAGCCAGCCGATCACCGATTTCGGTGCCGGCGAGTTCGTGCGCCGTGCCGGCGAACAGGCGACGTTCCGCCTCAAGGCTTCCTATGCGGCGCTTGGTAGCGGTTCGGCGACGCTGCTCGCCGCAGCGGCGCCGTGGCAACCCGGTCGGGGCGACATCAATCTGGGATCGGTGCGGGTCGGCAACGGCGAGATTCCGTTCAATACTTCGCAGGCGCAGGCCGGACGGCTGATCAATGGCCTGATGGAAGGCCGCACTCCGCTCATTCGCCACCATTCAAGGGATGGTGGCACCCTGGAAGTCCGCCTGCTGCCGGTCAAGTTCAGCAAGGCCTTCGCGGACTACCAGGCCTGTACCGCAAAGCTGCTGCCGATGAATTTCGATCAGGTCAAGCAGTCGGAGGTCGGCTTCCCCGGTGGCGGAATCGAATTGGATGCCAAGGCCAAGGCCCGTCTGGATACCATGGTTGCGTACCTGAAGGCCGATCCCACGGTCAATCACATCGAGCTCGATGGACACTCGGACAATAGCGGCAACCGGCTGACCAACCGCGATCTGTCGCGCCGCCGGGCGCTGGCAGTCATGGACTATTTCAAGGCGCAGGGTATCCCGGAAGAGCAGATCACGCTGCGCTTTCATGGCGAGCGCTACCCGCTGGTGCCCAATACCAGTAACGCCAACCGCGCGCGCAATCGCCGGGTGAATGTGCATCTGGAACGAGTAGCGCCCGACGAGCGTCCCGCGCCCGTCGCATCCACTGCCAGTGCAGCCGCCACTTCCTGAGCCTATGGGCATCGGCGGCCCTAACGTCGCCTCGTCGTCAGAAGCTGTCGCGCCTCTGTAAATTTTCCGGCTGGAACGGTAGAATCGCTGGTTTTCCGTACAACCCGGTGGAGTGATGGCATGGCGGACGTAAACAAGGTGGTTCTCGCGTATTCCGGGGGCCTGGATACTTCGGTAATCCTCAAATGGCTGCAGGATACGTACAACTGCGAAGTGGTGACCTTCACCGCTGACCTGGGGCAGGGCGAAGAGGTCGAGCCGGCACGCGCCAAGGCCCAGGCCATGGGCGTCAAGGAAATCTACATCGACGACCTGCGCGAAGAATTCGTGCGTGATTTCGTCTACCCCATGTTCCGCGCCAACACCGTCTACGAAGGCGAGTACCTGCTGGGTACTTCCATCGCTCGTCCGCTGATTGCCAAGCGTCTGATCGAAATCGCCAATGAAACCGGGGCGGATGCCATTTCCCATGGTGCCACCGGCAAAGGCAACGACCAGGTCCGTTTCGAACTGGGCGCCTACGCGCTGAAACCGGGCGTGAAGGTCATCGCTCCGTGGCGTGAATGGGATCTGCTGTCGCGCGAAAAGCTGATGGACTACGCCGAGAAGCACGCCATTCCGATCGAGCGTCACGGCAAGAAGAAATCGCCTTATTCCATGGATGCCAACCTGCTGCACATCTCCTATGAGGGCGGCGTGCTGGAAGACACCTGGACCGAGCATGAAGAAGACATGTGGCGTTGGACCAAGTCGCCGGAAGACGCGCCGAACGTACCCACCTACCTTGAGCTGACCTACCGCAACGGCGATATCGTTGCGCTGGATGGTGTTGAAATGACGCCAGCGACCGTTCTGGCAACCCTGAACCGCATCGGTGGCGAAAACGGTATCGGCCGTCTGGATATCGTCGAGAACCGCTACGTGGGCATGAAGTCCCGCGGCTGCTACGAGACGCCTGGCGGCACCATCATGCTGCGCGCTCACCGGGCCATGGAGTCCATCACTCTGGACCGTGAAGTCGCCCACCTCAAGGATGAGCTGATGGCCAAATATGCCAGCCTCATCTACACCGGTTACTGGTGGAGCCCTGAGCGTCTGATGCTCCAGCAGATGATCGATGCCTCCCAGGTGAACGTCAACGGCGTGGTGCGCCTGAAACTCTACAAGGGTAACGTGATCGTCACCGGTCGCAAGTCCGACGACTCGCTGTTCGATGCCAACATCGCGACTTTCGAAGAAGACGGCGGCGCCTACAACCAGGCTGACGCAGCCGGGTTCATCAAGCTCAATGCCCTGCGCATGCGCATCGCGGCCAACAAGGGACGCAAGTTCTTCTGATCCGCATGAGGATGCAGCCGCACCGGCTGCATCCTCGTTGTCCTCCGCTGGAGCGCATTACTTGAAGCTCTTGCGCCTGTTCTTTTGCAGTTGTCTGTATTGTCCCGGTAGCTCATGTACCGTCAGGCCAGCGTGCCTCAACGGCAGGTTGAGAAAATCCACCAGGTCGGCAATCCCCATGTTGTAGCGTTTCATCAAGGCACTCAGTTTCTTTTCGAATTCCAGAAACCGGGTAAGTTGATCATTGGCTTCCATGGCTTTCAACTTGTCCTGATAGACCTGCAGTGTCCGTTCGATTTCGCGGTATTCCCTTAATTTCGACATGATTGTTCCATCGAATGATCAGTGTTCATGAAGCTCGGCCGTCGACCGAAGTTGGATAACCCTCATGCATCGGTCCTGAAATGCCTGGTTCTTGAAGGTTAGTCCCGATTTGGCATCGCTGCGATGCAGGCAATGTATAAGCCACGAGGGCGCCTTTCGTTACGCGTGTGACCGGTCCAGTATTCTTTGAGCATGGTTGGTTTTCTCGTCTGGTAAAAGGAGAGAACGGCAATCTGTGTCGTGATTTCCTACAGGTTTTGCTGTTCCTCGCAGGCATTGTTCTGATGCTGTCTAGTTGTTACCCCGTCATGGAAAAATGACGGATCCCGATCTTGTCGGGGCGAATTCATCCAGCAATTGCAGGTCGACGGTTCATCGTCCGCCGGGCAGAGGGTAGATGGCGGATAAAGCGCCGTCGGGTTGAAGTTGAGCGTCAGGAAGAACAGGAGAACGAGAAAGGACGGGAAAATGATGAGAAACCATATGTAGGCCTGCCGGTTTTCATTGTCCAGATAAGGCAATACAGTTGCCGCCGATGCCTCGGACAAACCGGCGAACAGTGCAATGACACCGATGGGATCAAGGAGGCGCATTCGAGAATTCATGTCAGCGTTCCTTCTGTGCATGGCTGTGCGCAGAGCGGCTCATGGTCTTTCACCGTCGCGGTTCTGCCGGAACTCGAATCGATAGGCTTTGCCGATGTCCCAGACCTGACGAATCGTCAGCCCCAGCATCTGGGCGATTTCCACGGCCGTGTAGCCAAGACTGGAGTAGTGCATGGCATGTCCGGCGATCACGTCGTCCAGACCACACGCCTGCGACAATGCTTCGCGCTTGATCTGCTTCACGGGACGGCTGTAGCTGATCTTCACGCCGTTGCTAGTCGCCATCTGGCGAATTTCTTTCTTGTTCATGCGTAGGGAATACTGCAATGCGGAGACGCCGGCGCCCTTTGCGACGAGTTCCTTGAGCAGTTCCAGCTTGCCATCCTCGGCATCGTTGTCCGGGTCGGCGGGAAGTTCCACGTTGTAAGTGCCAGGGCTTTCAGCTACTCCGCCGTCTGGAATAACCGATATGACACCTCCTCTGGAAACAAACTCTTCAACCGCCGCCGACAACGACAAGGCGGTCGAATCTTTTACTGTGGAGCAAGAAGACTTGCTGTTCATGGTATATCCCTTTTTGAACATGGTTACACACACGGCCAACTAGTAAGCCTGATCATGCCATTCAGAAAACGGTCACTGGCGGAATACTGTGGGTTGGCCGTGTTCATGTTGTCCGGATCCTTCCGGTTACTTCAGTAGGTCGAGTCCTTGTGGTCACTATCGTTTAGCCTGTAGTGGCACCGCCTCACAAGTTTTGACATCTATTATGAACGGGTGTTTGTTGGCGAGATAATGATTGTTCTTAAAAAAGTAACGACTGGTAATAGAATTTGCAAGTAAAAAAGGGGTGGAAAATAGGGATCGTTTTTGCTGGGCCGGATATGTCTTACGCCGATAATACCAATGTCTGTTAGTTTTGTAGTACCTTTCTTAATTAATGGTAGAGCTATGGATTCCCTGAAATAGATAGTATTACCTGCATGTCGAAGGAGCTCCAGACCGAAAACACGGGTTCGACCAACCCTGATCGTGTGTCGGTGAAGGGTGGCGGTAAGCCATTAGATAGCGCGGTTCGAGCGGTCAGGCGAATGCGACGGTTTGACGTTTTCGGGCGAAATGATCGATGTCTCTTTGTGGGAAATTTCTGTATATAAAGTAAGTTTCTTCTCTGAATACATATATGTATGAAATTGATACCGGCAAGTGTGTAGTTTTCAACGCTTGAGTGAACTGTCAGCGACAGCGCGCGACCGGACGGCAATACTTTATGACCTCGCCGTGTGGCACATTCGAGGATTGGGCTTATTCTGGAGTCAGGTTGTAAATTTGCCGGAATTCGCGGGTCAGTCGGCTATTGCAAGCAGGCGTGAGTGCGGTGTTGAGCCGGAAAGCCCGGCATGTCGAAGGTCAGGGCAGGAAGACATTTTAGTTGGCCTTCACAGCCAGCGTCGTCACGGGCAGCGGCTCATCGTTGGCGATTCCTGAGCGCAACAACTACAGAGATTTCAATAGGGAAGCGTATGATGGTCATGGAAAACAATTCATTAGTGTCCAGTTTTGTAGGAATCTTCTGTTGTATTCGTGGGAATGGTCTTTGGCTATCTGTCCGAAGGGGTAAGCGTCATGCAAAGCACTAAACGACTAAGCTATTGTGCCGACTCTAAAAAATCGAATATCGAAACTGGACTGCCCCATGAATAAAGTGCTGATCGTGGATGATCATCCTGTCATTCGCCTCGCTGTGCGCATGCTGATGGAGCGTCATGGCTACGAAGTCATCGCGGAGACTGACAATGGCGTGGACGCTTTGCAGCTGGCGCGCGAGCACCTGCCCGATATAGTCATCCTCGACATCGGCATCCCCAAGCTGGACGGACTGGAGGTCATCGCCAGGCTTTCCGCGATGACCCTCCCATTCAAGATCCTGATCCTGACTTCCCAGGCACCAGGCCACTTCTCCATGCGCTGCATGCAGGCCGGGGCTGCCGGATATGTCTGCAAGCAGCAAGACCTGACGGAGCTGCTGAGCGCTATTAAAGCGGTGCTCTCCGGCTACAGCTACTTTCCGAATCAGGCTTTGCACACCGTCAGGTCGAGCATGGGCAACGCGAGCGAGGCCGATATGGTCGACCGGCTGTCCGGGCGGGAAATGATGGTTCTGCAGCAACTGGCCCGCGGCAAGACCAACAAGGAGATCGCTGACAGTATGTTTCTGAGCAACAAGACCGTCAGCACCTACAAGACGCGGCTATTGCTCAAGCTCAATGCTCATTCCCTGGTGGATCTCATCGAACTGGCTCAGCGCAACGGCTTGGTCTGAGCGAAGGCGGGGCACGCATCCCGGGAGCGCTGGGGGGCGTTCAAAGCCTCCGAATCGAGGCTTTGATGCTGGCGCAAGGGCCCTGCATGACAGGTGCGCTATCAGGCTTCAAAGATCGAAATCGTAATCGGCGAGCTGCTTTTGCAGCCGTCGTTCTTCAAGCATGTTGTCGATGGTCCGCCGTTTGCTCAAATTGGTCTTGGCCGGCTCGGCGGCCACCTGCTCGCTGTCGTCGGCATCGACAGCGATGAAATCGTCGTCGACGTCCAGTTGCTCTTTGCCAGTGCTCATAAGTCAACTCCAGGCTTGGGCTGTCATGGCGCACCTTATAACGGCATTCTCCGAACGGGTAAAAAAGATTTTTTTAATCGATATGTCCGCCTGAACGCTATCAATCAATCATCCGAGGTCTTGTGCTGGTACTCGCACAGATCCTCGATTCGACAGCTTCCGCATCGAGGTTTGCGCGCCTGACAGACATAGCGGCCATGCAGGATCAGCCAGTGATGCGCATCGAGCAGGTAGTCCTTGGGCACGAACTTCATCAGCTGCTTCTCGACTTCCAGCACGGTTTTGCCGGGGGCAATCCGGGTTCGATTGCTGACCCGGAAAATATGGGTGTCGACGGCCATCGCAACCTGTCGGAACGCCGTATTCAGCACCACGTTGGCAGTCTTGCGACCGACCCCCGGCAGAGCTTCCAGCGCCTCGCGCGTCTGCGGCACCTCCCCGCCGTGTCGCTCCAGCAACAGCCGGCAGGTTTCGATCACGTTTTTGGCCTTGCTGTTGTACAGACCGATGGTGCGAATGTATTCCGACAGTCCGTCGACCCCCAGTTCGTAAATGGCCTGGGGGGTGTTGGCAACCGGGTACAAGCGTGCGGTCGCCTTGTTGACCCCGACGTCGGTAGCCTGCGCCGACAGGATGACCGCAATCAGCAGTTCGAAAGGCGTGGTGTAGGCCAGTTCGGTCTTGGGGTCGGGGTTATCCTCGTGCAGCCTGCGAAAGATCTCCAGGCGTTTGGCGGCGTTCATGAGCGAAGTGATTCCTTGAGGGGCGCGGCGGGCCAGAAGTCCGGCGCAAGATGATCAGGTAATTTGCCACGGGTGCTCTCAATCGCCAAACCTGAGCACTGCTTGCGTTTGACGTTGCATCAGGCGGGCATCTGGCTGCCTGCGCCTTGCTGGGCTTGTGACAAGGCCTGCTCGGCTTGCTGGAGTTCATCCTGCAACGCGGCAAACTGCTCGCCTGTCGCAGTGCCACCGCCGGCTTTGGCGACAGCCGCACGTGCCATGGCTACACGAAGCTTGGCCCGCTTGATCGCGGCGGCATCGGGGGTAGCGTGGGGCTGCGGCGCAGCGCCGCCGAGCAGTCGTTCCAGCTCTCGCTCGGTTGTCTCGTATGCCTGCTGCAACACCCGCAATTGCGCGGCCTGCTCGGCAACCGGCGGGTGGCCGAAGGCTTTCAAAGACTTGGTCAATTGCGCCCGACTCATGGCTACCGCGATACGGGCCTTCTTGATGAATTCGTCGTTTGCGCTGACGGCCGGTTTGACCGGGGTGTCAGCAATAGTCGTGGCCTGGGGGAGGCCCGGCGGCCGCTCACGGCTCGCGCGCGAACGTTCCCGTTGCAGTCTGGCGTTACGGGCTTCGAAGCGCTGCCGGGCGTGCTCACGCTTGGCATCACGCGCCGCAAAGTCCTGCGGGGACACCGCGAGTCCGCCGACGAGCGGAACAAGCTGATAGCGCTGCACCGGGTGCATTTCGATACAGTCCACCGGGCAGGGCGCTACGCACAGATCACAACCCGTGCACTCGTCGCGAAGAACCGTGTGCATCTGCTTCGCCGCGCCGATGATGGCATCGACCGGACAGGCCTGGATGCATTTGGTACAGCCGATGCACTCGGCCTCACGTATGTGCGCGACCTGGGCATGGCCTTCGCCTCGTTCGGCATCGACAGGCAAGGTCGGAACCTTGAGCAGTTTGCCAAGCCGGGCGATGGTCTCCGTACCACCGGGCGGGCATCGGTTAATCGGCTCGCCAGTCGCGATGCCTTCAGCGTAAGGTCTGCAGCCGGCATGCCCGCACTTGCCGCACTGGGTCTGCGGCAACAGCGCATCGATCTGTTCGATGAGGTCAGCGGGTCTGGCGCGGACAAGCGTGGGGGTTACGTCGATCATGATCGCATGGGGAATGACGGATGTTCGCAGGGAGCGTTTTATGCAAGCGTAGACGCGAGAAACTGTCGCGGACACCCGAGCGCATTCGGTCGATGCGCTCGGAGCCGCTGGACCTTACTTGATGCGCTGGCCGGGCTTGGCGCCGCTGTCCGGGCTGAGCAGGTAGATTTCCTCTCCGCCGGGGCCCGCCGCCATTACCATGCCTTCAGAGATGCCGAAGCGCATCTTTCTCGGCTTGAGGTTGGCGATCATCATCGTCAGACGGCCTTCCAGTTCGGACGGGTTCGGGTACGCGCTCTTGATGCCGGAGAACACGTTGCGTTGCTCGTCGCCGATATCCAGGGTCAGGCGCAGCAGCTTGTCGGCGCCCTCGACATGCTCGGCCTTGAGGATCAGCGCCACGCGCAGGTCCACAGCCGCAAAGGTATCGAAGTCGATCTCGGGCGACAGCGGATCCTTGGCCAGTTCTCCGTTGCCCTTGGGCGCTGCGTCCGCGCTCGCGTCAACCAGATCTTCGCGGGATGCCGCGGTCATGGCTTCGATCTTGGCCGGATCGATACGGGTCATCAGCGCTGTGAAGGGGTTCAGCTGATGGTTGCCGAGCAGTGTCAGGTGGCCGTCCCAGGTCAGGGGCGCGACATTGAGAAATTTCTCGGCGTCGGCAGCGAGCGCCGGCAGAACCGGTTTCAGGAAGATCACGAGTTGGCGGAACAGGTTCACGCCCAGTGCGCAGATCGCCTGCACCTCGTCCTGCTTGCCTTCCTGCTTTGCCAGTGCCCAAGGGGCCTTGTCGGCGATGAACGCGTTGGCGCGGTCCGCCAGCGCCATGATTTCGCGCATGGCACGGGCGAAATCACGGGTTTCGTAGGCGTCGGCGATGCTCGGCGCAGCCGCGAGGAACGCGTCGGTCAGCTCAGGCGCAGCGTTGCCCTCAACCATCACACCGGCATTGCCCTTGTGGATGAAGCCCGCGCAACGACTGGCGATGTTCACGACCTTGCCGATCAGGTCGGAATTGACCTTCTGCACGAAGTCCTCGAGGTTGAGGTCCAGGTCGTCCACCCCGCGGCCTAGCTTGGACGCGTAGTAATAACGCAGGTACTCGGGCGACAGATGATCCAGGTAGGTGCGGGCCTTGATGAAGGTGCCTCGCGACTTGGACATTTTCTGGCCGTTGACCGTGATGTAGCCATGCACATTGACCGCGGTAGGCTTGCGCAGGCCGGCGCCTTCCAGCATTGCGGGCCAGAACAGGGCGTGGAAGTTGACGATGTCCTTGCCGATGAAGTGGTACAGCTCGGTCGTCGAGTCCTTGTTCCAGTAGGCGTCGAAATCCAGGTCAGGACGGCGGGCGCAGAGGTTCTTGAAGCTCGCCATGTAACCGATAGGCGCGTCGAGCCAGACGTAGAAGTACTTGCCCGGTTCGTCCGGAATCTCGAAACCGAAGTAAGGGGCGTCGCGGGAAATGTCCCACTGCTGCAGCCCGGCATCCAGCCATTCGGCGATCTTGTTGGCAACCGCGTCCTGCAAGGCTCCGCTGCGGGTCCAGCTCTTGAGCATGGCGTCGAAGGCCGGCAGGTCGAAGAAGAAGTGCTTGGATTCCTTGAGCACCGGCGTTGCACCGGAGATCGCGGACTTGGGGTCCTTCAGATCGGTCGGAGCGTAGGTGGCGCCGCATTTCTCGCAGTTGTCGCCATACTGGTCTTCGGTGCCGCACTTGGGGCAGGTGCCCTTGATGAACCGGTCGGCCAGGAACATTTGCTTGTCCGGGTCGAAGTACTGGGTGATCGAACGGGTCGCGATGTGGCCCGCGTCGCGAAGACGCTTGTAGATCATGCTCGACAGTTCCCGGTTCTCGTCCGAGTGGGTCGAGTGGAAGTTGTCGAAATCCACCAGGAAATCGGCGAAATCAGCGCTGTGTTCGGCCTTCACGTAGTCGATGAGCTGTTCGGGCGTGATGCCTTCACGTTCGGCGCGCAGCATGATCGCCGAGCCATGGGCGTCATCGGCGCAGACGTAAGTGCACTGATTGCCGCGATGCTTCTGGAACCGCACCCACATGTCGGTCTGGATGTACTCGAGCATGTGGCCAAGGTGAATGGAACCGTTGGCATAGGGGAGGGCGCTGGTAACGAGAATCTGGCGTGGCTCGGACATGGGCTCGGCTACTTGAAGTGAAACGGAGGTCGGCCACTATAAAGGTCCGGGAGTTTTTTTTCATCCCGCCGCGTTGTGGGAATCATCCTTCTGACGCAGCGAAACCATGTCGCGGGCGCCGAGAACAGTTAGGATAGCCGCCTGTTTCAGTCAGTCTTTTCGGAGCGAGCCCATGAGCGCACTCGATCGCGCAACGGTGGAGACGATTCTTCGCCAATACACCGACCCTTATATGAACCAGGACCCGGTCAGCGCCGGTTGCGTTCGGGCCATCGATATCCAGGGCGGGCAGGTCACCGTGCGGCTGGAACTCGGCTATGCCGCCGACCTGTTTCGCAACGGCTGGGCGCAAGTGCTGGAAACCGCGCTCCAGGGGCTGGATGGCGTGACGGCAGCGCGGGTCGAGATCACCACGGTGATCGCGGCGCACAAGGCCCAGAGCCAGATTCCGGGGCTCGCCAGCGTCAAGAACATCATCGCGGTCGCTTCTGGAAAGGGCGGGGTGGGCAAGTCCACCACGGCCGCCAACCTCGCGCTGGCGCTGTCCCGGGAAGGCGCGCGGGTGGGCATTCTCGACGCGGACATCTACGGCCCCAGCCAGGGCGTTATGTTCGGCATTGCGGAAGGCACGCGGCCGAGGATCAAGGATCAGAAATGGTTCGTGCCGCTTCAGGCGCACGGGATCGACGTCATGTCCATGGCCTTTCTGACCGACGACAACACGCCCATGGTGTGGCGCGGCCCCATGGTGTCCGGAGCGTTGCTGCAGCTGGTGACTCAGACGGCCTGGAACGACCTCGATTATCTGGTCATCGACATGCCGCCAGGCACCGGTGACATCCAGTTGACGCTGGCGCAGAAAGTACCGGTGGCCGGCGCGGTGATCGTGACCACGCCGCAGGACCTCGCGCTTCTCGATGCGAAGAAAGGCGTGGAAATGTTCCGCAAGGTGAACATTCCGGTGCTGGGCGTCGTGGAGAACATGGCCGTGCACATCTGCTCCAATTGCGGCCATGCCGAGCATCTGTTTGGCGAGGGCGGCGGCGAGAAACTGGCGACCCAGTACGGCGTCGAGCTGCTTGCCTCTCTGCCGCTGTCCATGCTGATTCGCGAGCAGGCCGATGGCGGCAAGCCGACGGTCATTGCCGAGCCCGAGAGCCAGATCGCCATGGTCTACCAGGAGCTGGCTCGTCACGTTGGTGCCCGTATTGTCTTGCAGGAAGCCGCGACCCCTGCCATGCCGAGCATCTCGGTGAGCGACGACTGATCCGAGGATGACGCTGTGCGAGCGGCCTGACGGCGGGCCGCTCCCACCGGTGTGTTTTCGCAGGCATAAAAAAACCCCGCTGTTGAGAGCGGGGTTTTTTCAAGCGATCAGCACAAGTTAGATAACTTGTACTTCCTCAGCCTGCATGCCTTTCTGACCGCGAGTAGCGATGAAAGAAACCTGCTGGCCTTCTTTCAGGCTCTTGAAGCCGTCGGACTGGATAGCTTTGAAGTGCACGAACAGGTCGTCACCGGATTGTGGAGTGATGAAGCCGAAGCCTTTCTCATCGTTGAACCACTTAACGGTACCGGTTTGGCGATTGGACATGATGTATCTCCTTGGACAAAGTTAACTGCGGTTCAGGAAAAGCCCTGGCCGAGACTGAGTGCAAAGAGCTGGAAAATTCATGGAGATGGTTGGATCGAAATTCAACATCGTGTAGAGATTCTCAGTGACACAAGCAACACAGTGGCGCCACCTTAACCCTTTTTGGGAGACGTGCCAATGGTCTCGCGTGATTATTTGCAAGGCCGCGAAAACTGCGGCCTCCGTGCCGCCGGCCACCGTCCGAAGGCCTTTGAACACGGCGCCCCGGCCCGGTAAGATGCCCGGCATCTTTCTTTACCTCGCTATTCAGGACACCGCCATGAGCATCAAATCGGACAAGTGGATTCGCCGCATGGCGCAAGAACACGGCATGATCGAACCCTTCGTCGAGCGCCAGATGCGTGGCGAGGGCGCCGACCGCCTGATCTCCTTCGGCGTTTCCAGCTACGGCTACGATGTGCGCTGCGCAGACGAATTCAAGGTGTTCACCAACATCAACTCGGCGACCGTCGATCCGAAAAACTTCGATGAGAAGAGCTTCGTCGACATCAAGAGCGATGTCTGCATCATTCCGCCCAACTCCTTCGCCCTGGCCCGGACCGTCGAGTACTTCCGCATTCCGCGCAACGTGCTGACCATCTGCCTGGGCAAGAGCACCTATGCCCGTTGCGGCATCATCGTCAACGTCACGCCGCTCGAACCGGAATGGGAAGGCCATGTGACTCTCGAGTTCTCCAACACGACGACATTGCCGGCGAAGATCTACGCCAACGAAGGCGTGGCGCAGATGCTGTTCCTGGAGTCGGACGAAGAGTGCGAAGTCTCGTACAAAGACCGTGGCGGCAAGTATCAGGGGCAGCGCGGCGTGACCCTGCCGCGTACCTGACAGCCCGTTTCGTCAGACGCAAATTGAATTAATACCGGTTTGCGCACTCTATTGGCTGACATGTTCCCGCAGGCACGTTGCGTGCGGGACCACTGACGGGAGTGCCCTATGAAGACCGACTACAAAACATCTGACCGGGAATCGTCTCCTGCGCCCAACGAGATCGGGCTGTTGGCCTGGTCGTTGCTGGCACATTCGAATTTCCCCGCGCACCTGAACATGGTCGGCGCTGGCATTCCGGGCCAGCCGGACCCGGACATTCCATTCCAGGAACCCAGCGAACCTGGCGAGCCTACCATTCCTGACGAGCCACCACCGGCTCCGGTTGCCTGACCCTATCCTGATTTCACTGAGCTTGTCCGCGTTGGCGGACGGCCCCGGCCTATGGACAGGCGCAAGGTCGTTCGCGAACGATCAAGACTTTTTCCTTAACTGAAGCGTTTCAGTTCTCGCTGTTCAAGCAATCAGCCAATCGGCCAGACCGCTCCGTCTCCCATGACGAAGACCCGACTATCGTCGGTCGGCTGGATTGCATACCCGCCGGTAAACTCGCCAAAAGCCGGCATCAGACTGACTTTTTCACCCAGGTAAAAGCAGGCCAGGCGCAAGCTTTGCCGCCCTCTGCCGCGCAGCCGGTAGACGGGGTGAACGTGGCCGGCCAGCACGTGCAGCGTGGGATGAATATCGGGTTCGTGTTGCAGGGCGAACGGCCCCATCACCAGCGGCTCTTCCACGACTTCAAAACGCAGGTTGGCGGGGGGGTCGCCGGCGCGCTTGTCGTGGTTGCCGCGTATCAGCACAACGCGCAGATCCGCATGCCGCGCGCGCCAGGCGTCCAAAGCGGCCAGCGTGCCGCTGGCATGGGATTCGGGTGCGTGCAGGAAATCCCCGAGGAAAACCAGCTGTTCGGTCGCATGGTTTTCCAGCAGACGGTCGAGCCGTTCCAGATTGACCTGCGTAGTGCCATGTGGCACAGGCTGGCCCAGCCTGCGGTAGGCGGCTGCCTTGCCGAAGTGTATGTCGGCGATCAGCAGGGCCTTGTGTTCGGGGTAGTAGATGGCTTTGTCGGCCAGCAGCCAGATTTCCGCGCCAGCTAGTGTGACGATCTGATGAGGACTCAACGGCTGACCTCCGGACCCGCGGCTTTCTCCAGATCGCGTACCATGCGCGCAATCCGGTCGGCCAGTTTTTCCGAGCTGAGGCTTTCGCGAAAGCGTTCGACCAGCAAGGGAAACGCCAGGGGGGTGGCCCGCTTGATCGCATGCATGTCCAGCGTTCGCCGGTTGATCTGATCGAGTGTGTGTTCGAGACGCTCCAGATCCAGCTCCTGACGCAAGACTTCCTCCTCCGCCTGGGTCAACAGCATGTTGCCGGCGTCATAGCGTTTGAACACCTCGAAGAACAGCCCGCTCGACGCCTGAAGCTGACGGTTGCTCTTGGAGGCGCCGGGGTAGCCGGAGAACACCAGTCCCGAAATCCGGGCGATTTCCCTGAAGCGGCGCAGGGCCAGTTCGCCGGCATTGAGGCTGGCGATGATGTCGCTCAGCAGATCGCTCTGGCTGAACAGACCATCCTGCCACTCCTGGCGCCAGTCCACCTCGCTGGCGCAGAGCAACTCCAGGCCGTAATCATTGACGGCAATCGAGAACGTCAGCGGCGCGTTGCGGCTCAGGCGCCACGCCAGCAGGCTCGCCAGACCCAGATGCACATGACGGCCGGCGAACGGGTACAGAAACAAGTGCCAGCCTTCGCGGGACTTCAAGGTTTCCGCCAACAGGGTGTCGCGCCGCGGCAACCCCGACCAGTGTTGCTGCACTTCGAGCAGCGGTCGCACGGCCTGCATCTCGGGGCTGGCGAATTCGCCTCGCGCGGCAGCGTCGAACTTCTCCACCACCGCTTCGGCCAGCTCGCTGGACAGCGGCATGCGACCGCCATTCCAGCGGGGTGTCGCGGCTTTCTTGCCGGTGGCGCGCTTGACGTAGGCGGTCATGTTTTCCACGCGGACCAGTTCCAGCACCCGGCCGGCGAACAGGAAGCCGTCGCCTGGACGCAACCGCGCGATGAAGCCTTCCTCCACGCTGCCCAGCGATCCTCCGCCGCCGCCTTTCTTCCAGTATTTGAGGAGGATGGTCGCATCGCTGACAATGGTCCCCACGCTCATGCGATGTCGACGTGCCAGGCGCGCATCCGGAACCCACCATACGCCCTGTTCATCAGGCTCTGCGCGGCGGTAATCGGGGTAGGCGGTCAGCGAATGGCCGCCGTTGCGTACGAACGCCAGCGCCCATTGCCACTGCTCGTCGGTCAGGTCGCGATAGGCCCAGGCCGTGCGTACTTCGGCGAGCAATTCGTCGGGTTGAAAGCCTCCGCCCAGAGCCATGCTGACCAGATGCTGGACCAGCACGTCCAGCGGCAGGTGGGGTGACTCCCGAGGTTCGATCATCCGCGCCGCGACCGCGGTGCAGGCGGCTGCGGCCTCCACCAGTTCCAGGCTGTGGGTCGGCACCAGCGTCACGCGGGACGGACGGCCCGGCGCGTGACCGGAGCGCCCGGCGCGCTGCATCAGGCGCGCGACTCCCTTGGGCGAGCCGATCTGCAAGACGCGCTCCACGGGAAGAAAGTCCACGCCCAGGTCCAGGCTCGACGTACAGACCACCGCCTTGAGCTGGCCCTCCTTGAGCGCGCGCTCTACCCAGTCGCGCACCTCACGCGCCAGCGAGCCATGGTGCAAGGCGATCAGCCCGGCCCAGTCCGGTCGCGCTTCCAGCAAAGCCTGATACCAGATCTCCGACTGCGAGCGCGTATTGGTGAACACCAGGCAGCTGGCGCTGCTGTCCACTTCGGCCACCACCTGAGGCAACATGCGCAGCCCCATATGGCCAGCCCAGGGAAAACGCTCGATGGAGGGCGGCAGCAGGGTGTCGACCTGCAAATGCTTGACGATCTTGCCCTGGACGCTGACCCCGCCGTCGCCGAGTAAAACCTGCTGAGCATGAGCCTGGTTGCCCAGCGTTGCGGAAATACCCCACACGATCAGTTGTGGGTTCCATCGACGCAGGCGTGCGAGTGCCAGTTGCAACTGCACGCCACGCTTATTGCCGATCAGTTCATGCCACTCATCCACCACCACGACCTTCAACGTGGAGAGCGTCGCCTGTGCATCGGCGCGAGTGAGCAGCAATGTCAGGCTTTCGGGCGTGGTGATCAGCGCCGAAGGCAGGCGGCGACCCTGTCGAGCGCGCTCGCTGCTGCTGGTGTCTCCGGTGCGCAGGCCCACGGTCCAGGGAATATCCAGATCGCCCAACGGTGCTTCCAGCGCCCGCGCAGTGTCCGCCGCCAGGGCGCGCATCGGCGTGATCCACATCACGCTCAAAGGCTCGGCCGGCGGTTTGCGCTTGCGGGGTTTGTCATCGGTAGTGGGTGGAGCGGCACGGGCGAAGCGGTTGAGCGCGGCGAACCAGACGGCGTAGGTCTTGCCCGAGCCAGTGCTGGCATGGAGCAATCCTGACTCGCCTTTTTTCACCGCCGCCCAGACTTCTTTCTGAAAGGGAAACGGCTTCCAGCCTTTTGCCGAAAACCAGCGCTGAGCGAAATCGGTGGGTCTGCTCATGCGGTCGAGGGTGCTCTGAGGGGAGATAACTCAGAGACAGCGGTGGGAGGGGGTTAGTTTTAAATGGATATTCTGTGGTGTCTGGATCGCCAGCAAGCTGGCTCCTACGCGCCCTCCCGCGTAGGAGCCAGCTTGCTGGCGATTTACTTCAGGTTCCCGCTCAGAAACTGCTGCAACCGCTCGCTCTTCGGATTGTTGAGCACTTCATCCGGATGCCCGGATTCTTCGATCTGGCCTTTGTGCAGGAACACCACCTGATTGGCGACCTTGCGGGCGAAGCCCATTTCGTGGGTGACCAGAATCATGGTGCGGCCTTCCTCGGCCAGCCCCTGGATGACCTTCAGCACCTCGCCCACCAGCTCGGGGTCGAGCGCTGAGGTCGGTTCGTCGAACAACATGATTTCCGGCTCCATCGCCAGTGCACGGGCAATGGCTACGCGTTGCTGCTGGCCGCCGGAAAGAAACGCCGGATACTGCTCGGCCACGCGCTCCGGCAGGCCAACCTTGTCCAGGTACAACCGCGCGCGTTTCTCCGCTTCTGCTTTGGAGATGCCGAGCACCCGACGCGGCGCCATGGTCACGTTCTCCAGAACGGTCATGTGCGCCCACAGGTTGAAATGCTGGAAGACCATCGCCAGACGCGTGCGCAGGCGTTGCAATTCCTCTGGATCGGCCACGCGCATGCCGTCCTTGTCGCTGACCATACGCACCGGCTGGCCGTCCAGACTCATGGCGCCGTCATTGGGCTGCTCGAGAAAGTTGATGCAGCGCAGAAAGGTGCTTTTGCCCGAACCGCTGGCGCCGATCAGGCAGATGACATCGCCGCTGTTGGCCTTGAGCGATACCCCTTTGAGCACCTCGTTGTCGCCGTAGCTTTTGTGCAGACCCTCGATGGTCAGTTTGTACATGTCAGGTCCTCAAGGAGAAAGAAGGTAGCCACTGCGATAAGGCTCGGTGCCGGCGACATGGGCGACGGCCATGCCTGCCGTTGCCATGCGTCGCAGCGAGCGGGCATAGAGCAGGCCGGCACGGGTCGCGTGCACCGGCGTGACGGCATCACTGACCGGGTCGATGACGTCGGCGATCAATTGCCCTGCCTCGACGTACTCGCCGGGCATGGCGCAGAACACCAGCAGCCCGCCGACGGGTGTGGTGACCGGTTCGACGGCCGCCAGCGGAGTAGCGGGGTAGAGAAGCTCGGGTGCTGGCGCGGCCTCGCCGTCGATGACGCCGAAATCGATCAGGTAATTGATGATCGCCTGACAGTCGCGGGTCGCGAGCGCGTGACTGACGTCGCCCTGGCCGCGCAGCTCGACCGTCACCGAGAAACTGCCCATCGGGATGGGGAAACGCCCCGCGAAACGCTGCTGCAGCTTCCACCAGACCAGGGTGAAGCACTCGTCGAACGAATGACCGCCCGAGTCGGTCGCCAGCATGCTGGCCTGAGCGCCAAGATAGCGCGACAGCGGCTCGACCTTCGGCCAGGCTTCCGGCGTGGTGTACAAATGTTCCACCGATTCGAAATCACAATGCAGATCCAGCACCATGTCGGCATCGCAGGCCAGACGTTGCAGCGTCAGTCGCAGCGACTGCAATTGGCTGCCGGCGCTTTGCCCGTGCAGTACTTCGTGCAGGCATGCGCGGATCAGTGCCTGGTTTCGCTCGGCATCATCGCCCAGCCGGGCTTCGACCTCGTTACCGACGCGCTCGGCGACATCGCTGAACCAGCGATTGAAGTTCTCGCCGCTTTCCAGCTCATAGCGGCCCAGCGGCGTGTCCATCAGGACCTGCTCCAGACCGATGGGGTTGGCGACCGGTACCACGACGATTTCCCCCAGCAGGCGCCCGGCGCTTTCCAGTTCGGCGAGGCGCTGCTTGAGGTACCAGGCGACCAGCATGCCCGGCAGCTCGTCTGCGTGCAGCGAGGCCTGGATGTAGATCTTGCGGTCGCCCTGGGACGGCCCGTAGTGAAAACTGTGGATCTGCCGCGCGGTGCCCGGCACCGGCGACAAGAGATCGTGGGTGTGATGGCGCATCATCGTTTCCTGGGACTAGTGGGCGGGGCCGAGGAAGGCCAGCCAGCGGCGTTCAGCGAGGCGGAACAGGCCCACCAGAATGAAGGTGACGGTCAAGTACAGGAGCGCCGCGATGCCGAACGACTGGAAGGTCATGAAGGTGGCCGAGTTGGCGTCGCGGGCTACCTTGAGGATGTCCGGCACGGTCGCGGTGAACGCGACGGTGGTCGAATGCAGCATCAGGATCACTTCGTTGCTGTAGTAAGGCAGCGACCGGCGCAGCACCGAAGGCATGATCACGTAGGCGTAGAGCTTCCAGCCGGTCAGACCGTAGGCCTTGGCCGCTTCGATCTCGCCGTGCGCCATGCTGCGGATCGAACCGGCGAATATTTCCGTGGTGTAGGCGCAGGTGTTGAGCGTGAAGGCCAGGATGGTGCAGTTCATGGCGTCGCGAAAAAATGCATCGAGCAACGGCTGCTCGCGGACTGCTGCGATGCTGTAGATCCCCGTGTAGCAAATCAGCAGCTGGATATACAGCGGCGTGCCGCGAAACACGTAGGTGTAGAACTGCACCGGCCAGCGCAGCCAGCGCTTTTTCGAAACGCGGGCGATGGACAGCGGAATGGACAGACAGAAGCCGAGTGCGATGGATGCGCTGAGCAACCACATGGTCATGGCCAGACCGGTGATGTTCACCCCATCGGTATAAAGGAAGGGTTTCCAGTACTCTTCGAGCAGTTCGATCATCGCTGCGCCTCCCGGCTGCCCACGGCGTAATGCCGCTCAGCCCAGCGCAGGGCGAAATTCGAGGCGCTGGTGATGACCAGGTAGATCAGCGCCGCCAGGACCAGGAAGTAGAACAGCTGATAGGTGCTCTTGCCGGCGTCCTGGGAAGCCTTGACCAGATCGGCGAGGCCGATGATCGAGACCAGCGCGGTGGCCTTGAGCAGCACTTGCCAGTTGTTGCCGATGCCCGGCAACGCAAAGCGCATCATCTGCGGGAAGACCACGTAGCGAAAGCGCTGGCCGCGCCTGAGGCCATAGGCGATGGCGGCTTCGACCTGACCGCGCGGCACTGAGAGAATCGCGCCGCGAAAGGTTTCAGTGAAATACGCGCCATAAATGAAGCCCAGGGTGATGACCCCGGCGGTGAATGGATCGATTTCGATGTACTCCCATTCCATCGCGTCGGTCAGGCTGGTGAGCCAGGTCTGCAGGCTGTAGAAGATCAGCAGCATCAGCACCAGATCGGGCACGCCGCGGATCAGCGTGGTGTACAGCTGCGCGGGCACCCGCAGCAGGGCAGAGCCGGACAGTTTGGCGCTGGCGCCGAGCAGACCGAGCACAATGCTCAAGGCCAGCGACAGCAGCGATAATTTGATGGTCATCCAGGTTCCCTGCATCAGCAGCGGGCCGAAGCCCTTGAGGCTGAATGCCGAAAGTCCCAGGTTTTGCATGAGTGCGTCGAGCATGGGTAAAGCCTTGCGCGGTCAACAAACGAAAACGTCCATCGACCGGCAAGTGCGCCGCCCATCGAAGGAGCGGCGCATGATCGCCGATGTCGATGGGCGTCGGGGTGTTATTTACCGCTGTACAGATTCAGGTCGCCGAAGTGCTTCTTCTGGATTTCCGCGTAGGTACCGTCGTCGTGTAACGCTTTGATACCTTTGTCCAACAGTGCCTTGAGCTCTTTGTTACCTTTGGCAATACCGACTGCGGTCTTGGATGGCAGTAACGGACTGTCGACAGGCTCGCTCACTTGGTAGTCAGCGCCGGCCGGCGACTTCATAAAGCCCAGTTCAGCCTGCAGCATGTCCTGGATCGAGGCGTCGAGACGGCCGGAAGTCAGGTCGGCGTAGACCTGATCCTGGTTCTGGTATGCCTTGGTAGTCACGCCGGCCTTGTCCAGCACGGCCTTGGCGTAGGCTTCCTGAATGGTGCCTTGCTCATAGCCTACGGTCTTGCCCTTGAGGCTGGCTGGGTCGGCGGTGAAACCGGCGCCTTTCTTGAAGACCAGCGCAGTTGGGCCGGAGAACAGTTCGTTGGAGAAGTCGATGACTTTCTCGCGGGCCGGGGTCACGGTCATCGAGGAGATGACGCCGTCGAACTTGCGAGCCTTGAGGCCGGGGATCATGCCGTCGAAATCGCTTTCGACCCATTTGCAGGTCACGTTCAACTCTTTGCAGATGGCGTTGCCCAGATCGATGTCGAAGCCGACCAGACTGCCGTCGGCGGCCTTGGATTCAAACGGAGCGTACGAAGGGTCGACGCCGAAACGCAGTTCCTTGTATTCCTTTGCCATTGCGCTGCCAGCCGCGACACACAGAGCCAGGGCGGAGAGAGTCAGCCATGCTTTTTTCATCGTTGAGTCCTTGAAACCTGATGGGGGTATGGGGAACCGCGAGAATTGCTACCGGCAGGTGCCAGATTGGCATCATGTAGCAAATTTTGAACCAATGGCGCAAACGTGCGTTTGAAACGTACGGTTCTGTCGCATTTCTGATGCTCTGCCATCTCCCCTGTAGGAGCCAGCTTGCTGGCGATCTGGGGTATCGCCAGCAAGCTAGCTCCTACATGGTGCGCATTGCGCACTGATCTGGTGCGTCAGCTCAGGAGGTCCTGCAATGTCGCCAGACTATCCGCCTCCGCCACCGGCTTGTCATGCCGCCAGCGCAGCATGCGCGGGAAGCGAACGGCGATGCCGCTCTTGTGCCGTTTTGACAGTGCGATACCTTCGAAGCCCAGCTCGAACACCAGGGTCGGCGTCACGCTGCGAACCGGGCCGAATTTTTCGACCGTGGTCTTGCGGATGATGGCGTCGACCTTACGCATTTCCTCGTCGGTGAGCCCAGAATAGGCTTTGGCAAAGGGCACCAGCGTTCTTTCGCTGGAGTCCGGCGGTCCGTCCCAGACGGCAAAGGTGTAGTCGCTGTACAGACTGGCCCTGCGCCCGTGACCGCGCTGGGCGTAGATCAGCACGGCGTCGACGCTGAACGGGTCGATCTTCCATTTCCACCAGACGCCCATGTCTTTGGTCCGGCCCACGCCATACAGCGAGTCCCGGGCCTTGAGCATCATGCCTTCGACGCCCAGACTCCGTGAGGCCTCGCGCTGGGTGGCCATGTCCAGCCAGTCTTTGGCCTCAAGCAATGGAGAGGGCAGCAGCACCGGGCTTTGAGCGTCACTGATGACTTGCTCCAACTGGGCGCGCCGCTCATGTTGCGGGCGGCTGCGCCAGTCGTGGCCCTGCCATTCGAGAAGATCGTAGGCCAGCATGATCACCGGCACGTCGGCCAGGATCTTCTTGCCCAGCGTCTTGCGCCCGATCCGTTGCTGCAACAGGGCGAAGGGCTGCACCGAAGGTGCGGGCTGATTCGACGGGTCATCGAGTTCGAACGCGGCCGCTTGGTCCGGGCTCGGCTCGGGCGCCTTCCAGACCACGATCTCGCCGTCGATCACGGTTCCGTCCGGCAAACACTGGGCAAGGCTGTGCAATTCCGGAAAACGGTCAGTGACCAGGTCCTCGCCGCGCGACCAGATCCACAGTCGTCCGTCGCGCTTGACCAGTTGTGCGCGAATGCCGTCCCACTTCCATTCCACCTGCCATTGCTCGACCGGCCCCAGCAAGGCTTCGAACTGCTCCGCCGGTTGTTGCAGAGCATGGGCAAGGAAAAACGGATAAGGCTGGCCGCCGCGCTGGGCATGTTCATCGGCCGATTCGGCGGCGATCAGTTTCAGGTAGCCTTCGGCGCTGGGACGGTGTGACAGGTCGGTATAGCCCACCAGTCGTTGCGCAACGCGTTTGCTGTCCAGATCCGCCAGCGCGGCGAGAGCGCGAGTGACCAGCAGTTTCGATACGCCAACCCGGAAGCTTCCGGTGATCAGCTTGATGCACACCATCAGGCTGTTGCGATCCAGTTGCGACCAGAAACCGGGCAGCCGTTCGGCCAGTTCCTCTGGCGGCAAGCCACGCAACGGCAAAAGCTTTTCTTCCATCCACAGCGCCAGGCCTTCGTCGTTGCTGTGGTCGGCCTGCGGCAACAGCAGCGCCAGAGTTTCGGCGAGATCGCCGACCGCCTGGTAGCTTTCCTCGAACAACCATTCCGGCAGCTGGGCAAGCGTGATGGCCTGCTCGCGCAGGACCTTGGTCGGCACCAGCTGTCGCGGCCTGCCGCCGGACAGGAAATACACGGCCCAGGCCGCATCCTGAGGTTCGGCCTGGGCGAAATATTCGCGCATGGCCGCCAGTTTGGCATTGCTCGACGTGGTGGCGTCCAGCCGGGCGTAGAGTTCGGCGAAGGCTTTCATGACCGCGCCTCTTCTTCGTGAGCCGCTGCGTCGCCGCCGGCACCGGTCACCTCATCTTCATCGCCGTATTCGGTCGTGAAGCCCTGGGCGTCCAGACCGATATCGCGCAGATAACGGACCAGCACGGCCACCGATCCGTGGGTCACCATCACACGTTCGGCGCCGGTCTGTTCGATGGCCCACAACAGGCCCGGCCAGTCGGCATGGTCCGACAGCACGAACCCCCGGTCCACGCCGCGCCGCCGACGCGTGCCGCGCAACATCATCCAACCGCTGGCGAAGGCATCGCTGTAGTCGCCGAAGCGCTTCATCCAGGTGCTCCCGCCGGCCGATGGCGGTGCCAGGATCAACGCATTACGCAACGCCGGGTCGGTTTTCTTGAAGTCACCGGCATACTGGGTTTCGGGGATGCGGATACCGCCTTCGCGATAGACCCGGTTCAGCGGCTCTACCGCCCCATGCACCAGGATCGGGCCTATGTCGGAATCAATGCCGTGCAGGATCCGCTGCGCCTTGCCGAATGAATAAGCGAACAGCACGCTAGCCTTGCCCTGAGCCGCGTTGTCCCGCCACCAGTCATTGATGCCCGAGAAAATTCGTGCCTGAGGTTCCCAGCGATAGATCGGCAGGCCGAACGTCGACTCGGTAATAAAGGTATGGCAGCGCACCGGTTCGAAAGGCGCGCAAGTGCCGTCCGGCTCGACCTTGTAGTCACCGGACGCGACCCAGACCTCGCCCTCGTATTCCAGGCGCACCTGCGCCGAACCCAGCACGTGACCGGCCGGATGCAGGCTGAGTTTCACGCCGTGATGGGTAATGGACTCGCCATATTCGAGGGTCTGCAGGCGAATGTCCTGACCCAGACGCGAGCGCAGAATGCCTTCACTGCTGGCCGTCGCCAGATAGTGCGTGTTGCCGGTCCGGGCATGGTCGCCATGGCCATGGGTAATGACCGATCGCTCGACCGGGCGCCAGGGGTCGATATAGAAGTCGCCGGGTGGGCAGTACAAACCTTCGGGTCGAGCAATGACAAGATCCATGGGGCAACCGTATGGATGGGCTTGTTAGCTATGAGCCGGAGCGGTGGGGGAAGTTCGAGAACTCTGTGCAGAGTGACCAGTGCGGTCGGTGTGGGAGGGAGCTTGCTCGCGACCCAGACGACGCGCTGTATCAGGTGCGCCGCGTGATGGCTGTCGCGACCAAGGTCCCTCCCACAGGAATCGTGCATTTCCGTGGGAGTGACCTTGCCCGCTTATTTACCCGGCGTCAGCGTCAGGCGCTGTTTGCCGTAGCCTTTTTCGTAGTTCTGCTGTTGCAGCGGGATCGACATGTACTGCGCCTTGCGCCACGCGTCGACGCTGCTGGCGAAATAGGGGCTGGCGGGGTTTCCGGATTGTCCGGTGCTCATCACACCCAGCATCGGCTCGACCAGGCTGAAGTCGACGATCATGCGCAGCGCCGGCGCCGAGCGCGCATCGAACGAGTCACCCCAGGCATGTCCCGAAACGTCCAGCGTGCTGTGGTCGCCACCCATCGCTGTGTTTGAAGCAGGAAGCGCCGCGCCACCCAGCCATTTTGCCAGCGGCGACGCCTGCGCCGCATTGGACGGCCGATGCAGCGCGCCCCACTGCCAGCTCTTGTGGTTGCTGCCCAACAGGCTCTCGCCGCGGCTGATCGAGGCCGCGAGACTGCGGGCGAGGATGGTCGGTTTGTCTTCCTGGCGCGCGGTGGTGATGTCATCCCAGAACGGACTGTCGTCGCGGCCCAGCAGGTGATCGGCCTGGGCCGACCAGGACGACCCGGCGTTGCTCACCAGAGCCTGCCAGGCCGGGCCGGTCTGCGCGCCAAGCTCATCGAGAAATGTCTGCCGGGCGCTTTCCTGCAAGAACAGTTCATAAATCGCCGCGTCCGATGAGCCTGCGCTGAGTCGGCCGTCGAACGCCATCAGGCGTGCGTAGGCTTCGCGAGCTTTGCCGCGCTCGGCCTCCGGCAGGGCGTCGATGGCCTGCGCCAGCGGCCTGGCCATGCCTGGCGCCTGGAACATGGCCTTGAGCTTCGCGGCAAAAGTGGTGGTCTGGTCGTACTGCATGGCGATGGTGCTGCGGGTGTCCTGTTTCGCACCGTTGGCAAGCTCGGCGATCCGCTCGGCCCGCTCCGGCGCGCCCCAGGAATTGGACAGCTGCATGCCGTAGCCCTTGGGAACGGTGCGCTGGTTGGCGGTCGCCAGCCAGCCCTGTCGAGGGTCCTGATCGTAAGGATGCAGCATCGGGTCGGCGAAGCCGTCCCAGTCATATTGAGCGTCCCAGCCCGGCGAAGGCACCAGACCCAGGCCGTCGCGACGGTTGGGGAAGCGACCGGTGACTTGCCAGCCGATATTGGTCGCATCGGCAAACACCATGTTCAAGGTCATGGCGCGTATTTCGCGACTGGTGTCGAAAGCCCTGTCCACTTTGGGCGCGCGCGACAGATCGAAGAACGCGTCCAGACTTTTGTCGTCCTTGAAGTCCGGGGTTTGCAGCGCCAGACCCAGACCATTGCCCAGGGCTGTGGCGGTGGCGTTGAGCAACATGCCGTGACGCGTCGCGTAGACCGTCTCGCGCACCGGACGAGCGCCTTTGACGAGGAATGTTTCTTCGTGGGCCGTGGCCGGCAACCATTTGCCATCGGCCATGTACAGCAGACGATTGTTCTCGCGTTTGAGCTTTTCCAGAAACAGATCCTGGTTGTCGCCCTTGACGTTACCCATGCTCCAGGCCAGCTTGCCGTTGAAGCCGCTGAGCACCAGCGGGAGTCCGGCAAGGGTCACGCCGGAGACCTGATACTTGGGCGCGCGAATCTGCACCAGGCTCCAGGCCGAGTTTTCGCCCGAAGGCAGCTGCATGTCGGCGGCCAGCAGGCTCTTGCCGTTGCGGCTGCGCTGCGGCGCGATCGCCCAGTTGCTGGAGACGGCGGCGCCCAGCATGTTCAGGTCGGTCAACTGCGAAGCGACGCGCTCAAGGTCCTGCAAGGACGACACCTGGGTCAACGGCACACCCTTGAGCTTGTCGGCCTCGGCGAACGGCAACAGCTCGTCCGGATAGGTCGGCAGCAGCCAGGCGAGCTTGTCGACCCCGACTTTCTGCGCCAGCGCCAGCGAGGACAATTCCTGTTGCAGATTCACCGACAGGCTGAAATCGAGCAGGGCGAAGATCAGCGCCGAGTCTTCCGGCTTCCAGTACTCGGGGCGGTAGCCGGAGCCGGCCAGGTCCGCCGGCAGCTTGTCGCGATAGCGGAACAGATAGGCGTTGACGCCACGCGCGTACACGTCGAAGAACCGCTTGAGGCGGGGCGAGGCAACGTTGTACAACTCGCCGGCGCTCTGCTTGAGGCCGGCCGCACGCATCAGGCGGTCGACCTCCAGCGCATCGGGGCCAGCCATTTCGCTGAGGCGACCCTGGGCGAGCAGGCGCATCCCGAGCATCTGGGTGATACGATCACCGGCATGCACGTAGCCCAGGGTAAAGAGCGCGTCATGGTAAGAGCTGCTTTCGATCAGCGGCATGCCCTGCATGTTGCGACGCACCGATACGTTCTGCGCCAGACCTTTGACCGCAACGGTGCCCGTATTGGGCAGCACCGAATCCTGATCACCGGCCCCCAACTGGCAGCCGGCAAGGCTCAGAAAGCCCGTCGCGGCGGCAGCAGCGCCCAATCGAGGAAGAAAACGTGAGAAGGCGGGCGAGGCCATGGCGAGCTCCTGCAAGGAATGACATGCAAAAGCCGCTACGTTAGTGAGCGGACCGACGCCACGCAAGACAGCGGGGCGTCTTTATTTCAGGATTTTGCTGCCTGATCGCCAGCAAGCTGGCTCCTACAGTTGGTGTAGGAGCCAGCTTGCTGGCGATGCTCACGCCTTCGGCGGATTGATCTCATCGACCAGCGCGTACGCACGCTGCGTCGCTTCGCGGCTGGCGATGCTTTCGAACCAGCGCTGCAGGGCAGGGAAGTCGTTGAGGTCCTGCTCCTGATAGGTATGCGGCACGATCCAGGGGTAAATCGCCATATCGGCAATGCTGTACTCGTCGCCCGCCACGAATGCCCGGTCCGCCAGGCGCTTGTCGAGCACGCCATAAAGACGGGCCGTCTCCTTGACGTAGCGCTCGATCGCGTAGGGGATCTTTTCCTGGGCGAAGCGATTGAAGTGATGATTCTGCCCGGCCATCGGGCCCAGTCCACCCATTTGCCAGAACAGCCACTGCAACGTTTCCTGTCGGCCGCGCAGATCCTGGGGAATGAAGCGCCCGGTCTTCTCGGCCAGATACAGCAGGATCGCGCCGGACTCGAACAGGCTCAGCGGCTCTCCGCCGTCGACAGGTTCATGATCGACGATCGCCGGAATACGGTTGTTGGGCGCGATCTTCAGAAACTCAGGCTTGAACTGCTCGTCCTTGCCGATATTGACGGGGAATAGGCGATAGGGGAGGCCCGATTCTTCCAGGAACAGCGTGATCTTGTGGCCGTTGGGCGTGGTCCAGTAATGAAGGTCGATCATCGAAAACTCCATGCGGGTGAGCGAAGCCCCCTGTTTTACTCCCTCGGTCGTACCCCGCACAAATAAAAACGGCCTGCATGGCAGGCCGTCGGCAAAACGCTCGGTACATCAGGCACCGTGGCACTTCTTGAATTTCTTCTCGCTGCCGCACGGGCAGGGGTCATTGCGGCCGACATCTTTCAGGGTATTGCGTACCGGCTCCTGAGGGGCGTGGTTGCAATGAGGGCCGTGAACGTGGCCGTGATGATGATCGTGGTCATGATCATGGTTGCAGTCGGGGCCATGGACGTGGGCGTGCTGGTTCATCGAGTCAACTCCGGAAACAGGGAAAAGATTGGCGGGCATTATCCCGCAAATCGGGTCAGGCAGTAACTGCGTGTTTTTTTCAGTAAACCTGATAATATTTCAGCATGCTTAGCATGGCGTGTCCGGGCGCCGCTTCCTTCCACTTTCGATCTTGCGCCATGAACAGACACGAACGTATTGCTCGCGCCATCAAGGCCAGCGGCCTGAAAAAGAGTGAAATCGCCACCTTGTGCGGCGTCGCCAATTCCGCCGTTACTCAGTGGATCACCGGGGAGAGCAAGAGTCTGCGCCCGGAAAACCTTTATGCCCTGGCGAGGGCGACCGGTTTTCGCGCCGAATGGCTGGCCATCGGCGAGGGCCCGCAACGCGAGGCTTATGCGGACGCCAATGTCGCAGGCGTCGACCAGCCTCGCATGTCCTACCGGTATCCAGTGATCAGCTGGGTTTCCGCAGGCTCATGGGAAGAGGCTGTCGAACCCTATCCTGAAGGGTTTTCCGACCGCTACGAGATTTCCGATTACAACGCCAAGGGGCCGGCCTTCTGGCTGGAAGTCAAAGGCGATTCGATGACCGCGCCCAGCGGCCTGAGTGTGCCCGAGGGCATGATGATTCTGGTCGATACCGAGGCCGAAGTGCAGCCGGGCAAGCTGGTCATCGCCAAGCTTCCGGCCAGCAACGAGGCGACTTTCAAGAAGCTGGTGGAGGACGGCGGCGTGCGCTATCTCAAGCCGCTCAACCCTGCCTACAAGATGATCGAGTGCGGGCCTGACTGCCGGATCATTGGCGTTGCCGTCCGGATGACGGCCAGACTCTGATCCGCGGCACCACAGAGCTTGAAGAATCTGGCGAGCTGAAATACTGTATGCGTGTACAGTTATTTCAGGAGTAAGCCATGGTGCAACACCAAGCGGCCGGAGTGCGTGCAACATCGGACTATGAAGCTATTGGCAGGCGCATTCAGCGTCTGGTCGCGGCGCCCAAGGTCCAGAAAGTGCAGTGGATCATCGTCAACCGGCATGACGACGAACCCGTGGAAGGCTGGGACAGAGTGCTTCAGGAAATCGAGGAAACCGAGGGTATCCAGCTTGAGCGGTTTGCGGATGGAACCGTGCGGATCGGCTGGCAGCGCTTCATCGACACTCAGTTCTAGGCTCATGCAAACAAACGCTCCCTAAAAATATTTCAGCAAACTTGACTCATATTTTAAGAATGCTTAAATTTAGTGCCTGGCTCGCATCGCTAAGGACATTTTCATCCCGAGGCATTCGGCGATCCCAGACGTTGGCAGCGCCCGCAGCATTTCAGTGACGATAACGATGCTTCCGGCTCACAACGGTCCTCCTTGTCCCGTTAATGGAGTCAGGCTCATGGAATGGTTGGGCGAGTTGCTGGAAAGAAGCGAATGGCTGATCGCAGGGTCCCTTGGCGCGGTCATCTCTGGCTGGTGGCACAAGAGCGAGCTGATGAACTGGCGTTCTCGGATCATCTTTGTGATCACAGGCGCCGCGTGCTCGGTCTATCTGACCGGTATCGCGAGCAATTACATGGGCGTCGCTGACCCGCGCAATATCGCGGGGGTGGGGTTTTTGCTCGGGTCGTTTGGTGGCGCTGCGATGGCCGCGATCAATCGGGCGCTGCTGGCGGCCGACATCTGGAAGTTTCTTACCGAGCTGGTGCGCAGCCGTTTCGATGGCCGCTGAGGATGCGCGTTTCAATGGTCCTGGATAAAGGCGCCTGGGGTGAGTTCGCCGCTGCGCCCCACCGCGACCGTGTCCCTGAACACCAGGCCGGTCTTGAGCTTGCCTTCCAGGCGGTAACGGATCACCTGATCGGGCTTTTTAAGCATGCGGGAAATGGGTTTGAGATGCTTCCACAAGTTGGTTCTGACCGGCACCGAGAAGGTTTTCTGTCCGTGAGCGGGCACGAAGAACCACTCGCTGGACTTGTCATCGGCCAGCATGATGTCATTGAGCATGATCTTGTAGCGCAGCCCGCGGACCAGTATCCGCGAGTCATTGTCGTTTTCGACCCGGAACAGCAGATTGAAGTCCTGTTGCACCAGTTTGGCTTTGACCACCTGCACCTTGACCAGATGGAGGTTCGGTTCTCGATAGGACGAAGTGCTCCAGAGAGAGCACCCGCTGAGGTTCAGGATCAACCCGGCCAGACCAAGGGCCCTGATGATAGGCGTCCGAATATGCATCGACTTGCTCCGAATGAGGTCAGAGTTTAGCAACTGGCAAGCGTCTTGGCCGACTCGCCGACGCTGCGCCATACTCCAGACGTGTGCAATAGGGGGACCTGCAATGCCTCTGTTTGAAATCGTATTCGCCGGTGAGCTGGTCGAAGGAGCCCAGCCTGAACGGGTCCAGGCCAACCTGGGCAAGCTGTTCCAGGCCGATGCCCAGCGGCTTCAGATGCTGATGTCCGGCCGACGGCTGGTGCTGAAAAACAATCTCGATGCCCAGACTGCCGAAAAATATCGGGCCACCATGGAGCGTGCGGGGGCACGGGTCAAGGTCGTGGCCATGGCGCCGGTCGAGGAACATCCCATGGAGGAAGTGGAGCTGGCGCCTCCTCCGGACGAACCGACCTGGACGCGCCGGACTGCGGCGGCTGCCCCGATCGTGGACGCCACAGCCGACAAATCGGCGCCGAGAGATGTGTATGCGGCTGCCTTCGTAGACGTCGTCGCACCCGATTTCACGCTGGCGCGTGCCGGCAGCGATCTGCAGGATCCGAGGCCCGAACCGGTCGCGCCGCGACTGGACCTGTCTGGCCTGAGCGTCGCTCCCGCAGGCAGCGACATGGGACAGATGAGCAGGCCCAAGGAAGCCCGGGTGCCTGACACATCGCATTTGAAGATGGTCTGATGGCGGGGTAACGCTCAGCCCACGAAGCCTGCGCAGCATTTCTTGAATTTCTGCTCGCTGCCGCAGGGGCACGCGTCGTTGCGGCCAGCGGCGAGTGGCACGGTCGGATCGATGAAATACCAGCGGCCCTGATTCTGAACGAAGCCGGAGCGTTCCCGATGACTGTGCTCGCCGCTGCCGTCGTGCCAGCGGGCAGTAAAGGTCACCAGCGCGTGTTCTGGCTTGCCGCCGAACACTTCCGCGCTTTCCACCTCCAGTCCCAGCCAGGTGCTTTGCGCGCTCCATTGCGCAATGGCCTGGCGGTCCAGCCCCGCCTGCTGCGCGGGCAGGGTGGTGTCCAGCAGGTAATCGATCAGTCCCAGGACGTAGGCGCTGTAGCGCGAACGCATCAGCTTTTCCGCGCAGGGCGCCGGCTGGCCTGCGTGATAGTGGCCGCAGCAGGCCAGCAACAGATCTCCGCTGCCGCAGGGGCAAATAGCACTACTCATGAATCACCACCAGAATTTGCCGAAGTTTTCCGGGTTGGCCCAGAACCGGGCGTTCAGCCAGTCGGGGACCTGCTTGTACTCGCGCAGATCATAAGTGAACAGCGTCAGGACCTGCTCGTCACGAGCGAAGCGCTCACTGGCTTGCAGGGCCAGCGAATAAAAGTCGGTTTCCTGCCAGCCGCAGGCCTGCAAGTCGGCCAGCACGGCGATCCGGCTGGCGTTGAGGTTGCGAATGCCGCCCAGCAGCTCCAGCCCCGCGCGCTTGGGCAGATGCTCCAGGCAATCGACCACCAGAGCCAGGTCGAAACGTCGGGCGGCAAGCTCGACCGGGAGCGGACCAGGTGTCGCCCAGGCCAGTTCGGTCTCGGGATGAGCCTCGCGAAAGGCCTGGAGCGCGGGGAATTGCTGCTCGCCGATCAACAGCAGACGCGCGGGCGCATAGCGGTCAAGCAGGGCGGCCAGCGCTTGCTGTGGTGTGCGGGTGGATAGGCCCTGGGTCATCGAAGCTCCTCATGTTGATCTGCAAGACTAGCCTGCCGGGCAAGCGCTGCAAAGCACGCCGGGCGGGGCGCACGGGTGTGGCGGTCGATAATGTTCGGCAGATTCAGGTTTTTGCATGTATCGCTGGCATATTCCGCAGGCAGCACGTCTACTGTGCGCAAAAAACGGAGCCGCCGACAGGCGCCAGGGCATTGGACCAGGGGCAAGCTATGAAGCTGTTATGGGGATTGGGCAAATTGTTGATGGTGGCGTTCTGGGTTGTTGTGATCGCCAGTGCGTTCATGGAAGTGCCGCGACCGTTCGGCGGCCTGATTGACATGGCCGCCGGCGCGTTGCTGCTCACGCACCTGCTGGAGCTGATTCTGTTCAATGGCAGTCTTCGCGGGCGCAGGCATCCCTGGCGTGACCGGGGCAAGATCGTGCTGTTCGGCATTTTCCACATTCAATCCATCGGCCGTGCGACGGCGGAGCGTAGTCATGCGTAAATTCCTGCTGCTGGCAGCCTTGTTCACTCCTATGGCGCAAGCCGAGGCCATCATCGTCGATTCCCACTCCCTCATGCGTCTGCCGGCCAGCCATGACCAGGTTCGGATCGAGCGGCTGGAAGTGGCCGACTACGGCACGCTGCTGGTGCCCGGTAATGTGACCGAGCTGCGGGTCGGCGATCTGGTGCTGGGACATGAAGCGCGAATCGCTATCGTCCCCAGCGCCCAGCCGATCAGCATGGTTGTCGAGCAGGGTCGACTGGGAACCGGCAGCCAGATCACCGCGCGGGGCGCCCCTGGCACTTTCGAGCGTGAGGCCGTGCCGGGGCGCACTTTCACCTTGCGGCTGCAACGCCTGGATGCCGAGCGACTGTCGGTGGATGCCCGAGGCGGGGCGGGCGGACCGGGTTACGTGGGGCTGGACGGTGGCAACGGTGAGGCACCCGGCTGCACATGGGGCCGAGCGGGGCGTGGACATGACGGGGACGCCGGCGGCAACGGACGCGACGGAGCGGCTGGCGGACAAGTGCGCCTGGAACTGCCGGTGACCTTCGCGGCCGAGCGTATTCAGGTCAACGTGGACGGTGGCGCGCCCGGTCAGGGCGGCGCGGGTGGGCAGCCGGGCAAAGGTGGCGCCTCCAAAGGGTGTCTGGTCTATCGCGCCGACGGCGGTAAGCCGGGCAAGCCGGGTCAGGCCGGCCAGCCCGGTGCGGCGGGGCCGGTAGGGAGCGTGACCGTACAGCGGTTCTAGCGCCCGGTCAGCCTCAGAACGTCGGTCTGGCGGCGGCGATTGCGACTACCGCCAGGCCGACGATCAGATTGATGCCTACCAGTCGTCGGATGCGCCCCAGCGCGGCGGCGGCTTCTGCCCACTGTGAACCTTCGACCGCGTGGCGCAACTCGGGCAGCTGCAGCGACTGGATGCGCAGGAACAGCGCGACCATTACCACGTACAGTCCCATCATGACCTGCACATAACGCGGCGCCGTCTCGAAACTGGTGAAGTGCAACTGGATCATGCCGATACCCGTGATTGGCAACACCACAATCGCGGCCCACACCCAGACGAAGAACCTTGGAAATACCTCGACCCACACTTTCAGGCGCGCCGGCCCTTCCAGTGCTGAAATGAGGGACGGGCGCAGGATCATCCACGCGAAAAACATGCCGCCTACCCACACAAGGGCGGCAAGGACATGCAAGGTGTAGACGGGGGCGAAAGTGGTCATCGGACACTCCGTTCTGCGCGGATGGATTTAGCGCGGTATGATAGCGCCCACTTCGAACCACTGAAAATTTATCCAGCCTTTTGAAGGGTGTTTGCAGACCTGTCTGCCAGCGCCTCCAGAAGACGTACGCCGAACACCGAGCCAATGATCAGTACCGAACTCAAATCCCAGATCCAGGGCGCCTATTCGCGTTTCCTCGAAGCCAAAAGCCTCAAGCCGCGCTACGGACAGCGTCTGATGATCGCCGAAGTCGCCAAGGTGCTGGGCGCGGTGGAGACCGACGACGAAGGCCGCCGCTCGGGCGACCCGGCGGTGGTCGCCGTGGAAGCGGGGACCGGTACTGGCAAGACCGTGGCCTATGCCATCGCGTCCATTCCGACCGCCAAGGCTGCGGGCAAGCGGCTGGTAATCGCCACCGCGACCGTGGCCTTGCAGGAGCAGATCGTCCACAAGGACCTGCCCGATCTGATGCGTAACAGTGGTCTCAATTTCAGCTTCGCCCTCGCCAAAGGACGCGGTCGCTACATGTGTTTGTCCAAGCTGGACATGCTGTTGCAGGAAAGCGATGCGACCAATGCCACGGCACAGTTGTTCGAAGAAGAAGGCTTCAAGATCGAGGTAGACGAAGCCAGCCAGAAGCTGTTCACCAGCATGCTGCAGAAACTGGCGGGCAACAAATGGGACGGCGACCGGGACAGCTGGCCTCAGGAACTGCCTGATCAGGACTGGGCGCGCCTGACCACCGATCACAGCCAGTGCACCAACCGGCACTGCCCCAACTTCCAGCAATGCGCGTTCTATAAGGCTCGCGAGGGAATGGGCAAGGTCGATGTGATCGTGACCAACCACGACATGGTCCTCGCCGATCTCGCCCTGGGCGGCGGCGCGGTCCTGCCGGACCCGCGTGACACTCTGTACGTGTTCGACGAGGGCCATCACCTGCCCGATAAGGCCATCGGACATTTCGCGCATTACACGCGCCTGCGTTCCACCGCCGACTGGCTGGAGCAGACCGCCAAGAACCTGTCCAAACTGCTGGCCCAGCATCCGCTGCCCGGCGACCTGGGCAAGCTGATTGAACAGGTCCCGGAACTGGCCCGGGAAATCAAGGGGCATCAGCAGTTCATGTTCGGTGCCTGCGAGCAACTGGCCGATTTCCGCGCCGGTGAAGATATGCAGGGCCGCGAGCGGCCTCGCCACCGTTTCGTCGGCGGGGTCATTCCCGAACACATCCGGGAAATGGGCATCGAGCTCAAGAAAGGCTTCGCGCGCCTGGACGATCTGTTCACGCGCCTGACCGAACTGCTCAAGGAAGGCATGGACGGCGAGGTCAACATCGGCATCGCCAGCCATCAGGCCGAAGAGTGGTACCCGCTGTTCGGCAGCCTGTTAGCCCGTGCCCATGGCAACTGGGAGCTGTGGACCGCATTCACCGCCGAGGACCCGGAAGACAGCCCGCCCATGGCGCGCTGGCTGACGCTGGCCGACAGCGGCGCGCTGTTCGACATCGAGGTCAACGCCAGTCCGATCCTCGCCGCCGAAATGCTGCGTCGCAATCTGTGGAACGTCGCCTACGGCGCGCTGGTGACTTCGGCAACGCTCACCGCGCTGGGCAAATTCGACCGCTATCGGATGCGCGCCGGGCTGCCGAAGGCCGCCGTGACCGCCGTGGTGCCCAGTCCTTTCCATCATGCCGACGCGGGAGTACTGCGGGTTCCCGATCTCAAGGCCGACCCGCGCGATGCCGTGGCGCATACCGCCGCGATCATCCGCGAATTGCCGGAGCTGGTAGAGGGTTCGCGCGGCACCCTGGTGCTGTTCTCGTCGCGTAAACAGATGCAGGACGTGTTCGACGGTCTGGACCGTGACTGGCGCAAACAGGTATTCATTCAGGGCAACCTGTCGAAACAGGAGACTCTGAACAAGCACAAGGCGCGGGTGGATGGCGGCGATTCGAGCGTGCTGTTCGGTCTGGCGAGCTTCGCCGAAGGCGTGGACTTGCCTGGCGCTTATTGCGAGCACGTGGTAATTGCCAAGATTCCATTCGCCGTTCCTGACGATCCGGTCGAAGCGGCGCTGGCCGAATGGATCGAAGCGCGCGGCGGCAACCCGTTCATGGAAATCGCCGTGCCGGACGCATCGTTGCGTCTGGTCCAGGCATGCGGACGCCTGCTGCGAACCGAACAGGACCGCGGCACCATCACGCTGCTGGACCGCCGCGTGGTGACCCAGCGCTATGGCAAGGCGATCCTCAATGCGCTGCCGCCGTTTCATCGCGAAATTTCCTGAACCCGACCGCGAGCAGTAGGAGCCAGCTTGCTGGCGATCCTGCTTGCCGGCGATCCTTCTTGCTGGCGATAAGCGCACCGGTGCTGTTCCCAAACCGCCCAATCGCTGAAACAATGCACGCCTTTTTCCAGATCGGTCAGGCGGAGGCAGCGGGTGCAGATTCAGGGTCATTTCGAGCTTAAATTCGAAGCGGTGCGTGAAGCCTTCGCTGCTCTGTTCGAAGATCCTCAGGAGCGCGGCGCGGCATTGTGCATTCAGGTCGGTGGCGAAACCGTCGTCGACCTCTGGGCCGGCACTTCCGACAAGGACGGCGCCGAGGCCTGGCACAGCGACACCATCGCCAACCTGTTCTCTTGCACCAAACCCTTTGCCGCGGTCACCGCGCTGCAACTGGTCGACGAGGGCAAGCTGCGTCTCGACGAACCTGTCGCCAAGCTCTGGCCGGAGTTCAGTGAGGCCGGCAAGGCCACGATCACCCTGCGTCAGTTGCTCTGCCATCAGGCCGGCCTGCCGGCATTGCGCGATATGCTGCCGGCCGAAGCCCTTTACGACTGGTCGGCCATGACCGGCGCGCTGGCCGCTGAACAGCCGTGGTGGACGCCGGGGCAAGGTCATGGTTATGCGGCCATCACCTATGGCTGGTTGGTGGGCGAAATGCTGCGTCGAGCCGATGGTCGCGGACCGGGAGAGGCTATCGCCGCGCGCGTTGCGCGACCGCTGGGACTGGATTTTCACGTCGGCCTCGACGATGCCGAATTTCATCGCGTTGCTCACATTGCCCGCGGCAAGGGCAATGCCGGTGACGAGGCCGCGCAGCGCCTGCTACAGACGACCTTGCGTGAACCAGGATCGATGACGGCCCGCGCGTTCACCAATCCGCCGTCGATCATGACCAGCACCAACAAGCCCGAGTGGCGGCGCATGCAGCAGCCCGCCGCCAATGGTCATGGCAATGCCCGCAGCCTGGCCGCTTTCTACGCGGCGTTGCTCGATGGCAGCCTGCTCGAAGCCGAGTTGCTCAATGAGCTGACGCGCGAACACAGCCTGGGCCAGGACAAAACCTTGCTGACGTCGACGCGATTCGGCCTCGGCTGCATGCTCGATCAGCCGGCGCTGGCCAACGCCACCTACGGCCTGGGACCAAAAGCGTTCGGCCATCCCGGCGCCGGGGGCTCGGTGGGGTTTGCGGATCCCGAATACGACGTCGCCTTCGGGTTCGTCACCAATACCCTGGGGCCTTATGTGTTGATGGATCCCCGAGCACAAAAGCTGGTGCGTACGCTGCGTGAGTGTTTGCAATAAGTATCCGTGGTAAGTGCTTGTTTCATACCGACTGTCAGGTAATCGGCTGTAACAGGAACCGTACGACGGTTTCCTTTTCCATCTGTATCTTCATGCGTGTTATACGGACGGTGCTTTGTTGACATAGCCTTGTCGACGCAGCTTCGTTCCCTTGTCCGAACAAACTGTTGTGGGTCATTCATGTTATCCAATAAAAGCCTCGTTCTTGCCCTCTGCCTGGCCGCCACCGGCTGCGCCCAGAATCCTCAAACCGACAGCGCCGATACCGGAAGCCATTGGTGGCAGTTCGGTTCCGACAAGGGTAGCGATGCCCAGGCCGTCAACGCGCCTGCCGCCGATGCCGCGAAAGCAGCGCCGGTTGCCAAGGCCGAGCCGGCGAAAGATGCCCGGTCCGACAGCAACAGCCCTTGGTATTGGCCGTTCGGATCGGACGACAAGACGCAGGCCAAAGCCGACGCCAAGCCCGATGCGGCGGCGGGCAAGGCCGCTGACAAGCCGGCGCCTGCGCTGGTCGCCAAGTCCGAGACCGACAGTAAGTGGTGGTGGCCTTTCGGTAGCGACAAGAAGGACGAGCCCAAGGCTGCGCCGATGCCTGATCCCAAAGTCACAAAGGCTTGGCTGGACGAATACGAACCGCGCCTGCGTGCCGCGATCAAGGACAGCCCGTTCGAACTGGAACGCCGCGACGACCTGCTGGCGATCACCGCACCTGTCGACAGCTCTTTCAACCCCGACCGTCCGGCCATGCTGCTGCCTGTGACCCTCGGCCCGATCACCCGGCTCGCCAAACTGCTCGAGACTGACCAGAAGACCGCGGTGCTGGTGCTGGGCCATGCGGACACCACTGGCGCGACCGAGACCAACCAGAAGATCAGCCAGCAGCGGGCGCAGTCGGTTGCCGCGATCTTCCGTCTCAGCGGTCTGGAGCGTAATCGTCTGAGCCTGCGCGGCATGGGCGCGGTCATGCCGCGCGCCGCCAATGACAGCGCTCAGGGTCGCGCCCTGAACCGTCGCGTGGAAATCCTGGTGACTCCGGAAGACACCATGGTGGCCTTGATGAGCCGCTACGTCGTGCCGCCAACCGCGCCGACCATGGTCGCTGTCCAGGACGTCAAACCGGCCGCGGCGGCACCCGCGCCTGCGAAGAAGGCCGCGCCCGTGAAAAAGGCAACCGCCAAGAAAGCCGCGGCCAAGACCACCGCGAAAAAAGCGCCGGCCAAAGCCGCCGCGAAAAAGCCTGCTACCGCCAAGGCCCCGGCCAAGGCTCCCGCCAAGAAAACCAACGATCAAGCCAGCAACTGATCGAGTGGTTCACCTGTCGCGAGCAAGTGCCGCTTGCTCGCGACAGCGTTGCGCAGAACAATGTCGCTTTCACCTCGACGGAGAAACGCGATGACAGATTCCCTGGCCGACATGCGCCGTGACTACACGCGCGATGGGTTGACCGAAGCCCAGGCTCCCGATGAGCCGTTCGCACTTTTCCAGAAGTGGTTCAACGAAGCGCGGCAGACCGAACAGGCCCCCGTGGAAGCCAATGCAATGACCCTGGCGACCGTCGATGAGCAGGGACGTCCTCACTGCCGGGTCCTGTTGCTCAAGGGGCTCGACACACACGGTTTCACTTTTTTCACCAACTACGACAGCGCCAAGGGACAGCAACTGGCGGCGCAGCCGTTCGCGGCCATGACGTTCTTCTGGCCCGCGCTCGAGCGGCAGGTTCGCATCGAAGGACGGATGGAGAAAGTCTCGCCAGAAGAATCCGACGCTTACTTCCAGATCCGTCCGCTGGGCAGTCGCCTGGGCGCCTGGGCCTCGCCGCAGAGTCGGGTGATCGCCGACCGCGCCGAACTTGAAGGGCTGCTGAAACAGACCGAACAGCGCTTCCTCGACTCCCAGCCACATTGCCCCGAGCATTGGGGCGGTTATCGCTTGCTACCCGATCGCATCGAGTTCTGGCAAGGGCGCTCCAGCCGGCTTCATGACCGCCTGAACTATCGCATTGCGGATGGACAGTGGATACGCGAACGCCTGGCACCCTGATTGAATTAATGACCGGCGCCGCCGTCTTAATCGTTACGAAGGCGGTCGCTGTATAACGCCTGAATAGAACTCAATTTGCAGGTGCAGGGGCCGTGACAGCATCGATGCCGCCACGTCTAATGGCTACTGTTCCCCTTGGAGATACCCGTTATGCGCAAGTCTGCTCTTCTGGTCGCCTCGTTCACTGCTATGGCGTTGACGCTGGGCGGCTGTACTTCCAACCTCACCGGCGACTCCTACTCCCGTGATGAAGCCCGGACCGTACAGACAGTGCGCCTGGGGACCGTCGAGTCACTGCGTCCGGTCAAGATCGAAGGCACCAAGACCCCTATCGGTGCGGGAGCGGGCGCTGTGGTCGGCGGTGTAGGCGGTAGCGCCATTGGCGGCGGGCGTGGTAGCGTCGTGGCAGCGGTGATCGGTGCCGTAGCCGGTGGTCTGCTGGGCTCCATGACCGAAGAAGGCCTGACCCGCACCCAGGGCGTGGAAATCACCGTTCGTGAAGACGACGGCAGCATGCGCGCCTACGTGCAGCAGGTTCAGGAGAACGAGATTTTCCGGGTTGGCGAGCGTGTCCGCATCATGACCGTCAATGGCACCAGTCGCGTCACTCACTGACGGGCTCGCGCTGCAAGCAAAACCCCGGCGCGTGCCGGGGTTTTTTATGCCTGTCAGTTTCGCTCGGAGTGGCCGCGGCAGGTTGCCCACATGATGACGTAGCCGATCAGGGCCGCCAGTAACGAACCGCTCAGGATGCCTATCCGGTCGATACCCGCGTAGTCGCTGATGCCGGGTTCGAAGGCCAGCGAGCCGACGAACAGGCTCATGGTGAACCCTATGCCGCACAGCACCGAGACCCCCAGCACCTGGCCCCAACCGGCATTATGAGGCAGCGCGGCAAGGCGCAGCCTGACGGTCAGCCAGGTCAGACCGAATACACCCAGCGTCTTGCCGACCAGCAGCCCTGAAGCGATGCCCAGCGGAACCGGCAGTGTCAGGCTTTGCCAAGTGACCCCGGCCAGCGATACGCCCGCATTGGCAAACGCGAATAGCGGCAGAATCGCGTAGGCCACCCACGGGTGAAGCGCGTGCTCCAGCGTCAACAGCGCCGACTGCTTGCGGCCATTGACGCGCAGCGGGATGCAGAATGCGAGCACAACGCCTGCCAGCGTTGCATGAATACCGCTCTTGAGGACGCAGATCCACAGCACCGCGCCGACCAGCAGATACGGCGCCAGCCTGCCCACGCCCAGCCGGTTCATCGCAATCAGTACGAGCAGGGCGACGGCTGCCAGCGCCAGCGACAGCATCGACAGTTCACCGGAGTACACCAGTGCGATCACGATGATCGCCCCCAGGTCATCGATGATCGCCAAGGTCATCAGGAACAGTTTGAGCGAGACCGGTACGCGCCTGCTCAGCAGCGCAAGCACGCCGAGCGCGAACGCGATATCGGTCGCCATGGGAATGGCCCAGCCAGCCAGCGCGGCGTCGTTTCCCCGGTTCAAGGCCACGTAGAGCAGCGCCGGAACGAGCATTCCGCCAATCGCTGCCGCTCCCGGCAGGATGATCTGGGAGGGTTTCGAGAGATGGCCTTCAAGCACCTCGCGTTTGACTTCCAGGCCAATGACCAGGAAGAACAGCGCCATCAGACCGTCGTTGATCCAGAGAAGCAGAGGTTTGTCGATGCTCAGCGCGCCGATCCGGGCGACCACCGGCGTCTGTAGAAACGCCTCGTACAGCCAGGAAAGCGGGGAGTTGTTGATCAGCAGCGCGAGGGCCGCAGCGGCGATCAGCAGCATTCCTCCGGCCGCTTCGAGCTGGAAAAACCGGACGATGGTATGTCTCATGGGTCTGGCTACTCAGTTGGATTCCGCGAAAGCGCGGGCCGGTGTATATCCGGCCCGCGAGTCGACGAATCCTAGCAACTGAGCCATGCCGCGAAGCTGCGGCACGTCTGTTTCGCTTGTAGGACGTTTCTGAAAGTCGAGCGTGGCGAGCCGCGCTCGACCAACATTTATTCCAGGCCCAGCATGTTCTTCGCCAGCGCTTCGGCGATGCGGATGCCGTCCACGCCCGCGGAAAGAATGCCGCCGGCATAACCAGCGCCTTCACCGGCCGGATACAGGCCTTTGACGTTGAGGCTCTGCATGTCCGCGCCCCGGGTGATGCGTACCGGGGCCGAAGTTCGTGTCTCGATGCCGGTCAGTACGGCGTCATGCAGCGAGAAGCCCTTGATCTGCTTGTCGAACGCGGGCAGCGCTTCACGAATGGCCTCGATGGCGAAAGCGGGCAGGGCGTCTGCCAGGTCCACCAGCTTCACGCCGGGCTTGTACGACGGCTCGACGCTTCCCAGCGCGGTGGACGCCTTGCCGGCGATAAAGTCGCCGACCAGTTGCGCAGGCGCCTCGTAGGTCCCGCCGCCCATGACGAACGCATGGGACTCCAGACGCTCCTGCAGTTCGATACCGGCCAGCGGGCTGCCCGGATAATCCTGCTCGGGGGTGATGCCGACCACGATGCCGGAGTTGGCATTACGCTCGTTGCGCGAGTACTGACTCATGCCGTTGGTGACGACACGGTTGGGCTCGGACGTGGCTGCCACCACCGTACCACCCGGGCACATGCAGAAGCTGTAGACCGAGCGACCGTTGCTGGCGTGGTGTACCAGTTTGTAGTCGGCGGCGCCCAGCTTGGGGTGTCCGGCGTATTTGCCCAGACGGGCCTTGTCGATCAGCGATTGGGGGTGCTCGATGCGGAAACCCACCGAGAACGGCTTGGCTTCCATATAGACGCCACGACCGTGAAGCATGCGGAACGTATCCCGCGCGCTGTGACCCAGGGCCATGATCACGTGCCGGGACTCGATCACCTCGCCGCCTTCGAGCGCCACGCCATGAACCTGTCCGTCTTCGATCAGCAGGTCGGCGACCCGCTGCTCGAAACGCACCTCGCCACCGAGCGCCTTGATCTGTTCGCGCATGTTTTCCACGACACCGGTCAGGCGGAAGGTGCCGATGTGTGGCTTGCTGACGTAGAGGATTTCCTCCGGAGCGCCGGCCTTCACGAACTCCTGCAGCACCTTGCGACCGTGGAACTGCGGGTCCTTGATCTGGCTGTAGAGCTTGCCGTCGGAGAAAGTCCCGGCGCCGCCTTCGCCGAACTGCACGTTGGATTCGGGGTTGAGTACGCTTTTGCGCCACAGGCCCCAAGTGTCCTTGGTGCGCTGGCGTACTTCCTTGCCTCGTTCGAGCACGATCGGCTTGAAGCCCATCTGCGCCAGCAGCAAGCCCGCGAAGATTCCGCATGGACCGAAACCGACCACTACGGGTCGTTCGCTCAGTCCGGCCGGCGCCTGGCCGACGAACTTGTAGCGGACATCCGGCGCCGGGCCGATATTGCGGTCATCGGCGAACCGGCGCAGCACGGCCGCTTCGTCACGGACTTCGAAATCCAGGGTGTAGATGAATTGCAGCTCCGAGGACTTCTTGCGCGCATCGTAACTGCGCTTGAAGAGGGTGAAGTCCAGCAGATCGCTGCTGTCGATGCCCAGGCGCTGCAAGAGCGCGACGCGCAAGTCTTCGTCCGGGTGATCGAGCGGCAGCTTGAGTTCGGTGATTCGTAACATTGAGGGGTCCAGTTTTCGGGCTGCAGAGTCAGCCCGACAGCACTACGAGAACCGGCGATTATAAGCGCTGAACCCCTCGCGGGGCGAGGCCGGACAAGTTGCGGTGCCCGGCGGTCGCCTCGCCGGGGATCAGTCTTCCCGGGCGCCGCCGTAATAACCGCAGCCGCGCTGGGTCTGACCGTTGATGCGCAGCTCGGCGCTCAGGTGCTGTACCGAGCCGTTGACCGGATCCACGCAGCGCTGCGGAGCAACCCAGACCTCGATTCGCTGGTTGTCGGCTTCGCTGCTGATACTGAAACGCCCGTCCGGCATCTGCTCTTCGACGTATGGCAAGGCCAGCGGCGGTTGTCCCTCGCGCTCGATGACCATGCCCTTGCCGCTGACATTGACGTTCCAGGCCGGCGCATTGCCGCTGACATGCAGGGTCAGGCGCTTGAAGTTCGCATCTTCACAGGCTTGCGCCGGGCGCTCGACACGATACACCTGATGCAGATCCAGCTGACCGTCACTATTGGCCGCCTTGCTCGCCGCGAATCTGCCGCGCAGGTCGGCGAACACCCGACCGCTGCTGTCGGCAAGATTGGTGGCCTCCTGAAGAATCCCGGTGTTGCCCCGATCCTTCACCACGTACCGGCGCTGCTCGCTGCACGGCTGGAACAGCAACTGGCCGCCATCGCCCGTCAGGTTGCCTTGCATGCGCAGCATGCCGGCGGTGGAGACTTTCGGCGCATCGGCCGACAGCCCGAGCAACTGGCAACCGGCGAACAGTGGAACAAGGGCGAACAGCAAGGCACAGCGAGCAGCGGACATGAGTGGGTCTCCAGACAAGTGCCGCCACGTTACGCAGACTGCCGCCCTATCACAAGACCCGATAAGTCCGGCCGGTGTGCAGCCCTTCGACGCTGCGCGCGTAGGCCAGTGCCACATCGGCAGCCGGAACGGGTTTGGAACCTCGGAAGTACGGCGCATACTCGTCCATCGCTTCCACCAGCACGTTGGCGCTGATCGAATTGACCCGCATGCCACGCGGCAGCTCGATGGCAGCGGCGCGCACGAATGCGTCGATGCCGCCGTTGACCAGGCTCGCCGAGACACCGGACAGAATGGGCTCGTCGCTCAGGATGCCGGAAGTCAGCGTGAATGAAGCGCCGTCGTTGGCGTAGTGCTGGCCGATCAGCAGCAGATTGACCTGGCCCATCAGTTTGTCCCGCAAGCCCAGGTCGAAGTCCGCTTCGGTCATGTCTTTCAGCGGCACGAACCTGACATTGCCGGCCGCGCACACCAGCGCATCGAAAGGGCCGGTGCGCTCGAACAGACGGCGTATCGACGCGCTGTCGCTGATGTCCACCTGCTCATCGCCGCTGGTGCGGCCGATTCGAATGATCTCGTGACGCGGTGCCAGCTCGCGTTCGACGGCCGACCCTACGGTTCCGCTGGCGCCGATCAGAAGGATTTTCATGGTTTTCTCCGCAGTGAACGAATGAGCGGCCAGTCTAGTAAGCTGTCGTCATTGCGATAAAGGCGCTAATGGGAAACCTTTGGTTCTGTATGGGAAACAATCGTGACTGATATCGAAGACCTGGCGGCGTTTGCCGTGCTGATGGAGGCGGGGAGCTTTACCCTGGCGGCGGCGCGTCTGGGTTGCAGCAAGGGGCGGCTGTCCAAGCGGATTTCCCAACTGGAAAGAAGTTACTCGGTGCAGTTGCTGCATCGCACCACGCGCAGTCTGAGCCTGACGTCTGCTGGTCAGGCGCTGTTGCCCGAGGCTCGCTTGCTGTTGACCCATGCGCAACGCGCGCGGGATATCGTTGCGTCGATGCGCGATGAAATAGCGGGGCGAATTCGCATTACAGTGCCGGTGTCACTGGGCGAGACGTTTTTCGAAGGGATTTTCGCAGGCTTCGCGGACGAGCATCCGCAGGTGCGTATCGAGCTGGAGCTGGAGAACGCCATGCGCGATCTGCGCCGGGATGGCTTCGACCTTGCGATACGAGGCCGGGTCGATACCGACGAGCGACTGGTGGCGCGGCCGTTGTTACTGATGCAGGAACTGACCTGCGCCAGCCCCGCCTATCTGGAACACTTCGGCTGGCCGCAAAGCCCGGATCAACTGGCGGCGCACAGATGCCTGCTGCACAGCCGGTCCGCAGAGCCAGGCCAGTGGCTGTATCACCGCGATCACGAGCTGACTCGCGTCCCGATCGACGGCCGGTTCGCAAGCAATCACTACAGTCTGTTGAAAAAGGCCGCGCTGTCCGCTGCCGGTATCGCACGGCTGCCGTCCTACATGGTGCATGAAGAGATCAGCGACGGGCGCCTGTGCTGGTTGTTGCAGGACTGGCGGACCGCCAGCGCACCGCTGTTTCTGGTGCACCCCTATGAAAGCGAAGTGCCCAGACGCGTGCAGGTGCTGGCGGACTACCTGATGGCGTGGTTTCAGAGAGCAATATCCGGCGGTTAGCATTCGCGCTGTTCGTAGGAGCGGCTTTAGCCGCGAGAGGCCGGTGCAGCCGACGCATCGCCTGCGCCTGACGGATCTTTCGCGGCTGAAGCCGCTCCTACAAGGGCCAGCGGGGCCGTAGGAGCGGGACGGCCATCAACCGCCGAGGTAGGCATCCCTCACTTTCGGATCGACCAGCAGCTCCTCCCCGGTACCCTGCATCACCACTCGACCGTTTTCCAGCACGTAGGCACGGTCAGCGATTTTCAGAGCCTGGTTGGCGTTCTGTTCGACCAGGAACACCGTGACGCCGTCACGCCGCAGTTGCTCGACGATCTCGAAGATCTGCTGAATGATGATCGGCGCCAGACCCAGGGAAGGCTCGTCCAGCAACAAAAGCTTGGGTTTGCTCATCAGCGCCCGGCCGATGGCAAGCATTTGCTGTTCGCCGCCGGACATGGTGCCGCCGCGCTGGGTGAAGCGTTCCTTGAGACGCGGGAACAGTTCCAGCACCTTGTCCATCTGTTCCTGGTAGTCACCTTTCCCGGTGAAGAAACCGCCCATCGCCAGGTTTTCCTCGACGGTCAGGCGTGCGAACACGCGCCGGCCCTCGGGCACCACCGCAATGCTCTTGCGCATGATGATCGAGGATTCCAGCCCGACCAGTTCCTCGCCCATGTAACGAATGCTGCCACTGTGGGCGCGGGGCGATCCGCACAGGGTCATGAGCAGAGTCGACTTGCCCGCGCCGTTGGCGCCGATCAGTGTGACGATCTCGCCTTGGCGCACATCGACGTTGACGCTGTGCAGTGCCTGGATCTTGCCGTAGAAGGTAGAAACGTTTTCGAACTGCAGCATTTACGCTTCCCCCAGATAGGCTTTGATCACATCGGGATTGTCGCGAATCTGCTCCGGCGTGCCGTCAGCCAGAGGCGTGCCCTGGTTGATCACCACGATATGGTCGGAAATGCTCATCACCAGCTTCATGTCATGCTCGATCAACAGGACGGTCGCGTTGTGCTCGTTGCGCAACACGCCGATCAGTGCCTTGAGGTCATCGGTTTCGCGAGGGTTGAGGCCCGCCGCGGGCTCGTCGAGCATGAGGATGCGCGGGCGCGTCATCATGCAGCGGGCGATTTCCAGGCGTCGCTGCTGACCGTAGGCCAGGGTTCCGGCAGGGCGGTTGGCGAATTCCTTGAGGTTCACCGCTTCCAGCCAGAAAGCCGCGTATTCCATTGCTTCGCGTTCGCTGCGACGAAACGCCGGGGTCTTGAACAGGCCCGACAGGAAGTTGGTGTTCAGGTGGCGGTGTTGGGCGACCAACAGGTTCTCGACCGCGGTCATTTCCTTGAACAGACGCACGTTCTGGAAGGTCCGCACCACGCCCTTGCGGGCGATCTGGTGCCCTGCCAGCCCCTGGATTTCCTCGCCGTCGAGCACGATGGTGCCGCCGGTGGGCTTGTAGAAGCCGGTCAGGCAGTTGAAGACGGTGGTCTTGCCGGCGCCGTTGGGGCCGATCATCGAGACGACCTGTTTCTCATTGACGGTCAGGGCCACGCCGTTGACGGCCAGCAAACCGCCAAAGCGCATGCTCAGGCCTGTGGCCTGCAGAAGAGGGCGGCTCATTTGCGCAACTCCATGTGTGGGCGTTGCATCGGCAGGAAGCCCTGAGGACGCCAGATCATCATCAGCACCATCATGGCGCCGAACATCAACATGCGGTAATCGCTGAATTCACGCATCAGTTCAGGCAGCAGGATCATCACGATCGCAGCCAGGATCACGCCCAGTTGCGAGCCCATGCCGCCCAGCACCACGATGGCGAGAATGATCGCCGATTCGATGAAGGTGAAGGATTCGGGCGTGACCAGTCCCTGGCGCGCGGCAAAGAAGCTGCCAGCGAAACCGGCGAACGCCGCGCCCAGGGTAAAGGCCGAGAGTTTGATCACGGTCGGGTTCAGGCCCAGCGCGCGGCAGGCGATTTCGTCTTCACGCAAGGCTTCCCAGGCGCGGCCGATCGGCATGCGCAACAGGCGGTTGATCACGAACAATGCGACCAGGGCCAGCAGCAGGGCGATCAGGTACAGATAGATCACCTTGCTGATCGGGCTGTAGGTCAGGCCGAAGAACTCGTGGAATGTCTGCGCGCCTTCCGCCGCCCGACGATCGAAGCTCAGGCCGAAGAAGGTCGGCTTCTCGATGTTGCTGATGCCGTTCGGACCGCCGGTGATTTCGGTGAGGTTACGCAGGAAGATGCGGATGATCTCGCCAAAGCCCAGCGTCACGATGGCCAGGTAGTCGCCTCGTAGTCGCAGTACCGGGAAGCCCAGCAGGAAACCGAACAGCGCCGCCAGCAGACCTGCCAGTGGCAGGCATTCCCAGAAGCTCAGGCCGAAGTAGTGCGACAGCAGCGCATAGCCGTAGGCGCCGACCGCGTAGAAGCCGACGTAGCCCAGGTCGAGCAGGCCGGCCAGGCCGACCACGATGTTCAGGCCCAGGCCCAGCATCACATAGATCAGGATCAGCGTGGCAATATCCACCGCGCCGCGCGAGCCGAAGAACGGCCAGACGAATGCCAGCACGATCAATGCCGCCAGGCCCCAGCGCTGGGTTTTGGGCTGAGTCAGGAAATCACTGGTTTTCGCCGGGATCAGCGGTTTGCCCGAGCCTTGGCGCAGGCCGCTGATCTGCTGGGCGAACAGCACCCGCAGGAACATCAGCACCGAACAGATGGCGATGATCACCAGGGTCATGGGGCTGGCATTCTGCACTTGCAGGGTCACGCCGGAAAAGGCCAGTTTCAGGCCCAGCACCGGGTAGGCCACGGCCCACACCAGCGCGGCGCTGAACAGCGCCTGTTTGAGAGACTTGCTCATACTTTCTCAACCTCCGGACGGCCCAGGATGCCGGTCGGCCGGAACAGCAGAACCAGGACCAGCAGGCCGAAGGCCACGACATCCTTGTACTGATCACCAAAAATATCAGCGCCGAAGGCTTCAGCGACGCCCAGCACCAGACCACCGAGCATGGCGCCGGGAATCGAGCCGATGCCGCCCAGTACCGCGGCGGTGAACGCCTTGAGGCCTACCAGGAAGCCCGCGTTGGGGTTGATCACGCCATATTGCATGCTCAGCAGCATGGCCGCGACAGCTGCCAGCGCCGCGCCGACGACAAAGGTCAGGGCAATGATGGCGTTGGTATTGATGCCCAGCAGGTTGGCCATTTTCATGTCTTCGGCGCAGGCGCGGCAGGCACGACCCATGCGCGAGCGGGAAATGAACAGGGTCAGGCCGGTCATTGCCAGCAAGGTGACGACGAATACCACGATCTGCATGTAGGAAATCAACACTTCCTCGGCGCCGCCCGGTCCGAAGGACAGGCTGCCCGGAAGCAGGTTGGGAATAGCGAAGTTGCCGGAACCCTGGGAAAGCTGCACCGCGTTCTGCAGGAAGATCGACATGCCGATCGCGGAAATCAATGGAATCAGGCGATTGCTGTTGCGCAGCGGGCGGTAGGCAACCCGCTCGATGCTGTACCCGTAGGCACTGGTGACGATGATCGAAGCGGCGAAACCGGCGATCATCAACAGCGGCAGGCTGTGGATGCCCATCATGGCCAGTCCGGCCAGGGCCATGAAGGCAACGTAGGAACCGATCATGTACACCTCGCCATGGGCGAAGTTGATCATTCCGATGATGCCGTACACCATCGTGTAGCCGATGGCGATCAATGCATACGTACTGCCAATGGTCAGGCCATTGACCAGCTGCTGCATATAGTGGAATAACTCGGGCATTTACCGCGCTCCTAAAAACCTGCTCTGCATTTCTCTGGCTGGCGCCGGTTCGCATTCTCGCGATGCGTTGCCGGGTGGTGCCGCCAGCGAACCGCTGGTAACGGTTTTAAGATTTTCAGGGGGCCTCGCTATCCGGATCACGGCAAGCGAAACCTTGATTCGTAAAACAAAGCCCACTGCGAGTGCAGTGGGCTTCGATAGTCAACGCAAGCAGCTTACTTGGCGGCTTCGGTCTTGGGCTTGCCGAAGTGCCATTCGTAGACCACGAACTGGAAGTTCTTCAGGTCGCCCTTGTCGTCATAGCTCAGCTCGCCCATAGGGGTCTTGAAGGTGCCGGCGTGGATGGCAGCTGCCACCTTGTCGGTGTCTTCGGACTTGGCGGCGGCGATGCCATCGGCGATCACCTGCACAGCGGAGTACGACGGATAGACGAACGGGCCGCTAGGGTCCTGATTCTTGTCTTTGAACGCCTTGGTCAGCGCCTGGTTGGCAGGGTCCTGGTCGAAGGATTTCGGCAGGGTGACCAGCAGGCCTTCGGATGCATCGCCAGCGATCTGCGAGATGGAGTCGTTGCCGACGCCCTCAGGACCCATGAAGCGGGCTTTCAGACCTTTTTCCTTGGACTGGCGCAGGATCTGGCCCAGCTCCGGGTGGTAGCCGCCGTAGTAGACGAAGTCGACATTGGCCTGCTTGAGCTTGGCGATCAGCGAGGAGAAGTCCTTGTCGCCCGGGTTGATACCTTCGAACAGGGCAACCTTGATGCCTTTGCCTTCCAGCGTGCTCTTGACCGCGGAAGCGATGCCTTCGCCGTACTGTTGCTTGTCGTGAATGACGGCAACGGTCTTGGGCTTGGCGACGTCGGCGATATAGTTGCCGGCGGCCGGACCCTGGGCGCTGTCCAGACCGATGGTGCGGAACACCAGCTTGTAGCCGCGATTGGTGATGTCCGGGCTGGTGGCAGCCGGAGTCACCATGATGATGCCTTCGTCTTCATAGACGTCGGAAGCCGGTTGAGCGGAGCTGGAGCACAGGTGGCCGATGACGTATTTCACGCCGTCGTTGACCACCTTGTTTGCCACGGCAACGGCCTGCTTGGGTTCGCAGACGTCGTCGTACTCGACGGCTTCGAGCTTCTTGCCATCGACGCCACCCTTGGCGTTGATCTGCTCGATCGCCATCTTGGCTCCGTTGAACTGCATGGTGCCGTATTCGGCAACCGGACCGGTCTTGGGACCGGCGATACCGATCTTGATGGTATCGGCTGCGAACGAATGGCTGGCGACCCCTGCCATCACCAGCGCGGCAAACAGCTTGGAAAGCGTGTTGGTACCCTTAGTCATGATGCTCCACTCTTGCTTTGTCGTTTTTATAATCCCGATGGCCTAGGCTTCAGGACCGGATTGGGCACCGGTCGCTTCCCCGCTCGGCCAGCTGTACTGGCACAGTCTAGAATGCCGGTCGCTGACTTGGAAAGCCGGATGCTCGAAAGCGAGCCGCTGCCTGTCACCTGATCAAGTAAAACAGCCGCAATGCACCATGCCCGAACGGTCGGGCCGCTGCCTTTGGGCTATCGATCGTCTGTTTGCGGGTTTGTCCAGGCAAGAGGCGGCGCTATCATTGCGCCGATTTTCTTTCTGGTGAAACCCCATGACGCAAGAACCTAGCACCCTCTATGCCAAACTGCTTGGCGAAACCGCTTCGATTACCTGGAAAGAATTGCAACCATTCTTTGCCAGGGGTGCCCTGTTGTGGGTCGACGAATCCCTGGATCTGATCGAAGTGGCCGAAGCGGTCGCGGAAAACGCGGCTCCACGGGTTTCGGCGTGGTTGAGCTCCGGACAGCTCGGGAAGGTGTCTGAAGCCAAGGCAATGGAGCTGGTTGAGCGTGATCCGACCCTCTGGGCGGTCGTAGTGGCACCTTGGGTTCTGGTCCAGGACAGGGCATCCTGAATCACTGCGCACCTTTATGGTGCTATCGAGAGCGCCAAAATGGGTGGGACGGTAACCTCGGCGGCGAGGCGGTAGCGAAAAGCTACATTCCCTCGCCGTGCCGCTCAGCAGGGCACTCTCAATCCGACCTGCGGCTGCGCGTGCTCCGGGGGCCGAATGGCTCGTCGAGCGCGTACGCGTCCATCGCCAGTTCCATGACAGGCATGGAAGCGGGCTCCAGCAGCAGCGACGCCGGCCAGGGACTTTCCGCAGGCCGACTGTTCCTCTGTTCGATCATCGGCAACAGGCTGGTCAAGGGCTGGGGCCGTCCCAGCAGATAGCCTTGCGCATAGTCGGTGCCGAGCTGGCTGATCATTTCCAGTTGCTCGGGGGTTTCGACACCTTCGCAGACCACCCGCAGACGGAGGGTGTGCGCCATGACTATCAGCGCGTGAACCAGCTCGACGTCATGGGGCGCCCTGGGCACGTCGGCGATGAACGATCGATCGAGCTTGATGGTGTCCAGCGGCAAGCGCCTCAGGTAGGCCAGCGATGAATAGCCGGTGCCGAAATCGTCGATGGAAAGCGACACGCCCAGCTGCCGGATCTGCTTGAGCACCTGCACGCTCTTGCCAATGTTGCCCATCAAGGCATTTTCCGTGATCTCCAGCTCAAGCCGGCCGGGGTCGACGCCGTGCTGTTGCATGGCCTGTGCGAACTCGTCGGCAAGCTCGTCACGGGCCAGATTGAGCGCGGAGCAATTGACAGAGATGACCAGCCTGGCCAGACCGTTCTCCCGCAGGGTTCCCAGATCGCGGCAGGCACTGTGCAGCACGAAGTTGTCCAGCTCGGCGATCAGCCCGTTGCCTTCGGCGATACCCAGGAAGCGCTCGGGCACCAGCAGGCCCTGCTCGGGATGTTGCCAGCGAATCAGTGCTTCAAGCCTGGCGACATGCCCGGTCCGCAGGTCCACGACGGGCTGATAATGAACCTCCAGCCCGGTGCGTTCGCGTAGTGCGGTGCGAAGTTCTTCTTCCAGATGCAGCTCCAGGTTCGCGCGGGTCTTGAGCGCGGCGCTGAAGAAACTCACGCGATTGCGCCCGCTGCCCTTGGATTGATAAAGCGCCAGATCGGCGTTCTTGAGCAACTCCTCGGCGCTGGCGCCGTCGCGCGGGTAAATCGCAATGCCGATGCTGGTGGTCATCACCATGCGCCGTGTCGCCAGGGTGACCGGTTCCTTCATTTTGCGCATGACCCGGTTGGCCAGCCGTCGCGCTTCCTCCTGAGTCGGAATGCTGATGAGAATGCAGAACTCGTCGCCGCCGAAGCGGGCCACCACGTCCTGGGCGCGAGTAGCGCTGCGCAGGCGTTCGGCGATGATCCTGAGCAGTTCGTCACCAGCGTCGTGGCCTAGGCTGTCGTTGATGCGTTTGAAATGATCGATGTCGAGAAACATCACGGCCAGCAGGCCGTCGCCGGTGCTGTGCTCCAGCAGCTTTTCGGCGAACAGCTGATCGAAGCCGCGCCGGTTGATCAGGTTGGTGAGCGGGTCGTAATGAGCGACTTGCTGGAGAGACGCCCGCGCCTGATCGAGCTGGGTCAGCAGGCGGTTGACGCGCCTGAGATCGCGGTCCTTGCTTTGCAGCTTTTTGTCGGCCATGGCGGCGCTCACGCTGCCGGCCATGATCAGCAGCGTGATCGCGGCAATGGTGAGTGCCAATTGGAGACTGTTTCCGGCCTGGGCGGCTTGCAACTCTGTGCCTTCAGGCAGGACCAGATGCAGCGCCCGCATGCCAGTCAAGTGCAAGGTGAGCAGGCCGGTGCCCACCAGCAGGCTCGCGCCGTAACGATACATCTCGTCGAACATGCCGCCGGTGCGGCGTATATGACGAGACAGAATGAGCAAGGTGAGGCTGGACAGGATCGCAACGAGCACCGACAGGCCGACCAGTCTGGGATCGTAATACTGCACGGCCTGGGAACGCATGGCCGACATGCCCACGTAATGCATGACGCTGATCCCCAGCCCCATGCCCAGTGATGTGAGCAGGGCGCGCGGGAGGGTGAGCGTCGCGGCGGTCAATGCGCCGACGCCCAGCCAGCACGCCAGCAGCACGATCAGCAGCGAGGCGAGGGTGATCGTCAGGTCATACTCGATGGTCAGGGGCGTCTGAAAGGCCAGCATGCTGATGAAGTGCATGGCCCAGATTCCACCCGCAAGGCAGAGCGCACATAAAGCTTTCCAGACCCTTCGACTGCGCACCGCTTCGGCTTGCATGGCGCGCTCGGCGATGTCCAGCGTGGCGAAACTCGCCGCGCAGGCGACGCCAAACGCCAGCGCCACGAGAAAAAGGCTGTGGTTGCAGTTGATCAGCACTTGCCCGTTCGCCGGAAAATCGACGAACAGGTTCACACTCAGCCATTCCATTAGCGAGCCCCCATATGTTCACCGCCAGGGACGCCGGGACGAGATCGCCGGCGCTTGAACCGAGTATAGAAGCAAAATGCCTTCATGCGCTCGGGGCAGGCGACGAGTAGCAGGGGGAGGCTGCCGCTGTGCGGCAGATCGCTAGCAAGCTAGCTCCTACAGGTCACCTCGTGTAGGAGCCAGCTTGCTGGCGATGGGTTTGCAGGTCAGCCCGCGACGAGCACCCGAATCGCTTCCAGGCGCAGCGCGGCCTTGTCGAGCATTGCCAGGCCCTGCTCGCGCAGGTTGCGCAGCGCTTCGAGCTCGCTGTCGCGCACGGTCGGGTTGACCGCCTGCAAAGCAGTCAGGCGCGCCAGTTCTTCCTCGGTGTCGGCGGACAGCCGACGCTGGGCTTCGGCCACGCGCTCGACGTGTTTAGGCTCGACCTTCTGTTCGCCGGCGTTGATCTTCGGCGTCAGCACATCGCGCTGGGCCTGGATGAACTTGTTGGCGCTGGCCCGCGGTACGCTTTCCAGCTGGTCGTTGAGGGTATTGAACGAGACGCGGCTCGACAGATCGTTGCCGTTGGCATCCAGCAGGCAACGCAGGGCGGCCGGCGGCAGATAGCGACCCAGCTGCAGGGAGCGCGGCGCCACCACTTCGCTGACGTAGATCAGCTCCAGCAGCACCGTGCCAGGCTTGAGTGCCTTGTTCTTGATCAGCGCCACCGAGGTGTTGCCCATCGAGCCGGACAGCACCAGGTCCATGCCGCCCTGAACCATCGGGTGTTCCCAGGTGATGAACTGCATGTCCTCGCGAGACAGCGCCTGGTTGCGGTCGTAGGTGATGGTCACGCCTTCGTCGTCGCCCAGGGGGAAACTGGCATCGAGCATTTTCTCGCTTGGCTTGAGGATCAGCGCGTTTTCCGAATGGTCCTCGCTGTCGATGCCGAACGCGTCGAACAGGGTTTCCATGTAGATCGGCAGCGAGAACTGGTCGTCCTGTTCAAGAATGGCCTCCACCAGCGCTTCGCCTTCACCGGCGCCACCGGAATTGAGCTCAAGCAGGCGGTCGCGACCGGTGTGCAGTTCCTGTTCCAGGCGCTCGCGCTCGGAGCGGGCCTCGTCGATCAACTGCTGCCACTCATCGTCATCGCCGCCTTCCAGCAGCGGCAACAGGCGCGGGCCGTACTGGTGCTGCAGCGCGTTGCCGGTCGGGCAGGTGTTGAGGAAAGCGTTGAGCGCCTCGTGGTACCACTGGAACAACCGGGCCTGCGGGCTGGTTTCCAGGAATGGTACGTGCAGCTCGATGGTGTGCTTCTGACCGATACGGTCCAGACGGCCGATACGCTGTTCCAGCAGGTCCGGATGCGATGGCAGGTCGAACAGCACCAGATGGTGAGCGAACTGGAAGTTGCGGCCCTCGCTGCCGATTTCCGAGCAGATCAGCACCTGGGCGCCGAACTCTTCGTCGGCGAAGTAGGCTGCGGCACGGTCGCGCTCCAGAATGTTCATGCCTTCATGAAAGACCGTGGCCGGAATCCCGGAGCGCACCCGCAGCGCGTCTTCCAGGTCCATCGCGGTTTCAGCATGGGCGCAGATGACCAGCACCTTGACGCGCTTGAGCATCTTGAGGGTGTCGATCAGCCAGTCGATACGCGGATCGAAACGCCACCAGCGCTCCTGCTCATCAGGCTCGCCCTGGGCCTGGAAGCTGACTTCCGGGTACAGGTCGGCATGCTCGCCCACCGGCAGCTCCATGTATTCATCGGGGCAGGGCAGTGGGTATTGATGCAGTTGACGCTCGGGGAAACCCTGAACCGCGGCACGCGTGTTGCGGAACAGCACGCGACCGGTGCCGTGGCGATCCAGCAGCTCGCGGACCAGGCGCGCCTTGGCTTCTTCATCGCCCGCGTTGACCGCCGACACCAGGGTTTCACCCTCGGCGCCGAGCAGGCCCTGAATGGTCTTGTTCGCGGCGTCTGAAAGCACGCCCTTGTCCAACAGCTCCTGAACGGCTTCGGCGACAGGGCGGTAGTTTTCGCTTTCCGCGCGGAATGCTTTCAGGTCATGGAAACGGTTGGGGTCCAGCAGGCGCAGACGCGCGAAGTGACTGTCCTGGCCCAGCTGTTCCGGCGTTGCGGTCAGCAGCAGCACGCCGGGAATCACCTCGGCCAGTTGCTCGACCAGCGCGTACTCGGGGCTGACCCGGTCTTCGTGCCAGACCAGATGGTGAGCCTCGTCGACGACCATCAGGTCCCAGCCGGCGGCGAACAGCGCGTCCTGGGCTTTTTCATCGTCGACCAGCCATTCGAGCGCGACCAGCGCGAGCTGGGTGTCCTCGAAGGGGTTGCTGGCATCGCTTTCCATGAAGCGTTCGGCATCGAACAGCGCGACCTGCAGGTTGAAGCGGCGGCGCATTTCCACCAGCCATTGGTGCTGCAGGTTTTCCGGAACCAGGATCAGGATGCGGCTGGCGCGCCCGGACAACAGCTGACGGTGGATCACCAGACCGGCTTCGATGGTCTTGCCCAGGCCTACTTCATCGGCCAGCAGGACCCGGGGGGCGATGCGGTCAGCGACTTCGCGAGCGATGTGCAGCTGGTGCGCGATGGGTTGCGCGCGCACGCCGCCCAGGCCCCACAGCGAGGATTGCAGCTGGCGGCTGGTGTGTTCCAGGGTGTTGTAGCGCAGCGAGAACCAGGCCAGCGGGTCGATCTGGCCGGCGAACAGCCGGTCAGTGGCGAGACGGAACTGGATGAAGTTCGACAGCTGGGTTTCCGGCAGGGTGACCAGTTCGTTCTGGGCGTTGAAACCGTGGTAGACCAGCAGTCCGTCGACGTCCTCGACTTCGCGAACCGTCATCTTCCAGTTTTCGAAGTGGGTGATCATGTCGCCTGGCGAGAAGCGCACGCGGGTCAGTGGAGCATTGCGCAAGGCGTATTGACGCGTTTCGCCGGTGGCAGGATAGAGGACGGTCAACAAGCGGCCGTCTTGCGCCAGAACGGTGCCCAAACCCAACTCGGCTTCGCTGTCACTGATCCAGCGTTGCCCCGGTTGATACTGCTGCGCCATGCTGCCTGTCTCCCCGCTTTGAAAAAGCCGACTATGTTAACGGAACGCGCTCCGAAGACCAAAGGCGGAATCGAAAAACACCGTCGCAAGCCCTGCATTCGGGGCATACTGCTGCTTTGGGCACCAAATGCCTCAAACATAGTCGAAGAGTTTCGCACAAAAGGCTTCAAGTCGACGAAACGGCTGCCGAAAGCCCGATAACAGGAGACCTCAATCATGCTGCAGCCAATGCTTCCCTTGAGCGTGGTGCCGGTCACGTCGCAGATGGACCCCGCCAAGCGCGTGCCGGACATTCCGCCGGTCGCACCGGTCCAGCCCGGTTCCAGCGACAGCAACATCGATCTTCGTCACGAAGACGCAGAACGCGGCGCGCTGATGCTGCGAGAAGAACAGCAGCGTCAGCAGCAACAGCATGCACATCAGGAAAACGCTGAAGACACCGTCGAACTGCAAGGCCAGTACCTGAACGCCGACAACACGGTTCCGGTGGCTGCGCTGATCGACGACGAGCCGCGCCAGGGCATGTGGGTTGATATCGAGGTCTGAAGCCAGACCCGCGCATTCACTCGCGCTGGTCATTCCCTGCGGCTTTGCGCATTATTGGCGCAGATTCCCCAGCGTCGAGAGCGGCAGTCATGAGTGAAGATGGAAAATTGATCGACTTCGGCGCCGAGCGCGCCCGGCGCATTCACGACCTCAACGACAAACGCCTCAACGAAGTGCGCAACGCTTTCGAGCAGGCGATGCCGCTGGCCCGCAAGAAAAAGCCCAAGGGCAAACCGAAAAAGCGCTGATTTCTCCTCCTCGCATTCATTGATCTGGATCGCGGACGTCCGGACGGCTTCGTCATGTTCGGAATGAGCTGACCCAGATCAATTCTCCCCGCCGCCAATCCCGTTAGTCTTGCTTCATCGAACGAGCGGTGTTCGGACTATTCATCTGGAAGGACTCGCACAAACGCAAGTAAGGCTCAAGCCTTCCACAACAAGAGCACGCAAGGCATTTAGGGCAACTTAGGTTGCCCGTTTTTTTGCCTGAAAATCCCAGTATCGACGCGAACCTGTAGGAGCCAGCTTGCTGGCGATGAACGATAACGCGGTGTGTCTGACGCCCCGCGTGGTCCGGTTTTGCTGCCGCTGTGCGGCAGATCGCGAGCAAGCTCGCTCCTACAGACGGCGGTGGGGCTTAACCGAAGCTAATTTCCGGCAGCTCGGTCAGTTCCACGGTCTGCTGCTTGCGAGGGGCGAGGATCTCGGCTTCGCCGTCAACCACCAGCTCGTCGTTCTGGTTGAACACGCGGGTGGCGATACGCACGCGAAACTTCGGCAGCTTTTCCAGGATTTCCAGGCGTACGGTCAGGGTGTCGCCCAGTTTCACCGGCTTCTGGAAGCTCATCTGCTGGCCGATATAAATGGTGCCCGGCCCAGGCAGCTCGCAGGCCACCGCGGCGCTGATCAGTGCGCCGCTGAACATGCCGTGGGCGATGCGCTCCTTGAACATGGTACGCGACGCGTAGGCTTCGTCGAGGTGAACGGGGTTGTGATCTCCGGACATGGCGGCAAACAACTGGATATCGCGCTCGTGAACCGTCTTGCTGTAGCTGGCTGTCTGGCCGACTTCAAGGGCTTCGTAAGGCGTATTGGTAATCTGGGTCATGTCGCTGTCCTGAAAGAGGTGGAGGAAAGGCCGATCGCCGTCGGGACGTACTGTCCGGGTCGGGCTGGCCTGAAGTTGTAACGCCCGGTGTCGGGCAAGAACCATCAGACGCTTGCTGCGGCTTGCCGCATCACATTTGCCGTTCTCGCCCGCAACCACGGGCCCGCGCCGCAACGGTGAAACCAAGGGTCGATGCAGTGTATAGCCGATGGCCGATGACGAGTCGCCCAGCCGCGAGATTCACGTCGATGATGCGCGCTCGCGGGGAGTTTGCCTTGTCCGTTTTAACTGCTAACGTCGGCAGATTCCAATACGAAACGGTCAGGCACATCAGGGAAGAGGACAACGACAATGCAATCCGATTTCTGGAACGACAAACGTCCGGCGGGCGTTTCCGGGGATGTGGACCTCCAGGCCTACGCTTCCGTGGTCGAGGTGTTCGAACGTTGCTGCAAGAAGTTCGCCGACCGGCCGGCCTACAGCAACATGGGCGTCACCCTGAGCTACGCCGAGCTGGAGCGTCATTCAGCGGCGTTCGCCGCCTACCTGCAACAGCACACCGAGCTGGTGCCGGGCGACCGCATCGCGGTGCAGATGCCCAATCTCCTGCAATACCCCATCGTGGTGTTCGGCGCGATGCGTGCCGGCCTGATCGTGGTCAACACCAACCCCCTGTACACCGCTCGCGAAATGCGCCACCAGTTCAAGGACTCGGGCGCCCGCGCGCTGGTCTACCTGAACATGTTCGGCAAACATGTACAGGAAGTGTTGCCCGACACGGACCTGCAATACCTGATCGAAGTGCGCATGGGTGACATGCAGCCGGCCCTCAAGGGCTGGCTCATCAACACTGTGGTCGCCAAGGTCAAGAAGATGGTTCCCGATTACCATCTGCCCCAGGCGGTCGGATTCAAGAGCGTGCTAAAACTCGGCGCGTCGCACACGCCCCGGGCGATTCCGCGTACGCTGGACGATATTGCCGTTTTGCAATACACCGGCGGCACCACGGGTCTCGCGAAGGGCGCGATGCTGACCCACGGCAATCTGGTCGCCAACATGCAGCAGGTGTACGGATGCATGTTGCAACAGCGGCCCGACGGCGGCACCTGGTTCGAGGAGGGCAAGGAAGTGATGGTCGCGCCGCTGCCGCTCTATCATATCTATGCCTTCACGGCGAACTGCATGTGCATGATGATCAGCGGCAACCATAACGTGCTGATCACCAACCCGCGAGACATCGGCGGCTTCATCAAGGAACTGGGCAAGTGGCGGTTCACCGCGATGATCGGCCTCAACACGCTGTTCGTGGCACTGATGAACCATCCGCAGTTCAGGACACTGGACTTCTCAAGCCTCAAGTCGACCAATTCGGGCGGCACCGCGCTGGTCAAGGCGACTGCCGAGCGCTGGGAACAGCTCACCGGCTGCCGGATCGTAGAGGGTTACGGCCTGACCGAAACCTCCCCGGTGGCAAGTGCCAACCCTTATGGGGAGCAGGCCCGGATCGGGTCGGTAGGGCTTCCCGTGCCGGGCACCGGTATGAAGGTCATCGATGATAATGGCGTCGAGCTTGCCGCTGGTGAGCGAGGCGAGTTGTGCGTGAAAGGCCCGCAGGTCATGAAGGGCTACTGGAACCGTCCGGAAGCGACCGCCGAGGTGCTGGATGCCGAAGGCTGGTTCAAGACCGGCGACATCGCGGTGATCGATCCCGACGGGTTCGTGCGCATCGTCGACCGCAAGAAGGACATGATCATCGTGTCGGGCTTCAACGTGTACCCCAACGAAATCGAAGACGTGGTCATGGGGCATCCGAAAGTCGCCAGCTGCGCGTGCATTGGCGTGCCGGACGAGCGCTCCGGCGAGGCGGTCAAGCTGTTCGTGGTTCCGCGGGAAGCCGGCGTGACGGTGGAAGAACTCAAGGCGTTCTGCAAAGAGAACTTTACCGGCTACAAGGTCCCCAAGCACATCGTATTGCGCGAGTCGCTGCCGATGACTCCAGTCGGCAAGATACTTCGTCGCGAGCTGCGGGATCACGCCTGAGGCGTCTGGCGTCGCCGTATCGGGCGGATTCGTGACAAATAAGGCCGTCGTACTGTTCGTGACCAGGAGTTGATCCTGAGTCACGAAAGTGACCGTGCGGACCTGGCTTGCCCCTAGTCGGTCTCTGGCAAAGCTGCTAATCTCGGCCCGCTTTTCGACCTGTCATCAACGACAGAAGCGTCTATTGCATTCCAAAAACACAAGAAATTCATCGCCTACAGCGGTGTGAAGAATTCGCTGTCGCTACGGAGCCGGCTTGCATGATCGAAAACTTCTGGAAGGATAAATACCCGTCCGGTATCGCGGCCGATATCGATCCTGACGAGTACCCCAACGTCCAGGCGGTATTGAAGCAGTCCTGCCAGCGTTTCGCGAACAAACCCGCTTTCAGCAATCTGGGCAAGACCCTGACCTATGGCGAGCTGTACGAGCTGTCCGGCGCGTTCGCCGCCTGGCTCCAGCAGCATACCGACCTGCAGCCTGGCGACCGCATCGCGGTCCAGCTGCCCAACGTGTTGCAGTACCCGGTCGCGGTGTTCGGCGCCATTCGCGCCGGGCTGATCGTGGTCAACACCAACCCGCTGTACACGGCGCGGGAAATGGAGCACCAGTTCAAGGACTCCGGGGCCAAGGCGCTGGTCTGTCTGGCGAACATGGCTCACCTGGCCGAGAAGGTCGTACCCAAGACCCAGGTCAGGCATGTGATCGTCACCGAAGTGGCTGACCTGCTGCCCCCGATCAAACGCCTGCTGGTCAACAGCGTCATCAAATACGTGAAGAAGATGGTCCCGGCCTACCATCTGCCTAAAGCAATCCGCTTCAACGACATTCTTGCCAAGGGCCGCGGCCTGCCGGTTGCCGAGGTTTCCCCGGCGAGCGACGACGTCGCCGTGCTGCAGTACACCGGCGGCACCACCGGCGTTGCCAAAGGTGCCATGCTCACGCATCGCAACCTGATCGCCAACATGCTGCAGTGCAGGGAGTTGATGGGTTCCAATCTCGGCGAGGGCTGCGAGATCCTGATCACGCCATTGCCGCTGTACCACATCTACGCCTTCACCTTTCACTGCATGGCGATGATGCTGATCGGCAACCACAACGTCCTGATCAGCAACCCCCGCGACCTGCCGGCCATGGTCAAGGAACTCTCCAGGTGGAAGTTCAGCGGCTTCGTCGGCCTCAATACCCTGTTCGTGGCGCTGTGCAACAACGAGACCTTTCGCAAGCTGGACTTCTCGGCGCTCAAGTTGACCTTGTCCGGAGGCATGGCGTTGCAGCAATCCGCCGCCGAACGCTGGAAGCAAGTGACCGGCTGCCAGATCTGCGAAGGCTACGGCATGACCGAAACCAGTCCGGTCGCGACGGTCAATCCGGCCCAGCACGCGCAGATGGGCACCATCGGCATTCCGGTGCCGTCGACGCTGTGCAAAGTCATCAACGACGCGGGCGAAGAGCTGCCGTTCGGCGAAGTGGGCGAGCTGTGCGTGAAAGGCCCGCAAGTCATGAAAGGCTACTGGCAGCGCCAGGATGCGACCAACGAAATCCTCGATGGCGACGGCTGGCTCAAGACCGGCGATATCGCGATCATCCAGCCTGATGGCTATATCCGGATCGTCGACCGCAAGAAGGACATGATCCTGATCTCGGGCTTCAACGTGTATCCCAATGAGCTGGAGGACGTACTGGCTACGCTGCCTGGCGTGCTGCAATGCGCGGCCATCGGCGTGCCGGATGAAAAATCCGGGGAAGCGATCAAGATCTTCGTGGTGCCCAAGCCGGGCGTTACATTGAACAAGGATCAGGTCATGCAGCACATGCGCGCCAACCTGACCGGTTACAAAGTGCCGCGCAGTGTCGAATTCCGCGACTCGCTGCCTACCACCAACGTCGGCAAGATCCTGCGCCGTGAACTGCGCGATCAGGAACTGAAGAAACAGGCCTGACACACAACAGCCCCCGTCCCGTAGGAGCGGCTTCAGCCGCGAGAAATCTACCAGACGCAGGCAGTGTGTCGGCTGTCCCGGCCTTTCGCGGCTGAAGCCGCTCCTACAGGTGTCGCGTGGCCGCGCTTGCCGCAATCTGCGACAATCGGCGCTTGCCATTTAAAAAGACTTTACGCGCCTGATGACCGACGAATCGCCTTCCATCGACCAGCTTCTGAAAAACCTCGACCACGCCATGATCGGCGACCGGCACCGCCTGCGTCGCCAGTTGCATGAACTGCGCAAGAAACCCGACGAGGCGAAGCTGGCGCAATGGGTGGCGCGGGTCCAGGCGTCCTGCGCGCAGGTCCAGGCCCGGCGTGAGAGCCTGCCGGTGGTGCGCTACGACGACAATCTGCCCATCGCCGCCAAGCGGGACGAAATCAAGCAAGCGCTGCTCAAGCATCAGGTGCTGGTCATCGCGGGCGAGACCGGTTCCGGCAAGACCACGCAGCTGCCCAAGATCTGTCTGGAAATCGGCCGCGGCCAGCATGGTCTGATCGGCCATACCCAGCCACGCAGGATCGCTGCGCGCAGCGTGGCCAGTCGCGTCGCCGAAGAACTGGGCACGCCATTGGGTGGCCTGGTCGGCTACCAGGTGCGCTTCGAAGACCAGAGTGACAGCAACACACTGATCAAACTGATGACCGACGGCATCCTGCTCGCCGAAACCCAGCACGACCGCTTTCTCGAACGCTACGACACCATCATCGTCGACGAAGCCCACGAACGCAGCCTCAACATCGATTTCCTGCTGGGTTTTCTCAAGACCCTGTTGCCGCGCCGACCGGACCTCAAGGTGATCATCACCTCGGCGACTATCGATCTCGAGCGCTTCTCGAAGCACTTCAACGACGCGCCGATCATCGAAGTATCGGGCCGCACCTTCCCGGTGGACACCTGGTACCGGCCGCTCACCAGTGAGCAGGACGAGGAGGGCAACAGCGTCGAAGAAGACCTGACGGTAGATCAGGCGATTCTCGCCACGCTGGATGAACTGGGCGCGCTCGAACGCAGCGAGCGCAAGACGCCGGGCGACGTGCTGGTGTTCCTGCCCGGCGAGCGGGAAATTCGCGACGCGGCCGAGGTGCTGCGCAAGGCCCAGCTTAAACACACCGAAATCCTGCCGCTGTATGCGCGGCTCACGCCCGCCGAACAACAGCGGATATTCCAGTCCCATCCAGGGCGACGCGTGGTGCTGGCGACCAACGTGGCGGAAACGTCGCTCACTGTGCCGGGCATTCGTTATGTGATCGATACCGGCACCGCGCGCATCAGTCGCTACAGTTATCGAGCCAAGGTCCAGCGCCTGCCGATCGAGGCAATTTCCCAGGCCAGCGCCAATCAGCGCAAGGGTCGCTGCGGGCGGGTCGAGCCGGGTTTGTGCGTGCGTCTGTATAGCGAAGAAGATTTTCTGAGCCGGCCGGAGTTCACCGATCCGGAAATCCTGCGCACCAACCTGGCGGCGGTCATCCTGCAGATGCTGCACTTGCGTCTGGGCGAAATCACCGCGTTCCCGTTCATCGAGCCGCCGGACGGCAAGGCCATCAGCGACGGCTTCAACCTGTTGCAGGAGCTGTCGGCGGTCAATCGGGAAAACCAGCTCACCCCGTTGGGCCGCCAGCTGGCGCGCCTGCCGGTGGACCCGCGCATGGGGCGCATGCTGCTGGAAGCCGCGAAACAGGGCAGCCTTCAGGAAGTGCTGATCGTCGCCAGCGCCATGTCGGTGCAGGACGTGCGCGAGCGTCCACCGGAGCGCCAGCAGGCTGCCGATCAGGCCCATGCGCAGTGGAAAGACGCGGATTCAGACTTCGCCGGATTGGTGAACCTGTGGCGAGGATTCGAAGAACAACGCCAGGCGCTGACCTCCAGTCCGCTGCGTAACTGGTGTCGCCGCAACTTCCTCAACTACTTGCGGTTGCGCGAATGGCGCGACGCCCATCGCCAGCTGAGTCTGATCTGTCGCGATCTGCAACTGACCGTCAACAAGGAACCGGCCGATTATCCAAAGTTCCACAAGGCGATCCTGTCCGGCCTGCTCAGCCAGATCGGCCAGAAGACCGAAGAAGGCGACTACCTCGGCGCGCGTCAGCGGCGCTTCTGGATACACCCGTCTTCCGGACTGGGCAAGAAACGTCCGCAATGGCTGATGGCCGCCGAGCTGGTGGAAACCACCAAGTTGTACGCGCGCATGGTGGCGCGGATCGACGCCGACTGGATCGAGCCGCTGGCCGGGCATTTGATCAAAAAGAATCACTTCGAGCCGCACTGGGAGAAAAAGCGCGGACAGGTCGTGGCTTTCGAGCAGATCACCCTGTTCGGACTGATCGTGGTCGGCCGTCGTCCGGTGCACTTCGGGCCGGTCGATCCGGTGGCGTCTCGCGAACTTTTCATTCGGGAAGGTCTGGTGCGCGGGGATATTCAGTCCAGGGCCAGATGCCTGAGCGCCAATACCCGACTGCTGGAGCAACTAGACGAACTGGAAGCCAAGGCGCGTCGACGCGACATTCTGGCCGATGAAGACACGCTCTACAGCTTCTACGAAGCCGGCGTGCCGTCCAACATCCACCAGACCGCGACGTTCGACAGCTGGTACAAGACCGAAAGCCAGAAGAACCCGCAACTGCTGATCATGCGCGAAGAGGACGTGCTGGCCCGCGAGGCCAAGGAGGTCACGGCCGCGCAGTATCCGGATACGCTGCGCCTGGGTGAACTCAGTCTGGCGCTGACCTACCACTTCGAGCCGGGTCACCCTCGGGACGGCGTGACCTTGCGAGTGCCCGCGCCGCTTCTGCCGTCGTTGCCCGCCGAACGGCTCGAATGGCTGGTGCCGGGATTGCTGGAAGCCAAGTGCATCGGACTGGTTCGCAACCTGCCCAAGGCGGTGCGCAAGAACTTCGTGCCGGTGCCCGATTTTGTCCGTGCGGCTTTGCAGCGCATGACCTTCGGCGACGGCTCCCTGTCACAGGCGCTGGGCCGTGAGCTGCTGCGCATGACCGGCGCGCGGGTGAGCGATGAGGCCTGGGCCGATGCCGCTCGCCAGCTGGAAGGCCATTTGCGCATGAACCTGGAAGTGGTCGACGCCGATGGCAAGTTCCTTGGCGAAGGCCGCGACCTGGATGAGCTGACCGCGCGGTTCGCGCAAGCCAGTCAGGCCGCGCTCGCCGTGCCGCAAAGCGCGAAAGCCCAGCAGCCGGTGGAGGCCAAGGTGTTCGCCCCGGTGGCGCAGAAGACCCAGCAAAAGATCGCCGGGCTGTCCATGACCGTATACCCCGCGCTGGTGGAAGAGGGCGGGGTGGTCAAGGAAGGGCGTTTCTCCACCGAGGCCGAAGCCGCTTACCAGCACCGTCGAGCCTTGCAGCGCCTGCTGCTGCAACAGCTGGCCGAACCGGCCAAGTATCTGCGCGGCAAACTGCCGGGACAGACCGAGTTGGCCTTGCTGTATCGCGAGCTGGGGCGCATCGATGCGCTGATCGAAGACATTCTCCTGGCCAGCCTGGACAGTTGCGTGCTGGAAGGGGAGGACTCATTGCCGCGTGACGGCGCGGGTCTGCTGTCGCTCGCCGAGCGCAAGCGCGGCGGCTGGACCGAGCACGCCGAACGCCTGGCACGCCTGACACTGGAGATCCTCAAGCTCTGGCATGGCTTGCAGAAGCGCTTCAAGGGCAAGATCGATCTGGCGCAGGCGGTGGCCTTGAACGATATCAAGGCGCAGTTGAGCAAGCTGGTTTATCCGGGTTTTGTTCGTGAAACGCCGGCGCAGTGGCTCAAGGAAATGCCACGCTACCTCAAGGCCATTGAAATGCGCCTCGAGAAGTTACCCGGCCAGGTCCAGAGAGATCGCGTGTGGAGCATCGAACTGGGCGAGTTGTGGGCACAGTATCAGGCTCGAGCCGACAAGCACGCTCAGGAAGGCAAGCGCGATGCCGAGCTGGCGAATTATCGCTGGTGGCTGGAGGAGTATCGCGTATCGCTGTTCGCACAACAGCTGGGCACGCGCATGCCGGTGTCCGACAAGCGGCTGAGCAAGCAGTGGGGCCTGGTCGAAGGCTGATGACTAAGCTTTTCGGTAACTGACAGCCGGGCGCGAATGCACTGCATAGCATGAAAACCGGGGCCTGTGGCACACTCCGCGCTCGCATTCAGACGTCGCAGGCCTGGCCCCGCATAGCCAGGCTGTTTTTACGTGTAGATTGGTACCTTGGTCCCAGAGCGTTGTGATCGCCATGTACCGTTTCAGGGCAGGTCCGAACCTGCAACGATCAATAAGAGAGGAACGACCGTGCACAACGTCGTCATCAGCGGCACAGGCCTGTTTACCCCGGCCGAAAGCATCTCCAACGAAGAACTGGTGCAGTCCTTCAACACTTGGGTGACCCGATTCAACAGCGACAACGCCGACGCCATCGAACGTGGCGAGGTCGAGGCGCTGGCCGAATCCAGCGCCGCGTTCATCGAGAAAGCTTCCGGGATCAAGAGCCGCTTCGTGATGGACAAGGCGGGGATTCTCGATCCGCAGCGCATGAAGCCCAATCTGCCGGAAAGAACCAATGATCAGTGGTCGATCCTGTGCGAGATGGGGGTCGCGGCGGCGCGCCAGGCACTGGAGCGCGCAGGCCGTACTGCCGCCGACATCGACGGCGTGATCGTCGCCTGTTCCAACCTGCAGCGTGCCTATCCCGCCATCTCCATCGAAATCCAGGATGCTCTTGGCATCCAGGGTTATGGCTTCGATATGAACGTGGCGTGCTCGTCGGCGACCTTCGGCATCCAGATGGCCTGCAACAGCGTGCAGCTCGGCCAGGCCCGCGCCATGCTGGTCATCAGCCCGGAGATCTGCACGGCTCACCTCAACTTCCGCGACCGCGACAGCCATTTCATCTTCGGCGACGGCGCGACCGCGGTGGTCGTCGAGCGCGCCGATCTGGCGACGTCCGGGCACCAATTCGAGATACTGGGCACCAAGACGCTCACCCAGTTCTCCAACAACATCCGCAACAATTTCGGCTTCCTCAACCGTACTTCGGATGATGGTCAGGACGCGCCCGACAAGCTGTTCGTCCAGGAAGGCCGCAAGGTGTTCCGCGAAGTCTGCCCGATGGTCGCGGAGCTGATTGCCGCCCATCTGGCGGAGACCGGACTGAATGTGAGCGACGTGCAGCGCTTCTGGCTGCATCAGGCGAACCTGAGCATGAACCACCTGATCGTCAAGAAACTGCTGGGCCGCGAAGCCTCGGTCGAAGAAGCCCCGGTGATTCTAGATACCTACGCCAACACCAGTTCGGCGGGCTCGGTGATTGCCTTCCACAGCTACCAGGACGATTTGCCCAGCGGCGCGTTGGGCGTGCTGAGTTCGTTCGGAGCGGGTTATTCGATTGGCAGCGTGATTCTGCGCAAGCGCTAACGGCCAGGCAGATCGACAGCAAGCTGGCTCCTACGCGGTCGGTGTCGCCGATGAAATTTGTAGGAGCCAGCTCGCTGGCGATGAACGATGCGCGGTCGGTATTACGAAAAAACCCGGTGCAGGCCTGTCGAAACGGATGATGGGGATCCGACAGGCCGGCACCGGGCCGGGTGTGCAGCGGTGTAGCGGTGAGGCTTAGAACTTCACTTCGGCGTCCAGTTGCAGGACGTCGGCGTCTGCGTCCCGACGAGCATCGGTCACGTAGTCGGCGTTGGCCATGAAGTAGGTCGCGCCAATGGAGAAGTTCTTGTCGATGTCGTAACCGAGCTTGATCTTGTGACCGCGCGAACCGGTGGTGCCCAGCGCGAAGTCGGAGTCGGTGAACGCACCGACCACTGCATTACGCTGTACGTCGCGGTAGTTGTAATCCAGCTTCACGCCGTAGAAACCGGTCTTCAGACCTGCCAGCCAGGCGGTGTCCTGATCGTCGGTAGACTCGTCGTTGACCACGTACTGGCCGTACAGCGACAACGGCATTGGCAGGCCGCCGATGTCGATCTGACCGAAGCCTTCATACAGACGGAATTCGGTAGTGGTGTTGCCGTTCACGGACAGTGCGTCGCTTTCGGTGTCGTTGTCGTAACCGTAGACGCTACCGCCCAGGGTGAACTTCAGGTTGTCAGTGGCTGCGAACTTGGCACCCAGTTGACCGGAGTACAGGCGCAGGTCGTTCTTGAATTCCACGCCTTCGCCGTCGACGTTGTCTTCCAGGGTGTAGTGACCGACGCTGCCGAACAGTTCGGTCTTGCCGCCCAGCGGCAGCTTGTAGGTCAGGGCCAGACCTTCCGGGTTGATGTCGCCGTCCCAGATCACGTCGCCCATGTTCACCCACGGCTGGTTCATCTTGCCGCCGATGATGTGCAGGTTTTCGATGGCGTCCGGGTGGTAATCGATGTACGCCAGGTCCAGCCACAGCGACTTCTTGTTGAAGTAGTTGTTCATGTCCTGGTTGGTGGAGCGCGCATCGGCGCTGCTTCCGCTGGCGATACGGATGCCTGCATCAACCTGAGGGTTGATCTCGGAGTAGGCGCCCAGGCGCGCGCGAATACGCTGACGGTTCTTGTCCACGCCGCCGTTGTCTGGCTCGCCCTGAACGTCGATATTTTCCTGACGCAGGCGAACGTCACCCTTGATCTGAGTCTTGGCGGCCCAGGCGATCTTCTTCTCGAACTCGCTCATGGTCTGGGATTTGGCGCTCTGCGCTGCGGCGGCGGCCTGCTGATCTTTCGCCAGCTCGGTCTGCAGCTCAGCGTATTGAGCCTGGTTGATGGAACCGTTGGCCCGGAGCATCTCCAACAGTTTTGCGTCGACTGCGGCGCTGGCCGGAAGACTCATGGCCAGAGCCAGACCACCACACAGGGCGGCTGCAGTACGGGTATAGACAGGACGCATATCAATCTCCATTACATGGCGGGTGGGCTGTCGCCACCCGGCAAATTTGTCCCTCATCAGGACACCCCATCGAGGAGCCAAATGGCCCCCCGTTCAAAAACAGGCGCCAGTATTGCGGCCGCTGATGACAGCGAAGTGGCAAAGTAATGTCATGTCGATGACAATGCGTATCCGCTCAATACCCTCGGACTAGAGCGGTCGGCCATATAAAGCAGTGAAGTCTCATGCGCGATGGGTGATACTCGGCCAACCCTTTCCTACAGTGGAAAAACCGATGTCTGTCCAGATCGTCGATCAGTTGAGCGACATTGCGGCCGCTCGATGGGATGCCCTCGCACCGGACGCCCAGCCCTTTCTGCGCCACGCGTTTTTGTCCTCGCTCGAAGACAGCGGCAGCCTCGGACCTCGCTCCGGATGGCGGGCGGAACATGCCGTGCTGTTCGACGGCGAGCAGGCGGTCGCGGCGCTGCCGGCCTATCGCAAGTGGCATTCCTATGGCGAATACGTGTTCGACCATGCCTGGGCCGATGCCTGCCGCCGGGCCGGAATCGCCTACTACCCCAAACTGCTGGTCGCGGTGCCGTTCAGCCCGGTCAGCGGCGCGCGGGTGCTGGCGCAAGCGCCTGAACACGCGGTACAGCTGCTGGAAGGGCTGCCGGGTTATCTGCATGCCCAGGGTCTGTCGAGCGCCCACGTCAACTTCACCGATGCCGCCGCCGATGCGCTGCTGGCCGGGCAGCAGGGCTGGTTGCAACGCATCGGCTGCCAGTTCCACTGGCACAATCGCGGCTATCGGGATTTTCAGGATTTTCTCGACGCGCTGAGTTCGCGCAAACGCAAGCAGATGCGCAAGGAGCGTGAGCAGGTCGCCGGCCAAGGCTTCGAATTCGAATGGCTGGAAGGCGGGCAGATGACCGAAGTGGTGTGGGACTTCGTCTACGCCTGCTATTCCAACACCTACGAGATCCGTGGGCAGGCGCCTTACCTGACCCGCGAATTCTTCAGTCTGCTGGGCGAGCGGATGCCCGAATCGATTCGCGTGGTGCTGGCTCGTCAGGGAACGCGCCCGGTGGCGATGGCATTCAGTCTGGTGGGTGGCGGCAGTTTCTATGGGCGCTATTGGGGCTGCCTGGCCGAGTTCGACCGACTGCACTTTGAGACCTGTTTCTACCAGGGTATGGAGTACGCCATCGCCCATGGGCTGCAGCGATTCGACGCGGGCGCCCAGGGCGAACACAAACTGATCCGCGGCTTTGAACCGCAGATCACCCGGTCATGGCATTACCTGACCCATCCCGGGCTGAAGGATGCGGTCAGCGATTTCCTCGATCAGGAGCGGGTCGGGGTGCTGGCGTATGCCGAGGAAGCGCGGCTGGCGTTACCGTATCGGCAAATTTAGTGGCTGTAGGAGCCAGCTTGCTGGCGATGAACGATCACGAGGTCTGTCAGGCAAAACGCGTTATCGTTCATCGCCAGCAAGCTGGCTCCTACAGTATGAGTTGTGGCGGTGATCAGTCCACCCCGACAAACCCGCCGGTCTGATGCTGCCACAACCTGGCGTACAAACCGCCATGCGCCAGCAGTTCGGCATGGGTGCCCATTTCCGCGATGCGGCCTTTTTCCAGCACCACCAGTCGATCCATTTTGGCGATGGTGGACAGGCGGTGGGCGATGGCAATCACAGTCTTGCCCTGCATCAGGGTCTCCAGACTCTCCTGAATCGCCGCTTCGACTTCGGAGTCCAGCGCCGAGGTCGCTTCGTCCATGATCAGAATGGGCGCGTCCTTGAGCAGTACGCGGGTGATCGCGATGCGCTGGCGCTGGCCGCCGGAGAGCTTGACGCCACGCTCGCCCACATGGGCGTCGAAGCCGGTACGGCCCTCGGAGTCCGATAGCAAGGGGATGAACTCCTCGGCGCGTGCCTTGTGTACGGCGTCCCAGAGTTGTTCGTCGGTGGCGCCGGGATTGCCGTATAGCAGGTTGTCGCGGATCGAACGGTGCAACAGCGAAGTGTCCTGAGTGATCATGCCGATCTGGGCCCGCAGGCTTTCCTGGGTCACTTGGGAAATGTCCTGCCCGTCGATCACGATGCGTCCGGCCTGCACGTCGTACATGCGCAGCAGGAGATTGACCAGGGTGGACTTGCCCGCGCCCGATGGCCCGATCAGGCCGATTTTTTCTCCGGGCCGGATATCCAGATTCAAGTCGTGGATGATCCCTTTGCCACTGCCGTAACCGAAATCCACATGGTCAAAGCGCACGCCGCCCTTGTCGATCCTGAGCGCCGGCGCGCCGGGCTTGTCGGTGATGCTCACCGGCTGGGCGATGCTTTCCAGGCCGTCCTGCACGGTGCCGATGTTTTCGAAGATGCCGTTGACCACCCACATGATCCAGCCGGACATGTTGACGATGCGTACCGCCAGGCCGGTCGCCAGCGCAATGGCGCCCAGCGAGATCAGCGACTGGGTCCATAGCCAGAGCGCCAGCCCGGTGGTGGTGACGATCAGGACGCCGTTCATGGAGGTGATCACGGTGTCCATCGAGGTCACGACCCGACCGGCCAGCTGGGATTTGACGGTGCTGTCGTGCATGGCCTCGCGGGCGTAGCGCTCTTCGTAGTCGTTATGGGCGAACAGCTTGAGAGTGGTGATGTTGGTGTAGCCGTCGACGATACGGCCCATCAGCTTGGAGCGGGCGTCCGACGACACCACCGAGCGCTGCTTGACCCTGGGCACGAAGTACACCAGGGACAGGATGTAGGCGACGATCCAGACCGCCAGCGGAATCATCAGCCGCCAGTCTGCTTCGGCGAACAGCACCAGCGCGCTGACCGAATAGATCAGTACATGCCAAAGGGCGTCGACCGCCTGCACCGCAGAGTCGCGCAGGGAGTTGCCGGTCTGCATGATGCGCTGGGCGATGCGCCCGGCGAAGTCGTTCTGGAAAAAGTTGATGCTCTGCTTGAGCACGTAGTTGTGATTCTGCCAGCGAATCAGGTTGGTCATGCCGGGCGCGATGGTCTGATGCACCAGCAGGTCGTGCAGGCCGACGAAGATCGGTCGCAGGATCACGGTGACGATCACCATCCAGATCAGCTCGCCGGCATGCACGCTGAAAAAATCCTTGGCCGGCGTGGTCTGGGTCAGATCGATGATCCGGCTCAGGTAACTGAACAGCGCGACTTCGATCAGCGAGGCGATCAGGCCCACCACCAGCAGGGCGGTGAAACTTGGCCATACCTGGCGCAGGTAATAGAGATAGAAGGCGAAAACGGTGTTGGGCGGTGAGGCGGTGGGAGCGTCTCGGAAAGTATCAATCAGCTGTTCAAAACGACGATAAAGCATTGGCTGTGACGCCCACCGGCAGCGGGCTCTCCTTGATGGATGAAACTCTCCCGGACCGAGGGCATGAAGCCCGCGGCCTCATGCGCTCGCGCGGCCGGATCAGTCGATGCGCTTGGCCGACTTGATCAGGATCGGGTCGACAGGCACGTTCTGCATGCCTTTCTGGTTGCTGGTCTGGGCGTTGACGATCTGGTCGACCACGTCCATGCCCTTGACCACTTTGCCGAACACCGCGTAACCGAAGTCACGCACGCCGTTGTCGAGCATGGCGTTGTCGTTGGTGTTGATGAAGAACTGGCTGGTCGCCGAGTTCACCGCAGAGGTACGGGCCATGGCAATGGTGCCGCGCACGTTGTGCAGGCCGTTCTGTGCTTCGTTCTTGATCGGGTCTTTGGTCGGTTTCTGCACCAGGTACTGGGTGAAGCCGCCGCCCTGGACCATGAAGCCCGGGATGACGCGGTGGAAAATGGTGTTGTTGTAGAAGCCGCTGTCTACATAACTCAGGAAATTCTGGGTGCTGACCGGAGCCTTCTCGTCCGCCAGTTCGATCTCGATCTGGCCGAAGCTGGTGTCGAGCATTACATGGGTAGCCTTGTCCGGCGCGGCCATGAGATTGGCGGCGAACATCACGGAGCAGGCGGCGAGGGCAATTTTCTTCAACATGCATCAGGTCCTTCAGTGGTGGATCGACTGTGTCGGCAAGGTACCCACGTTCGGGTCTGTTTGCCAGCGCGATCGAAGGGTGCCAAAACAGACTGCACGCTGGTCTAGACCGTCGCTGACCCGATGAATTCAAGCGCGATTCGATTGAATTCCTCCGGCTGGTCCAGCGGCGTGGCGTGCCGGGAATCCTTGATCACCACAAGGCGGGCATCGCGCATCAGCTTCACGTAGGCCTGTTTGAGCGCGACCGGGGTGTAATCGTGTTCGGCGGCGACCACCAGGGTCGGGCAGGTGATGCGCCTGATCTTGTGCAGCACGCCCCAGCCGATGATCGCGTCCATGCTGGCCAGATAGGCGCGTTTGTCGTTGCGCGCCCAGCGCGCGCTCACCCTGCGGCGCAGTTCGGCCTGCTCCGGCTTGGGAAACAGCATCTTGCCCAGTGCGATGCCCATCGCCCGCATGCTGATGAAGCGCGCCAGGGTCCAGCGCCGGGTCAGCTGCCACAGATCGCTGAAACCGCGAACCTTGACCTGCGGAGCGCTGTTGACGATGCACAGACTTTTGAGCAGATCCGGCTGATCGACCGCCAGCTGGAAGCCGATCATGCCGCCCATCGACAAGCCGATCACATGCACTGGTCCCAGGCGCAGATGTTCGATGAGGGCTTCGACGTCGGCGCTGAATCCGGCAATGGTGTAGCGCTGGTCGGGCTTGTCCGAGCGGCCATGACCGCGCATATCCATGGCGATCACCCGGTAACGGGCAGCCAGCGCGGGAATCTGAAACTCCCAGTCCAGGCAACTGGAACCGAGCCCGTGCAACAGCAACACCGGCTCGCCTTGACCATATTCTTCATAGTGCAGTGAACAGTCGTCATGCTCGAAGAATGCCATTGGCCCACTCCTGTCAGGCTTGTTGAGGCGCCGCGAAAGCCGCTGTAAGGGGCGCTGTGTCGAAAGTGCGAATCAGCTCGACCAGAATCTGTGTCGCCGGGCCGAGCGGTTTGTCCTTGCTGGAGTAAAGATAGAACGCAGGATTGCGACTGCCACCTTTATCGAGCGGCAGCACCTTGAGCACGCCCTCGCGCAACTCGCGCTCGATCATGTGCCGGGGCAGCCAGGCGAAGCCCAGACCGTTGCTCACGAACGTGGTCGCGGTACCCAGGCTGCCGACCGTCCAGCGATGTTCCGCGCCCAGCCAGCCGACATCGCGCGGCTGCTGGCGTCCCGAATCGCGGATCACCACCTGCAACTGGGTTTCCAGATCCTGAAAATTCAGCTCACGGCTGGCCTGATGCAAGGCATGCTCGGGATGCGCGACGGCCACGAACTCCACAGTGCTCATTTCCGTACCCAGGTAGCCGGGGATGCTGAAGCCGCTGATCGCCAGGTCCGCGACGCCTTCGAGCAGCACCTCTTCCACGCCCGAAAGCACCTCCTCACGCAGACGCACCCGGCACCCACGGCTTTGCGGCATGAACGCCTGCAGTGCTCGCACCAGTCGGGCAGTGGGGTAGGCGGCGTCGACCACCAGACGCACCTCGGCCTCCCAGCCTTGTTCCATATGGTGGGCCAGATCTTCAAGCTGGCTGGCCTGCTTGACCAGTTGGCGGGAACGGCGCAGCAGCACGCCGCCGGCTTCGGTGAGCACGGCCTTGCGACCGTCGATGCGCAGCAGCGGCACGCCAAGCTGATCCTGCATGCGGGCCACGGTATAGCTCACGGACGATTGGGATCGGTGCAGGGCTTCGGCGGCCTGGGCAAAACCACCATGGTCGACCACAGCCTGCAAAGTGCGCCATTGATCGAGCGTCACGCGGGGCGCTTTCATTGTGTCTTTCCTCTTTTCCTGTTTACTGTATCGAACAGATATCCCTGTTCAGGAATTGCCGAATGAATCGTCTGTGCTGTGCAGTGCTGACCCTATTGCCGCTCTCCGCGATGGCCTATCCGATCGAAGTGGAAAAGCAGATCGACGGCGTGCAGGTGGACTACAACGCCCATGACGTATTCCACGACGTCGGCTCGATATCCATCAACAATTACGGCACGGTGGACGCCCGCTGCTCGGTGGTTTTCCGCAACGGTCCCGAGGCGCCGCGCACCCGGCGCGTACAGGTGGAAGCGGGCAAGAGCGTCGACGTCACCTCGCATTTCAATCGCAGCATTATCAAGCTGCGCATCAAGCTCAATTGCGAGCCGGTTTGAAATGCGCTGAGAGTAGAGCGCCAACTTCTATAAAACAAATTATTCGATGAATCGCAGCAGATATTTGCGCTTTTTAATCGATAGGTTGATCTTTAATCTTCGCTCCATCGACTTACCCCACTTATCCGATGGAGATCCCAAACATGTCCCGCGTACTGATCATCGAAAGCAGCGCCCGCCAACAGGATTCCGTGTCCCGCCAATTGACGCAGGAATTCATCAGCCAGTGGAAAGCGGCGCATCCTGCCGACGAAATCACCGTACGCGATCTGGCCACAAGGCCTGTTCCGCATCTGGATTCGACCCTGCTGGGCGGCTGGATGAAGCCCGCCGATCAGCGCAGCGAAACCGAGCAGGCCGCGCTGGAGCGCTCCAACCTGCTGACCGATGAACTGATCGCCGCCGACGTCGTTGTACTGGCCGCGCCCATGTACAACTTCGCCATTCCCAGCACGCTCAAGGCCTGGTTCGACCACGTGCTGCGTGCCGGCGTGACCTTCAAATACGGCGAGACCGGCCCGCAGGGTCTGCTGACCGGCAAGCGTGCTTTCGTGCTCACCGCTCGCGGTGGCATCTACACCGGCAGCCCCATGGACCATCAGGAACCTTACCTGCGTCAGGTGCTGGGCTTCGTCGGTATCCATGACGTGAGCTTCGTTCACGCAGAAGGCCTGAACATGGGCGGCGACTTCGGCACCAAGGGCCTGACCCAGGCCCGTGCGCAAATGGTCCAGCTGGCCTGATCAGGCTTCACCGCAATTTCTTTGGCACCTCCCGCTCCTGGGTGCATGACCCGATAGACCCCGCCGGCTCAAACCGGTGGCGGTCATCGGGTCTTTTTCATGCGCGGCAATCCGTCACCGATTTTGAATGGACAGGCCGACACGGGACCCGCTAAGGTCGCCGCCTTCAAAAAAGGGGCAAGCATGGGCTATCTACTTATCGTTACGCTGATCCAGGCGTTTTCCTTCAGCCTGATCGGCGTCTATCTGGCAGGCCACGTCGACAGTTACTTCGCGGTGCTGATCCGGGTGGTGCTGGCGGGGCTGGTGTTCATCCCGTTGACGCGCTGGCGTCAGGTCGAGGCGCCGTTCATGCGCGGCATGTTGCTGATCGGCGCTTTGCAGTTCGGCATCACTTACGTGTGCCTGTACCTGAGTTTCCGGGTGCTGACGGTGCCGGAAGTCTTGCTGTTCACGATCCTCACGCCGTTGCACGTCACCTTGATCGAGGACGCGCTCAATCGGCGTTTCAATCCCTGGGCGCTGGTGGCCGCGCTGGTCGCGGTGCTGGGCGCGGGCGTCATTCGCTACGACGGGCTGGACGGCGATTTCCTGGGCGGATTCCTGCTGCTGCAGCTTGCCAACTTCACCTACGCCGCCGGACAGGTGCTGTACAAGCATCTGGTGGCGCGGCACCCCAGCGACCTGCCGCATTATCGCCGCTTCGGCTACTTCTACCTGGGTGCGTTGATCATCGTCCTGCCGGCATTCCTGCTGTTCGGCAATGCGCAGCATCTTCCGCAGGACTCCTTGCAATGGAGTGTGTTGCTGTTCCTGGGACTGTGCTCGACAGCGCTGGGCATGTACTGGTGGAACAAGGGCGCGTGCATGGTTAACGGCGGAACCCTGGCGGTGATGAACAACCTGCATGTGCCATTGGGACTGCTGATCAACCTGTTGATCTGGAACCAGCATGAGGACTTCACGCGCCTGCTGGTTGGCGGTGGTGTGATCGTGGCGTCGGTCTGGATCAGCCGCCAGGGCCAGGCCCGGCTGGCGCGCTGAGTCAGCGTAGTGATCGCAATAAAAACGGCACCGATGCGGTGCCGTTTGTGTTCTGGCCTGACGGATCAGCTTCCGCCGCCGCCGCCGCCGCCGCCGCCTGCGCCGCCACCGCCGCTGCCCGCGCCGCCGCCGGTACCGCCGCCGCCATCAGACCCGCCGCCACCACCGGCGCCGCCCGCAGCGCTTCCGGCACCGCCGCCACCGCCACTGGCACCGCTGCCCGCGCCACCTGTGCCGCCGTCGGCACCGCCACCATTGCCATTCATGGAACCACCGGTACCGCTCGCGCCGCCCGGGCCTGCGCTGCCGGCATCGTTGGCGTTGTCGGTAGCGCTATTGCCACCGCTGTGGGTCCCGCCAGGGGTCACGGTGGAACTCGGACCCTGTCCCGGCGGCAACGCTCCGCCGGTACTGCTGCCGGCGAAACTCAGAGGAACGATGGCACCCAGGCACAACGCAAGAGCCAGTTGATGAGGACGAATCATTTTCATGGTGAAACTCCTTTTATGACTTCCATTGATTCGGCTTCCCCATGACGGAGCGGTGCCATCAGAGCGACGGATGGTCATGAAGGCTATGTGTCAGTGTTTTACAAGCGATGGTGCTTTCTCTATACCATCTTGGCCCCTGATCTGCCTGGGCAGGAAATTCGCTCTTCAGGCTTTTCGCCATGATGGGCACGTTCACCAGATTGTTTTTATTCCAAAGGCGGGCGTGATGGGCGCATACATTGCGAAGAAGGTTGATGCTTCTGAACCAGTTGGCCAAGACTTTTTCATCAAAGCCGAAAACCCTGGCTACAGACTTTCTGTGGGGAAGATGAAGGCTGGCGAACAGATGGGAGAGCGATCCGAAGGTCACAGCTTCGAGTAAGGCCCATATCGGAGCATGCGCCGGGTCGTCATAGGTTTTGTGGTAATGAACAACAGGCTGATGCTTCAGGGTGTTGGGATCGCAGACCGCACGCATGAATGAAGCATGCCCGCGCGTGCTGGTGAAATGGCGGGCGTCGAGATAAAACTGCGGCCCTGCCGAGGGGGTCTGGGCCGCGAGTTCTGGAGTGGACGCATGTAGATCAGCAGTCGGTAATAACCGATCAGGCTGAGTGCGTGCAGCGCGTTCTACTCATCCCGGATGGTGAGTGCTTTCGTTAACAGGTGACAAAGCAGTTCTGAGGTGGTCCTGGCAGGCTTTGTAAAGGGTATGCGCGTCGCCATCAGAGCATCCTGCTCTCTTTATTACAGGCAAAAAGAAACCCCCTGGTGCGCAGTTCAGGCCGAAGCCCGCCCGAGGCGTGGAGGTTGTGGTTGCGGCAATCCTATGGGCAACCGACATTACGGTCAATCCACAGCAGGTTGCCGTTACAATTTTTCAGCGGTCAAGGTGGAACGCGGCGCTTACCGATTACCGAACCCCACCCGCATATCCGTCCCGCTCGGCTCCTGATACAGCCCGAGCCCGAACTCCGGCATTACTGCCAGCAGGTAGTCGAAAATGTCGCCCTGAATCCGTTCGTAGTCGGCCCAGACGGTGGTGTTGGTGAAGCAGTAGATTTCCAGCGGAATGCCCTGGCCGGTCGGTTGCAGCTGGCGCACCATGCAGGTCATGTCCGGGTGTACGCCGGGATGGCTTTTCAGGTAGGCCAGGGCGTAGGCGCGGAAGGTGCCGATGTTGGTCATGCGTCGGCGGTTGGCGGACATCTCGGCGACGTTACCCTGGGCCTGGTTCCAGGCTAGCAGCTCGGCCTGTTTGCGACCGATGTAGTCGGTCAGCAGGCGGACCTGGCTGAGGCGCTGTTCTTCGTCGTCGCGCACGAAACGGACGCCGCTGGCATCGATGAACAGACTGCGCTTGATGCGGCGTCCACCCGATTGCTGCATGCCGCGCCAGTTACGGAAGGACTCGGACATCAGGCGCCAGGTCGGGATCGAGACGATGGTCTTGTCGAAGTTCTGTACGCGTGAACTAAAGACCCAAATGGACAAAGTAAATCCATATAAATCAGTAGGTTAAAAATTTCTTGTCCATTGTCCATTTTTTTCGAAATGATGGACAGCCTTTACTCCCACCATCTCCGAAACGCTCGCCGCCCATAACCCTATGTCCAACCGTAGTCCCCACGAGCCATCTAGGTAGCCTCTGGCGATTCGAGGGAAGATCTCCGGTTCCGTAATGCCTCAGATAAGCTGTGGAGCGCGTTAGAGAATGCGCCCAATGAATCCCGCTGAGCGATGTATTGAAGGCAGGAATCAGCGATGAGGTTGACCGGGACGGTTCATGCACCCCGGCCTTGACTGAGCAGTGCCTTTAACTCGCTGCGGTTCAATACTTGGCCGAGGTCAGTCCAAAGGCTGGCGCATATGCACGACGGCTACTACTTCATCTTTCAGGTTGCGACGCTCAGCTAACCGATAATGTGATGGTAGAGGAGGAAGGCAACTTTCGAGATCGGCTAGGGGCTGGTCATTCAAGATCTAGGGACGTGGGGGGCACCACTATCGCAGGCATGTCAGGCTCCGCTCTTGGCGGATTACTGGGCGCTGTGGTGAAGGAACGGAAAGTGTAGCTAGGGTAAACCGAGTGAGCTGCTTATGGGGACTCGCAGGGCTTTCTCGGCAATATCCATAGTGTTCACACCCCGATTACCGCTTCAACCTCTGCTTTGCATTGAAGCAGAGCGGCTTTAAGTACTTCGAGATTGTCGTGAAAACGTAGCGTTGGGACTGCCAGTGAAATCGCGTAGTGTTCGGACAGCCCGCTGCGGATATTTACACCAATGCCGCAAACTCCTGGCGCGTGTTCCTCCTGGTCAATGGCCCATCCCTGCTCCCTGCTGATACAAATGTCCTTGATTAGCCTCATTTTCGAGACAAGAGTTGCCGAAGTTCGACGTTCAAGTGGCTCAGCCAACATTAGGCTTAAAAGCTCGTCCGGAAACATCCCTAGGAGCGCCTTGCCGTGAGCAGTGCAGTGGATGGGAAATGCAGTGCCGACTGGAGAAACGACACGCAATTCCTGATCCGACGGATATTGATCAACAGAGATGGCGTGAAGCCCACGGTAAACGGAGACATCTACCGTCTCGCGCGTACGCCGTCCGAGGTTCTCAACATAAGGCCGGGCAATCGCCACAAGGTCTGTGTGAGCAGACGCCGCAAGTCTGACAAGTGCAGGGCCTAGACGAACTCCCGAGCTGCCGGTGATCACCAGCTGCTGAGCTTCGAGCGCAGTGACGATCCGATGCACTGTTGTACGCGGTAGTCCGCACGCCTTGGCTACCTGGCTTAGGCTCAAGCCTTCGCGCTGATTTTCCAGTGTCTTGAGTACTGCCGCAGCTCGTGCGATGACTTGCTTTCCACCACCGTCCACTTCGGATACCACGATTACCCCCTCGGCCATTCGTCGGCCCTCTCATTGACATTGACAGAATATCCCAAGATGCTTCGTTCCGTTAAACGGATAGGTGTTCCACATGTCGGATAAAGCGCTGCATCCACAGCTAACGCGCTTTGGCTCTTTCGCTCTGCTGGCGGTCGCCTCACTGACCATCATGGTGGGGTGCGTCATCGTGCCTGGCTTGCCCAACATTGCTCGGCATCTGGGAGCCGAGGAATCAGCTAGTTGGCTGGTCACCATCCCATCGCTAGGGGTGATTGTCTTTGGGCCAATGGCGGGCAAACTTATCGATCGGATAGGACTCTACAAATCCCTGTGCCTGGGTCTCTTCGTCTATGGACTGCTTGGAATCGCAGGTTTCTTGTTTCAAAGCCCGTTGGTGTTTGTCGACAGGCTTTTTTTGGGTGGCGCTACTGCCATGATCATGGCAGCCGGAACAGGGCTGATTTCGGAGTTCTATGAAGGCAAAGCTCGTCTGAAAATGATTGCCAAGCAGGGCATGGCTATTGAGTTCGGGGGCGTAATCTTCCTGTTCATGGCCGGACTGCTGGCCAACTTAGGATGGCAGTGGCCGTTTACGCTGTACCTCCTTGCCTGGGGGCTGCTTGCAGTAGTGCTGGTTTGCGTGCCTCAGCCTTCCACCGCCAAGTATTCTTCCGAACCCGGCGAAAGTACTTTGGCACTATCAGGTGCTCTTAAGGTTGTTTTCATTTCAGCCGCGCTTTCCATGATTGTATTTTTTACAGCGATCGTGGTGCTCCCACTCCGCCTGCATGAGCTTGACCTCGATGAAGCCCAGGTCGGGTATTTTCTTTCCTATGTTTCCTTGGTTGCAGTGGGCGCGGCCGCTGTTATGCCGAGCGCAGCACGCAAACTGGGTGAGCACGGGACGCTGATTTTTGGCTTCTTGTTCTACGTTTTGGGGCATTTAGCGTTCGTAAATGCCGATGCCTTGACGCTAATGATTGAGGGGGGACTGTGCTTAGGCCTGGGATTTGGGCTCACTGTTCCATTGCTTAACCACATGACTATTGAACTTAGTCATACCGTCCGTCGAGGCCGCAATCTAGCTTGGCTCTCCGTGGCGATATTCGCAGGGCAGTTTTTCTCATCGTTCATGCAGTTCGTGCCGGGTGCGCAGACAAATGGGTTGATCTGCGCAACAGCCGTGGCATTGTTTGCAGCTGGAATGATCGTCGCCACTGCCAAACGAGACAGATCCAGGGCAGCGATATAGGGCATTGGTAAAGTGGCGATCGAGCTGGTTGATGCGTTGAAAAATACCTGGCGCGGGGAAATGAATCTCTAACCTCCTAGAGGAGGGGTGACAAATTCGAACTCCCATTAAATCAGCGTTAGAGGCACTGATGACCATAACAGCCCGCGTGGGAGAAGCTGCATCGTTAATTGCCGGGAGCTATTTTTCGAGCAAGCTCTTCGAGCAGCCTAGCCAGGATCATGACGGGCTCGTTCATGTTGCGGTTGGAGTGATGAACCAGGCCGATGTCTCGATAAAAGGTGTGTTCTCCCAGATCCAAGGCGCGCATGCCTGCAGGCCAGGCCTTGCCCCAACGTTTCGGGCACGAGCGCTGCGCCAACACCGTGAGCAACCAGCGTCACGATGGCTTCGAGCTCATCAAGCTCGCACACCTCGTGAGGGGTGAAGTGCATCTTGCGCAGAAGCTTGTCGACCTGACGTCCGCCAAAAAAGGCGCGGTCATAACGGATGCTACCTGTACCATGGAAAGGAATCCCGGCCGTCTTCATGGAGTCGGACAGGCCCTGGAGTCCAGACCTGTCCGGGTTCGTCACTCAATAGTGCTAACGCCCTAGGCAAGATCAATGACTGAAAGAATTTATTTCAATAACGATGAGCTCGAACTGGCCACGACCGTACTTGGCTGTTCACTACATGAGGACGGCCATTATCACGTTGTGCTTGCCGCTACGCTGTTTCATCCCCAAGGAGGGGGCCAGCCCTCCGACACGGGCTTGATTGGTTCCGCAAGCATGCTCCAGGCCGTGCAGGGTGACGACGGCGTTATTCACGTTACGGACACGCCTCTGGAGTTAGGGCCGGTTATCTTAAAAGTGGACAGCGAGACTCGTGCTTTACACTCCCGCTACCATTCGGCCGGGCACTTGATAGCCTCTGTTGGAGAGAAATATGGTTGGCGTGCCCTCAAGGGCAACCATCGTCCAGGTGAAGGTCGAGTCGTCTTCGAGCTGACTGGTCAGGCCCAGCCTATGACAGAGGACATATTACGAGCCGATATAGTCTCGTTGATAGCCCGGGACTTGCCTCGCGAAATCGCTAGCAGCGAGGGACGGCGTACGGTTACCTGGGGCGAGCTGAGCGCAACTGCGTGCGGAGGTACGCACGTTCAGTCAACCCAGGAAGTCGGTAACATCCGTATCGTGCGAGTGAAACAAAAAAAGGAACAGCTGTCCGTCCAATACGAGCTCGACTGATCGATGCAATCGCACCCTGGGAAAAGCCTGCAACATTTCGAGCGCAGCACTCAATCTACTTCGCGATGAAGACCTCAAACGTTGGCGTCAGTGGGCTCTGAACGAAGCGAAGTCCTGCATTTTGAGATAGGGCGACAAGCATTGGAAGCTCTACTCCGCCGTACCGGCAGGAAATCAGCGGTTCATCCACGTGACCGAGTTTAAGGGCGGAAGGGCCGCTTGGCGTTGCGCGCTTGGTCAACGTGGATCAAGCAACGTTGCCAACATGTAGGTTGTCACGACTGCCAATGCCACGGCGGTCGTGATTGCCAACAGGGCGCCCCAAAGAACTAAGGACGCTTTGAGAGTCAGGTAGAAACCTACCACGCCGACGGCTCCGATCGCGTTGCCTCGTATTATTGCACTTAGTTCATGACGCCCGCTTTGAACATGGACGAACACTGCAAGGGGCCAGGCTATCACCGGAATCGGTGCCAGCAACCCGCTGATAACAGGCCCTAGCCAGTTCGCGCTTGCTGTCACTGCGATTAGCAAAAGGGTTGCCGTCGACATCCTCATTGGTATGACCCAGCGAGGCAACGGTGCATACATGGTAGCGTGTATCTGCGGCTCCCCGGACGTCGCACGGATGATCAATGCGATGAGCAGCAGCGTCGTCACGACGCATAAAGTGAGCGAATCCAGACGGCTCATCATAAAGGCAGTTACACCATAGCAGCCAAGGGCTGCGATACATCCCGACAGCACTGAGATTCTTCGCGTAACCCAGAAGTAGAACAAATACGTGGCTTGAATCGCTGTCAGGCCTGCCAAAGCGCCAGGTATGGCCACCGACGCAAAGGCTTCCCCTTGCTCCAGAGCGAGAAACAGCATGACCAGCGCTGACGTGACGGGAAGTCCGGATAGAAGTCCTCCTATGCGTATGCCCCAACGCTTGGCCGCCATTGAAATGCTCAGCATGAGTGCAGGGGTTATGAGCAACTTGAGGTAGAAGAGCGTCATCGAAGGTGGTCTGATCAAAAGCGGGGATCAGCGTGATAGCTTAAACCCGGGTGTTCAGGGGCAAGGCCTATCAGGCGTGGTTAGATTTTCAGGCGCTACAGACCGGAGCATCGAAACAGGGCTGCCCAGCGCCTGTGACCAGTGAAACGGCCAGCGGTCAGTCGGCAGCATGTTAGCAGACCGCACGATAGGGTCAGGTACCTTTAAATCTGTATAAGCGACAATGCGCCGCTTATTCCCACGACTCTCTGCCTGCAACCGGTATTGGCTCCGGATGATGCTGAGCAGCAGGGCCGTTGAGTCTCAACGCAAGTTTCAGCCAGAAAAAATACTCGCCACAGTAACCGGTGTTTTTGACATTCGTCGGCCAGTGCAGGGTGCCTTAGTCGAGGCAGTCGATCTGCTGCGCAAAAAAAAGACTGAGCCTATTCAAGGCCCAGCCATCAAATCGTCCGAATTTTCTGTCAGCTGGTACTGACGTTCAGGACGAGATCCTGAGACCAACAGGATTTATCCAACGTGCCGCTTTTGGAGTGCTGACGGCCCACGCTCATGCTCAGGTGGAACGTAGCCAAGATCCCGGCTGATTTTGAAAGCGCAGTCGCGTAACAAAGCCTCAAAGGTTTCCTTGGCACCCTCAGGATCCATGACTGCATCTGGCCCCGAAAGATTGATCGCTGCGACGACCTGATTCCTATGATTCTTGATCGACGTCGCGATGGCTGTAGAGTAATCGGAGCGATGAATTACCCAGCCCCTCTCTCTGTCCGCCTGGATCATTTCCTGAAGTTCAGGCTGTGTTCGAGGTGCCGGGGGGGCATAGTCGTCGAGACGGATGTGTTGATAGAGCAATGCCAGTTCGGTCTGCGTGAGTCCCGTCAAGAGCATTCGGCCGATTGCCGTGCAATGACAAGCAATGCGCGTACCAATCGGAATATTTACAGACAGTCGTTGTGCGGCAAAGGCGCGGTACAAGTACAGGCTTTCAGTATGTTCCCGAACACTCAGGTGGCATGAAAGCGATGTGCGATCCCGAAGTTCGTTAAGGTATGGCATGGCCACATCGACGATATCGCGGCTGGCCAGATAGCTAAAGCCGTTGCTGATGACGCTCGCTCCCAGTTCGTACTGAGTCCCATGTTTCTTCAGATAGCCCATGTCTGTGAGGGTAAACAGGATCCGGTAGATGGCAGAGCTGGTGACCTCCAACCGATCGGCAATGTCCTGGACGCTTAAACTGCGAGTGCCTGCGTTGAACAGACTCAGCACCGTGAGCCCGCGGGCCAATGCGGGCACGCTGTAATCAGTATCTCTCGCAGCTATCTCGACCATGGCCCGATACTCCTTTGAGTAATGTAAGGAAGGTTTTTGAGCAGAAGTTCCGTGCGAGCAGCGCCCTATGTACCAGCAGTTAGATCTCCACAAGGCGGTGACCAAGGCCCAGTGAGGCCGATCCAGATCGCCCCCCCAAACACCTGACATCCAGGGGCTGGGGGGCATTTGCTGCCGGCTTCGAAAGCCGGGTGGGTTCCCTAACCGTGAGACTTTGCGGCTCCGCGCCAGATGGACGATGCTTCGGCTATTCAGTGGATGCTCGAAACATCCAACTCCCGCCCATCGAACTCCGCCATCGCATCGACCAGAGCACCCTTGAAATATTCGGCTGATGCACGATCGCACAGGAGCTGGAAGCATGGATTTGCCTCAGTGCTCGTATTGACCACGATCACGTTGATGCGCGCGGCGGACGTCTGGGCCACAGCGCCTTTTGGAAAAGCATCGCTTCGCAGGTCGACCCCGCACAGCTTTGCCATCACATCTGCTGTGTAGACTCCACTCAGCTGGATCCATGCATGACTGTCCTCGCGAGGCAGCAGGTAGTTGGCCATATGATCCTGCTCCCAACGGGCCTCTTCGTCGGCAACTCGCATCCCCCGGTCAAGCATTCCTCCGAGAATGAGATACTCCGTTTGCGACAGGCGCGCGACCTGACTTCCATCAGGTTGTACCAATGCGCGGTTTGGAGCATCGGGAAGGCTGAAGCCGCGAGCTTTCAAGTACTCGGCAGTTTGGGGCCCACGAAAGCCAACCCTGGGTATCTCGGTGAGGTCTATCAATGCACATCGTTGGAGCGGGCCGAGCCCGCTAGCATTGAGGTTGGTCATGTCAGAGCTCCTGGCGTTGGTTTTCAGGATCGAAAAAAGGCAGTTTCACGACGGTGGCATGGACGGTGACGCCTCCCTCGACGCGAATCGGAATCTGTTGTCCCGGCTCGCTTTGATCAAAGGCGGCATAGGCAAGGCCAATGATCTTGCCCAGGGACTGTGAGTACTCGCACGAAGTAACATTGCCGCTGATGTCCGTACCCTTGAGCACAAGATGACCCTCCAGCGGTTGCGGACTTGCTTTAGGCAGCGTGAAGCCGACCAGCTTGCGTGTCTGCGGCTGGGCTTCAAGAATGTCCACCGACCGACGCCCAACGAAGAATGGTTTGTTACGACTGACCGCCCAACCCATATCGATTTCAGCCGGATGGGTCATACCGTCGGTGTCTTGGCTGATAATCACGTGGCCTTTTTCCAGCCGCAGCAAGCGCTGGGATTCAACGCCGAAAGGGCGGATGTCGAAGGCCGCGCCAGCTTGCATCACCGCATCCCACAGTTTGAGCGCGTGGCGGGCTGGCACATGAATCTCATAGCCCAGTTCGCCAACGAAACCGACCCGCAACAAACGTGCCTTGATCCCGGCCACCGTCCCTTGACGTACTGCTAAATAGGGAAAGCCCTCTGGCGAAAGATCCAGATCCTGGCAGACCTTTTCCAGAACCCTGCGCGAATCCGGCCCGGCGACATTGACCGCTGAAATCGCTGCAGTGACGTTGGCGATGTCGACGTTCAGACGCCATTGGGCATTCCACTTGAGCATCTGCTGATAGATTCGATCCACGCCGCTGGTTGTCGCGGTAACGTAAAAATGGTTTTCACCGAAACGCGCGCAGACACCGTCATCAATCACCACGCCATGCTCGTTGGTCATCAGTGCATAACGCGAGCGACCGATGGGCTGCTTCAAAAAAGCAAAGGTGTACATTCGATTGAGCAGCTCGGCGGCATCCGGGCCGCGCACGTCCAGTCCGCCCAGGGTCGAAACGTCGATGATTCCGACCTTGTTGCGCACGTGCATGGCTTCGGCCTGCATGCACTTGTCGCGCTCGCTGGCTTTGCCGTAATAGGCCGGGCGCTGCCAGATCCCCGCGGGCATCATCTTGGCTCCCGCATCGACATGGCGGCGGTGCATCGGTGTTTGCCGGTAAGGGTCGAAGGCGCGCCCGGCGACGTGGGCAAGCTTCTCGGCCTCAAAAGGCGGGCGCGCCGTGGTAACACCGGTTTCGCTGATGCTGCGCTGGGTCGACGACGCGACCAAGCGTGCTGTCGGCAGCGCTGAGTGGCGTCCTTGGGATGGGCCCATACCGACCGTGGAATAACGCTTGACCAGTTGGACGTCGCGATACCCGATCTTTGTAGCGTTGATGATGTCTCGTACCTGCAGGTCTTCATCGAAGTCGACGAAATCCTTGCCCTTGGGATGGGGAAAAATGGGCCATGGAAAATTGACCTGAGCTTCAGCGGATGGTGCTGAGGGCGAAGGAGCAGTTTCCGGCGTGAGGCTGAGTGCGGTAACGATGTCCGCAGCCACGCGGACGGCATCTGCCAGCACATTATCCAGCTTGTGAAAGCCGTGCACAGAACCTGCAACACTAAGCCGTTTTGGCAAGCCGCTGAGGGTGAACTCTGCGATCTGATCGTCATAAGCGAGCTTGCCGCCAGCCTGGCACAGGAGCTGGTAGACCGGCATGTAGCCGCCAGACATGCAGAGCAGATCGCAACTTACTATGGCGCCACTGCCTGCAACCTGGCCTTGGCCGGTTATCTTGCGAATGTCGGCACCGCTGACATGTCGCATCCCTTTCTCGTGCAGCGCCTCGAACACCGTGCTGCCGAGGTGGCAAATGATACCCCGCTTTTCCAGCGCCAATAGCAAGGCGCGGTCTGCGGGATTGGCGCGCATGTCGACCAACGCGGCCACCTGGACGCCCTGTTCATGCAGATCCAGAGCAGCCAGGTAACCATCGTCATTCCCTGTGAGCACCACCGCGCGCTTGCCGGGCTTGACGGCGTAAAGCTTCATCAGTCGCTGGGCAGCACTTGTCAGCATCACGCCAGGCAGGTCGTTATTACGAAAGATGACCGGTTGATCGAACGAGCCGCTGGCGATCAGACATTGAGTCGCGCGCACCTTATACATGCGCTTGCCTTGGATCACCGGTAAATAGTTGTCGGTGAACCAGGCGTTACAAGTGGCTTTTTTGAGCACGCGGATATTGGCGTGGCCTTCAACCGCCTCTACCAGCTCGTGTCGCAGTGTCTCGGCTCGTTTGCCATCCAGGTCGAAGCGGGCGTAGGTCAGCGAGCCGCCCAGAATCGGTTGTTGTTCGATCAGCAGCACCTTGGCACCGGCGTTGGCAGCGCTCAGCGCCGCTTGCATGCCGGCGGGGCCCGCGCCGATCACCGCCAGGTCAGCGAACAGATACGCTTTATCGTAATACTCTGGCTGGAACTTCAGATCGAGCACCCCCAGACCCGCTTTCTTGCGGATGACCGGCTCCCAGACTTTCCACGCGCCTTTGGGTTTGTAGAAAGAGCGGTAGTAAAAGCCCACCGGCATGAACTTGGAGAATTTACCGAGATAGGCGTCTTTGTCGTTATCCAGCGAGCCGTTGAAGTTCTGTCCAGTGACCTGTGCACCGTCTTCCAACGGGTGACTGTCAGCCAGCACATTGGGCTCACTCGGCAGCTGCACGAGGGTGTTGGCGTCTTGCCCGGCCATGCTGAGCGGCCCGCGTGGGCGGTGGTACTTGAACGATCGGGATAAAAGGAATCGGCCATTGGCAAGCAGAGCGCTGGCGATGCTGTCGCCCTCGAAGCCGTGATACGGCTTGCCGTCAAAATTGAAAACCAGGGGCTGATTGCGGTTGATCAGCAACCCCATAGGTGCGGGCAAGCGGCTCATCGCGCGGTCTCCTTGAGGGCTGCGGCCTGGAAATCGACCCGGGTATTGAAAATTTCCTTGGGATCGAAGGTGCGTATGATTTCATCGCTGCCGGTGTGACGTTCAGCCAGGAACCAGTAGCTGGAGGGAGTGTGCATCCACCACTCGAGCACAACTCCCAGCGTATCCTCGCTGTTAAACACGTAATCGGCCCATTCGGCGTCGGTGCAGGTCCGCGCATCAGGCATCTGCTTGAACTCGCCGCCGTAGGTGAATTCACTGATGTTGCGCGGCCCGTTGAGCGGGCAAGTCATGACTTTCATTGGACGCTCTCCGTTAATGGCTGGCCGCAGTAGCGCCCATTTCGTTGACTTGCCGGAAGGTGGAAAACCGCTCCAGACCAAATGGCTTGATCAGTTCCGGCGTCTTGCCGCCGCTGGCCACGAGTTCGGCCATGGTTTTGCCGCAAATAGGCGTCGCCTTGAAGCCCCATGTGCCCCAGCCTGCGTCGAGGTAGTAATTCTTTACTGGTGAGAGGCCCATGATCGGACTGTAGTCGGGGGTCATGTCGGTTATTCCCGCCCACTGGCGCATCAGCTTCGCGTTGGCCAGGAAGGGGAACATTTCAATGGCATGCGCCAACAGGCTTTCCTTGAGATCCAGCGTTGAGCGGGTGTTGAACAGCGGGTATGGATCAGAACCGCCGCCGAATACCACCTCACCCCGGCTGGTTTGCTGCACATAGCAGTGCAGTGCGGACGAGCTGACCAGCGGGTCGAGGAACGGCTTGAACGGCTGGGTGACCATAGCCTGCAGGGGAAAAGTCTGGATCGGCGAGCGGATGCCAGCTTTTTTCATCAGCTGTGAGCTCATTCCCGCTACAGCCTGAACCGCGCACCCGCACTTGACGGTACCGCGGTTGGTTTTGAGGGCGGTTATGGTTCCGTTTTCGATGACAAGCTCCTGCACTTCCGTGAGCTGGTGGATCTCTACACCGCGTTTGGCGGCTTGTTTGGCGTATCCCCAGGCCACGGCGTCGTGGCGCGCGGTAGCGCCATCGATGTGCCAAAGCCCTGCAAGCACCGGAATATGCCCAGGGTCGAGGTTTAGAGTCGGCACCAGTTCACGAATCTGCTGACGGTCGATCATCTCGGTACGACCGCCAAAATGCTTGTTCACCTCAGCACGCTGGCGGAACGAGCGCACGGTGGCGTCAGTGTGTGCCAGCGTCAGCTGGCCGCGATGGGAGTACATGATGTTGAAGTCGAATTCATTGGACAGCCCCTCAAACATCCGCACTGATTCTGCGTAGAACTTCACGCCTTCGCTGGTCAGATAGTTGGAGCGAATTACGGCGGTGTTGCGTGCCGTGTTGCCCCCGCCCAGATAACCTTTTTCCAGTACCGCGATGTTAGTGACCCCGTGGTATCTGGACAGGTAATAGGCTGTAGCCAGACCATGCCCGCCGCCGCCGATGATCACCACGTCATAAGATGACTTGAGTTCTTTGGGTGCCGGCAAGTCGACCTCTACCGGATACTCCGAGCTGAACCCGTACTTCAGGAGATTGAAAGGCATACGGCCTCCGATTGGCTGCGTTTCGCCTGGAACTGTTGAACGGCAGCGATAACGGTATTTTTCATCAGGTATGCGATGGTCATCGGGCCTACGCCGCCTGGCACGGGCGTGATGGCAGAAACCTGGGGCAGTGCACTCTCCAGGTCGACGTCGCCGACAAGACGGCTGCGACCGCCTTCTTCTATGCGATTGATGCCGACGTCGATGACCACTGCGCCGGGCTTGAGCCAACTGGCGTCGATCATCCGAGGGCGACCGACGGCCACCACCACGATATCGGCCTGGCGGCACAGCGCTTTGGCGTCGACACTGCGTGAGTGCACTACGGTCACCGAGCAGTGCGCCTTGAGCAGGAGTGCAGCCATGGGCTTGCCGACAATGTTCGAGCGGCCTATGACCACTGCATGCTTGCCGGCCAGTTCACCGCACGCCTCTTCAAGCAATTGCATGCAGCCGCTCGGCGTACACGGCGTCAGTACATTGCGACCTTGGCTCAAACCGCCAACGTTTTCACTGTGAAACCCGTCCACGTCTTTCCCCGGCGCAATAGCCTGAAGTACCAAAGGTTCTTCAATGTGTTCGGGTAAGGGAAGCTGCAGCAAAATACCGTTGACCGCTTCGTCCGCATTCAGGTCGGCAATGAGTTTGAGCAATTCGGTTTGTGAAGTGTCAGCGCTCAACCGGTACTCCAGTGACTGGATACCGGCCTCTTGGGCGCGAAGGATCTTGTTTCGAACATAAACTTGGCTCGCAGGGTCTTGCCCTACCAGAATGACCGCCAGGGCAGGGCAGATGCCCTCGGCTCTCAGCCGATCCACATCGCCTCTTACCTGCTTCATCACCCTGTTGGCAGCTGCTTTGCCATCAATCAATTTGGTTGTGTTCATCGGAAGATCACCGTTCTGTCCTGATTCAGGAATACACGGTGTTCCAGGTGATATTTCACCGCTTTGGATAGAGCTACCGTCTCTGTGTCTCGGCCGATGGCGACCAGATCCTCAGGCAGAAAGGCATGATCAACCCGCTGGACTTCCTGCTCGATGATCGGGCCCTCATCCAGATCGCTCGTAACGTAATGGGCGGTCGCACCGATCAGTTTCACGCCACGTTCATAAGCCTGGTGATAGGGCTTGGCACCTTTGAACCCCGGTAGGAAGGAGTGATGGATGTTGATCGCACGGCCGGAGATCTGTTTGCAAAGATCGTCTGACAGGATCTGCATATAGCGCGCGAGCACAACCAGGTCAGTCTCGGTCTCATCAACCACTTTCATCAGCGCAGCCTCCTGCTGCGCTTTCGTCTCCTTGGCCACGGGCAGGTAAATGAAACGGATGCCCTCTCGCTCGGCCATAGGCCGCAGATCTAAGTGATTCGACACGATGGCGGTGATGGTCATATCCATCTCGCCTTTGTGGTACCGATAGAGGAGGTCAGTCAGGCAGTGGTCGAACTTGCTCACCATAAGCAGCACGCGCATTGGTTTGCGGGTGTCATGCAGTTCCCAGCTCATATCAAAGGACTGGGCCACGTCTTCGAACCCCGCCTTCAGGTCGGCAATGTTTCCGCTGTGACCGTCGTTGAAACGGAATACGGCCCGCATGAAGAACTTGCCACTGATTTCGTCGTCGAACTGCGCCATTTCCCCAATGTAGCAGGCGTTACCCGCGAGGTAAGAGGTGACCGCTGCAACGATGCCGGAGGTCGCCGGGCAGCTGATCTTAAGGATGAAATGGTTTTTTTCGTGTTGCATCACGTTTCCTCTGAATGTGGAGGCAGCTCGGTACGAGGCGAAATTCAAGGACAAAAACTAATTTTGTAGGCGAATAAAATTTCTTATTGGGAATTAAATATTCCTTATGAGGATTTATAGGCGAAAGGGATCGCTGAGTCCATACCTATCTGGAAACTTTTTTAACTAGCAGGAATTAAAAGGGGGGAGGGCTCTGAGGCGGTTTGCGGGGGAAGCGTCCAGCCCAAGGGGAGCTGGACGTGGCTACGGCTACTCGGTGTGGGTGCCGTAATTCATGATAGACAGCAACTTGATGGGTACTCGAACCAGTTCCTCAGGCCCATGGGGGACATCCCCATCGAACGTCAGGCTGTCCCCCGCCTCCATGTGGTACAGCTGATTGCCGTGCCGGTACACCAATTCACCTTCCAGCAGGTGTAGGAACTCCGTGCCAGGATGAGAGAAGGTTGGAAACTCCTCGCTCGCATCGTCCATGCTCACCATGTATGCCTCGAAACTCTTTTTGGGCCCGCGCGTATGGTTGAGGAGGTGATAGGTATGACCTTTTTCGGTACCGCGGCGCACGACTTCCAGGCCTTCGTCGCGCTTTACCAGAATGGCACTGCTGCCTGGCTGGTCATATTGACTAAACAATTTGGACATGGGCATGCCCAGCACGTCGCAAAGACGGCTGAGATTATCGAGGCTTGTCGACACTTGAGCGTTTTCGATCTTGCTAAGCATGCCTTGGCTGATGCCTGCAATCCTTGCGACGTCTGCAAGCTTCAAATCCTGCGCCTGCCGCTGCCGCTTGATCTGGATTCCCAGATACTGCTCGAGCTTCAATTTCGGCTGTGTATTGGATTGCATACTCACTACCCGCGCACTGTTTCAGATCAATAAAAAATATTTCGCCCCAGGAATGTGCAAAAGCGAGACTGCCGTACAGAGCGCTAGAGCCCTTATTCCTGTCAAGAAACCAATATTCCCATATAAACAGAAAAAAAGCTTGTGCGAGGGGTACGCATGGGGCGGGTCGGTTTGTTGGCAAGGAGCTTGCATTCCTTATGGGAAAGTTAAATTCCTCTTCGGAATATGGAGCATGAATACGATGTTACCAGCAGACACCCAGCGCCTGATCGAACAACACGGTATCAAGTACGTGCTTGCGCAGTTCGTGGATATCCATGGCTCGGCGAAGACCAAGTCGGTGCCCATTACGGGATTATCGATGGTCGCGGAAGAGGGAGCGGGTTTCGCCGGTTTTGCAATCAGCGGCATGGGCATGGAGCCCCACGGCCCCGATTTTATGGCGAAGGGTGACCTCTCGACACTGACGCCGGTGCCATGGCAGCCGGGCTACGGGCGTGTTGTCTGCATCGGCCACGTCAACGGTGAGCCTTGGCCTTATGACAGTCGCTACGTTCTGCAGCAGCAGGTCGAGCGTCTCAAAACCAAGGGCTGGACATTGAACACGGGCCTCGAGCCAGAATTCAATCTGATGCGTCGCGATGCAAGCGGCAAGCTTCAGTTGGTCGATGCAAGCGATACCTTGGACAAACCTTGCTACGACTACAAGGGTCTATCGCGCTCTCGTGAGTTTCTGGAAAAACTCACCGAAGCGCTGCAGCCAGTCGGCTTCGATATTTATCAAATCGACCACGAAGACGCCAACGGCCAGTTTGAAATCAATTACACCTATAGCGAGGCCATGGAGTCGGCTGACCGCTTTACCTTCTTTCGGATGGCGGCGGGGGAGATCGCCAACGATCTGGGCATGATTTGTTCGTTCATGCCCAAGCCAGACCCGAAGCGCGCCGGCAACGGCATGCACTTCCACCTCTCGATCGCCAGCGCTGAGAGCAAAAACCTGTTTTTTGATGCATCAGACAAGAACGGCATGGGACTGTCGAAGTTGGCCTATCACTTTGCCGCCGGCCTCCTTGCACATGGCCCAGCGCTCTGTGCGTTCGCGGCGCCGACCGTCAACTCGTACAAGCGTCTGGTGGTCGGTAATTCATTGTCCGGCGCCACCTGGGCACCAGCCTTCGTTGCCTTCGGTGCCAACAACCGCTCGGCAATGGTACGTGTGCCTTACGGGCGATTGGAGTTCCGTCTGCCGGACGCGGGCTGCAATCCCTATCTGGTCAGTGCCGCAATCATCGCGGCTGGCCTGGATGGTATCGAGCGGCAACTGATGCCCGACCAGATTTGCAACGAAAACCTCTACAGCCTGGGCCTGGATGCCATTGCAGCGAAGGGCATCAAGACACTTCCGCAGTCGCTCAAGGAAGCTTGTGATGCACTGGAAGCCGATCCTTTGTTTGCCGAGGTTATGGGCAAGGAAATCGTCGGTGAGTTCATCAAGCTCAAGCGCATGGAGTGGGTCGAGTACAGCCGGCACGTTTCGGACTGGGAAGTGAATCGCTACACCGAATTCTTCTAACCCTCTCGTTTAACCCGTTGTTTCTGATGCCCGGCCGGTGGGTTGGGTATCTTCTGCCCAGGAGTTATGAATATGTGTGGAATTGTGGGGCTATACCTGAAAAATCCCGCGCTGGAATCCCGGCTTGGCAAGCTATTCGAGCCAATGCTCGAAGCCATGACCGACCGGGGGCCTGACAGTGCCGGCTTTGCTATCTACGGCGACGAAGTAGGTGACGGTTGGGTCAAGCTGACCTTGCAAGCAACGACCGAAGAGTATGATTTCAAAGCCCTGATCGGAGCGCTGGAAGGCAAGCTTGGAGCCTCGCTTGACTGGTTTCAAAACGCGAGCGCCGTGGTGCTGAAGGTCAAAGCAGAAGAAGCCGTCGTACGTGCCGCGCTGGGCGAACTGGCGCCAAGCGTGCGCATCATGAGTGCCGGAAAGAGCATCGAGATCCTCAAGGGCATGGGTCTGCCCAAGGAGATTTCCGAGCGTTTCGGGTTGGGCAGCATGAAAGGCAGCCACATCATCGGTCACACCCGTATGGCCACCGAGAGCGCCGTAACCATGGAAGGCAGCCATCCATTCTCTACCGGGGCCGACCTGTGCTTGGTGCATAACGGGTCATTGTCCAACCATTTTCGTCTGCGTCAGGAGCTGCGCCGCGAAGGCATCAACTTTGATACCGAAAACGACACCGAAGTCGCCGCCGGCTATCTTGCCTGGCGTCTGCAACAGGGGGACTCCCTCAAGACCGCGCTGGACAGCTCGCTGGAAGCACTGGATGGCTTCTTCACCTTTGCCATTGGCACGCGCAACGGCTTTGCCGTGATCCGAGACCCTATTGCCTGTAAACCGGCCATCCTCGCCGAGACCGACGACTACGTCGCGATGGCTTCGGAATATCAGGCGCTTTCAAGCCTGCCGGGAATCGAACATGCCAAAGTCTGGGAACCCGTTCCCGCCACCATGTACATCTGGGAACGCGAGTCGGCTTAAGGAGCACGCAGATGAAAACTATTGATCTTTCCAACTCAAGCGTGCGTGACCTGAATCAGGCCCTGCATGATCAAGTCAAAAATCTCGACGAGCGTGAGTGGGTCGTTACCCACCCGGATGGCGCCCATAACCTGGCTGTCGGCGTTAATGAAGCGGTTTCCGTGGATATTCATGGGCACGCTGGTTACTACTGCGCGGGAATGAACCAGAAGGCTTCGGTTACCGTGCACGGCAATGTCGGCGTGGGCTGTGCTGAGAACATGATGTCGGGCTATGTTCGCGTCAAAGGTAGCGCCTCCCAAGCTGCCGGTGCCACTGCTCATGGCGGGCTGCTGGTGATCGAAGGCGACGCGGGTGCCCGCTGTGGTATCTCCATGAAAGGCATCGATATCGTGGTCGGCGGCAGCATCGGCCATATGAGCTGCTTCATGGGTCAGGCGGGACGGCTGGTGGTTTGCGGCGACGCTGGTGATGCGCTGGGGGATTCCCTCTACGAAACCAAGATATTCGTTAAGGGCAAAGTCGAGTCACTGGGGTCGGATTGCATCGAGAAAGAAATGCGCGCCGAGCACATCGAAGAGCTGCAAGAGTTGCTGAACCGCGCCGGGTTCAACGAGAAGGCATCGGATTTCAAGCGCTACGGCTCAGCTCGCCAGCTGTACAACTTCAAAGTCGACAACGCCTCCGCGTACTGATCAGGAGCAAGACCATGAGCGATTCCACTACTCCAAAAGCCCCGGTACTGCGCGAGTCGGCTACCTTCGACCGCCTGACGATTCAGGAAATTCAGCGTGCCGCTGAAACAGGCATCTATGACATTCGTGGCGGTGGCACTAAGCGCAAGCTGCCGCATTTCGATGATCTGCTACTGCTTGGCGCGAGTGTTTCCCGCTATCCGTTGGAAGGGTATCGGGAGAAGTGCGGCACCGATGTGATTCTTGGCAACCGCTACGCCAAAAAGCCTATTCACCTGAAGATTCCGGTCACCATCGCTGGCATGAGTTTCGGTGCATTGTCGGCCAACGCCAAAGAAGCGTTGGGGCGAGGCGCTACTATCGCGGGAACCAGTACCACTACCGGTGACGGCGGCATGACGCCCGAAGAACGTGGTCAGTCTCAACACCTGGTCTACCAATATCTCCCGTCGCGCTATGGTATGAACCCTGATGACTTGCGCAAGGCTGACGCCATCGAGATCGTGCTGGGGCAGGGCGCCAAACCAGGCGGCGGCGGTATGCTCCTGGGCATGAAAGTTACCGAGCGTGTGGCCGGTATGCGCACGCTGCCAATTGGCGTAGATCAGCGCTCTGCCTGTCGCCACCCGGACTGGACTGGCCCGGACGACCTGGCTATCAAGATCGCCGAGATTCGTGAAATTACCGATTGGGAAAAGCCGATCTACGTCAAGATCGGTGCAAGCCGTCCGTACTACGACGTCAAGCTGGCTGTGAAGGCCGGTGCTGACGTTATCGTGCTCGATGGCATGCAGGGCGGCACCGCGGCGACCCAAGAGGTGTTCATCGAGCACGTCGGTATCCCGATCCTGCCGGCGATACCTCAGGCTGTTCAGGCGCTGCAGGAAATGGGCATGCATCGCAAGGTACAACTCATCGTCTCCGGCGGTATCCGCAATGGTGCCGACGTCGCCAAGGCCATGGCGCTGGGGGCGGATGCTGTAGCCATTGGGACGGCAGCGCTGATCGCTTTGGGCGACAACCATCCACGTCTGGATGAGGAACTGAAGAAGATCGGTTCTGCTGCAGGCTTCTACGATGACTGGCAGAACGGTCGTGACCCGGCGGGTATCACTACTCAGGATCCAGAGCTGGCAAAACGTCTGGATCCTGTAGAGGGAGGCCGTCGGTTGGCCAACTACCTGCGTGTGCTCGTCCTGGAAGCGCAAACCATGGCGCGTGCCTGCGGCAAGTCGCATCTGCATAACCTCGATCCTGAAGATCTGGTGGCCCTGACCGTAGAGTCGGCAGCGATGGCACGGGTGCCTTTGGCTGGTACTTCATGGATCCCGGGTCAGCAGTACTGAGACAGTAACCTCGCATCGAGCGAGCTTGCCCGCGATCGGACATTGTCTGCAGCCACTGCTGTGACAAGACCCCGTCGTGGGCAAGTCAGCTTTCGCCGATCATGCAATTTCTCTGGACGACCTAGAAGAGGCCGCAAAGGCCCATCCCATCTCCCTTGCTTTCTGCCCGACATTTTTTCTATTCCATGCAGGAGCTACGAAAATGGTTAACCGTCTCCACAGCAAATGTCTTCTTGCGTTACCGGCGCTCACCGCATGTATTCCTTTGGCCCATGCGGCAGACGCTACGGCACTCGATACCGGCAGCACGGCCTGGATGGTCACTGCGGCTGTGCTGGTGCTGTTTATGTGCCTTCCGGGGCTTGCGCTGTTTTATGGTGGCCTGGTTCGGGCCAAAAACATGCTCTCGCTGTTTACTCAGTGCTTCGGCATCGCCGGCCTTGTCGGCGTGCTGTGGGTGATGTACGGCTACAGCCTGGTGGTCGACACGACGGACATGGTCGAGGGGCAGGTCAGCTTCAATAGTTTTGTCGGCGGCTTGAGTCGTGCATTTCTTGCGGGCATGACGCCTGACAGCCTTGTTGGCAGTATCCCCGAGGGGGTTTACGTAGTCTTTCAAATGACTTTTGCGATCATCACGCCGGCGCTGATCGCTGGCGCCTTCGCCGAAAGGATGAAGTTTTCGGCGGCTCTGTTGTTCATGGCGGTCTGGTTCACTCTGGTTTACGCCCCGGTGGCGCATATGGTCTGGGGTGGCGCGGGCGCGTTGATGCATAACTGGGGCGTCCTGGACTTCGCTGGTGGCACTGCAGTGCATATAAATGCGGGCGTGGCAGCCTTGGCGGCGTGTCTGATGTTGGGCAAGCGCAAAGGCTATGAGAATGCGCCGATGCCCGCACATAACCTGAGTCTGACCATGGTCGGCGCGGCAATGCTCTGGGTAGGCTGGTTTGGCTTCAACATTGGCTCTGGTGGCGGCCTGAACGGTTTGTCCGGGATTGTCATGCTCAACACCCAACTGGGAGCGTGCGCTGGCATCCTGGGCTGGATGTTCATCGAATGGTTCAAGGTCGGCAAGCCTAGCGCGCTGGGGCTGGCAAGCGGCGCTTTAGCCGGTCTGGTGGGCATTACCCCTGCGTGTGCATATGTCGGGGTAGGCGGTGCTTTGGCGATTGGTCTGCTGTGCGGGGTGTTCTGCTACCTGAGCGTCACTGTGTTGAAGAAGCGCTTCGGTTATGACGACAGTCTCGATGTGTTCGGCCTTCATGGCGTTGGTGGCATGATCGGCGCAGTATTGACCGGAGTGTTCTGTGTGCCGTCGCTGGGCGGTTTGGTGGAAGGCGTAACACTAGGCGACCAGCTCATTTCGCAGATCAAGGGCGTGGTGTTCACCAGTGTTTACTGCTTCGCGGCGAGTTGGATCATTCTCAAGGTAATCAAGGCCGTAGTTGGTTTACGCGCCCATGCCTCGGTAGAAGAAATGGGTCTCGACCTGGGTGAGCATAACGAGCGGGCATATAATCACTGAGTCATCCACTCGCATTGCGTTTGATCACAAGGGTAAGGGGCGACGTGGAACCAGGGCGCTTACGCACCCTGTGTTCAGGTTATCAACTCAGCGAGACCGAAGGCCATGGCACGCCTTGCATGTCGGGGCTTTTGGTCTCTGCGGGAAAGCCTCGTTCAGCAGGGAGCCCGCTGTAATCTCCGCTTACCTACCGATGTCAGCGGGTAGATAAGCGTGATATTCACTACTCTTTGACTTTTCGCGCAGGTTTTGAAGGGCTGCGCCGCGACCTGAAGCCATTCACGTCGATACCGTATTCCTTGACCTTCCGATACAACGTGCTGCGAGACAAGCCATGCTTGCTGGCAACCGTCGTCAGATTGCCGTCGCAGATTTCAATAGCTTGAAGAAGCCAACGGTGGAAGCTCTCTTGAAGCGACTCGACCGGGCCTGCAGAAACGTTCAAGACGTCCTCGGCCATGCCGCCCTCCACAGAAGGCGGAAGATGATGCCGGGTTAACAATTGGTCATCACAGAGAATCAACGCCGCTTCACACGCGTGTTCCAGCTCCCGCACGTTACCGCGCCATTTGTGTTTGACCATCGCCTCCATCCAGCCCGGGGAAATCTTTACCTGGCGCTTCTGAGCCTTTGCAAAGGTCGAGATGAAATACTGAATCAGCACCTCGGTGTCTCCCACCCGTTCACGCAGGGGAGGTATGGATATCTCGACCGTATTGAGTCGGTACAAAAGATCCTCCCGGAACATTCGCGTCCTCACCAGTTCATGGAGATCCATGTTGTTGGCGGAAATCACACTGACGTTTACCGGGATCGGCACCTTGCCCCCGATCCGTGTAATTTCGTTCTGCTGCAGTGCCCTGAGCAATTTGCCCTGAGCTTCAAGAGGCAAGCTGCCGATTTCGTCAAGAAACAGGGTTCCGTTCTGGGCTAGCTCGAATTTGCCGATCGCACCGTTTTTGTTTGCGCCGGTGAACGATCCCGACACGTAGCCGAACAGCTCGGCCTCGATCAGCTCTCTGGGGATTGAGGCGCAGGATATCGCCACGAACGGCTGGGCTCGTCTAGGCCCGGCATTGTGAATGCCTTGCGCAAACAGTTCCTTGCCCGTTCCGCTTTCGCCGTTGATCAATATTCGCGTGGCTTTCTTCGCCAACTGCTTTGCGAGCTGGACGCATCTCTTTAGCTGAGGAGACCGGCCCTGAATGTCGTCCAGGGAGTAGTAGGCTCTGTTGCCTCCCACTTGGGTGAGGCCTTGCATGATCTGCTTGTCGGATGCGAGGAACAGTGCCATACCCATAGGGGCATTTTCCGCGTCGGATAGCGAATGGGCTCTACATAGCCATTTGCTTTCAGTGTTGTGTTTCAAGGACAGCGAGATGCTGTTTTTCTTGTTGGTGTCCGTCAGGTACACGAGTTCCTGCAGGCTTGCGTCGTCAAAGAACTCGTTGATATCGCGATTCAGCAATTCAGCTGAGGAGGCTTTGAGAAGCTCCTCGCCCGCGGGGTTGGTGTAGGTGATCTTGTTCTCGGTGTTCAGCGCGATAATGGCATCGGGCAAAGCACCACAGATCGAATAGACCATAGAGCTCAGATAATTCTTGGTTTCATAAAGATATCGCCGTTGGAGCTGGGCGCTGATGTTCTCAGCCGCGGCGGAGACCATGGAGAGGGTCTTTTGATTTTGATTCTGTAGCGCCGACGCCAGGGAAACACATGCGACTACATTTCCAAGATGGTCGTACACCGGAGCGGCATAGCAAAGGGAATTGTGGAAAACCTCCAGAAAATGCTCACTGCCGCACAGGGCGACCGGCCTCCGCTCTTGCAGACACAGGGTCGTTGCCCGTGCACTGGACTGATTGCGATCGCAATAGACGCCAGGCTTGTTGTAGTAATTTTCCTGAGTACTCAAAGTTTCCAGGGCGCCCGTCACATGCAGAATCACACCCTGTGCGGAGGTCAGCATCACGATGAATTGAGTGCCGCTGGTGGAGAACAAGATCATGTCCAGCACAGGTTTGGATATTTCGATCAACTCGGAGTATTCACCCAGCAGACGTTCAAGGTCGGCTTTGGGCAGGTTGAGTATCTTCAGAGTGCTGTGGGGATCCACGCCGTTTTGTTTGCAGGATTGCCAAGCACCGTAGACGTAGTCAGGTAATGACTCCGGATTGATCACGTCGCCCGAAATGAACTGCTCCCAAAGCTGGCGCGTGTGCACTGTTCGAAAATCGCCCAACATCATAAAAAAACCCTCCAGCGATGCCCCGATACCTCAGCAGCCTGAGGGCCGGTAGCGTTGGTCTTATTTGTGAATCACCGTGGTTGTCGTACCGGCACGCAGGCAGTCGTCCGCTCGGCGTGGAGGTCAGCCGATCCGAATGATCGGCGTCAGCGTCACAGCGAAACATTCCCGTCCAGAGCCACTTTGTCGCATTGTGACACGCTTTGGCGATTTGTCATTGGTAATGGTTCAAAATGAAACAAAAAAAAGGTAAGCGAAGAAAGAGCTTAAAAAATTCGAGGCGGATAAATGTCTCATAATGATACATAGATAGCCCCGCCGAGTGGGCGCTCAGATTAATAATTTCAGTTAAATCAGTAAGTTAACGATAAGTGCATATTGAGCTGCGCGAAGATCCGGTTGGCACGGAGGCTGCAATACGTGTTGCAGGCTACCCGCTGTGGTGGCGTCCTAACCGTATAACAATCTGAAAGGATCGACCGAATCATGAGTCAACTTCGCGGCGTATTTACAGTGGTTGCAACCCCGTTCAAAGAGGACGGTGCGATCGACTTCGACGGCTTCGGTAATAATCTGGATTATTTCGTGGAGCAGGGCGGCTATGGCGTCTGCGTAGCCGGAACCCTGGGTGAGTACAGCGCGATGACGCCCGAGGAGCGCAAGCAAGTGTTTGAGTTTGCGGCGAAGCGTCTGGACGGTCGTGCTCCGTTGATGGCCGGCACTATCGCAACTACCACAAAGCAAGTGATCGAGCTGACCAAGCATGTTGGTGATAACGGTGGCGAGGGCGTATTGCTGCTGTCCCACCCGGGCCTGGGGCTGCGCCCCGATGAGCTTTCCACCTACTACCGCGAGGTTGCAGATGCGACTGCGGTCGACATCATGCTTTACAACAACCCGGGGAGCAACGGCATCGACATGCAGTTCGATCTGGTCAAGGAACTGAGTGAGCACCCGCGTATCGTCGCGATCAAGGAGTCCTCCAACGATGTCAAGCGCATTACGCGTATCGCTGATGAGTTGAAGGGAGCGCTCACCCCCGTTTGCGGTTACGAAGACATGTACTTTGAAGCGTTCAGCGCAGGGGCCAGGGGCTGGGTCTGCTTGGGGGGCAACATCGCGCCGAAGCTGGTTCGCGACCTGCTTGAGCTTGTCGAGGCGGGCAATATCGAGCAGGCACGGGAACTGTCCCGCACATACCGTCCTCTGGCCCGCTACTTCGAGAGCACATCCAAATTCATTCAGGCCACCAAATACGTGATGGATACCATCGGTCTGACGGGCGGCTACAGCCGCCGTCCGCGCCTGCCTCTGTCGCCAGCTGAAAAGGCGGAAATCGATGTCATCCTGCGTGATGTAAAGCTGTACTAAGATCGCATCTGCCGAGGCGCCTCTGGCGCTTCGGCCATGTACTTCTAACAGGCGTTAAGAAACTGATATGAAAGAAGTCAAGCGCTTCCCGGCGCCCTCTGGTGAGCTAGGCTGGTTCCTGACCGCCAATAACAAGTCCCACTCGTTCGCGAATCCTGAAGATATCGCCAAGGATTACGACTACGTCATCGTAGGCGGAGGATTTGCAGGGATCAATGCGGCTTCTCGGCTGGCTGAAAACCGACCTGGAGCGTCGATCGCAGTCTTTGATGCGGTGCAGATAGGGATGGGCGACAGTGGCCGAAATGCCGGCTTCATGATTGATGTTCCCCACGTCACCGTAGGTGATCCCAAGTCAGACGTTGACCATCACAAATGGCGTCTGCGTTTAAACAATATAGTCATTGACCGGCTGCGCTCGATCAAGGACGAACACAACCTGCAATGTGATTGGCGCGAGTCCGGGAAATACCTGGCGGCGCGTGAGGAGCGCTGCCTGCCCGCTCTGGATAATCTTGCAAGGTTCCTCGAAACCATTGGCGGCGAGAGCAAGATGCTAAGTCGTGAGCAGACAGCCTCGGCATTAGGTACCAGCTACTACATCAAATCCCTGTTCACCCCTGGAACAATCCTGATCAACCCCTCCGAAGTGGTCAGGGGACTGGCGACCACGCTTCCTAAGAATGTCCAGGTTTTCGAGAAGACAGCTGTTCTGGAAGTCATTGAAGGCGCTACGCCGACGGTTCGCCTGTTAAATGGCAAATCGGTTCGCGCCGGGAAAATCATTCTGACGGTCAGTGCCTTTGTTAACCACTTTGGTATCAAGGAATCAGGTCGCTTGTTTGGCATCAATAGCTTTGGAGCGTTAACGCGCCAACTCACCCCCGACGAACTCGAACAGTTCAGAGGTATCGAGCCTTGGGGATGTACGGCAGCTCACCCAGCGGGGACAACAGTTCGCTTTACCAGTACCAACAGGATTTTTGTCCGCAATGGCTTGTCGTTCTCTACCCACCAGACCTCCTCACCAGAGCGGGTACAGCGCTCCAGAAAAAAGCTGCGCCAAGCGTTCGAATCCCGTTTTCCAAATCTCAAACACGTCAACTTCGAGTACGTGCACGGCGGCATGATCCCACTGACAGCCAACACGCAGTCACTGTTTGGCAGCGTAGGGCAGAATGTGTTTGCGGGCACCGTGGGCGACGGTCTAGGAATCACCAGGAGCAGCATGCTGGGACTCTACCTGGCTGACCTCGTCTGCGATAGAGACAGCGAGGAGCTTCGCTATCTCTCCAATACGAACTCCCCAGGCTGGTGTCCCCCTGAACCTTTCCTGACTCTGGGCGCGACAGCGAAACTTATGTACGAAGAGTCCCACGCTGGAGGAGAGATCTGAATTCTTCCTGGGGGTCGCATCACTCGACTCGGTGTCAGCCGGCACAGAGTCATGAGCCCGCATTTCCATCGGCCGTACCTGCAATCCGAAACCTCTAAAACAAGAATAGGCATGCCCTTCGCGGGTTTGCCCTCAATTGCTGAACACCCTGCCAGTCACGCATCACCCGAAAGGCTCGGTCATTCACAATTCAGAAAATAAAGGTGTAAAGATGTCTAGCAACGTCTCCATTGAAGATGTACCCCTCAACCGCTTCCATCGACTTTTGACACTGCGCTCCGGGGGAGGCTCGTTCGTAGACGGCTACGTTCTCAGCATCATTGGTATTGTAATGCCCAGCCTGGTTCCGGCCATGGGGCTGACAAGCCTTGGCGAAAGCATGCTTGCCATCTCGGCCCTCCTTGGCATCTTTGTAGGGGGCTTTTTCGGCGGCAACCTGACCGACCGATTCGGTCGAAAGATGATCTACTTCATTGGCCCAATTCTGTTCACGCTCTGTTCTGTGCTCCAATTGTGGGTGCAGTCTGAAACGACTCTGTTCGTTCTAAGATTCATCATAGGGATCGGGGTGGGCATTGAGTACCCGGTCGCTACTGCATTTCTCGTAGAGTTTCTACCCAAGAAATATCGGGGGCCACGTTTGGCCGGCCTGACGATCTGCTGGTTCGCAGGTGCGGCGGTAGCTTATGTTGCCGGCGGCGCCATCTTGCAGTCGGGGATCGAGAATGGCTGGCGCTACGCTCTGGCTAGCACAGCGATCATCAGCACTCTACTGTTTGCAGTCCGACTTGGTACCCCGGAGTCTCCTCGCTGGCTACTTAGTAAAGGGCGGCCAGATGAGGCGGCGCTGATCATCAAACAAGTTTTTGGCAACGCGTTCGGCCTGCAGAACCTCCCGGAACAACCTCGGGCCCTCAAGCTATCCTTTGTCGATCTTCTGCGGTCGGGATACGGCAAGCGTATGTTCTTCGTCAGCATGTTCTGGACTTGCTCAGTTATCCCGGTTTTCGCCGTATATGCCTTCGCGCCCAAAGTGCTTGAAGCGTTGCATCTGAGTGGGGCATGGGCTACTTATGGCTCTATCGCAATCACCACGTTGTTTGTTGTGGGTTGTAGCATCGCGACATGGCTCGTCAATGCCATGGGCCGCCGCAGCTTGCTCATCCACAGCTTGTTGTGGTCAGGGGTAGCACTGCTGCTGTTGGGTCTCTTTCCAGACGCCCCCTCACTGATGATTCTGGTCATGTTTGGAGCGTATGCGCTGCTCGTCGGTGGCGCACAAGTCCTGCAGTTGGTTTATCCCAACGAGATTTTCCCTACTGAGATTCGCGCTGCGGCTGTCGGTTTCGGAACCTCAATGTCGCGAATCGGGGCGGTCGTGGGCACCTACCTGATCCCGATCTCAATTCTGAACGCAGGTATCGGAAACACGATGTATTTTGCCGCTGCGATAACGTTCCTGGGGTTGGCCGTATCCTGGTTTCTTGCCCCGGAAACGCGTTCAAAGAATCTCAGCGATGCGGCGTCGCTTACACCCGATGAGATGAAGGAATCCAAAGGCTCTTCGGTTCGTGAAGATTCGCCTCTTCTAAGCAGAGCCCGTTAACTGAGACAGTCAGTCAGTCAGTCAGTCAGTCAGTCAGTCAGTCAGCCGGTCGCTAGCGACCGGCTGACTGACTGACTGGTCTTGACGGTCGCGCACTCCTGTATGCACTTAGCGTGGGGCTCGATACCCAGTCCAAGAATCTTCAATTTGCCCGCTTGCCTGTCATCAGCTTGCTGCAGGGGGCTTTCACTCTGTTGGTCTAGAGCTCCAGCGCTGACCGTTTCTCGCGTGGTTTTCCATCGTAGGTGGTGTAACACGTGCAGTCGCGATGCTGTCAACAGGGCCACTCGAATGCACCTACGGAATGGAACAGCTGTTGCCAGTATTGTGCTCGAGTCTTATAGCAATCGCCCTGGTAGACCGGGCTGGTAGTAAGGTCTGTCCTTTAGCGCGGCCGATTATGTCTTTGGAATCCCTACAGGGTGCTTGATTAGGCGCCATCGCTAAAGCGATTGGAGGCCTGTGTTAGACATTTCGCGCCTTCTACGAGCGTCGGCCGATGAAGAAAGGGCCTTTTTCAATGTCATATCAGGCGCCGCGAGATTTTGTAATCCCCGGCCAGCCTACAAGCGCTAATTAGCCACCTCTGGCGTCTGTGATCAGCCTTATTCGCTCGCCAACAAGCTGGTTTTCGGAGGTCTTATGCGGCAATTTCCCCGCCTCATCCTCTCTTGGTCAAGAGGATGAAGGGGGAAGCAAATGCGGGGGGGGGGGGTTAGCGTTTGAAAGAGGGTGCGAGTTCTCGCATCAACAGTTTGTATTCACCGAGCATTTCGGTATACAAGGGCTTGTGCCGAGGGTCTGGGGTGTACTCCAGGTCGTACTCGGCGAAACGAGAAGCCGTATCGGCTACTGAAGACCACACCCCCGCAGCGACGCCAGCGAGTATGGCTGCGCCCAGGCTGGCCGCCACGTCAGTTGTTTTCATGGTGCGTACCGGCAGTCCCGAGGCGTTAGCCTTGATCTGACACCATGCACGACTCTTGGCGCCACCGCTCAGCGAACGGATCTCCTCGACCTCCACCCCCAACGAGCGAGTTGCCTCAAGCATCCTGAGCAAGACCATGGAAACTCCCTCCATGATTCCGCGCGCAAAATGAGCTTTGGAATGTGCGAGCGTCACGTTCAGGAACACCCCTTTGGCAAGGCAATCAGTGTCCGGTGGGCCTGAACCCTGGAGATGCGGCAGGACACGCAGGCCCGCGCTGCCCGGCTCAACACTTTCTACCTGGCAATCGATGAGGGCGTATGCATTGAGGCCGCTTGAGCGTTCAACATCCATTTCCGAGGCGCAGAATGCATCTCTGAACCACCTGATGGCCATACCTCCGGTTGAATAAGCGTGAACCATATAAATGCCGGGGATACCACTGGCAAAGCACGGCATCTGCCCAGCCGGATCGATCACGGGTCGATCAGTCATCGCGACTGAGGCAAGCGCTGCACCTGTACTTTCTGAAAATATGCCCGGCCGTATGTTACCCACTCCGATCGCGCCACATGCCTGATCCAGCGCGCCGAGACAGATCAGCGTATTGGCCCCCAGCCCAAATTCGTTGGCAGCCTGGGCGCTGATCTTGCTGATCGCAGACCCTGGATGATAGATCTCGGGCAACTGGGACTGCGACACGCCTAACAAATCAAGCATCGCCGGCCAGTATTCTCGGGTGGTGATGTCCCAATACATCGTCGAACAGAGCAGAGAATCTTCCGAGGCAAACTGGCCTGTAAGCAGATAGATGAAGTAGTCTTCGATCAGCAAAAATTTTGAAGTCTTTGCAAAAATCTCCGGTTCGTTATTCCTGATCCAGAGGATTTTCGAAGCTGGCCATGTTGCTGACATCCCGACCTGGCCCGTGGTCTGATGAATTAATTCGCGACCGAGCTTGTCCTCAATCCAACTGGCTTCTTCCGTAGCCCGGTTGTCCATCCACACGATGGCCGGACGTAAGACCTCTGCCTGTTCATCGAGGCAGAACAGCGTCTCCCCCTGAGCCGAGATGCCCAAAGACACAATTTCGGTGCGGGCAATTTTCGCTTTGCCTACGGCATTGGAAAGCGCCGTCTTGAACGCGTTGACGTAGGTGCGCGCATCAAGCTCGACCTGGACAGGGGAGGGAGTCAACAACGTGTATTCACAGGTGTGGCTACCCACATCCCGGCCGGATTCATCAAAGACAGCCGCCTTTATAGCGGTAGTGCCGATATCAATGCCCAATACATAGTTCATAGATCAACCTTCGAAGGCGAAAAGGCATAACCGAGGACTTACAGTTCACTCGGGGCCAGACTCCAGGTAATCAGCGCGCGTTCATCGCCGATATTTGTAAGCTGATGCGGAATGGTGGGCGGAACCAATACCGCATCGCCTTCGTGCATATCATGGAAGACATCGCCTACGCGCAAGAGCACATTCCCACGCGCGCAGAAAAATACTTCATGGGAGTCAGGGTGACCGGGGTCAACGGCGCCAGTCTGTCCTGGGTGAAGCTGGGAGGAGCCAAAAGTGATTTGGTTTGTTTTGAAATACAGGCGAACGATTTCGTCCCCTTCCATCCAGATCTTGGTTTGGGCGGGTTTTTTCAGTTCGGTATCCATTTATTGATCCTCGTCAGACTATAAAGGTTTAGGCTAATGAATCCATAATGTCGACTACGCGCTCCAGGTTGGCGCGAAAGTCGCCACCGGGTACAAAGCGTTCTTCAAACAATGCGCCACCCATTGTGAAAGCAAATGGATTGATCGCATTCATGATCTGGATACGTTCTTCGCTCGCGATGCTGCCGGCGATGATGACTTCCGAAGTTGCTCTTTCGACCAAGCGTTGAGCAAGCAAGACAGGATCTCCGTCGACATACCTATAAGCTACGAGGTCCAGTCCGTGAACCCCGGCCTGCTCGAGGCGATTACCGTCCTCCAGGATTTCCTCAATCGTGCCTTTTAACCAGACCGGGCTCCCTCCGACGTCACCAACAAATGGATAGTAACGAATCGGTTTATCTTTCAGATACTCTGCGACTGACGGGAACCAGCGGGTACCCGTCAAGTAATCGAACCCAAGATCGACTGCCAGCTTAGCGCTTTCAAGGCATTCCTCCTCGGTAAAGGTTACTACCTCTAGAAAGGTGACCTTCTCTTCTTTTTTCATGGCAGCGATGAGCTCACGCATCGCCGCGTCCGGGATACCAACGTTCTTGAAACCCCAGAAACTCACTGGCAAATCCTTGCACTGGTTGAACAGCTCCAAGGAGTTTTCAACGGTCAGATCGTTGTGGGTCAGCATTACGATAAGTTGAGCTTGCATGTGCGACTTCCATAGTTGCGCTTGGGCTGGCCTCAAGACACCGTTTATTCGATGTGAACCCAGCCCGCCGGTCAGATCGTTACTGACAAGTGATACCAAGCTTCACCTGCCGTGCTGGACTCTAAGCAGCTTCTGTGCCAGCTAGAAAAGCACCGCAATGGCGTGCTGCATCTGCTGTTAGAATTATAAGTGCTTGATTTTGTTGAATTAACTTAGATGTGCATGCCCTTCACGGTGTCTCAATATGGAACGCAGTTCAAAATTCACTTCGCAAACAATCGCAATGACAAGCGGAAAACGTCTCATTTTGGAACGGGCTGTTCAGGCGATCAGGGCATCGTTTCAATTTGAAACGAAAAACGGGAGGTGATGCGCAGGCAGCAGAAGAAATGTTGCTAGGCGAACGCGTATCCAGGGATGGATCGTGGTCGGAAGGGGGCAGGCGACGAAACGCCACTTGGCTACGTAAATGCGCCGATATCGGTCGTTTCTGTTCCAGAATGATACGTTAAGACAAGCGATTCTTACGATCGTCTCATTCTGGAACGTCCGTATGCGCGTCATCCGCCAGCATCCTCCATACTTCTTACAATTCTGTTTCAGGGTGGAACGCTTTTGCTGCCATTAGAGGAAGTTGTCGCTGCACGTCCCAAGGAGGCAGCCCCAGCCACACCGCCGTTGATAGGGTCTCTATGCTGCATTTCTGGCTTTGGCATGGTACCTGCACGACTATTTGGTACATGTCCCACAGAAGGATTGGTTACAACAGCTCTGTTCATCACAACAACTATGCTTGCTGCCGACTTTGACCATAAGAGGAAATAACATGAAAGCCCTTGTTAAGTTATGTGCTGCACTTGTACTGACCATGATGTATGCGTTGTCCGCGCACGCGGAGAGCGGAATTGTCAAGGTCGGCAGTCTTGCGTGGGAAGATCAGATGGCGATTTCTCAGCCGACTGTCAAGTTTTTGGAAAAACAGGGGTTCAAGGTTGAGTTTACTAAATTCTCCGAATGGGGAATTGCTTTCGGTGCGCTGCAACATGGCGATATCGACATCCTGCTGTCTAGCATCGACTATGTGACATCTGATTATTGGGCCAAATACAAAAACAGGCTTGAAAAAATCTCAGTCGCATCTTACGGCGTCCGCCAAGGGCTGGTTGTCCCTACCTACATGAACATCGATTCAGTTGATCAGCTGAACACTGTTTCTGACCAGGTGAGTGCAAAGATCATCGGCATTGAGCCGGGCTCAGGCCTGATGCGTGAGGCAGCTGATGCTCTCAAGAAATATGACCTGAAGTATCAAATCATCGACGGCAGTACCGCGGCGATGGTCGCCCAACTCCAATCTTCCTTAGAGCGCAAGCAGCCAATCGTTGTAACGCTCTGGGAGCCTTCCTGGATGATGCAGAAGTTTGACGTGAAGTTTCTCGCGGATCCCAAAGGCGCTTTTGCTCCGTCCCAAGGCTACTATTGGATCGGTCAGAAAGGCTGGTCTGAAAAAAACCCGAGGGCGCGTGAGTCGGTTGCGACTGTGTATATCCCCAAGGATGACATTACTGCCATCGCTGGTGATATGAATAACGGGAAAACGATAAATCAGGCTGTCGATGCCTGGTGGGACAAGAACCAGAAGCTTGTCGACAAGTGGTCGGTGATGTCGCCCAGGTAAAGTTCGTTATAGGTGCTCGGCTCGGTCGAGCGCCTTTCCAGTCTGATGAGTCGACGGTGTGTCATGAATATATTAAAAGCTACTCCTGAGATAGAGATCAACCAGCGCCCCCTGGCTATTGAATGCCGATCAGTCTGGAAGTTCTTTGGCAACAGCGGGCCTGCAGCAATAGAAGCCGCGAAAAGCGGCACTCGGGACAAGGATCAGCTGCTTAAAGAGTTTGGTTGTGTGGTCGCGGTCGCCGATGCTTCTTTTGAGGTATATCAGGGCGAAACCTTCTGCATCATGGGGCTTTCCGGAAGCGGCAAGTCTACGCTGATTCGCCACTTCAATCGGCTGATCGAGCCCAGTGTTGGTGAGGTAATCGTCCGCGGCGTGGACGTTTGCAAACTGGATGACAAGTCCTTGCGAATGCTCCGATCTAAACACATCGGGATGGTGTTCCAGAACGTCGCACTGCTTCCATACCGTACGGTGCTTGAGAACGTCGCGCTCCCTTTGGAGGTACAGGAACTCTCCAAAGCCCAGCGGCTGGAGACGAGCCGCAAGGCGCTGGAGACAGTGGGATTGGGCAACTGGATGGATCGTTACCCTGGAGAGTTGTCCGGGGGGATGCAACAGCGAGTGGGAATCGCACGGGCGCTTGCCGCCGACCCGGAAATCTTGCTGATGGACGAGCCCTTTAGCGCGCTGGATCCGCTCATTCGCCGTCAGCTGCAGATCGAGTTCAAGCAGCTTTCTACCCAGCTCAACAAAACATCGATCTTTATTACGCATGATCTGGAAGAGGCGATCCGGATTGGCGACCGTATTGCGATCATGAAGGAAGGGCGGATCATCCAGATAGGTACGCCTGAAGACATCGTGTTGCACCCGGCCGATGACTACGTTGCCGATTTCGTCGAAGGCATTTCTCGCCTGCATCTAGTCAAGGCTCACTCTCTCATCTCGCCTCTACGGCTTTCAGACCCTGGCTCAGCCACGGCTCCGAGCGCTCGGCTTGACGACGACCTGCAGACCCTGATTGATCTTAGCCTCAAACATAACGCCAATGAGATTTTGATAATGGATCGCAGCCAGGTGGTAGGCACAATCACCCGCGAAGATCTGCTGAAAGCAGTTCGAGGAGTCGACTGTAACTGATTGGGGCTTAACACCACCTAGCGTCAAGGAGTCATATGTCAGACTTTACAGATTCATTCGATTTATACGTCAACGATGCCCTTATGTGGGTGAGCGACAACGCGAATACCCTGTTCGATGCGATCAGGGGCACCCTTGATGCGGTTTTCAAGTCCGTTAACTGGGTTTTCGCTATGCCACCTTACTGGGTTGTGATCGGGGTAGCCTTGGTAGCGGGCTGGTTCCTTATCGGGCGGACGTTCGCGATAGTAGCGGCTGTCGGCCTGTGGCTCTGCTTCATGATGGGCTTGTGGTCTGAGACCATGAGCACACTCACCTTGGTGCTCAGTTCGACGCTCATCGCGTTGATCATCGCAATCCCGGCGGGCATTTTCGTGGGGCTTACTTCGGGGCTGCTCAAGGCCAGCGACGTCATACTGGATTTTATCCAGACCATGCCCGCATACATCTACTTGCTGCCGGGCATTGCGTTGTTGGGTTACGGCCCTACCACAGCAATGTGTGCTACGAGCCTGGTGGCGATTCCGCCAGCCCTGCGATTGACGGCGCACGGAATCAAGATGACGCCGAACCAGTTCCGTGAACTGGGGCAGGCGGTCGGTATGAAACCCGGCCGCGTGGTGTTTGCAATCCTTATCCCTTTTGCTTTCCCGTCCATCATGGCCGGAATCAACCAAAGCCTGATGCTCGCCTTCGGGATGGTCGTTATCGCCGGAATCGTAGGTTCAGGCGGTCTGGGGCAGTCAGTTTACGACGCGGTTCGCACGCTCCAGATCGATCAGGCCATCAACGCGGGCATCGCTATTGTGGTTTTGAGCATCGTCCTGGATCGCTTTTCTCAGCGGCTTGGTTCTGTCAGGCTTGGAGGTAGTCGTGGATAGCATTCAAATTTCTCCCGGCTCCGTTGTCGGCCCGGCTCTCTCCTGGCTCAACGTCAATTACCACCATGTGTTCGCCGGCATTGCGTCCGTTTTCAACACTGGCGTTTCCGGGATCGTGTCAGTACTGACCTATGCACCGGCACCCTATGTTATTGGAGTGCTGGCGCTTGGCGCGCTGGCTTTGTCCGGCTGGCGAATGGGGTTGCTGACGGCATTGGGGCTCGCGGTTTGCCTGTTGATGGGGATGTGGGAGGCGACGACGCAAACAATCGCTCTTGTCATATTCGCGGTATTGATTTCCATCTCTATCGGGATCCCCATCGGCATTCTGGTCTCAAGATCCAGAGCGCTTCAGTCAGCGGTCAGGCCCGTGCTCGACATCATGCAGACCTTACCGCCTTGGGTATACCTCGTTCCGGCGGTCATCCTGTTTGGGCTGGGCTCTGTTCCTGCGTTGATCTCCACTATCGTGTATGGCATTGCCCCCATGGTACGGCTAACCATTTTGGCGATGTCTCAGATCCCGCAAGAGCGAATGGAGCTGGGTCGAGCGATGGGTGTCACCAAATTCGGCCTCCTGAAGAAAATTGAGCTGCCATCAGCGATGCCGACCTTATTGGTTGGGGTCAACCAGTGCATCCTGTTGTCACTGGCGATGGTCGTGCTGGCCGGCCTGGTCGGCGCCGGAGGCCTGGGGGCGGAGGTCACACGCGGTCTTACCCGGCTGGATTTTGGTCTCGGTGTTCGGGCCAGTCTCGCGATTGTGGCAGTCGCAATCATTATGGATAGAGTTTTCCGTAACGCGATCCCACAAGTCTACTTATCCAAATCCCTGAATTGATCCTCCTGAGACTGCGAACCGACTATCAAGCCGGCTCGCAGTTTTTTTCTGCCTTCAACTTTAGCTTGACCTTATCAACCCTGATCGAATGGAGCGGAATGTCTTGACCATGACGGCTACCCCCATAGGCGCTGTAGACGCGATCTGGAGATACCCTGTTAGCTCGGCAGGTGGTGAAAGAGTTCCGCGGGCTTACGCAGTACAGGCCGGGCTCAGTGGAGACAGGTCTTATGCTGTCTTTGATGACGAAACACTTGAGCCAGCAGATCCGGCTAAAAGAGAGTGGCACGCCGTCCCTCGACTTCTTGCCAGACTGGGTAAAGGCGGTCAGCTGGAAATGTCGGTTGACAGTCGTCAGTGGCTATCTCATGACGACCCTCAATTTAGGGAGGCTCTGTGCGAGTTGTATCAGCGCCAAGTCTGCGTCCGTCCGTACGGGGCAAACGTTTCGGGTAAAGTCCTGGCTCACCGCTACAAGCTAAGTCCGATTCATCTACTAAGCCGCCAGTCGCTCGCGAAGCTCCAGTCGCTTATCCCCGAGAGCCTGGTGGATGTGCGGCGGTTTCGACCCAATATTGTCGTGGATCTACCGAATTCTCAGAGAAATGCTCCACCGGAATACCAACTGATAGGGCAGGAGTTTCAGCTGGGCAGTCTCCGTCTGCGCGGCGTTAAACCATGTGGTCGCTGCAGCTTCACAACCTTGAAGCAGTTCGATATCCCCGAAGACCGATCGGTGTTGCGAGCGCTGATATCCCACTTTGACAAAGATTTTGGAATTTATTGCGATGTCGTTGAGGATGGCTGGGTGGAGCAAGGTGATTCCGTTGTCCTCGATCAGGCTGCAAGCTACCGATCGCCGGTAGTAGTCATAGGGGGAGGGCAGGCAGGTGCCACGGCGGCCCGGATGCTCCGAGAATATGGTCACACAGGCCCTATTACGATCTTGGGTGAAGAGGGTCACGCTCCCTACGAGCGGCCTCCGCTATCGAAAACTTTTGTTCTGCCAGCGCCCGGGACTCCCCCTTTAACCCATGTGCTGTCTTTTACGGATGCTGACCAATTGGGCATAGAGCTTAGGCTCAGCGAGCGTGCCGTACACATTGATCGGCAAACCAAGGTCGTCGAGACTGCGCATGGAGCTTCATATCCCTATGGGCATCTAGTGATCGCCACAGGCGGTTCTGCACGTCGGATGCCGATGGTGAGTCGGGGGTACGGTCGAACCCATAGCATCCGGACAGTCCTTGATGCGGAGCATTTGCAAAGGGCGTTCGAGGGCGCCCAAAAAGTATTTGTCTTAGGGGGTGGCTGGCTGGGCCTGGAAATAGCCAGCGCTGCCAGGAAGATTTCCATCGATGTCGAACTGTTCGCCCGCCAAGCCAGGTTGTGTTCCCGGGTGCTTCCAGAAGCCGTAGCTGACTACATCGCTCAAGAACATATACGCCATGGGGTGAAACTTCATCTGGGCTGCGAACCAGTGTTTCACGAGTATCCAGATAGGATCGAGGCCCATTTCGATGGGGCTGTGGAAACAGCCGATCTTCTAATCGTGGCTATTGGAATGGCGGCTAATGATCATCTTGCCAAGCATGCTGGCCTGGACTGCGAGGACGGTGTACTCACAGATGAAGATGGCGCCACCAGCGATCCGGACGTTTTCGCCGTGGGAGACGTCTCCCGCCAACGGTCAGCCCAATGCCTGCGAGGCATGCGGATCGAGAGCTGGCAGAATGCAACCGAGCAGGCGGGGAGGGCAGCTATGGCGATTTTGGGCTTGGAGCGGCCGCCGCCATACGTTCAGCGATTCTGGTCAGATCAATATGACCTCTCCATCCAGGTAGCAGGTTCACCCGACCCGGGTGCTCGGCCAGTTTCCTGTGACAGTACCACCGCGCCCTTCTGGCAGTTCGAAACCTTTGCCGTCGGCATCAACCGGCCAATGGATGTGCACCGTTTTGCGGCGAGGCTCGCAGGGGGAGAGGCTCAGCGGCCACTGGATGTAGACAGCCGTCCGAGCGACACAGCCCCGCGGCAGACAGTAAGGCAGCTGATAGGGTCGATAGGTGATATCTCCTCGGGGGATTTGAAGCAGGTCACTGTGGTCGGTATAGGCCAGATTGTGATAGCGCGTGTAGGTGACGGGTATTTCGGCATACAAGAGCAGTGCCCCCATGCCAGCGCATCGTTGGCGGAAGGCTTCCTGGAAAACGGACGCATTGTTTGCCCGCTTCATTTCGCTGAATTCGATCTAGTGACAGGTGCTGCATTCAACGCACCCAAGGGGTGTGCCAGAGCTGTCACATATCGCATTGAAGCTGACGGTGAAATGGCCTATATCTGGGTGCCTCTGGACTAACGAAGCCACTTCAATCAGGAGAACCCGAAGCTCACATGCTTCGGGCCCCTGATCTCGTAGCCAAGTCCCAACTAGGGTCTGTCGCAGTAATCAGCCGCGCTCTTGTGCCTTCTGCAGGTGTGTGTAAGTCGACAAAAACTTATCGTATTTGTATTTGCCACAAGTATACGGCTTGTATTTGGCGGGGTTCGATGGCGACACGCATGTGGGAACGACCTCGACGACGGCGTCGTAGTCCAGATCGATAAAGAACGGAATGGAGTATCGGGCTTTTCCGCTGGTATTGATTACGCGGTGGAGCGTAGCAGGATAGCGGTCGTTGGTGAACGTCTGAACCAAATCGCCGATATTCACTACGAACGTATCTTCGACGGGCGGAGCACTTACCCATTCACCCTCACGGTTCTGAACCTGAAGGCCGCCGTTGCTGTCCTGGGACAGAATGGTCAGGAAGCCATAATCAGTGTGTGCGCCTGTGCCGATTTCGCCCACTGAGATCTGGCCGGTCTGCGGCGGGTAGTAGTTCAAGCGATGAATAGTGATTGGCTTGCGCTGTAATTTCTCGAAGTAGTCCTCAGGCAAATCCAGACTCAACGCTATCGCCCCGATGAGTTTGCGCGAAAGACGCATCATTTCGTCATGGTACTGCTCAAACACTTCCCGGAAGCGCGGGATTTTCTCTGGGATCGGATTAGGGCCAAAGAAAGGTGAAACCTCATCGTAGTGCTTGCCCAAGTCAAAACACTCTTTGAAATCCTTTGTGTTTTTGGGGTCAGCATTCTCGGTGTACATCGGGATGTAGCCGCGGAAGATCTCGCCGTAGTTGACGATGCTGAGCTTTTCCTTGTCTTCATATGGCAAAGCGAACAGCTCCGCCGTCAGCTTGTAAGCATCCTGAATCAGGCTTTTAGGTACCCCGTGGTTCTTGATGTACAGGAACCCGATGTTTTCACAGATATAGCCAATTTCCCTGGATACCTTCTGCGGGTCGCTACCGTCCAGCAGGGGCGCCAGGTCGACAACCGGAATCTCGTGGAATGAAGTGGTTTTACTTTCCAAGCTGCGATTTGCATTGCTGCCCATATTGTTACCCTCTTTTTTGTCAGGTACGGCCGGCCGTTCAACTGGCGAGGCTTTCTCGTTTCTTCATGGAAGCCAATCGGGTCGATCTGTGTTCGCGCCTCGATGACCAGAGGCTGGATCATCTAGACATATGTGTCAAGACTGATGTACAGTTATGTCGTCAGGGTTTTTTTAACTACCTGATTACCTTCGTAAAATATTTCCATGCGACATCCGGGGGCTTGCCTAGGGAGGCACAAGGATGTTGAAACGAACGTTGGTTTGTTTCTTGTCAAGAAAAACGGCTGTCATAGCCGTTGAGTTGTCGGCCACCACTCGAATAGGCGGTACCCTGAGCAGCCGCAGCGTCACGGTGAAGAGGGCGATCGCACCTCAACTTTTTAAGGAGTGATATGCATCGCCCTCGATCTCAAATCATAGGTATGTGGCTGATGGCGAGCGTGGCCTTTGTGTTCGCCAGTCACGACGCCATTTCAAAAACACTGATGCTGAGCCTTCCAGTGATCTTCGTCGCCTGGGTTCGCTATGTTGTCCATGCGGTCTTGGTTAGCAGCGTGATGGCCGCCCGAGGCGGGGGCCATCACTTCAAAACGAAACGACCATGGCTACACCTGCTACGGGCCGTGGTTCTACTGATCGACAGTCTGACATTCATGTATGGGCTCACGCATGTCCCCTTGGGAGAGTCCACCGCGATCGTCTTTCTAGCGCCAGCCTTCGTCACCTTGCTGTCGCCATTTCTTTTTCGAGTCAGATCCGGCAGAGCTCAGTGGTTGTCGGTGATTGTCGGGTTTATTGGGGTATTGATGGTTATCAATCCAGCGAGCGACTCGTTCTCGCTGTATATGCTGTTCCCTTTGGCAACGGCCTTCTTCTTCGCCTTGTACCTGATGTTGACCCAGCTCGCGGGGGAACAGGACAGCCCAGCGGCCTGCAGCTTTTATGTGGGCATATTCAGCGCAGGTATGTTAAGCGTCGCCGTTCCTTTCTTCTGGGTTCAACCGAGTACGGCCCAGTGGGTGATGCTGCTGATACTAGGATGCCTGGGGTTATGTGCCCATTACCTGATAGCTAAGTCCTACACCTATGCATCGTCTGCAACACTGGCGCCCTTGGGATATCTGCAAATCGCTTTCGCTACGCTCTACGGGATCGTACTTTTTGATGCGGCCCCGATGCTTTCAACAGGCGTGGGCATGCTGCTCATTTTCGCGAGCGGGATGCTCGTGTATGGCAAGAGCCCCGCGAGCAAACTAGACAGCGACACCGGCGGGTCTCAGGTCAAAGATGTCGTCCGCTAACCTGAGCAATAGGGCGCTGGCGGTAGTGCAGAGGGAGGCGCGACTTCACTTGCAGCCTGGCATCGGGAATCGGTCTTACTCGTGCGCCGATCTGCTTTGTTGGTATTAAAATCTTGGCGGCTCGAGGCGGCCGTGTGCGTGCCTTCGTTTGACGGGTGTATCCTCTGCTCAATCTCGGCGGGCCCTGATTTCGCCAGACTCCGGGTTTTCAGGCCGATATGGTAAAGCATGACCCAACGATATGATTTGAGGCGTCAATGACAGTTCGCAAAAAAAAAAATGACCTGGACAGCGCTGTGCGAGGCACAGCCGATATCTGGCTGGACGGGGCTTTCGAGCTGCTTCTGGACTCGGGTATCGATTCGGTACGAATCCTTCCCTTGGCAAAAAAACTGGGTCAGTCCCGCACAAGTTTCTACTGGTTCTTCCAGGATCGAGAGGCATTACTTGAGGCCTTGGTCACCCGCTGGCGCGAAAAAAATACTGGAAGCGTGGTGCGGCAGGCCGGCGCCTATGCCGAGAGCCTTCCGGAGGCAATGCTGAACGTCACTGACTGTTGGTTCGATCAGGCGATTTTCGATGCCAGGCTAGAGTTCGCCATGCGCAGCTGGGCCCTGCAGTCAGCCGACATTGCTGCAGAGATCGAAGCCGCAGATGCGCAACGGATGTCCGCCATTTGTGAGATGTTCATTCGCTTCGGCGTCAGCGATCTGACTGCGGATGTCTGCTCGCGAGCTATCTACTTGATCCAGATCGGTTACATCACGATGCAAACCAATGAGGATCGTGATGTGCGCATGAAACGCCTGCCCGAGTACGTCAGGGTGCTTACTCAGCAGGAACCGCTTCCGAAAGAGATGGACAGGTTTTATGCACGGCATGGCTATGTCCCGGACTGAGCATCTGAGCGGCTGGTAGGGTTTGATGCCAGCGAGAAACTGGAAGGTAGCATGCGCTACCGGGGCAGGCCGGAGCCATCAGGTAAAGTCAGCGATAGTCAGCATCTTCCACGCGCGATTGTGCAAAGCATGCAAGGTCAGATCATGCGCCCAAGGCGGGGAGAGAACCGATATCGCACTTAACTACTACGTCGCAAAATGGCTCATATATCTTTTTGCGAAGGAATAATTGTGCCGTCCTGACACATTATATCAGCGGTATAACAGTTCTCGACTATCGACAGTCCACAACCGCGTCATTCTGGCACGCACTACGTAGTGACGAACGATCGCTTAATTCAATCAATTCAGTGATTTAGGGCGTGGCGGGGCGGCTGGGCCTGCTATCTGCGCCTGGTTTTCATTGGCATAAATCCTGCTCTGTAAGACCTGTCGATCCTTAGGAATGACATGCTGCTATGACGCAGCCGCTCCATCGGTATTCGATGCTGTTCACTCAAAACAGGACATCAGGACATGGGTTTCAAAAGGACGTTGCACGCGGTGGATACTCATTCGGGCATCCCAATGCGGGTGGTCACCGGCGGGGTGCCCCATATTCCAGGGAGCTCCGTCTACGAGAAAATGAAGTGGCTTGAGAAGAACGATGACCAGCTACGAAAGTTGGCGTTGCGCGAGCCCCGTGGTTATCCCCCGCATTGCTGCAATGTGATTGTTCCGCCGTGCCATCCCGAGGCGGATGCCGGCTACATCATCCTGGAGCAGATCGAGTATCCACTGATGTCCGGCGGCAATACGATCTCGGTCGCGACCGTGCTGTTGGAAATGGGCATGCTTCCCATGGCAGAGCCGTTTACTGAGTTGACTCTGGAAGCGCCCGCCGGGCTAATTCGTGTAGAGCCGAATGCAGGAACGGCAAAGTCAAAAGCGTTACGTTCAGAAATGTGCCGGCCTTCGCTGTCCATTTGGACGCGGTTATCAACGTGCCTTATTTGGGCGAAGTGACGGTGGACGTGGCCTGGGGCGGCATGTTCTACGTGATTACGGACATACGTCAATTCCCACACCTCCGCTTGAGTCCAGAGCATGGTCGTGAGATCGCTCGTATCAGTGCAATGATCTGCCAAGCTGCTATTGAGCAGTTGCCGGTTGCCCATCCGGATTACCCTGGCGTCGGCATCACCGTATCGCAGCTATCTGGCCCCGCTGATGGCTCTCGCGCCGACTGGAAGAACGTGGTAACCATGGCGACAGGCAGTTTTGACTGGGAGAACCCGGCTACCTGGACAGGGGCGCTGGATCGTTGCCCCAGTGGCACCGGCACCTGCGCCAAAATGGCAGTGCTTTATGCAAAAGGGTTGCTGCAACCCCATCAAGCATTTCGTCACGAAGGTATTCTCGGGATCGTCTATACCGGCAAGCTCGTGGAAACCACCACCGTCGGAGCCTATGCCGCTGTGATTCCCGAGATCAGTGGAACCAGTTGGATATCTGGTATTAACACGCTCGTATTGGATCACGACGATCCGTTTCCTGAAGGCTTCACGGTTGGCGACATATGGGGCTGACCACGGTTTCGCGCGTCGATGCTCAATAACATTTTCTAGAGCTGCCAACGGCAGACCTCAATACTGGCATGTCCAAGATTTTGCGCTGGATGGTTTGTAACGGGATTAACCGCATGAACGCTACAAAGAGAGAAGAATGGCCCAGGTCGAGCCTGACCCCAACCGCCCTCGGGTTTGGAGCGGCTCAGTTGGGTAATTTCAAACGGGAAATGAGCGAGTTCGATGCGCAGGCGCTGATTGAAGCTTCATGGGAAGCTGGCGTCCGGTTTTACGATACAGCGCCAAGTTATGGTCACGGCTTGAGCGAGGTTCGCCTTGGGCATGCTTTAGGCTGTAAGCCGCGTGACGATTACGTGTTATCGACCAAAGTCGGCCGATTGCTCTCGCCTAAAGCCAAAGCCGAGATTGACTTTACCCCTTGGGTGAACGGCTTGCCTTTCGACCGGCACTTTGATTACACCTACGATGGTGCCATGCGTTCAATTGAAGACAGTTTGCGGCGCACCGGTCTTGCACGCATCGATGTCGCTCTGATTCACGAGGTCGATGCAGTAACCCATGGAAATAAGCAGCCTGACGTTTTCAATGAAGCCATGAACGGAGCGGCGAAGGCGCTTCTGGATTTGCGTGATCAAGGGGTAGTGAGGGCTATCGGGGTAGGCGTGAACGAATCCGATGTAGCTCTCGCATCAATTCGCCGAGTCGACTTTGATTGCGTGTTGTTGGCAGGCCGTTACACCTTGCTGGAGCAGTACCCCCTGGACGATTTTCTCCCGCTGTGCCACGAGCGACAGGTATCAGTCATCGTTGGTGGTGGGTACAACAGCGGTATCCTGGCTACTGGTTCAGTGGCGGGGGCAATGTACAACTACGCCCCTGCGGATGACGCCATGCTGAATCGAGTCCGCAGGATAGAAAGTCTTTGTATGGAGTTTGGCGTTCCGCTCAAAGCCGCAGCTCTTCAATTCATCCTTGCTCACCCGGTTATCAAGACTGTCATCCCGGGCTGTCGAAGCGTGAAGCAACTGTACGAGAACATCGAGACCTTGAATGCGGTCATTCCGATCGAGTTTTGGCGTGCTCTCCAGATGTGTCGTCTCATTCGAGAGGAGGCACCGATCCCCCAAGACGAATTGCAGTGTCAGCCGGCTTAGAAACGAAACGTGGCTTTGCCGTCTCGCCGATCAGTCGTTCCCCCTAAGAGAAATGAAATGCTTGTCAGTAATGAGCGCAGCGCCACACTATGTGGTCTGGCTGCGATTGGTTTATGGAGCACGTCCACCGCCTTGATTCGAAGCGTGACCCAGGTGTTTGGCCCCCTGGGTGGCACGGCGATTTTGTATTCAGTTGGGGCTGTGCTTCTGCTGATATTCCTTGGTAGGCCTCGAATCCGGAAATTTTCGAAGGTTTACCTAGTCGTTGGAACTTCGTTATTTGTAGCCTACGAGGTATGTCTCTCGCTTGCCGTTGGATATGCGGCGAGCAGCACTCAAGCGATCGAAGTTGTCTTGGTCAATTACCTTTGGCCGTCTCTCACCATACTTTTAGCCATCGTTATGAATGGTCAACGAGCTAGGTGGAGCATTGTTCCCGGTACTGCCTTGGCCCTTTTCGGCGTGCTTCGGGCGGTAAGCGGAGAAGGCCTTTCAGGGGAAGGTGTTGTCGCTAACGTCATCTCCAATCCTCTGTGCTATGGCCTGGCATTGAGCTGCGCGTTCACTTTCGCTCTGTACTGCAACGTAACTCGCCGCTATGCCGGCGGCGGAAATGCTGTGGCTCTGTTCTTCGTACTGACAGCAGGTGTCTTATGGACAAAATATGCATTCAGCAACGAAGTCCTTCCTGAAATGACATGGGGCGGTGGGCTGGAGATTCTGGCCGCGGGGGGCGCGATGGCCGGAGGATACGCACTGTGGAACATGGGGATCTTGCGTGGCAATTTGACCTTACTCGCAACCGCATCTTATTCGGCCCCAGTGCTCACGTCCGCATTCGCAGCTTTGTGGCTCGGAGCCGCGCTTACAATCCAGTTTTGGCAGGGGGCATTTCTGGTGACGGTCGGTTCCCTCGTTTGCTGGGCTGCGACGAGAACCCGAACGGTTGAGAAGAAGGACGAACAGGTGATTGAGGCTCGTGAGTGATTACATCTCATAGCTCGATCAGGTGAGACGGTGATGGCGCAGAGCAGTCAACACTCTGCGAGAACCACGAATGGGCTGCCTGCTGGCCTCCTGATCGGTTTGTCCGCCAAGTATGAACCGGCAGGCTCCCTTTGGCTTTGTGAGCCTCCTGTAAAAAGGTAGGACAGGTAGGCTCGGACAGAAGAAACGCGATGCACTATTGCTGCATCTGTTGCAGCTATGGGCTGCAATTAGCCGGTCTTGTGCACAGCGCGCTGTGTTCGCATACTGATTCAGAATCCACACTGACTGGAGCAAATGCATGGCCGAAGTGATCCGCTTCGCTCACCCTGGTGAATCGTCTGTACTGGCTCGTGAGGTCTGGCCCGACCTGACACCGGGCGCCGGTGAGATCCTGCTCAAGCAAGAGGCCATCGGGGTCAATTATCTGGATGTCACGCAGCGCAACGGCGCTGTAAAGGTTCCGCTTCCTTCGGGCTTGGGACTTGAGGGCGCAGGTACCGTGCTGTCGGTAGGGGCTGATGTCATGAATGTTCGGTCTGGAGATCGAGTGGCTTATGCTACTGGCCCCCTTGGCGGGTACGCGACCGAACGTCTTTATCCCGCCGAGCGATTGGTGAAGCTTCCTGATGGGGTAGCGTTTGAGCAAGCCGCGGCGGTGTTGTTCAAGGGAATTACCGCTCAGTATCTTCTTAAAACCACCTATCCTGTCGGCCCTGGCTCGACCGTGCTGCTATATGGGGTAGCCGGTGGGCTCGGCCAGATAATGGGACAATGGGCCAAGCATTTAGGCGCATTTGTCATCGGCGTTGTTTCCAAGCCTGAGAGCATCGAGCGGGCGAAGTCCGTCGGGTGCGATGAAGTGGTGGTGTTCAACCCTCATACCCTCGCTTCGGATGTCGCGAATATTACTGAAGGTCGTAAGGTAGATGTCGTCTTCGATCCCATTGGACGGGCCACCTTCGAGGCATCTCTCGACAGTCTGAGACCGAGAGGAGTGATGGTATCGTTTGGCGCCTCATCGGGCGCGCCCTCGGCAGTCGAATTGGCAACTTTGAATTCCAAAGGCTCCCTGTTTCTTACTCGCCCTTCAATTGCGGCGCACACGTCGTCCGTGGCGGAATACCAAGAACGCGCGGCCGATGTACTTGCGGCAGTTGAAGCGGGAATTATCACACCTAGGATCTGGAAGACCTACCCGCTGGAGGAGGCGGCTCTAGCGCACGAGGCGCTTGAGTCAGGAAAATCATCAGGAGCGATTGTCCTTAAACCATGAGTCATGGCTTTCTCGATAGTCAGCATAGTGATGAGATAGCGGCGTTTCTGGCGGTAGCTGGTCAGGGCTCATTTGTGGCCGCTGGGAAACAGCTCCAGCGCCATCCGACCGTAATCTCCAAGCGCCTGGCTGCGATGGAAAAAAGGCTGGGCGTGCGTCTGCTGGAGCGCTCCACGCGGCAGGTTCGGATCACCGAAGTGGGTGCGAAGCTGGAGCAGCAGTTGAGATCTGCGCTAGGGCTGATCGCTGAAGCTGAACAGCAGGCCATTTCAGGCGCTGCAGAGGTTCGCGGCCTATTACGGTTGACGTTGCCCGCTGCTATGGGGCGTTTGTGGCTTGGGCCAATGCTGCCCGAGTTTCTAAGCTCACACCCTCATGTGTGCGTGGTTGCAGACTACAGCGAGCATGTCGTCGATATCATCGAGCAGGGCTATGACGCTGCTCTTCGAATAGGCGAGCTCAATGACAGCAGGCTGATCGCAAACAAACTCTGTGACCACCAGCGAATCCTCTGCGCGTCACCCAGTTACATCGAGCGGTTTGGCATGCCCCTGACACCGGCAGATCTCATTGAGCATAACTGTCTACGGTTCAGCGGATTGCGTTCTTTTCCGGAGTGGAGACTCCATCAAGGAGAGCGTCAGGAAACGGTGATGACCACGGGCACGCTGACCTCTAACGACAGCGAGACGCTTCTTTCTGCAGCACTATCCGGCCACGGGATTTTGGGCGCTGGCGAGTGGCTGATGAGCCGTCAGATCGCGTCTGGACATCTAGTGCGGGTGCTCCCTCAGTGGAGGCTGGACGCCACAGGCGGGGTGTACTTGGTCAGGCCATCGTCGAAGTTTCCATCGGCGACCGTCCTGGCATTCAAAGCCTGGATTGAGTCCAAATTCGCGGGCACGTCGCCGTGGGGCGCTTAACACCGTTAATCATCTAGTTACCTGTTTTTTTGGAGGCCTTTTGTTGAAAGGTGTTGCTTTATCTGTGGCGTCGTCTGCGATTTTTGCAGGCCTGTATTTTTACGCCACGCTTCTACACCCCTTAGACGGGCAGGCCATATTCGGGTGGCGAATGCTGCTGATGCTTCCGGCCATTACCGTGTTTTTAATCTTGTCCAAGGATTGGGGAAACGTCACTGATCTTTGTAAGCGCATCCGTTCCGTACCAGCCATATTTCCCTTGCTCTGTCTGAGCAGCGCGCTTTTGGGAACTCAGCAGTGGCTGTTCATGTGGGCTCCAATCAATGGTCATGGACTGGACGTTTCTCTGGGATATTTCCTGCTGCCACTCGTAATGCTATTGGTTGGGCGCCTTGCTTATGGTGAGCGTCTTAGCAGCCCTCAGAAGCTCGCGGCCTTGTGTGCTGCGGCCGGAGTAGCGAACGAGATATACAGGGTTGGCGGTATCGCGTGGCCTACATTACTGGTCGCGCTAGGATTTCCGCTTTATTTCCTGTTGCGCCGTCGTTTGGCGTCTGCGCATACCGGAGGGCTCTGGTTCGATATCCTCCTCACTTATCCGATCGCAACATACTTCGCTTTCGCTCATGGCGCAGGGATGCAAGCTGTCGCCGAGGCTCCTCGCTTGTATTTGCTGTTGCCTCTACTGGCTATCATCAGTGCAGCCGGCTTCATCTGCTATACAGTAGCCAGCAGGCTCTTGCCTTTTGGCCTCTTCGGGCTCCTTGGCTATGTTGAACCTGTCTTGATGGTCGGGGTGGCGCTTATACTTGGAGAGCAGATCCAGAGGGATGAATGGATGACATTTATACCGATATGGGCCGCAGTCGGCTTGCTGATGTGCGAAGGAGCACTCCATCTATCGTCAGCCTCGCGCCGAAACCCTGTAGAAAGCTAGATTGCCTCATTTCAACTCGCCGCTTATAGCGCCTTGGATCGTGAGCACCGGTTATTCGACATCAGAGACTCCGACCGCAACAAAGTATGTGCGTATTTCACAGCGCTGACTGACCCTTGATCTCTGCGCTGATGAGGTTGCCGGATCAGCGGGTCACGGACGGTAGGCGGGGTGTTGGAAGCTATTCTTCACTCCCTGAGATCGATTTTCTTAACACTTTGCTGCCGGCGGTCATGATCATGGTCAGATGGACGTCGCTAACTCAGGATGAAGTAACCATCATCGCATTTGCGTATTCCGGCGCGCTTCTCCGGTGATAGCCCTTCCTGAATGATGTAGTACGTCCATAAAACCTTGCGAGTCGTTGAGCGGAGGAGGGGCGCGATTAGACCATTACTGTCCGGCCAGAGGCAGTGATAGCAGATTCCGTAACAAAAAAAGGCAGCGAGTGGTAAAGAAACTCGGCCTCGGGGCGCGAAACCGTTAGGCTATGCAGCTGTATCTATGTTTTTCGTCGAGGTAACACCCGTGTTTTCCGAATTCGCCCTGCACGAACGCCTGCTTAAAGCCGTGGCCGAGCTTAATTTCGTCGAGCCTACGCCTGTGCAGGCCGCCGCCATTCCATTGGCATTGCAAGGGCGCGACCTGCGGGTGACGGCGCAGACCGGCAGCGGCAAGACGGCTGCATTCGTATTACCGATCCTCAATCGCCTGATCGGCCCGGCCAAGGTGCGGGTCGACATCCGTGCGGTGATCCTTCTGCCGACCCGTGAGCTGGCGCAGCAGACCCTCAAGGAAGTCGAGCGCTTCTCGCAGTTCACCTTCGTCAAGTCGGGGCTGATCACCGGCGGCGAGGATTTCAAGGTCCAGGCCGCCATGCTGCGCAAGGTGCCGGATATACTGATCGGCACGCCGGGTCGCCTGCTGGAACATCTCAACGCGGGCAATCTGGACCTCAAGAACGTTGAAGTGATGGTGCTCGACGAAGCCGACCGCATGCTGGACATGGGCTTCTCGGAGGACGTGGAACGCCTGGCCGCCGAGTGTGCCCAGCGCGAGCAGACCATGCTGTTCTCGGCGACCACCGGCGGCGCCGGTCTGCGGGAAATGATTCGCAAGGTGCTCAAGGACCCTCAGCACCTGCAGCTCAATAACGTCAGCGAACTGGCGTCCGGCACGCGTCACCAGATTCTCACCGCTGACCATAACGTCCATAAAGAGCAGATCCTCAACTGGCTGCTGGCCAACGAGACGTATCAGAAGGCGATCATCTTCACCAACACCAAGGCGATGGCTGACCGTTTGTACGGCCGTCTGGTGGCTCAGGAATACAAGGCGTTCGTGCTGCACGGCGACAAGGATCAGAAGGACCGCAAGGCGGCCATTGATCGCCTGAAGCAGGGCGGCGCCAAGATCATGGTCGCAACGGACGTGGCGGCTCGCGGCCTGGATGTGGAAGGTCTGGATCTGGTCATCAACTTCGACATGCCGCGCAGCGGTGACGACTATGTGCACCGTGTAGGCCGCACCGGCCGCGCGGGCAGCGACGGGCTGGCGATCTCTTTGATCTGCCACGGCGACTGGAACCTGATGTCCAGCATTGAGCGCTATCTCAAGCAGAGCTTCGAGCGCCGGATCATCAAGGAAGTCAAAGGCACCTACGGTGGACCGAAAAAGGTCAAGGCCTCGGGCAAGGCCGTCGGCACCAAGAAGAAAAAGACCGACAGCAAGGGTGACAAGAAAAAAGTGGCTGCCAAGGGCCCGACCAAGCGCAAGACTGCGAATCGTCCCAAGTCCGATTCGCTGGTGAGCAAAGACGGTATGGCGCCGCTGAAAAAGCGCACTACACCGTCACCCGCAGCGGAATAAACCGCGGCACATCATAGGTGCGATGTAGGAGCCAGCTTGCTGGCGATGAACGATGACGCGGTCTGGCTGGTTCGCGGTGGTGGATAATTTTGCTGCCGCTGTGCGGCAGATCGTCGGAATGCCGCCCACAGCAAGCTGGCTCCTACGGTCACCCATCCGCTTTCTGCGCCGCGGCGTCCAGCTCCTTCAAGCGCTGATCGATCAACTGGCACTTGTCCGGCAGGTCCTGCGCGGCGGTTTCCAGGTGCATGTCTTCCAGCTCCTGGTTGATCTCTTTCGCTTTCTGCGGATTCTGCTGGGTCAGGCTCCTGACCTTCTCAGCCAGTTGTTCACGTTTGATCGTGGCCTCTTCGGGCGTACATGCCCAGACAGGCATGGCAAATGACAAGGTAGCGGTGACGACGATACTCACGGCGGTTTTCATGGCGACCTCGGATGGTCAGGTGGCTGAAAGGTGGAGCCTTCTCAAGCCTCCAAAGTTCAGCACTGCCCCGCTGAACGGCCGGTATCGAGGAAGGTCACAATCTTGAGTCACACGCCCGTGAGTGGATGTCATGGGCCTTTCATCCATGCTGGACGGAGGTTTAACACAATGACTTATGACTGGGACCTGATCGAACGATTGCTGCACGAAGTCCAGAACAGCGCCGGCACTTCGTTCGCTCCACGCAAGTATGCCGAAGAACACGCCGCAGCCAAGGCGGCGGAAGGCGAGGCCATCGGCGATCTGGATCACCTGAAACAGCAGGCGGCGGACCTGGAAGCGCTGTTGGTCAAGCATCACTACATCGAGCCGCGCGCCACGGAGGACGGTGGCACCGGATCGAATTTTTCCCTGACCCCGCGCGGCTCAAGCCTGCTGGCAATGATCGACAGCAGCATTCCAGGTAACGATCATCCGCGTCAGGTGCTGGACGAGCAGCCGGATGCCCTCGATCCTGTCACCTTCGACGAAGTCGCCTCCAAGGCTCAAGTCGCCTGACCGTGGCGGCGCGGCAGGTGAATCAGTTGCCCTGTCGCGCCGCTTTGAGGCAGTCGAGATCCGAGAAATCCTTGCGCATGTCGGCAATCCGGGCCAGCAGCCGCTGGCGCTGTTCCGGCGTGCTCATGGCGTAGATGTCCACGATCATTGCAATCGCCGCGTCCTCGGTCCGGTTATAAGCCTCCCGGTATTCGGGCGTCCAGAACGTTTCGCGGTCCTGTAGCAGCGCGGCGATACGCTGAGGGAAGTCCGCAGCCTGGCGATCCTGGACCGTCTTCAAGAACAGCGACTGCCAATGCACGCGGTTATCGATCCAGGCCTTGTTCTGTTCGCCCAGAGATGTCGACCAGGCGTGGATACGTTCCTTCTGTGCCTGTGTCAGCTTGCCCAACCAAGGGCTCAAGCGCTTGTCCATGCGGTCAGCCCGCTCGGCGATCTGCCGTTCAAGCGGCTCGTTGACGTAACGATTTTCGCGTTTGCGTTGGTCCTTGGCGAAAGCGATACGCATCTCCTCGACCTGCTTGTCGTCGAAGCGCGACAGCAGCTCCACTGCCGAAGGCGTGATCTGGCGGGAAATGGTGCCGATGGCATCCTTCGCTTCAGCGGTGCGGGCTTCCAGGCCTTGATAATCAACCTTGTCGGCCCTGACCATTTCTTCAAGACGGTCCAGCCAGGTCAGATATCCCGGCAACTGGGTGCTGCAATGCCAGCTCAAGTGCTGCTTGAGACGCTCATCCAGCCAGCTCTTCTGCTCCGAATTCATGTCCAGATAGTCGTTCAGCGTCCATGGAATGATGACGTCCAGGTTGCGATACGCGACGCCGACCTGGCTGCAGCCGGCCAGCAGCGCAAGGGTCATCGATAGCGTGAAGAAGGCTTTGAGCAGGGACTGCATGACGACTCCTCGACGAACGGGCAGGTGAGGCACGTACTGTAGAGAAGCGGCGAGGCCGGCAGTTCAACCGGATCGGCAGGCTAGAAGAACGAACGCACCGCTTTGAGCGTGAAGGTCTGCTCGCAACGTGCGTTATGCCCGCTGTAGACCGTGCAGCCGTCGCCGCTCAGGCTCGAATCGCTGTAGATCAGGTTCATGTCGATGCCCAGCCAGGGGCGCGTCAGGTTGAGGGACCAGTCGTTGAAACCGCTGATCAGCGCGCCGTCGCCGGCAGTCTGTGGCGTGTCGAACTGATGGGTCGCATACTGCATGCGCACCCCCAGCCCCAGGCGTTCGATGGCACCCAGATCGACAAACACCGTGCTGTCCCGTCGGCCGACATCGTTGCTGAATGCCGCGCCGACGCGACTGTTCAATACCCTCAGGCCGGCATAGAACTCGTGGCTATCGACCTGATCCGTTTCGGGATAGCTGTAGCGGATCATCCCCAGTTCATAACCCAGGGTATTGTCGAAAGGCTTCTTGAAGCCCATGTAGGAGTCCACTTCAAGGGTGGTCCCGTCGGCCACGCCCATGTTCGGCGCCCACTGGCCCATGTAGAAGCCGCTGTCGTGCGTCAGGTCCAGCCCGCCGTGAAACGACCCCGATCCACCGGTGGGGGTCACCAGGCCCTGGGCCATGCTGCGACTGGGCGTGGTCCCCAGTTTCAGGGCGAAGTCTCCCAACTCCCGCTCCATGATCTGGGCGGAAACCGGATGGCTGAACAACAGGACGCTTGAAGCAAGCGCGAATAAACGAAAACCGAGCATGGCTCACTCCCTGGTGTGTCGAGGAGTGGTGATCAGGAATGGCGTATCGAAAGCGGCATGAGAGCCCGACACAAGCCGCGAGCTAGAGCGCTGCAAGCATACCGGCGAAACGGCGCAGGGAAACGCCGTTCGTCGATAAGCGGGGCGTCAATTGGTCGCGGAGCCGTGGCCGGCGGGCGGGATGACCAGGTTGCGGATCACGACCAGCGCCTGCTCGAACGAGGGGTAGCCGCTCTTGGCCACGTCCAGTTCCGCGTACCGGGCCTTGTAATGCTCGGCCTGTTTCGGATCGGTGAGGGTCAATTGCTGGGACAGCAGCGCGATCGCCAGCGGGTGTTCGTGGCTGGCGGCGTCTTTCAGCAGATCGATGATCTGCTGACGGTCACCCTGCTCGCGAATCAGCAGCACCGCCTGGTAGAAGTCGGCCTCGCCGGAGCTGTCGTCGACCGCGGCGCGGCGCAGCAGTGCATGGGCCAGCTCGTATCGGGCAGGGTCGCCCTGGCTGACCAGAAGCTTGGCCTGCAGCATGTCGTTGCGGTACAGCACGTATTGATCCATGCACGCACTGCCGGGCGTCTCGTTGTCGGGCATTTGATTGGCGCAACGCTGCGAGGCGCAGCCGCCCAGAGACAACAGTGCGACGAAAAGCATCCAGTTCTTCATTCGTGTATTCCGCAAATGAGACAACGTTCCGGGCGTCTTCCTGCCGGGATGATCGCAAAGGATGAGGAGAGAGTAGCAGCGGGGCTGGCGCAATTTCCAGCGCGGGAGAGGTATCGGTCCAGCGCCCCGGTCAGGGCGCATGGAGAGCGAAGAAGCGTGAAGGCTTACTTCTTGCCGAGATTGATGTGCTTGGAAGGGGCGAAGGTCTGGCCGCTCACGCCCTTGGCGATCTGCTGGATTTCACCGCCAGACTTCAGGAACGCCGCGATCTGCTCGTTGATCGAGTCGCTGGTTTCAACGGCTGGAGCTGGCTTGGGCTTGGAGTGAGAAGCTTTGATACGCATGGCTGCCATTTACCTTCAAAAAACGTAATACGGCCAGCCATCGTACAGTAAAGGCGGGCGCCTCGCTTGGTCGGTTATTCGCGTTTTCTTTGGCCTGTGGCATCGCTGACCGCCGTGTGGCGAGATGGCTGTCGCTAACTGCCTGTTTTGACTGGACGTTTCAGGCCTGCCACCTTGGCGGGCAAGTCCGCCGCCCTGGTTGGCTACCTGACGAGCGGCCGGTTGCCGACCACACGCCGAGAACGGCTCGGCAAAGTCGGTTAGAATGCCGGCCTTGCAAACAGGGTAATCGAAAAATGGCTTTAGTCGGGCGCTACAACAGCTTGCAGATCGTCAAGCACACTCACTTCGGGCTGTATCTGGATGGCGGGCCGGACGGCGAAATCCTGCTGCCCAATCGCTATGTCCCCAAAGATGTCCCGACCGAAGATGAAGACTGGCTGAACGTGTTCGTCTACCTGGACAGTGAAGACAAGCTGCTCGCGACCACTGAAAAGCCCAAGGTGCAGGTCGGTCAGTTCGCCAGCCTCAAGGTGGTGGAAGTCAACAGCATCGGCATTTTCCTGGATTGGGGTTTGCCCAAGGATCTGCTGCTGCCGTTCTCGGAAGAGAAACGCAATCTGCAGGCCGGCGACTATTGCGTGGTGCATGTCTACCTCGACAAGCACACCCGCCGTATCACCGCCACCGCGCGTCTGGACCGTTATCTGGACAAGACGCCCGCCAGCTATCGCGTTGGTCAAGAGGTTGACCTGCTGGTCGCCGAGGAAACCGCGATGGGTTTCAAGGCAATCATCGAGAACAAACACTGGGGCCTGATTCACAAGAACGAGGTCTTCAAGTTCCTCCGGCCGGGCAAGCAAGAGCGCGGGTTCATCAAGGAGCTGCGCGCGGACGGCAACATCGCGCTGAGCCTGCAACCAGTCGGCGCTGAAGCGGCCGACGAACTCAGCACCAAGATTCTCGCCAGACTGCGCGAGAATGGCGGCAGCCTGCCTGTCAGCGACAAGAGCGATCCGCAAGTCATCAGCGGTCTGTTCGGCGTCAGCAAAGGCAACTTCAAGAAGGCAATCGGCGGGTTGTACAAGCAGGGCCGGATCCTCATCCATCCGGATCGCATCGAGCTGGTCTGAAATTCCTTTAGGCTGTGAGAGCGAGGTCGCCAGGCTTTAGCGAATGAGGCGTTCGACCTCCTGCTGGACACGTTCGAAGGGCAGGGTCCCGTGGAAAACCTTGGCCTGTTCCAGCGATTGCTCGGGCTTGCGCAGCAGGAGCACGGGCACGGCCCGCAGTCCCAGGCTCGCCGCCAGCCGCTGATCGGCGCTGACTTCTTCGGCATGCAGGTTGCCGTCCAGCGCCTGCTGCAAGGCGTCTGCATCCAGCCCGGCCGCGCCGCCAAGTTCGATCAGGGTCGGAACGTGGCCGATGTCATGGCCTTGTTCGAAGTAGGCTTCATACACCCGCTTGTGAAACGCGTCGAAGCCCCCTGCCGACCGCGCGAAGGCGGCTGCCTCCAGCACCTTGCGACTGCGCGGCTGCACAGTGGGCATCTTCATCACGACGTTGCGCTTTTCCGCCAGCGGCAGCACGGCGCGCGACCACATGGCCCGCAGGAAATCCGCGTTCGGATCCAGCGCCGAAACCGGTTCGGGACGCAGTTCGAAAGCATGCCAGTTCACTTCCATGCGCTGCCCATAGGCTTGCCGAAGCTGGTCGAGAATCGGCAGTTGCAGATAGCAGAACGGGCAGACGTAGTCGCTCCAGACGTCGAGCTTGAAAGGTCCATCGATGTTCATTTCCAGTAACTCCGTAACCGCCAATTACCACTGACTGACGGAGCCCTGGAAAAGTGCGGTCGACTGGAGAAACGGTCGGATCTGCGTTGCATTCATCGCCAGCAAGCTGGCTCCTACACGCACACCTGTAGGAGCCAGCTTGCTGGCGATAAACGAAAACGCATTCTGCCCGGCAGGGTGCGAAAGATGGATTATCACCCAATCACTTCTGCAAAAAACCCGCAAAGCTCAGGTTGCTGCCGCGCGGACGCATGTCCTTGAGGAAGGAATCCTTGTCGGCGCTCAGCTCCAGGCTGATGGTGGATTTGCGTTTGCCGGCATTGCGCACTTCCAGGCCTTCGATGTGGTCGCGCAGGAACACGGTCGTCACCTTCAGGTGCAGCAATTGATCGTTGGCGGGCGTGTGCAGCAGCAAGTGCATCCATTCGTACTGGCCCACCTGGATGCGCGTGACCGGCAGGTCGAACCACCAGATGTTGCGTTTGTGATCCAGCACGGCGAAGTGGGTGTTGTTGACGCCGAGCACGGCACCGCCCAGGTTCTGGTTTCTGCGTGCGATGGCGAGCTTTTTATCGAGTTTCATAGCGTTCCTGTGAATCGGGTTGTCCAGCGTGCCGGACGATGCCGGCCAGCGCGTCGCGCATTCTCGCATGTGTGCGGGCCGTCAGGGAGCCGGGCGTGGGGGAAGCGCAACGCCTGAGCAAAAAAACATGAAACTCTTGGCAAGCGTCTCCGGTCCATCTTTATGTCAGGCTCACGACGAGTCGGTGCAACATGATCATCCATAGTCAGGAGATTTCTCATGAGTAGCACAAGCGACAAGATCAAAGGTATGGCCAACGAAGCAGTCGGCAACGTCAAGCAAGGCGTTGGCAAAGCGACCGACAATTCCCGTCTGCAAGGCGAAGGCAAGGCCCAGGAAATCAAGGGCGAAGGCCAGCAGATCAAGGGGGATGCCAAGGACACGCTGAAGAGAGGCGTCGACAAGGCCTGATAAGTCCGTCCCGACCTGATGTCGGGGGCAAGGACCCCGGCATAACGGCCATCTCCAGCTCAAGATGGCCGTTATGCTGTCAGCCTGTGAACTGAAACCTTTTACGGCCCGTTCAGTCCATTTGGCACCGTCGCAATACTGTTCGTCATCCAGTTGCCCGAGATGACGATGCGCATCGGTTTCAAGAACTATGGTTTGGCAGTTACGGAGCGAAAGGAACCGCCATGATTTTTCCCACATTGCGTCAACTGCCAATGGGCAAAGTGATGGTGCGCACCGTTAATGAATTCATTAACGATGAGATGCCCACCTACGCCTCGGCTCTGGCTTACCAGATGCTGTTTTCCCTGTTTCCCTTCCTGTTGTTTCTGATAGCCCTGATCGGCTTTCTGCATCTCCCCGATTTCTTTTCCTGGATGCGCGAGCAGACGGCAGTGCTGCTGCCTCCTGAAGCGATGGATCAAGTCAATCCCGTCATCGATCAACTGCAGCAATCGAAAGGCGGCCTGCTTTCCATCGGTATTCTCGTCGCTTTGTGGACGGCGTCCGCCGGTGTGCGGCTGTTGATGAGCGCGATGAATGCTGCTTATGACGTTGTCGAAGAACGTCCGCTGTGGAAACGTCTGCCGCTGTCGGTGCTCTATACCGTCGGCATTGCCGGCATGCTGCTGATCGCCGCTGCTCTGATGATTCTGGGTCCGCAAGTCATGACCTGGATCGCCTCACAGGTGGGCCTTGAAGATTTCATCGTGACTCTTTGGACCATCCTGCGCTGGCCGGCGATCATTATTCTGCTCATGGTGGCGGTCGCGCTCATCTATTACGTGATGCCAGACGTGAAGCAGGATTTCCGATTCATCACGCCTGGGTCGGTGCTGGCTGTCGTGGTCTGGATCATCGCGTCGCTGGGTTTTGCCTATTACGTGAAGACCTTCGCTGATTACAACGCCATGTATGGCAGTATCGGTGCGATTATTGTGCTCTTGCTGTATTTCTATATCTCGTCGGCAGTCCTGTTGCTGGGTGCGGAAATGAACGCGGTGATCGAGCACATGTCGGCTGAAGGCAAGGACAAGGGCGAGAAGGAAGAAGGCGACGGCGAACAGCCGGCCAGTGAGAAGCGTCATGTCTCAGGTCTGGGCCGCGATCATTCCAGGCCCGCTTCCGAAAAATCCGAGGACGCTGATCCGGCTGTGCGAGGATAAGGCTTTCGTTTACCAGGACGCCTGCAATCATGATCCGTGAAATCTTGAAGATGGGCGACCCGCGCTTGCTGCGGGTCGCCCCGCCTGTACCGCAGAAACTGATCGGCAGCGCCGAGCTCAAGGCGCTGATCGCCGACATGTTCGAGACCATGGAAAGCGTGGGAGGCGTCGGTCTGGCGGCGCCGCAGATCGGTGTTGACCTGCAGCTGGTGATCTTCGGTTTCGAGCGCAGCGAGCGCTACCCGGATGCCGAAGCCGTTCCGCGCACCATCATGCTCAATCCGGTGATCACGCCGTTGCATCCCGCCGTGGAGTCCGGCTGGGAAGGGTGCTTGTCGGTGCCCGGTCTGCGCGGCAAGGTGGATCGTTTCATGAGCATCCGTTACGAAGGGCTGGACCCCGATGGCCAGCCAATCGACCGGCTGGCCCATGGTTTCCATGCCCGGGTCGTGCAGCACGAATGCGACCACCTGGTCGGCCGGCTGTATCCTTCGCGCATCACGGACTTCAGCACCTTTGGCTTTACCGAAGTGTTGTTTCCAGAACTGGCGTCGTGACGCTCGGCATCCTGCATAGCGCGATCAGCGGTTTACTGCGGCTGTAGCGCATCAGCCGCTCACCCAGCGTTCGCGGCAGGCGTTGCGCGGGTTCAAAGCCCATCGGCTGATAGAACGCCAGCAGCTGCGGGTGACAGAACAGCCAGGTCGGCCCGTGCACCGAGAACAAAGCTGCTTCGATCAGGCGTCGAGCGAGGCCCTGGCCCCGGCGCTCGGGCGCAACGAACAATCCCGTCAGCCAGTAGCCATCCTCCACTTCGCCAAGCGACAGGGCTGCCAGCAACTCGGGCTGCCTGGCGACCCACGCCTGGCTGTCCTTTGCCGCGCGCTTGGGGGACCGATGCTCACGATAGAACTTGTTGAGCAACGGCCATGACAGATCGGGCAGGGGACCTATTTCAATTTCCGACATGGTTCAGGAATGACCTTCTGGGCGGGCACCTGTCAGCGGCGACAGGCGCGCATGATACATCGGTAACAAAGTCGCCGGCCGCGACAACTAATTCGCCGCCGGTGCTGTCGATAAATTCGGACATCTCCGATCCCCGGGCCATCACGAGGTCATCATGAAATCAATAACAACACTCCTGGCTTCGTCCTTGCTGGCGCTGGGCCTGCTCAGCCAACCGGCGGCCGCGGCCGATCAGGGCAAGCCGATCATCTTTGGCGATCTGACCTGGGAGAGTGGCAGCCTGATCACCGAAGTGCTGCGAACCATCGTCGAGAAGGGCTACGGCTACAGGACCGATACACTGCCGGGCAGTACCGTCAGCCTGGAGACCGCGCTGGCGAGGAATGATATCCAGGTGATAGGCGAGGAGTGGACCGGCCGCAGTCCGGTGTGGGTCAAGGCCGAGGCCGAAGGCAAAGTGCTGGGGCTGGGAGATATCGTCAAAGGTGCCACCGAAGGCTGGTGGGTGCCCGAGTACGTCATCAAAGGCGATCCGGCGAAGGGCATCGAGCCGATGGCGCCCGATCTCAAGGCGGTTTCCGACCTGAGCCGCTACAAGGCGGTGTTCAAGGACCCCGAGTCGCCGGACAAAGGGCGCTTCCTCAATAGCCCGAGCGGCTGGACGTCGGAAATCGTCAACACCCAGAAGCTCAAGGCCTACGGCCTGAACGACAGTTTCGTGAACTTCCGCACCGGCTCGGGCGCGGCGCTGGACGCCGAGATCGATTCGGCGATCCGTCGCGGTCGTCCGGTCTTGTTCTACTACTGGTCACCGACGCCCTTGCTCGGTCGCCACAAACTGATCCGTCTGCAAGAGCCGCCGTTCGATGCCGAGGCCTGGAAAACCCTGACCGATGCGAGCAATCCCAACCCGCGTGGCAGTGCTTCGCTGGCGGCCAACCTGTCCATCGGCGTATCCGCTGCGTTCGACAAGCAATATCCCGAACTGGTGACCTTCTTCAGAAAAGTCGATCTGCCCATCGATCTGCTGAACCAGACCCTGGGCCGCATGAGCGAGAAGCGGCAGGATCCCAAGGCCGTTGCGCAAAGCTTTCTCAAGGATCATCCTGAGGTCTGGAAGAGCTGGCTTCCCGCCGACGTGGCCGAAAAGGTCAGCACCAGCCTGTGATCACATCATGAACAGCGAGCCTCTGGCGCTGATGACCCCGCGACTGGTCATCCGCCATTTTCAGGACACCGACGTGCCGGCGCTTGCGCGAATCCTTGGCGACGCGCAGGTCATGCGCTACTCGGTGCGCGGCGTCATGGACGAGCGCGCGGTCGGCGAGTTCGTCCATAACTGCATCGAGTGCTACCACGCCGACGGATTCGGTCCGATGGCCGTGATCGACAGCGCCAGCGGGAATCTGATCGGCTTCTGCGGACTGAACGCCGAGCAGGTCGACGGCGCTCGCGAGGTCGAAATCGGCTACCGGCTGGATACCGTGTGCTGGGGCCGGGGGCTGGCGACCGAAGCGGTGCGGGCCGTGCTTGGGTATGGTTTCGAGACTCTGGCAATCGACTCGATCATTGCGATCGTCCAGCCGGACAACGTCGCCTCGGTGAAAGTGCTGCACAAGAACGGTTTCCGGCACTACATCCATAGCCAGTATCACCGCCTCGGCGTGCGCATCTATCGCATGAGCGGAGCCCAGTGGCGGGAACGGCATTGCTGATAACGGCAGAAATTGCGTTCTGTGCGACCGGTGTCGTGGCAAAGGCCACAATTGCTGTTAAGTTCGCAGGATAGGCGGAACGGGCGCGAGGGAGGCCATGACTGATCGCAAGGCGAGACCGCTCGTCATTCTCAATACCCTGTTGGCACTGATTGTCTGCCTGATGCAGGATGTCCCGCGTCCGGCACAGGCTGACGAGGCCGAAGACACCGCGCTGACCCTGGTTCGCGAGAGGCACCTGGGAGATAGCCTCGGCTGGTTGGGTTACCAGGTCGCCTCGCACACTGTCACGTTCGCCAACCTCGTGGAGCAATTGGGCAAGACCCAGGCTCAGGAGCTGGTGCAGAACGAACTGCAACGCCTGCAACCCGAATTCCAGGCGCAATGGGATCGCAATCTCGCTGCCGCTTATGCCCATGCCTTCACCGCGCAGGAGTTGCGTTCGCTGAATGACGGCGATGACTCACCTGACCTGGCAAACAAATTCCGGGCACGCAACAACGACGTTGGCGCAGACATGAAGGCCCGCTCTGCCGACCTGTTGAGCGACTTCGTGTCCAAGGCGCTAAATAATGCAACGCAGTCTTTGCAACACTGATTCTTTCATCGACTTTCAAGGAAACACCATGGACCCATTCATGCAGGCGGCAATCGACGAAGCGCAACAGGGACTCGCGGAAGGCGGGATTCCGATTGGTTCGGTCATCGTCCATGACGGCCGGATCATTGGCCGCGGCCACAACCGTCGCGTCCAGGAAGGCAGCGCGATCAAGCATGGCGAGATGGACGCCCTGGAAAACGCCGGTCGTCAACCAGCCAGCGTGTACCGCGACGCCGTGCTCTACACCACGCTTTCGCCGTGCGCCATGTGCAGCGGCGCGATTCTGCTCTATGGCATCCGTCAGGTCATCGTCGGCGAAAACCAGACGTTCATGGGCGAAGAAGAATTGCTGCGCTCGCGTGGCGTGCAGGTTGACGTACTGGCCGACGCCACCTGTGAACACATGATGCGTGACTTCATCGCCAGCAAGCCCGAGTTGTGGAACGAAGATATCGGCGAGTAACAACCTGAGGTCCGCGTCGCCTGCATCGCCAGCAAGCTGGCTCCTACGGGGCGTGGTGTAGGAGCCAGCTTGCTGGCGATGGCATTGGCCCCGGACGCAATTGATGTGGGAGGGAGCTTGCTCGCGACAGGCCGCAAAGCGGCCACCGGCAACACCTCCGGACCATCCTTGTTACAAGTTCCCGCCCTACGCAACTTGCTCATCCTTGCCCCACGACCGAACCTGAGGACGCGCTCGCCATCAAAGGCGTGAGTCTATTCCGTTCTCCAGGCAGGTATGTGATGAACAGATCCGTACGAAATATCGCGCTGGGTGCCGCAATCGCGCTCTGCGCCATGACAGCGGTCCAGGCGCAGAATCTGCCGAATACCAGGCCGGGCAGCGGCGCGAACAACGACCCCTACAACAGTCCGCTGCACCGGGCCAATCCCAACAGCCGACAAGGCACCCAACCGGTAACGCCGCCGGGACGAAGCCCCGTCACGCCGCCGATATTGCGCGCTCCGACGCTGGAAAACGGTGGTATCCGCAACGGCTATCCGGCCCGCGAAACACCGCGTCCGTCCAGTGAAAGCGCCCCCCGTACCAACTCGCAGTCCCGTTGATGTCTTCAAGCCCGGCCTGTCTGGCTTATCTTCTCCATGCATAAGGAATCGCTCATGTTTAGAAAAACCCTGATCGCGACACTCTGTGCCACCGCTCTGGGCTTGTCGTTCAACGCAAGCGCGGCGACCGAACACTTCAAGACCGAGCTGGGCTCGGTCAGCGTCGATACGGTAGCCGAAGGTCTCGACCACCCCTGGGCGCTGGCCTTTCTGCCGAACAATCAGGGCATTCTGGTGACCGAGCGCTCGGGCGATCTGCGTCGTGTTTCCCCGGACGGCAAGCTGTCGGCACCGATCTCCGGCGTCCCGCAGGTCTGGGCCAAAGGGCAGGGCGGGTTGCTGGACGTGGTACTTTCCCCCGATTTCGCCAAGGACCGGATGGTTTACCTGACCTACTCGGAAGGCAGCGGCAAGACGCCGGCCGAAGGCGAGACCGCCGGCACTGCGGCCGGGCGCGGCCGACTTTCCGCCGACATGACGCGTCTGGAAGACTTCACGGTGATCTTCCGCCAGCAACCCAAATTGTCGGTGGGCAACCACTTCGGTTCGCGCATGGTCTTCGACCGCGATGGTTATCTGTTCATCGCGCTGGGCGAGAACAACAACCGCCCGACCGCGCAGGACCTCGACAAACTGCAAGGCAAGATCGTGCGTATCTTCCCGGATGGGAACGTACCCAAGGACAACCCTTTCGTGGGGCAGAACAACGTGCGTCCGGAAATCTGGTCCTACGGCCATCGCAACCAGCAGGGCGCGGCACTCAACCCCTGGTCCGGTACCTTGTGGACCAACGAGCACGGCGCCAAGGGCGGTGACGAGGTGAACATTATCGAGCGCGGCCAGAACTATGGCTGGCCGCTGGCGACTCATGGCGTCAACTATTCAGGGCAGCCGATACCCGAAGCCAAGGGTAAGTTCGTCGAGGGCACCAAGCCGCCATTTCATGTCTGGGAAGTTTCGCCAGGCATCAGCGGCATGACGTTTTATGACGATGGACGTTTCAAGGCCTGGGACCATAACTTGTTCATGGGTGCACTGGCGACTGAAGAATTGATCCGCTTGCAGTTCGAAGGCGACAAGATCGTTCATGAAGAACGGTTACTGACGGATATGAAACAGCGTATTCGCGATGTGCGCCAAGGGCCGGATGGTTACTTGTACCTTCTGACCGACAGCGAAAAAGGCCAACTTCTGAAAGTTGGCCTGGATCAGTAACCGCATCGGTTTTCGATCTTTCCCGCAGACCGCGCCGGACGATTATCCGGCGCGGGTTGTGGCTTCAAGACTCAGCGATCTTCCGCGTCGCGCAGTACTTCGCCGGTCTTGGCGTCCACGTCATAGTCCCATTCGGCGCCCTTGGCGTCCTTCAGTTCGATCTGGTACACATAACGGCCAGCTTCTTTTTCCAGCTCGGTGTCATGGATCTGGAAACCGGGATGCTTGGCCAGCGCCTGCTTGTTGAACTGTTCGAAGTCACCGACCGTGCCGGCTTTTTGCAGACGGATCACTTCATCGGGACCGATATCGGCCTGGGCGACACCAGCGGCAGTTGTCAGGGCAATGGCAGCGAACAAAGTAGAAGCAAGTTTCATGGTTATTTTCCTTCTGACGGTTTCAGTCTATATGGAGAGTTGCAGGGTTGATGAGTTCAACCGTTTTGTTGAAGCCAGATTAACCACGGTTACTTAATTCAGGCTTAATCGGGGATATGTTCTGGATAAGCCTTTACCCCCTTCCGATTGCCTCCATCGTCCGATCCACAGTTGTCAAAACGCTGCGGTGAACGTAAAAGGATGCCCCGCTGCCGTGCCGCTCGCGCCCGGGCCTGCCTTTCGTGGAGCCGATCTATGTACAAGCCGTTGAAAACCGCTACGCGTCTGCTGCCTCTGGGCATGGCGGTCGCCATACCGTCGTTTGCCGCCGATCCTGTGACCCTGGGCGCGGTGAACGTATCGGGCGTAAGCGATCAGGCGCCGGCGATCGATTATCAGGCCGTACGGGCTGCGGTCTCCGGTTTCGACGAGGCCGCCTTGATCGACACGCCGGCATCGGTGTCGGTGTTCACCGAAGCGCTGCTCAAGGACCGGCAGGCGAAGCTGCTCAGCGAAGTGCTGCGCAATGACGCCTCGGTCGGCGACGGCTATGCGCCTGTGGGCTACTACGAAAACTTTATCGTGCGCGGTTTTTCCCTCAATGCAGCCAACAGCTATCGCATCAACGGTCGCACGATAGCCGGCGAGCAGAACGTCGCGCTGGAAAACAAGCAGCAGGTCGAACTGCTCAAGGGGCTGTCCGGGCTGCGCAGCGGTGTAGCGGCGCCGGGCGGGGTGATCAACTACCAGACCAAACGCGCGGCCGACGTGCGCTCGGTGACGGTTTCCACCAACGAGCATGGCGAGCGTTACCTGGCGACCGATGTCGGCGGCTGGTTCGGCGGCGAGCGGCAGTTCGGTCTGCGGGTCAACCTGGCCCACGAGGACATCCGTTCCTATGTCGAACACGCCGATGGACAGCGCGATTTCGCGTCCATGGCCTTCGACTGGAACATCAGTGATCGGGCGCTGCTGCAACTGGATCTCGAGTACCAGACCAAAGAGCAGCGCTCGGTGCCGGGCTATCAGTTGCTGGGCGGCACGACGCTGCCCCACGATGCGTCGCCACGCAAGCTGCTGGGCCGTCAGGCATGGTCGAACCCGGTCGGGATCGATTCGCTCAACCTCAACGGCCGGTTCGAATATCGCTTCAATGACGCCTGGAAGGGCAGCTTCAGCGCATCCCGCAGCCGGGTGGTAATCGATGACTACAGCGCCTTCGCCTGGGGTTGCTACGGATCCGCCAGTTGCGCGAGCGAAGCAGTGCCCAATCATTTCAGCCCCGAGGGGGGCTACGATATCTACGATTTCCGCAGCCCTGACGACACGCGCCGCAACGACGAGGTCGAAGCGGCCATGAGCGGCGCGTTCCAGACCGGATGGCTCGCACACGAACTGACCTTCGGCACCAGCGCGCTGCGTCGCACGGTAGACAGCCGCGCCACCTTCAACGAGTTCGTCGGCTCGGGCAACATCAACGAAGCGCCGGAAGCGGTGGCGCCGTCGGACCTGCCTTTGCCGCATACCGAACGGCGCCTGGACAGCCGGCAATACGGGCTGTTCGTCACCGACCGGATCACGTTCAACGACCAGTGGCAGACGGTGCTCGGCGGACGTCAGGTGCGCCTCGATGAAAAAGCCTACAACGAAGACGGCAGCGACGCGCGCCACACCCAACGCTCGATTTTCCTGCCGCAAGTCGCGCTGATCTACAAGCCTGTGGAAGACCTGTCGCTCTACACCAGCTACAGCAAGGGCCTGGCGCCCGGCGGGACAGCGGCCTGGTTCGCCAACAACGCCAGCCAGATCCTGGCGCCGACGGTTTCGCGGCAAATCGAAGCGGGTCTCAAGTACGACTGGCGGCGCATGAGCTTCACCGCCGCACTGTTCCAGGCGCGTCAGGCGTACCAGTATTCCCGTCCCGAAGACGATGGCAGCTTCACCTACGTGCAGCAGGGCCAGCAAAAGAACACCGGCCTGGAGCTGGGCCTCAATGGCTGGGTGACCGAGCGGCTGCAAGTCTCGGCCAGCGCGGCGGCGATCCGCTCGCGGGTCGAAGGCAGCGGCACTGCGGCCTACGAAGGACACCAGGCGCTGAACGTTCCGCGCTTGCGGGGCAGTCTTCAGGCGGATTACAGCCTGCCGTTCCCCGGTCTGGCCTTGCTGGGCGGCGTGCAGTACAGCTCCAGCAAGTATGCCGATCGCGAGGGCTCGGTGAAGGTCAACGACTACGCCCTGTTCAACGCCGGCGGTCGCTACAGCACGCGGATCGGTGATTACGACACCGTGCTGCGCCTGACAGTCGACAACCTGTTTGACAAGCGCTATTGGCGGGATGCCGGCGAATACCTGGGCGACGACTACCTGTTCCCCGGCGCGCCACGCACCGCAAGGCTTTCGGCAACGGTCAATTTCTAACCCATTTCCCTCGTGTAGGAGCCAGCTTGCTGGCGATGCCGCAAAGCGGCAGCAACTCAGGCGATGCGGTGTATCAGGATAGTGCGCAGCGTCATTATCGCCAGCAAGCTGGCTCCTACTCACTGTTTGTCCAACCGCGCGGCTGATCCTAACCTTTGCTATCCTTCGCGCCCTGCGTCCGCTGCCTGCGGCAAGACGCCACATGTTCAAGCCAACATCCGGGTTCCTTATGACGGCCATCGTTCGACCGCGCCCCCAGCCTTTTTCCAGGGCTGACTACAAGACCCTGAGCCTCGCCGCTCTGGGCGGGGCGCTGGAAATCTATGACTTCATCATTTTCGTGTTCTTCGCGCTGACCCTCAGCCAGCTGTTCTTTCCACCGGAAATGCCCGAGTGGCTGCGCCTGTTGCAGAGCTTCGGGATCTTCGTGACCGGCTATCTGGCGCGTCCTCTGGGCGGGATCCTGATGGCGCACTTCGCCGACCGGCTGGGCCGCAAACGGGTGTTCAGTCTCAGCATCCTGATGATGGCCCTGCCATGCCTGCTGATCGGGGTGATGCCCACCTACGAGCAGATCGGCTACTGGGCGCCGCTGGTATTGCTGGCGCTGCGGATCATGCAAGGCGCCGCAGTGGGCGGCGAAGTGCCCAGCGCCTGGGTGTTCGTCGCCGAACACGCGCCCGCCGGGCATCGCGGCTACGCGCTGGGAGTGCTGCAGGCCGGGCTGACCTTCGGCTACCTGCTCGGTGCGCTGACCGCCACCTGGCTGGCGCGAGTCTTCACGCCCGCCGAAATCCTCGACTACGCCTGGCGCATTCCGTTTCTGCTGGGTGGCGTGTTCGGCGTGGTGGGCGTATGGCTGCGCCGCTGGTTGAGCGAAACGCCGGTGTTCATGGCGCTGCACGCCCAGCGCCAGGACATGCAGGGCCTGCCGTTGAGCCAGGTGCTGCGCGACCACCGTCGGTCGCTGCTGCCGGCGGCCTTGCTGACCTTCGTATTGACCTCGGCCGTGGTGGTGCTGGTGGTGGTGACCCCGACCGTCATGCAGCAGCGTTTCGGCATGTCGGCCAGCCATACCTTCGCCCTGAGCGCGGTGGGCATCGTGTTTCTCAACCTGGGCTGCGTGCTGGCTGGCATGCTGGTCGATCGCATGGGTGCCTGGCGCGCAGTGATGATCTACAGCCTGCTGCTGCCGGTGGGTATCGCGGTGCTCTACGCCAGTCTGGTCGAGCAATGGCTGGCGCCGGGCGTCGCTTACGCCATCGCCGGGCTGGCCTGCGGCATCGTCGGCGTCGTGCCCTCGGTCATGGTCGGTCTGTTTCCCGCCGATATCCGGGTATCGGGCATTTCCTTCACCTACAACATTGCCTACGCGGGCTGGGCCAGTTTCACGCCGTTGATGCTGGTTGCGCTGATGCCGGTCAGTGCCTGGGTCTGCGTGATTTTCTGCGCCGTGATGGGTACCGTCGGCCTGATGACCGCGGTGGTCTTTGGTCTGCGGCGCGGCCTGGCGGTAGACGACGCCGCCCTGAACGGCGCCGGTTGACGGCTCGAAGTCTCGCGGGAGCGTCGAGCGGCTAAGCTTTCTCGATCTCCCGTGAGGCCGAGACATGACTGATCCATCCGGACGCCATCCTCCCGCGTCCTCGATGCATGTCGAGATCGAGGACATTTTCCGTCAGCAGTCGCGTCGGGTGCTGGCCACGCTAATCCGCTTGCTGGGCAGCTTCGAGCTGGCCGAAGAAGCCTTGCAGGAAGCGTTTATCGCCGCGGTCGAGCAATGGCCGCAAACCGGCATGCCCGGTAATCCTCGGGCATGGCTGATCTCTGCCGGCCGGTTCAAGGCCATCGACAGCCTGCGGCGTCGGGCGCGGTTCGACGCGTCGCTGCGCCACATCGCCCAGCAACTCGACGACCAAATGCAGTCCGCCTTGTCCGATCCGGACAGTGTCGACGATGACCGTTTGCGGTTGATTTTCACCTGCTGCCATCCGGCCCTGACCGAGGACGCCCGTGTCGCGCTGACCCTTCGGGAAGTCTGCGACCTGACGACCGAGCAGATCGCGCGGGCCTATCTGATCAAACCCTCGTCGGTGGCACAACGCATCGTGCGCGCCAAGAGCAAGATCCGCGATGCGCATATTCCGTATGAAGTCCCCGCGCTTGCCGAATTGCCCGAACGACTCGACAGCGTGTTGCGGGTGATCTATCTGGTATTCAACGAGGGGTACTTCGCATCCTCGGGTGAGCATCTGATGCGCCCGGACCTGTCCGCCGAGGCGATTCGCCTGGGCCGCCTGTTGCTGGATCTGCTCCCCGAGCCGGAAGTCGCGGGCCTGCTGGCGCTGATGCTGTTGACCGAAGCGCGCCGCCCGGCGCGGCTGTCGAATGCCGGCGAACCGATCCCGCTCGACATTCAGGATCGACGCTTGTGGCAGAGCGGGCTGATCGCTGAAGGCCAGCAGCTACTCGCGTTGGCGCTGGATTCCGGACAAGGCTCGGCCTACAGCATCCAGGCCGCGATTGCCGCAGTGCATGCCCAGGCGCCCAGCGCCACCGATACGGACTGGACGCGGATCGTGGGTCTGTACGATCTGCTGCTCGGACTGACCGGATCGGCCGTGGTCGCACTCAATCGGGCCGTCGCCGTAGGCATGCAGCGCGGTCCCGCCGCAGGCATCGAATTGATCGACGCGCTGCTCGCCGGGGGCACGCTCGACGACTATCACCTGATCTGGACCGCCAGAGCCGATCTGTGTCGACGTGCTGGACGGGTCGCCGAAGCGCGTGCCGCCTACACCCGCGCCATCGAGCTGACCGAGCAGGTGACCGAGCGGCGGTTTCTGCAGCGCTGCCTGACAGAACTCGACAGCTCGCATTGACGACCGCCGTTTGTCGCACAGCTAGATATTCCCTGCTTGCCGGTCGATTGCCAGCGCCCTGGGTCGACCAGTTCATAGCGAGGTCCGCACCACGCAAGGAGCCCGATCATGAAATACCTGTGCCTGATCTACAGCGACGAACAGACGCTGCATTCCAACCTGGACAGCCCCAGGGACGACGAGTGTTTCGAGTGCGCCCGCGCCATCGAGGCTAGTGGGCGAATGATCGCCTCAGAGCCGCTGGAGTCGGTCCAGACCGCCACGACGGTACGGGTTCGCAACGGCAAGGTGACGATCACCGACGGGCCGTTCGCCGAAACCAAGGAGCAGCTGACCGGCTTTTATCTGATTCGCGCCCGGGATCTGAACGAGGCCTTGCAGGTGGCGGCGCAGATCCCGGTCGCGCGGGTCGGTTCCATTGAAGTGCGTCCGGTTCGGACGCTCGATCTGCAGGCCGCGCCTCATGCGGCGGGCGGGTAGCACGCTGCTCTTTTCAATCAGGAGGTCACCCATGAGTACCCGATCCGAAAACGCCATCACCGCCAATCCCGATGCCGAGGCGCAGATACGTTCGGCGCTGGAGCGCTGGTCCGCTGCCGTTCGCGACAAGGATCTGCCGGCCATCATGGCTTATTACCACCCGGACATCGTGGCCTACGATGCCATCGTTGCACTGCAGTTCAAGGGACAGGACGCCTATCGCGCGCACTGGGAATACTGCCTGGGCATGTGCGAAGGGCCGATGCTCTTCCAGCAGCAGGAACTGGTCATCCATGCAGCGGGCGAAGTGGCGTTCGCGCATTGGCTGAATCACTGCGGCGCAGAAGACGAGCATGGCGAAATGAAAGGCTCGTGGATGCGCGGCAGCGCTGGCTATCTGTTGACCGCCGAGGGCTGGAAGGCGATTCACGAACATTTCTCGGCGCCGTTCGACATGGAAAGCGGCAAGGCGCTGTTCAACCTCGATCCATGAGCCGGTGCGCTCGTTTGTCAGGAGAACCATGATGACGGTCAAAGCCATACCCGAGGGCTACCACAGCCTGACCATTTACCTGAGCATCGCCGAAGCCGCCCAGGCCATCGATTTCTATCGCCGAGCGTTCGATGCCGTCGAGGAGTCGCGCCTCGATGGGCCCGGCGGCATGGTCGCGCATGCCGAACTGCGAATCGGCGACACCCGGCTGATGCTTTCCCAGCCCTGTTCCCAAGGACCCCTGGGCACCTTGCAGCCCGACAGCTTGCCGCCCTTCGGCTTGCACTTGTACGTCGAAGACGTCGACGCCCGTTTTCAACAAGCCGTGGACGCCGGTGCCACGGTGGTCAATCCGGTGAGCAACCAGTTCTACGGCGATCGCACCGGCACCCTGAAGGACCCCTTCGGCCAGTTGTGGTTCATGGCTACCCATGTTGAGGACCTGACGCCCGAGCAGATCAGGGTCCGCGCCGAAGAGATGTTCCGCCAGCCGCAGGCGTAACGTCATACCTGTACGGCCGCTCGGGGAGGGCGGCCGGTCGTGTCGCTATATCCGCTGCCCGGTCGCAGGACATTTGTAACAACTGATTGTAATTGTCAGGGTGCGTGTTTATCTTGCGCGTGTCTAAACACAGGGCCTCATGTTATCTGCATTTCCATTGTTGAAACGATAAAGTCCGGCCGGGACGTCGGTAGTTGAGCGATCTAACTGGGAATGCTCTGTAGAAGTTGTAGGAAACTTCTTCATATCTAATTTACAACTACAGTTTTCGGTTTGGCAGTCGATGTTTTCAGGGTGTCGGTTACCTGAAGCTGGCGTGGGCCGATATTATCGAAGCAGGCTTTCCTACAGTTAAGGAAAACGTGGTGTCAGACACCTCCTACATGTTCAGGGTGAGCAAGAGTGATGACTAGAGAAAATACGATGTGGGCGACGTCAAGGGAACAGCAGGTGCTGGACCTGCTGCTGCAAGGCTGCACGAACAAGGAAATCGCGCTGCAGCTCGATATCAGTGGTTACACGGTGCGGGATCATGTGTCTTCGCTGCTTCGCAAGAATGAAGCCAGGACCCGCCTCGAGCTCCTGGCGCGCTGCGTGTCGCGGCCGACTTCGCACGCATGGGTGCCATCCCCTACATCTGTCGGATTGTGTGGAGATAATATTCATCGATAATAGTTCATGACCCGTCACGATAAACTTGAAGAGCAGGACGGCGACTGATCGCTTGAATCAAGAATAAGAAAACAGAGGGATTCAGGCGTGGCCTCATGGCTGTTCGTCGGGTCGGATCAGATCTAAAAAAGGGAAGTGCGGCAGTTCGCTCATGAACTGTCCGGGTTGTTGCGTGCGTATTGTGAATTTGTCGAGTTCAACCAGCCGGGCTGTCGCTGGACTTCAGCGCATGTACACCAGTACGTGTCGCTGACCGATTCTTTTCGGCCGCGCAGCACTTTGAACATGTCCAGCGTGAGCGCACGCAACGACCCTATAACAACAAGTGTAATCAGGGAGCAATACATGACCGCTTGCGTAAGTCGAAAGCCTGTTCTATCCGACGGTATCTCCTGGCAGGCGCCAGATGCCGATGAAACGCTGGAGCAATTTCGGCAACTGTCGGCGCGACAGGCCATGCAGACCGTGGAGCAACTCTGCGACCTGCAATCGCGTCTCATGGGGCCGGTTGGACTTTTTTCCCGGTTGACGCGGCAGTTGGGTGAGCAGGGGCGCCAGGCTCCGGTGCTGGCCGATCTCGCCAGCCTCGATGAAAGTTGCGAACGTCACGCGCTGGCCGAACAGGCCCTGCAATTCGCGCTTGGCCTGCATTGGCGCAGAGAACCCACTGACAACCCTTATGCCGGTCTGCAACGAGAGTTCCTCTGCTGCGTCGTGTTCGACGAACAGACGCCTTACACCCTTGTGGAACGTTACGCGGCCAGCGCGGCCCTGCGCCAGAACGATTGCGAGTATTTTGCCCGCCTCATTGCAACGACCCGCGACACAGTGGAGCGCCGGATCGTTTTTCTCGGGCTGCTCGAACACTTCGACGGATTGCTGCCGGTAGAGCGCAGCATCTATCCGGTCAATTACCGCGCCGCCCAGAAAAGCTATCTGGACAGTGAAGAGCGCACCTACGGAAAGCTGGTATTGGAGTACCCGGTCAGAGAGTTGCTCGCCCGGCACAGCACCGACTGGGTACTGACCCACATCTGTCGCGCGAGGGAGATTACCCACTGAGCGCGCCACTGGACCGATCCCGCTGGTAGCCCGACACCGGGTGATGAAAACCCTGCTTGCCATGGATCTGCGCGAGTTCGGCTGCCTGCGTACATCCGGCTCTACACAAGGAGATACGTCATGAGAGTACCCAGCGATGCACCCGTGCAGTCATTCGTCGCGCGCAAGGCACTGATAGACAAGTTGTCTGCACGCAACGCCGCCGGCCTGCCAGCCTCCAAGATGCCGTCGGCGGCCGGGGCGGACGACGCGCAACGGCAACCGGTCAGCATCAGCGGTGGCGCGTTGCTCAAGCAGCGATTGTCCGACGTCCTGTCGTCCGGGCCCGCCCGACCAGGCGTGACGCAGGCGGGCAGACACGCACTGACTGCTGCCGATCAGCAATTGTTGAGCGATGTCTACGTCTGGGCGTCGGAGCAGGGCGCCGATCTCAAGCATGTCGACACCCTGGGTCGGGAGCTGGCGAAGTACCGGGTCGATTCGCAGAGCGCCAGCCGCGGCAAGTCCGAGCGGCCGTCGGAGGCGGCACAGGCACCCGTCGCCCGGGCGGCTTCGGCCGAGAACGCTACCATCAAGCGACTTCTGGACAGCGGTGCTCTGGCAGGCACGCGACTGGACCCTGGCTTCATTCGCCACATGGGCGAACGGACGCGCAACGGGGGATCGTCATTGCAGCTGGACTTCATGGAAAAGGTCGTCAACCGTTTTTCTGTCGACGGGGGCAGGGCGCAGACGCTGGGCGCGGTCTTTGCGGCCGACGGCAAGCCAGCATCCGGCGTTGGCGCGACGGATTCCGGCAATGAGGGCGCATCCCGTCAACCCATGACGCTGGAAAGTCTCAGATTCGCGCGCATGGGCGCGGCGATGAAAGCGCTGGGCGTGCGAAGTCTTTCCGGCCTCTGGGACAGTCTGGTCGGGCGGGGTCGTTTCAGACCGTAGCGAGCTCCGAGTGGCGCTGGCGGGCGACGACCACCCGGTTGCGCCCGTTATGCTTGGCGGCGTAGAGCGCCTTGTCCGCCTCGTTCAACCACATGTCGGCATCGGTGAGGTCGGGTGTGCGGGTGGCCACGCCGATGCTCAGCGTGAGCTTGAGCGCCGGATTGCGCGGGTCGTGAAGCGTCTCGACCGCAGTGCGCAGTCTTTCGAGGATCTGCGTGGCATGCACGGGACCGGTATCCGGCAGGATCACGCAGAACTCATCGCCGCCGTAGCGGCCCGCCAGGTCCGTGGTGCGCAGATTCGCGGTCAGAATCCTGCTGATTTCACGCAGCACATTGTCTCCGACCATGTGGCCATGCGTGTCGTTGATGCTCTTGAAGTGATCGACGTCGATCAGCGCCAGGGTGCTGGGACGCAGCGAGTTCTGGCTGATGATGAAGGACATGGCGAGTTGGTCTTTCCAGGCGCCGTGGTTGGTCAGCCCGGTCAGGCTGTCGGTGCGACTGAGCGTGCTCAGGATATTGCGATGCTCCCACAGCTTGAGGGTGACCTGATGGCTCATCCAGCCCACGAAGATCGGGTAGATCACCAGCACGGGCAGGCAGGCATACATTTGCAAGGGAGAACTGTAGAAATCGATGGCCTGACGTACGACCAGCCAGGCCAGCAGCGAGCCCAGTGCCTGCGCAATGAAGCCCTGGATCATCAGGCGCGCTCCGCCGGCCGCGATATTGTGCATCGCCATCATGGCGATCACCGTCATGCTCGGCATGGCGCTGAAACCAATGGCGCCCATCCAGAAACCGCCCAGCAGCGAATCGATGAGAATATTGCGCCATTCCGCGCGGTAGGGATGCCGGGAGCGCTTGGCCCACTGATACGCCAGATGCGGCCAGAACACGGCATTGAAGACCACAATCGGCCATATCCAGGCAGCAGCGTCCAGCTGATGCAGGGATACGGCGATGGTGAAGAATCCCAGGCCCACCCCGACCGTGCGCGGCGCATAAATCCGCTTGGCAAATGACCGGCCTTTGCCGGGTGATAGATTCATAGCGAGTACCGGCTAGAGCCTTCGACCGGTCAGACATCCCAGAGCTTGACCGAAAGGCAAGAGTTTTACCTTTCGTCTATGCAATTGGGAAGAGCATTTTGCCATTAATCCGTACGGGCGCTGTGGTCTCTACCCCAGCGCCATGCAAAAACGGGCAGCGGAACACACTCCGCTACCCGTTCGCGTGCGCCAGCGCGCAGAAGTCTGCTGCGATCAGTCTTGCGGCTTGCGTCCCTGAGCCATGATCACCCACGCCAGGACGATGGACAGGACGGCAACACCAGCTGCCACATAGCCCACCGCGCCCAGCCCCCAATGCTCGATGGTGACTCCGCCGATAATCGAGCCCAGACCAATGCCGGCGTTTGCGGCTGAGACGTTCAACGTCCCGGCCAGCGCCTGCGCATGGGGCGCGGCTTTCATGACTCGGATCTGGCAGATAGGGAACAGAGCCGTGTGCGCGATGCCCCAGACCGCGAGCACCGCCGCGAGCAACGGCAACGAACGCGCTGCCGGCACGCTGGCGGTCATGCCCAGCGCCAGCAACAGCGCAAAGACCAGGGTCGACCCGAGCGGGCTGCGGTCCACGTAGCGTCCGCCCAAACCGTTACCGATCAGTCCGACCGCGCCGAAGCCCATCAGCCACCAGCCCACCTGAGCGGAAGCCACGCCGGCGACGCGCTCCAGCGTGTCAGCCAAGTACGTGTAGGCGCCGAACATGGCTGTGAACAGCAGAATCGACAGCGCCAGATTGAGCAGGAAGTTCGGATCGCGGAGGATTCTCGCTTGTTGCGCCAGCCCGACCTTGGCGGTGGGGTTCAGGTGCGGCATGAATACCGCCAACAGCAGCGCCATGGTTGCGCACAAAGCGGTCAGTGCCCAGAACGCGCCGCGCCAGCCCACTGCGTCGGCGAACACCGTTCCCAGTGGAATCCCGAACAGCATGGCAGCGGAAATGCCCAGATAGACCTGGGCGACGGCTTTACCGGACTGTTCAGGACCGGCCAGCAGACTTGCGGTCTCGCTGGCGGTGCCCCAGAACACCGGCAGCGCCAGCGCGGGAATGAAGCGCGCCAGCGCCAACACCCAGATATTGCTCGACACCGCCGCCAGCGCATTGGACGCGGCGAAGATCATCAGAATCGCAATGAAGGTGCGCTTGCGATCCAGGTGCGAGAGCATCGCCGTCAGCGGCGGCCCGAACAGCATGACCGTGAACGCGAACAGCGTCACCAGCAATCCGGCGGTGGAAATTGAAATGCCCAGATCCCGGGCCATCGCCGGCAAGAGACCAATGATCAGAAATTCGGTGGTTACGATCACGAAGCCGGCAAACGCCAGAATGGCGATCGCCAGGCCCGCGCCTGTCGAGCGTTCGCCAGGGCTGGCGACTGAAGCGGAAGTATCCAGAGACGACATGACTCTCAACTCAGAACAAAATAGTCGGCTACTTTATTGCAGAAATGATTTCTTATCTTTGGCGATTTTTCCATGCATTATGGAAATAAGTTCATTAATGAGTTGTGTCATGTCATCCGATCGTTTGAAAGGCATCGCCACTTTTGTCGCGGTGGCCGGCGCAGGCAGCTTTACTGCAGCGGCAGAGCGTCTGAACGTTACCAACTCGGCGGTCAGTAAAAGTGTGGCGCGGCTGGAGGCCCGGCTGGGCATGCGACTGTTCGAACGCACGACGCGCAGCCTTTCATTGACCGAGGAGGGCAAGGCCTATCATGGCGTATGCCTGCGGATTCTGGCTGATCTGGAAGACGCCGAGACTGCGCTGGCCGCCCAGCGCGCGGAGCCGGCCGGACAATTGCGCATCGACCTGCCGGCGACGTTCGGACGCTTGCATGTACTGCCCTTGATACTCGACTTCGCCGACCACTATCCCAAAGTCCGGGCACGCGTGACCTTTACGGACCGGTTCGCCGACATCCTGGAGGAGGGCATAGATTTAGCCGTGCGCATTGGCGGCTCGCAGGTCTGGCCCGCGGGGTTGGCGCATCGATCGCTGGGTGCCGAGCGCCTGGTGTTCTGCGCATCGCCCGGCTACCTGGCCCGGCACGGGGAACCGCGCAGTTTCGAGGAGCTGGCCGGACACGCCTGCATTTCCTACGGAAGGGGAGATGGTCGGGTAAGCCCCTGGCTTTTCACCGACGAGCACGGGCAAGTGGAAACCCGTCTGGTGGAACCCAGGCTGGTGATCGGCAACGGCGAGGGCCAGATCGCGGCGGTGACCCGAGGTGCCGGCATTGCGCAACTGGCGACCTGGCTGATCAAGGACAAGCTGGAAAGCGGCGAACTGGTGCAGATCCTTCCCGACCTCACCACCCAGGGCCTGACCCTGCACCTCGCCTGGCCCCGCAGCCGCCAAGCCCTGCCCAAGGTTCACACGCTGGTCGAGCTGCTGTCGCAGAACCTGCGGGTGGATTGAGCTGGGGACAGACCTCGTGTAGGAGCCAGCTTGCTGGCGATTCTAGCCGATAGACCGTGTCGCTTTCGTCGCGAGCAAGCTCCCTCCCAGGGGCTAGCGCAAACCTTGTGGGAGGAGCTTGCTCGCGACCGAGTGCGAAGCGCTCGCAAAAACCGGCCTACTCCCCGATCACGGTCTTGACCATAGCCTTGTGCTGCTCGGCATTGGCCGCCCGGGACACCACATTGAGAATCGCCGCGCGCTTGCCGGAAGCGGCGACCAGCGTGGTGCTCAGCACGGGCGCGCCGCTCATGGTCACGGACGTATCGAGCTGACCTACGCCCAGTCCGTTTTTCTTGACGATTTTCTTTTCGGCCAGCTTCTTGAAGTCCTTATAGCTGCCGCTTTGATGCGCCTGCTGCCCGACCAGCAAGCCGTCCAGAACCTCGGCGTCGTTGTCGGTGGCTTCCACGCCCATGGGAATGGGCATTTCAGTGATGATCAGCACGCGCTTTTCCGCCTGGTGGGTATAGAGCGAGCCGGTTACGCCCTGGGCCACAGCCTTGGCGTCGATCTCGGGCATCGGATCTTTTTTGAAACCCGCGGGGAGCGTGAAGCTCAGTTTGCCGTCGAGCACCGACACCTTTTCCACGGTCGCCTGGCTGGAGGATTTGGCCTTCGTCTCGGCCTGAACACCGACGGGCGCCACCGCGCTCAGCAAGGCGAGACAGGCGATGACTGCTTTTAAATCGAACCGGAACATCGTGTTTCCTCATGAAAATCGTAACAGCGGCGGACTGCGTCATGTCGTCGCGCAGGTATGTTTAAAGCCCTGTATTCACTGGCTGGTCAGCCGGTTGAAGCCACGCTCATCTACATCAAGTTGTCACATTCTGTCGGACGCGGTTCAAGGCGGGAGCGTCAGCGTCGATACAAGGAATGCGCAGGGCTGCTTGTGCCCTTGTCATGCTGTGCTAAACCTTCACTGCGTGCCCGGGATATTGTGTGTTTATCAGGGAGAGGTCTCGTCAATGCGTGTGAATATGCCGGTAACCCAGACAGAAAGAACCTTTCCGGCGTCTGAACGTTTAATTTCCACCACCGACCTCGACAGTCGCATCACCTACTGCAACGACGCGTTCGTGTCGCTCAGCGGTTTCACCCGCGAAGAGTTGCTGGGCCAGCCTCATAACCTGGTTCGTCACCCCGATATGCCGCCCTCGGTGTTTGCCCACATGTGGGAAACCATCAAGCAGGGCAAACCCTGGATGGGCGTGGTCAAGAACCGCTCCAAACAGGGCGATTATTACTGGGTCAGCGCCTATGTGACAGCGGTATACGAGAATGGTCGCATCGTTGGCTACGAATCGGTACGCTCGGTGCCGACCCGAGATCAGGTGCGCCGCGCCGAGGCTCTGTACGCGCGGTTGCGTGCCGGCAAGTCCGCCGTTTCACCAGTCGCCAGCGCCGCTTACCATCTGCTGCGCCAGTTGCCGATGATCATTTGCGCACTGCTGCTGGCGGCCAGCAACTATCTGCTGGACGACAATGCGTCGTTCGCCGCGACCCTCATCGTGCTGCTGGCGCTGGGCGCGTTTCTGGAAATCCGTCAGCGCAACACCATTCGCAAGACCCTGGACGAACATCCCAAAGCCTTCACCAGTGAACTGGTCGCGTTGACCTACAGCGATAACCGCGGCCCTCAGGCGCAGCTGGACTTGGCGATGCTCAGCGAGGAAGCACGCCTGCAAACCGCGCTGACCCGTCTGGTCGACACCGGCGAAAGCGTTCGCCAGCACGCCGGGCAATCGGCGCAGTTGTCCCATCGCCAGGCCCAGTCGCTGGAACAACAGCGCAGTGAAACCGACCAGTCGGCCACTGCCATCAACCAGATGGCGGCGACCATTCAGGAAGTGACCCACAACGTCCAGAGCACCGCGCACGCGGCGGAAGAGGCCGACAAGCTGGCGCAACAAGGTCGTGGTCTGGCCGACGACAGCCTGCTGGCCATCCGGCACATGGCCAACTCGGTCACCGAGATCGGTCATGCAGTGGGCGAGCTTGCCGGCGCGACCCAGTCCATTGGCAGCGTCGTCGACGTGATCACCGCCATTGCCCAGCAGACCAACCTGCTGGCCTTGAACGCCGCCATCGAAGCCGCTCGCGCGGGCGAGCAGGGGCGCGGGTTCGCCGTGGTCGCTGATGAAGTCCGCTCGCTGGCCTCACGGACCCAGGCCTCGACCGAGCAGATTCAGCAGATCATCACCTCCCTGCGTGACGGCGCCGACCGCGCAGTGGCGACCGCCAACCGCGGCGAGGAGATTTCCCAGGAAAGCGTCGCCAGCGTCGAAGCCGTGCAACAGGCCCTCGACGGCATCAGCCACGCCGTGACCCGCATCACCGGCATGAGCCAGCAAATGGCGAGCGCGTCCGAAGAGCAGACCCACGTCGCGGAAAACCTCAGCCAGCAGATCACCCGCATCGCCCAACTCTGCGACCAGAGCGCTGACCAGGCACAACAAGGCTCCAGCATCAGTCGCGAACTGGAGGAAATGGCGGAGTACCTGCACAGCCTGGCGGAGCGGTTCAATCGCTGATCGCCAGCAGGGCGGATCGCCAGCAAGCTGGCTCCTACACATGCACCTGTAGGAGCCAGCTTGCTGGCGATCCGTCCTACTACGATACAACTCACCACGACCGACCCGCCCATACCTCGCAACGCCACCTCGCCCGACTCGCGAAACGATGACGCCGGGCGGGGGTCCATACCAAGCCCACCCTTTGAAGTGTCCAGCGCAATCGCGCGCCAGACTAAGGAGAACGCTTCACATGGCCCCCACAGGCGAAACCGCCAAGACGTCAACCATCAATCGTCCGGTTTTCTGGACCTCGGCTCTGCTCCTGCTCGTTCTGGTGATTTACGCCAGCGTCTTTCAGGAGAACGCCCAAGTGGTGTTCTCGGCCATTCAGGACTGGATCATCACCAACGTCAGCTGGGTCTACATCCTGTCAGTGGCGATCATCCTGGGTACGGTGATCTTCCTCGGCATCAGCCGTTACGGCGACATCAAACTCGGCCCGGACCACAGCACCCCCGATTACAGCAATGGCACTTGGTTCGCGATGCTGTTTTCGGCGGGCATGGGCATCGGCCTGATGTTCTTCGGCGTGGCGGAACCGGTGATGCACTTCCTCAACCCGCCCATCGGCGAAGGCCATACCGTCGAAGCCGCGCGCGAGGCCATGAAGATCACCTTCTTTCACTGGGGCCTGCATGCCTGGGCGATCTACGCCATTGTGGCGCTGATCCTCGCCTACTTCAGCTACCGGCACGGTTTGCCGCTTACACTGCGTTCCGCGCTGTACCCGCTGATTGGCGACCGGATCTACGGCCCGATCGGCCATGCGGTGGATATTTTCGCCATCATCGGCACGGTGCTGGGCGTCGCGACGTCCCTGGGTTTTGGCGTTTCCCAAATCAATACCGGGCTGAACGCGCTGTTCGGTGTACCTATTTCCATCCCGGTGCAAATCATCCTCATCATTGGCACTACCGGGCTGGCGACTCTTTCTGTGGTCAGTGGCCTGGACAAGGGCGTTCGCCGACTGTCCGAACTCAACCTCGGCCTGGCCGTGTTGCTGTTGCTGATGGTCATGCTGCTGGGTCCGACCGTCCTGATCTTCCAGACCTTTGTTCAGAACACCGGTGGCTACCTGACGGAAATCGTCAGCCGGACCTTGAATCTCTACGCCTATCAACCCACTGACTGGATCGGCGGCTGGACACTGTTCTACTGGGGCTGGTGGCTGGCCTGGTCGCCGTTCGTGGGCCTGTTCATCGCCCGCATCTCGCGCGGCCGCACCATTCGCGAATTCGTGACCGGCGTGCTGCTGGTGCCCACCGCGTTCACCCTGTTGTGGATGACCGTGTTCGGCAACACCGCCATACACATGATCCTCACTGAAGGCGTCACCGATCTGGCCACCGCTATCGACAAGGACACTGCGCTGGCGCTGTTCGCCTTTCTCCAGCACTTCCCGTTCTCCACGGTGATTTCGCTGCTGGCAGTGATCATGGTAGTGGTGTTCTTCGTCACCTCCGCCGACTCCGGCGCCATGGTTGTCGACATGCTGGCGTCCGGCGGACAGGACAACACGCCGATCAAACAGCGCGTGTTCTGGGCATCGAGCATGGGCCTGGTTGCCATCGCGCTACTGCTGGCCGGCGGCCTGAAATCCCTGCAGACCGCGACCATCGCCAGCGCGCTGCCATTCACCATCGCGCTGCTGTTCAGCATGCGCGGCCTGCTCAAGGCCCTCAAACTGGACGCCACCAAACGCGGCCTGCGCTACCAGTCCATCTCGCCACCTACCGCGCGCACGCCCGGCAGCTGGCAGCGTCGCCTGCGCACCATGGCAATGTTCCCGCGCCGCGCCCACGTAGTGCGCTTCATCAGCGAAACCGCCAAGCCCGCTTGCGTCTCGGTGGCCGAAGAATGGCGTCGCCAAGGTTATGAATGCGTGGTCGAAGACGGCGAAGACGGCGGCGTGCGCCTGATCGTCGGCGCACAGGACAAGACCGAATTCGTCTACCAGGTCCGCCCCCACGCCTACTCGATGCCCAGCTTCGTCATGGGCGAGAAAGACAGTGAAGAACGCAAATACTTCCGAGCCCAAGTCCACCTGCGCGAAGGCGGTCAAGACCACGACATCATGGGCTGGTCCAAGGAAGACGTCATCGGCGACATCCTCGACCAGTACGAGCGCTACATGCACTTCCTGCACCTGACTGGTTGAGAGGTTGCGTCACACTAACCCGCGTAGGAGCCAGCTTGCTGGCGATAGCAATGACGCAGTGTGCGCTATCGCCCATCGCCAGCAAGCTGGCTCCTACTCCTATCACGCCGCCCCTGCAACCGCGTCACACGGACCGCGTAGGAGCCAGCTTGCTGGCGATATGTGTCTCCAGAACACTAAAACTATCCTGCACACCGCAAAACCTGTGGGAAGGAGCTTGCTCGCGACAACCCCCACCCCAACCCCCAGGTCAGAACCCGCCCACCACACAATCAGACCCATCCCACACCCCAAATCACCAGCCAATGAATTCCCCACCCCATCAACCGTTCATATATCTCCCCAAGCGCGCTACCCCGGCACGCCCAGCCGCCAGAGATCCGCATGAACACTGAAGTAGACCAATACCTGCAAATCACCGCCGACATCGAAAACGCCTACAAAAACGCTGTCGGAGAAAGCCGGGCGCAACGCCGATCCAGCCGCGCCTCCCGAATCGACCACCGCGTCTTCTGGTTCGGCCTTATAGGGCCTTCGATCCTCGCCGTACTGCTGGCACCGGCCGGCCTTATCGACTCGATGGAATGGATCTTCACAGTGTCGTGGGGACTGATCGCCGTCTCTTACCTGACGCTCTTCATCTACCCGCTTGTGCGTCTCTGGCTTTCCAGACACGAACTCAAACGGCTGGTCTCCGACCCCTTCATCAGCCAGTTGAAGGCAAACGTCAAAACCGTCATGCAAGTGGACGCCCACTACCTGCCGCAACTGATAACGCTCTCCACCGAGACATTGAAACTCGGCATCGTCGAACTCAAGAACGAACGCAGCGGCCTGGAAAAACGCACCCACCTTGTAACCGGCTCGCTGGAAAAACTCGGCATCTTTCCGGGCACTCTCGCCATGTTCGCGGGCCTGACCGCCGTCTACAAATTCCTCACCGATGCCGGCATCACCACCTCACCCTGGCACTGGGGCTTCGTCGTGGCGGCCGCCGGGATTTTCTACCTCATGTGCTGCCAGTCCCAAATGACGATGGTGCGCTACGACCGCATCATCGCCCTGACCGAACTGGCCATCGAACGCAAGAAAGAACAGAGCCAGGCACAGCGCGATCCCGAATAACCTGCAACCGATGGCCGCACCGAGCGGCCACCTCCAACCATTCAGCTCAACCGCAGCCTCTCACACGCCGCCTGCCACCAAGGCCTGCCAGCCCGCCGAGCCCCAGATTCAGCCTGCACCTGCGAATGCGGCAACATCGTCGGCATGTCCCGGAGCCGAATCCACGGTTCGCTTTGCCAATGCAACAAACTCACTGACAGCCCCGGCCATTGCAACACCGTTAACTCAGATGCGGCACGGACAAGTAAACGAGCGTTATCACGCGATGCTAAACAGAGTCCAGGTCGCGAATCGTGCGCTCGACCGGCCGATCAGGCGGCGCAAGGCCTCGGGCGCAGAACCAGAATTGGTTTTCGCTTTACCCATACTGGCCATCTGGCTATGGTGTCGGAATCTTCCTACAAGGACGTTTCCCAGATGCCTCCGCTCAATCAAATTTTCTTCGGCCCGCCTGGGACCGGGAAAACCTACGCAACCATTGAAGCGACTCTGGAAATTCTTGATCCGGATTTTCTGGCTGCTCATCAAGGGGACCATCAGCGTGCTTTGTTGAAAAAACGATTTGATGAACTCGCTGATTCAGGAAGCGTTCTTTTCGTCACGTTTCACCAAAGTTTTAGCTATGAAGATTTCGTAGAAGGCCTGCGAGCCGAAAGTGGTGAAGATGGTCAACTGCGCTACAGCGTCGTTCCAGGGGTTTTCAAGAGCCTGTGTACTCAGCAGTCAGATAAAAGCGGCCCCTTTAAAGTAGGCGACAGATACGGCACTGGCTATAAGGTCGTGCGCTCCACTGCCGATGTGGTCGAGATTGAGAAGCCTCAGGGCAAACATCTGCCAATTGGCATGAGTCTTCTTAACGGTCTTGCTGATCATGTAAAAGCCGGCACGTTTACGATTGATGATCTCCGAAATGGTGAGTGGGATAAAAAAGCGACTGGTTTGACGCTCGAACCCTATCTGGTCAACGGTTACAAAAACCTCATCCCGTCGTTGGTGGCCCAGATCGTTGGAGAGACGGATCGTGGATCCGGAAAGCTGTCGTTTGAGCCTAAGCTTTCTAACCAAAACAGCCCCAAGGTGCTGATTATCGATGAGATCAATCGCGGCAACATTTCCCGCATCTTTGGCGAACTCATCACCCTGATCGAACCGTCCAAACGTACTGGCGCGTCCGAAGCGTTAGAGGTGACGTTACCTTATTCCAAGGAACGGTTTAGCATCCCCAGCACTGTCCACCTAATCGGCACAATGAACACCGCTGATCGCTCGCTAGCTGCTCTAGATATTGCGCTGCGCCGACGTTTCACATTCATCGAAATACCGCCAGAGCCGGCTTTACTCGATGAGGTGGTGGTTGACGGCATCGCGATCGATGAACTGCTCGATGTAATGAACCAGCGGATTGCAGTGTTGTTAGATCGTGACCACTGTCTTGGTCACGCCTACTTTATGCCTCTCAAAGACGAGCCCACGCTAGAGCGCTTGGGGGGAATATTCCGTCAGCAGATTTTGCCTTTGCTTCAGGAGTATTTCTTCGAGGACTGGCAGCGTATTCAGTGGGTGCTAAACGATCAGCGCAAGCCCGTTGAAAATCAGTTCCTGCTCCAACCGAGCCAGGATCTAGGCAGCCTATTTGGCGATTCCGTGACGGTTAGCCAGAACAATGAGCGTTGGGAGCTGAACCCCGCTGCGTTCACTAACGTTGATGCATATCTGGGGATCATCGATCACACCGTAACGTCGGCCTCGATAACTGCGCGTTACGAGATAAAAGAAGTCCGATATGAAGATAGGGTGGTGCGTCAGACAGGCTCCGGCGCGATTGAAGTCCTGCGCAACGGCTTTGTAGAGAAACCCACCAAACCTGTTCTTCGAGAGCTGGCTAAAAGGCTAGGTATCTCAACGGAGTCCAAGAACGGGGGGCGAATGAACACACGTTCGCTGGGACGCAAAGTAGTCCAGTGTTTGAGTGAGCAGCCAGGGTGAACGTGACTCTGACGGTTCGTGAGTATGCCCGCCTGACGACCAGCGAAGTCCCCAACCCTGGTCTCGACAAAGCTCAAATTTCAGCATCGGCCTTCGATTGGCTCTGCGAAATGAGCTCGAGATTCAGTAAAGCTGGCGCAGCGCTGATCCAGCTAGAAGATCGCCGCTGGCTTAAGCTCGACAACTACGTTGGCGTGCTGGAAACCCCATGCGGCACCCGTATCGAGATCCTGCCCAAGCACTTTGAGGAAGGAGATTGTATTCAAGAGAGCCGCGCGCTGCTCAGGCGAATGATTCAAAAGTCGTTGAATCTTCCGACCCGCGAGGTAGGCGCTACTGCGTTGCAGCGTTTCGATGCTCCATTGAGCGAATGGGTAATGGGCAGTTTCCTTGACGCACTCGATCATTTAGTCAAACGTGGTCTGCGTTTTGAGTACCAGCGAGTGGAGGATGAGCAGCGCTATTTGCGCGGCCAGCTCAACGTTGCCCGGCAGATGCGCCAGCCGCCCGGGCGACAGCATCATTTTCAAATTCGCCACGACATATTTCTCGCTGACCGGCCTGAAAATCGTCTGCTGAAAACCGCGTTGGACGTCGTTTGCAAAAATACTCAAGACCCAGGCAATTGGCGTCTATCTCACGAATTGCGCTCTGTGCTACAGGAGATCCCGAGCAGTCGCGATACTGCCGAAGACTTCAGGCATTGGCGCAATGATCGGTTGATGGCCCACTATCAACCAGTCAAACCGTGGTGTGAGTTGATCATCCAGCGACAAACGCCGCTGGCTATTGCCGGCGAGTGGCAGGGGATGAGCCTGCTGTTTCCCATGGAAAAACTATTTGAGCGCTATGTTGCTGCATGTTTGCGAGAAGCTTTACCCAAGGACGCAACCCTACACGTCGAGCGTAGAAGCGAATTCCTTTGCGAACATCAAGGCAAAAGAGTTTTCCAGCTACGGCCCGACCTGATGATCAGTCAAGGGGGTAAAAGCTGGATTTTGGATACAAAATGGAAACGCTTGGATTCTGATGCAGGCAGTAAAAACTACGGGTTAGGCCAGACGGATTTTTATCAGCTATTTGCGTACGGTCACAAATACCTCGAGGGGCGGGGCGACCTTATGTTGATCTATCCTCGATGGCACGCGTTCCGAGAAGCCCTACCGGTTTTTGAATTTACGAAGGGGTTAAGGCTATGGGTCGTGCCTTTCGACTTAGAGAAAGGTGCGCTGACAGAACAGCCCGCTAGCTTGCCTGGCTAAGGCTTAACTACGCCGGTATTCAAAGCTGTCTTACTCAATCGGATAGGCCTTCGTTTTGAGCTAGTTTCTTCACAGTGAACAGCTGATCTGCTATCTCCCGCCCTCGCTCCATGCCTTCTGCCGTCAACCAAACGGATTTCTGTTTGCCCACTGGGTTTTCTATAAGACCCTGTTCATGCAATCGATTCATGACTCCGAAATCAAAGCCCTTCCACGTGTTTCCATGCGTGGAGCTAAAAGTCGTTAACAGGGCGAGCACAGCATCTTCAATCAATTTTTCGTCATATTCCATCGTCTTGCTCCTCTCATGTTCACGAGTCGTCGGATGGCACGCCGACACTGCTGTGACCGAGCTATAACGCGTTCGATGCGCTCGCCACATTCTGTCAGAACCATCCGGCCTTTATATCGTACTTGCCCGACCAGCTGTCTCGAGCTCGAGCCTCTGACCACCTCCAGCAGGCGATAGGCTGCGTGCTGACTCTCAAGGCACGACATACGTCAAGGGTAGTGGATTGGACAGAAAGAACTACAGATACCAAGGACACTTCGGAGTCGTTTTCAACGTCACCTCTTTCACAGTGGCTCCATCCGACCGTCCCGCACTGCGTCAGATCTTTTTCTGCGAGCTTGGGGCGCAATGCCACAAGGTCAGCGATCTGATCGTCGATATGTACGACAGGATGATCGCCGGTCAGCGGCCATGCAACATGGTGGTTGCGATATCTGTTCCGCTGACGCGAGAGCAGGCTGACTTATTCAATCAGCAGAGTCTAAAAATTGCTGGCGTGGTGGCGGGAGCTATCGGTTTGGCAGCGAAGCCGTTAGGTCTGTATGGGGCACCTGCGGGCCCTGCGGCAGGGGCATTTGTGAGGAGTCAGCTGGATGCTCGCCATGCTGGGGATGTCATTGTGGCCGTCGACGCAAAGGTCCAAGGCGGTATTGGCCCTCAACACAGCTCTAGAACGCTGCTCATGACGGCTAGAGGAGGGCAGGAGTGAACGACTTGGTGACTCTAGGTATTCCGCTCACTCTTGGACTGCTGATTTCTTACGCTGTACGTCCTGTGCGGTTGAGGTCGTGGCTGGGTGTTCTGCTGATTGCAGGGAGTCTGGTCGCAACTTTTTTACTGCCCTTGGCCCATGAAGATTTCTGGTTCGTTTACATCATGGCGTGGATCACAGGAATTGATCTGGTACTCAATCGTAATCGGTATGCGAAGGCTCGCCTCTAAATAAAGGGTACTGTCCCGAATAAAGGGCGCCAGGTTCTCGCTAGCGTGGACGGCTCGGAAGCATGCGTAATCTGAGCGTTAGACATCGCGAGCAAGCTCGCCCCTACATATACCCATCACCCACAAAAAAGCCAGGCCGCTCTCGCGCCTGGCTTTTTCATCACAACCAATAAAACCCCGAGCCAATCAATCCCAGCTCAACGCCCCACCAGTCTGATACTCAATCACCCGCGTCTCGAAGAAGTTCTTCTCTTTCTTCAAGTCCATGATTTCGCTCATCCATGGGAACGGGTTGGTGGTGCCTGGGTATTCTTCCTTCAAACCGATCTGCGACAGGCGACGGTTGGCGATGAATTTGAGGTAGTCCTCCATCATCGCGGCGTTCATGCCCAGTACGCCGCGCGGCATGGTGTCGCGTGCGTATTCGATTTCCAGCTGGGTGCCTTGCAGGATCATCTGCGAGGCTTCTTCCTTCATTTCGGCGTCCCACAGGTGCGGGTTTTCGATCTTGATCTGGTTGATCACGTCGATGCCGAAGTTCAGGTGCATGGATTCGTCGCGCAGGATGTACTGGAACTGCTCGGCGACGCCGGTCATCTTGTTGCGGCGGCCCATGGACAGGATCTGGGTGAAGCCGCAGTAGAAGAAGATGCCTTCCAGAACGCAGTAGTAGGCGATCAGGTTGCGCAGCAGTTCCTTGTCGGTTTCGACGGTGCCGGTTTCGAACTTCGGATCGGAGATCGAACGGGTGTACTTCAGGCCCCAGGCTGCCTTTTTGGCGACCGATGGAATCTCGTGGTACATGTTGAAGATCTCGCCTTCATCCATGGCCAGCGATTCGATGCAGTACTGGTAGGCGTGGGTGTGAATCGCTTCCTCGAAGGCCTGGCGCAGGATGTACTGGCGGCACTCCGGGTTGGTGATCAGGCGGTACACGGCCAGCACGAGGTTGTTGGCAACCAGGGAGTCGGCGGTGGAGAAGAAGCCCAGGTTGCGCATCACGATGCGGCGCTCGTCGTCGGTCAGGCCTTCTGGATTCTTCCAGAGGGCGATGTCGGCGGTCATGTTGACTTCTTGCGGCATCCAGTGGTTTGCGCAGCCGTCCAGGTACTTCTGCCAGGCCCAGTCGTACTTGAAAGGCACCAGCTGGTTGAGGTCGGCGCGGCAGTTGATCATGCGCTTCTCGTCGACCGCGACACGGGCCGATGCGCCTTCCAGTTCAGCCAGACCTTCAGCAACGTCCAGTGCATCGAGCGCTTTCTTGGCGCGGATCAGCGCGGCGGAGTCGGCAGCTGTAACAGCGCGTGCTTCCTGAGCTGCGGCACCGCCGGCGCTGTCAAGGCGATCCATGGCCGCTTCGGGGGCTTGTGTGGCCTGATTGGGCTTGGCGGCGGTGGCTTCGCCGTCTTCCTTATCGAATTCGTCCCAGCTCAGCATGGTGATGAGGCTCCTGTTGACGGGTGCCAGTCGACGCCCGGTTGAATTTTTGAATATAAGCCGCCAATGCAGCGATCACATGCGCTGGCAGCGTGAATGAGTGAGCTGTGCTCTCGGGTTTTGCAATTGCCAATCCTGACGCCCGTGAAAGGGCAAACTGGCAGGAGGTGGAAGGCTGCGCTTCGCAAGACTTCCATCCGGATTGCTGAGGGTGACTTTCATGCCTTTGAAATGGGTCATCGAAAGCGTCCTGAATCAAGCGCGGGATTATACAGATTTTCGCTCTACGCTGATCGTTTACTGCCAGGTATCAGTCAGAACAGAGCACGCTAGCGTTACCACAATGCCCAGCACAAATTGCTCTGCCAGATAAAGCCTATCGTTCATATAGTGGTCGCTCTGACTGATGGGCACAAGATATAGTTTTTTCTCGTCCTTCACAATCCGGCTTTGCCGTCTGGCGCGGGCATTCGAGAGTATGCAGCGACCCGTCAGGTTCATTGCTGATCGGTGTCACTGTTCACTTCCCCTTTATTTCCAGCGCCGCAGGCCGGAGAACCCGTGCTTTGGATGACACTGCATGCGGTTTGTCTCTATCGAACTCGCTTCAGAAAAATGGTCGGCAGCCGATGAACGGAGGGGTGGCATCGCCCGGTCTGGCGACCGGGAGTGCTCAGGCACCCTGAATGCGCGCCGCCGATAATGCCAGGGAGCGGCTTACAAAAAATGCTGCTTCCTGTTCGCAGAAATCAGTTCGATCAAGGATGTACATGTTTCATACTTTCAAAACCTCACTGTTGGCTGGCCTGCTGGCCGGTCTCGTCGGCTGCAGCCAGAACGCATCCATGGTCAGCGAACCATTGCAGCCTCTGGCCAGCGAGCCTGCGGCCTATCTGGTCGGCTCCATCGGGCCTAAATACCTGGCCCTGTCTACGGCTGAAAATCAGCGGCTGTTGTTCCGCAAGCGTGGCTCTCAGTACGGCGCGGCGGGTGTGTGGATGAGCGGTACTTACCCGACATCCGAAGATGTCAGGGACGCGGATGGCACAGCCAGCGTCTTCGTCCTTCCTCTCAAGCCCGGCGACTACGAATTTTACGATTTCCAGTTCTACTCCAGCACTTATCAGCCTGGGCTTGGCACGATCGTGACGTCCCGTCAGGCGAGGGAAAAATTCAATATGCCTATGCGGCTCGAGGCCGGTAAGGCGTATTACCTGGGAGAGTTTCGGTCTACGTGCATCCAGCAGGGGAAATGCATGTTCCTGTGGCGTGATGAGATGGCTCGCGATGGTGTGATCGCCAAACGTCAGCATCCCGAAATGCCTGCGCCTGAGCTGCTTCACCTCGATATGAAGGCCGCCGCCTCCTTCATCATGGATGACACGGCCTCCAAATCGGTCGAGTCTGCGGCGCGGACAGGCGGACAGCCATGAATAAAATCATTTGCGCTACCACTGCTCTGTTTTTGGCTGGCTGTACAGCGACCAATACGTTGCCTGAAAGGACGCTCGCAGACGGGCAGGCTTACCTGGCGCCGATCCACGTGCTGGTGGATGACCCCCTCAACGCCTCTCAAATGCGCAACCACCTGCGTGAGACCGGAGTGTTCAGTGCGGTCGAGCCTGGCGTTGGCAAGGCGGGTGATTTCACCGTCTGGGTCAAATTCCAGACGAAGACCGAGTTGCCGCCATTTCCCGTGGTACTACTCAGCTGTGCGACGCTTTTCATGCTGCCGCTATCGAAGGAAGTGGTGACTCAGGCCCAATTCACGGTGCTGCAGGATGGGAAATCCTTGAAGCAATACAGCTACAGCAACAATACCCACAAATACACGTTCCTGCTGGATCAGGGCGGTGAAATGCAGGGGCAGAACTTCACCCGTATCGCCAGAGCATTCGCTCAGGATGTCAGGCATGACCGCTTGCTTCCCAGCGTGGGGGGCGGGCAGTGAATATTCGACATGCGATGGTTCTGGGGCTGACTTTCACCTTGCTCGGCGGCTGCGCCACGGTGATGAAGCCTTTGGACTATAAAGCTGAAAAGCCCTACGTGCCTGTAACGCTGGCAATCAACGAAGGCAGCAGAAACAGTAATAGCCCGACAGACCGGCGACAGTACATGGACACTACCAGGGCATTGCGCGATACCGGTGCTTTCTCGGTGCTCAATGACGGTTTCGGCAGGGACGGTTACAGCCTGACGCTGACCAGTATCAATACGACCGACCCCAGCGTGATGTACCTCGTCGTCTTACTTAACTCCGCTACCGTTTTCACGTTTCCCGCTCCCTATAAATATGGGCACAGCTTGCAAGGTACGGTTTACAAAGATGGCCAGCCGCTCAAGTCTTATCGCTATGCACGAGAGGGCTGGAGCGTTTTCACCTGGTATGTCCCGGTCCCTTATGTAGAAGCCAAGCGACAAATGCTGGATGAGTTGATGGTGGACATCGAGAAAGACAAGCTCATTCCGTACAAGTAATGGCTTGAGAAGCGGTTCGACTCTTCTATAGCAAGCAACAAAAAGCCCCTCATGGAGGGGCTTTTTGCTTACACGGACTGCCTGGCTTCAATAACGCTTACTGGCAAAAGCGTTATGTATGGGAGCGTATACATCGGTTTCGCGCCGTACTCATAAGGGTTTTGCAGATTTTTTGCCATTGCTCAATCGTGAAAACGTATACATTTGCAGTTTTTGAGCTGCTTTTGGTGGCGAAAGTATACGCTAAAAAATTCAGATTATGACCTCGAAAATTTTCATCATTCAGGCTGATCTTTCCGAATTCTCTCTTGCCAGCAGAGCCAATCTATCGTTAACCAAGGGCATTGGGGGCATTGGGGGGCATTGGGGGCATAGAGGTTTGGGGTAAGCTCACGATGCAAATCAAAGAGTAGCGACGAGACTATGACAACCCAACGCTTTCACCTTGCCTACAAGATCCGACCAGTGGATGGAAGCGAGGCCGCCGTTTCCCTTGCGGCGAGTGTCAGATTGAAGCTCCTTGATCTTTCGGTCGATGGGTGGCGTATGCCCGATCCGACTACCTCATCTTTTTCTGTGAGTTTAGAGGTAAACGGGCAAGACGCTGCGGCCAAGCGTGATGAGATTAAAGCGCACATTCAGGGCGTGTTCAGAAGGGTTCTGGCCGACAACGACGCGTCATTCGACGTCGTCGTCCAAATCAATGCTTCGGTAGAACCGTTAGGGCCCACCATCATTCTAGAGGTGTAGCTCCGACACGCCATCCTGCTGTCTACCGGATTTCTTTTGGCTTGGCATATGGCAACGGGCGGTCGAGGTCATCCAAGGTGAGACCTCCCCTGACAGCGTTGTGGCTCCACCGAACAAACTGCTCCAGAAGAGCATTGTTTTCACGTGTCAGGCGCTCTACGCGGGCCTCTAGAAGCCTGACGCGTTCCAGGGCCTTATCCGTCTCAACCGCGCTTCGAGAAACCCTTACTACGCCGTTGTCATCCTTGGCGTGCTCTTTGGCATGATCCCAGGCAGATTTGATGCGTGGCTGCCGGAGCATCGCAGCCTTGGTGTACTTGTGGCCGATTTCTACCTCTAGCATGGCTAGATAGCGATCCCAAGTAAGTAGCCCGACCCAGCCGTCCAGCAGGCGTACAGCCTTGTCGATCCCGGCGTCATTTAGCTTTGGCGCACCCATTTAGAAAAACCCCATGTCCAGTAGCAACTTCTCGTCGGCGTCCACATCGTCATCGACTTCTGCCTCAGATTTCTTTGGCGCTTTTGCGTCTAGATTAACGATCCTCACGGCTTGGGCCAGCCCAGCCTTTGACTGCGAGTTGTCAGGAGGTGGCAATGTGATAAACGTTCCATCAGCAATGGTTGGATCGTTCAGCTTGGTCAGAACAAGGCGCCATCGTTCGAGTTTAGGCTGGTGAAGCTTCAGCCACCTTGATGCGCCTGGCTCACCACGTTCGTAAGCCGCTTCAGCATCCGCGACAGCTTTTTCGTGGAGCTTGAATTGGAACTCGGCCTCGTCGTGATGGCGTTTGTCGCCCTTCACAAACGTGTGCTCTCCACAGCTCACGCAGTCCTTATCCTTGGGGCATGGGGTGAGTGCGTGATCATGACGGCAAATGCCGTAGCGGGTGCGGTGAGTCGCTCCTAGCTCCAGCTTAAGCGCCTGCTCTCGGGTGAGGCCGTGAGCAATTGCAATCGAATTCACTTTGGCTTCCAGATGCCCCTCGACCTGGAGTGGCCGCTGTTTGGCCCCAAGCTTCAGATAGGCCTCAATGAAGGCCTCTTGAGGCAGGTGGTCGTACCATTCGTTCTGTTTTACGTTTTTGCGACCAGACCAAAAAGCAATGAGAGACTCACTGAGGTGCTTGCTTTGGGCGAGGGTATTCAGCAAGTGGCGGAAGTCGTGCGTGGTAATGCTGATAGTGCTCCCGTCGGGGTTCACCTTGTTATTCCGACTGAACGTCGTAACGCCGCCAGGATTGGCTCCTAGCTGATTATTGAACTGATTGGTCGACAACGATGAGGGGACGTACAGCAGCGGCTCAGCGTTTGGCCTGAGGATGTTCTCTGGAAACATGAATAGTGCTTCGTGCCACTTTAGCCCGGTATGCCCATCAAGGATCGGAAAGGCGGCAGGGAGCTTTCCGAGCGCAAACTTTTCCAACGATTTGAACTCGTAGAGTGGTGCACTTCCAGATTTGAGTCCTTCTTCCAATCGCGACTGGTCATGGGTTATCTCGCCCGTCTTTATGAGTCCATAATTCTTTGCCTTGCTGCTATGGATAGCCGTTTCTTTTCCGAGGATTTTTGCTGCCTCAAGTAATGTTATCGGCAGCCCACGAAGGTGCTCTAGGTCAGGCGGAAGGTAGATGTCGTTAGGGTTTTTTGCATACCAGGCTGCGGCGGTGCGTGCTGGAGCTCCAAGTTCAATCAAGTATCTGACGGTCTCTTTCACCACAGCCTCAAACTCATCGGAGGCAGCGAACTTGGTCATCGCCCCTGCGCCTTTTGCTGGAGCCCATGCAATGCCCATAATAGGGCCGTCTTTTGTATCTGCTGAACGGAGACAGTCTACTGGAAGGCTTAAAATTTCAGCTGACCGGCTCGGGGCATACATGGCAAGAGACACAAAAGCAGTTGTCAGCTTATCTGACACGTTGGTGCTGGTGTGATGGATTTCTGCCAGTGCCAGGATCGATTCTAGAGACGGAAGTCTTGCCACAGCTTTATCGGATTCTTTGGTAGCAATCCTGTCGTTTCTGACCGGGGCCTTGTATTGGATCGGGCTTCGCCACTCCAATAGACTTGGTGTAAGTCGTGCGGGGTTAACCACCTCTGTCACGATCCTTTCCAGAACCCTTGCCGTAGTCCAAGAGTCAGTGAACCTAGCTGTCAATAAATCACAGGCCTTATCAAGTACGAAAGGAGTTAGCTGGGTAACGCATGGTCTGAGTTTGGAGTCAATCAGTGCCTGTTCAATGGCTTGGAGCGCGTATAGGTGCCGTTTGAATTCAGCGAGACGCAATCGGCGCATCACCTCACTGAATGTCGCCTTTGCAAAGCACAGGAAGTCCTTTTCAAAAGGAACTTGAACGATTGACCGGCTTCTAGATTCGTCTCGCATTGACTTGAAGTGCGCAACTTTCTTCAGTTTTCCCTGCGCTCTCCCAATGTTAAAAGTAGTGATGTCCCAGCTATTACTTTCCCAATCGATATTAGTAAAAGGAAAGTTTGCTTTGGCGTGCGAAATGAATAGCTCCAGATTCTCTCGGGAACTCAGTGCGTCTCTGCCAACAAAATGTACGATTTCGCCCATTTAAATTACTTCTTCTGATGTGTCGCGGATCGTGATGATTTGTTGAATCGCAGACATTGCACTGTGATTGATCTGGCGGATCCTCGGCTCCGTTTCGACCTCTTGATCCGCTACCAGAGATGACATCAAGGTTTCCCAGGGTGCACTCAGCAAAGGCTCGAAATGGGCGCACCCAGCTAGGCAGGCGACGGGAGCGTTCTGGTGGCATTCGGCGCGGGTTCCACATGCACCAACAGGCATTCCCATCAGCCTCATGAAGTCCGTGATAACGGCGTCAGGATCCCCGGCCCTGGTCGCTTCGTGCAGCCCTGAAATAGGCTTGCCTTGAAATGCCCGTGCGAAGTATCCCATTTCTTTGCCCAGCGCCTCTCGGATAGGCATTTGGAGCTCAGGCATGGATGCCCGGTAGTATTGGATACATGAGGTACTTCGGTGGGTGAGCAAACGCGCCACTTCATAGTCCGAAGCCCCTTGGGCCAGAGCCCTGGTGGCAAGGGTGTACCTAAAGCGATATGGGGTGATTGCGATCTTGGTTCCGAGGCGCTCTGAGTATGTATCCAGCTTTCGAATAACTGAGCTCATACGATGCCCCAGAGCTTGAGAGGAAAGCTCATCGAATAACGGATCGTCAATGCCAGCCAGGTTCGCTGGCGGATGCTTGTCTAGGTAGCTAATCAAACACTCCGCGAGCACCGTAGGTGCTCGACGCAACCAATGTTCTAGAGACGCAGTCATTTCTCCTTTGGCTAATGGAACCTTTAGTGTCACCTCCATACCGCTCTTGCTGTGGATGATGACATCTTTCTTGTTCATCCTATGGGCTTGAGACGGCCTAACGCCTGTTCCAATAAAGAACCAACAAATGGTGTAGTCGGCTTGACTGATTGTCCCGTTTGAATACGCCCGATTGAGCTCATGATGAACGTTGTGGATTTCCTGCTCGGTAAGCGCACCCTTTTCGGGGTCATTGGTAATTAAACCAAAGTAGGCGCCGGTGCTCTTTTCTTCCCACTTATATGGATGTTCAAGAAAGTCGAGAACCGAATCTGACAATCCTGGCAAGCTAAGATCTGAAATACGGCGAAGCAAAGGTATTACAAAGGCCCTATAACTTAATGGGACTTTGTTTAGAGAATTTATTTCTGAGATATCAATATAATCTTTGGAAGCCATTTCTGGCAGTTCGAACCAATTTCTAATGGCATACAGGATCGTTCTATTGTAAGAAAGGCTATGAGTAGATAAGGTCGTTTTAATTGAGGCATATATGCTTTCGTGCAATATGTTGCCGGGCCTTAAACTGTCAAGGCGCATAGGATTCGAGTTGCCGTCGCGGTCATTGATTCGCAGGATTTGGCCCATTTGAATTTCAATTATACGACCGTCCAATAGAACGACTCTGCCATTTTTTGCACTTGGCGATGCTGGTTGATTATTAATGGCGTTGTTTGCGTAGGTCATTTAGAGGAATCTTCTTTCTTTTTATTCAGATCGTTAGCCAAGTCTTCGGCAATTTTGTCCGCTTTTTCACGGATGTGCCTTCGGGCATAACGCTCTTCCATTTTGGACTTTTTCGACCAGCCATTGAGGCGGTTCCTGACCTGTTTTTCTTCTTCTGGCTTCATCCGCTCTTCAGGAGGAAGGCTGTCAATCTTTCTGCTCAGACGATCATTCCAAGTCCGGCGTAATGCATGTGGAGCAATACTTGTGGGCAAGCTGTTTTTGCGGCGGAGCTCTCTGAACGCCAAGTTAATTGCTTCTACAGAAAGGTGATCGCCTTTGCTGGTCGTGAAGAGGTAGCCATGTTTTCGCGCTTTCGCCGGGATTTTCGCCCAGTGGTTCATGACGAATTGATGGAATTCGTATGCTGTCTGCTCGGTTATTGGCAGCGTTCTCGCAATGGTTTTTGATACCCGCACTTTCACGCGGCGGGTAGCATGGTTGATGTCTTCCACCCTGATGTACCGAAGCTCACTGCGTCTGATCGCCGTATCGTTGAAGATTCGGTATATCAGGTGATTTCGGTATTGGTGAAAGTCCGACTGAAAGGGGTTGGTCTCGGATCCCGGCTCGAAGGCGGCATCGATGGCATCCATAAGCTCTTCCAAAAGCCCTTCCGGAGCGTCTCCCTCGTCTGATGGCACAGCCCTTGGCTCTTGAGCTCGCAACGCGGCAATGGCCCTTTCTCGTGCTTTTGAAAGGTCTTTCCTTGGCTTCTCGGATGCCTTTGGGTTAATGCGCTCATGATTGAACTCCAGAAAGTTCGCCACTGTGCGGATTCTGTATCCACCCTCCACTGCGGAAATCAATGTTCTGGGTGCGTTCGGGGCACCCCCGCTGCGTACCTGTTCCAGTCGCACAATTTTACGAGGCCGAGTTTGCAGAGACTCTGCTACCAGTTGGTCTTGCGCGCCCCGATCCATACGAAGGAAGAAAGCTAGATCTTCGCATTGCTCGACCGAGAGGAACGTTTCTGAGCGCAACGCTGCGTCAAGGTCAAGTTTCCAGGTAGTCGCCCACAGGTACGCCATGCCCAGGGTACGGAGCACTTTTTCAATGGTGGTTACGGCGAAGCCCACATCTCGATATCGGAGAGTGGCATACACATTTGGAAGGAAGGGAGGACGACCTTCGTGGTCAACGAGCACTGCCATGGGTAGGTCGTCTGACGCGGTGAAAGATCTGAGGGAATAGCTGACCAAAGTATACGCTTCCGACCTGTGAGCTAGTTTGGCCGGGGAGTATAGGTAGCGGTATACGACAAGTAAACCCTCTAACCCCTTAGTTCCATTGGGGTTAGAGGGATATAACTTCTAGAATGTATACGTTTTAAAACTTATGAACCCTACTGACAAGCCTCACAATCCGGCTCGTCGATCGCGCAGGCCTTTGGCACTGGCGCCGGGCCGGCCGGGGCGGCTTCGCTTGGGCGAGGGGCGGTCAGGGCGGAGTCGTCCGGGCCGTGGCCACCGCTCGATACGGCGTTGAGCTTGCCGGTGTTGATGGTCGACTTCTCGGTGCTGGTCGCGGCCAGGGCACGGAGGTAGTAGGTGGTCTTCAGACCGCGGTACCACGCCATGCGGTAGGTCACGTCCAGTTTCTTGCCCGATGCGCCGGCGATGTACAGGTTCAGCGACTGAGCCTGGTCGATCCACTTCTGGCGACGGCTGGCGGCGTCGACGATCCACTTGGTTTCCACTTCGAACGCGGTGGCGTACAGGTCCTTGAGTTCCTGCGGGATGCGCTCGATCTGCTGAACCGAACCGTCGTAGTACTTGAGGTCGTTGATCATGACCGAGTCCCACAGATCGCGGGCCTTGAGGTCGCGAACCAGGTACGGGTTGATCACGGTGAATTCGCCCGACAGGTTCGATTTCACGTACAGGTTCTGGTAGGTCGGTTCGATCGACTGCGATACGCCGGTGATGTTGGCGATGGTCGCGGTCGGCGCGATGGCCATGATGTTCGAGTTACGGATACCTTTCTGCACGCGGGCACGAACCGGCGCCCAGTCCAGGGTTTCCTTGAGGTCGACGTCGATGTACTTCTCGCCACGCTGCTCGATCAGGATCTGCTGCGAGTCGAGCGGCAGGATGCCCTTGGACCACAGCGAGCCGTCGAACGTCTCGTAGGCGCCGCGCTCGTCGGCCAGGTCGCAGGAAGCCTGGATCGCATAGTAGCTGACCGCTTCCATGGAAGTGTCGGCGAACTGCACGGCTGCATCGGAACCGTAGGCGATGTGCTGCAGGTACAGCGCGTCCTGGAAGCCCATGATGCCCAGGCCGACCGGACGGTGACGCAGGTTGGAGTTGCGGGCCTGCGGCACGGAGTAGTAGTTGATGTCGATGACGTTATCGAGCATGCGAACGGCTACGTCGACGGTGCGCTTGAGCTTGTCGGTGTCCAGCTTGCCGTTGACGATGTGGTTCGGCAGGTTGATCGAGCCCAGGTTGCAGACCGCGATCTCGTCCTTGTTGGTGTTCAGGGTGATCTCGGTGCACAGGTTCGAGCTGTGGACTACGCCCACGTGCTGCTGCGGGCTGCGCAGGTTGCACGGGTCCTTGAAGGTCAGCCATGGGTGGCCGGTCTCGAACAGCATCGAGAGCATCTTGCGCCACAGGTCCTTGGCCTGGATGGTCTTGAACAGCTTGATCTTGCCTGGGTATTCGGTCAGCGCTTCGTAGTATTCGTAACGCTCTTCGAACGCCTTGCCGGTCAGGTCGTGCAGGTCCGGCACTTCGGACGGCGAGAACAGGGTCCACTTGCCATCGTCGAAGACGCGCTTCATGAACAGGTCAGGGATCCAGTTGGCAGTGTTCATGTCGTGGGTACGACGACGGTCATCACCGGTGTTCTTGCGCAGCTCGATGAACTCTTCGATGTCCATGTGCCAGGTTTCCAGGTAGGCACAGACAGCGCCCTTGCGCTTGCCACCCTGGTTGACCGCGACGGCGGTGTCGTTGACCACTTTGAGGAACGGCACGACGCCCTGGGATTTGCCGTTGGTGCCCTTGATGTAGGAGCCCAGCGCGCGCACCGGAGTCCAGTCGTTGCCCAGGCCGCCGGCGAATTTGGACAGCATGGCGTTGTCGTGGATCGCGTGGTAAATGCCCGACAGATCGTCCGGAACGGTGGTCAGGTAGCAGCTCGACAGCTGTGGACGCAGAGTACCGGCGTTGAACAGCGTCGGGGTCGAGGCCATGTAGTCGAACGAAGACAGCAGGTTGTAGAACTCGATGGCGCGGTCTTCGCGGGCTTTCTCTTCGATGGCCAGGCCCATGGCCACGCGCATGAAGAACACCTGCGGCAGTTCGAAACGCACGCCGTCCTTGTGGATGAAGTAACGGTCGTACAGGGTCTGCAGGCCGAGGTAAGTGAATTGCTGATCACGCTCGTGGTTGATTGCCTTGCCCAGTTTTTCCAGGTCGAATTCGGCCAGGACAGGGTTGAGCAGTTCGTACTTGATACCGGTGGCGACGTAGGCTGGCAGCGCCTTGGCGTACAGGTCGGCCATTTCGTGGTGGGTGGCGCTCTCGGCGACGTCCAGGAAGCCCAGGGCTTCGGCGCGCAGGGTGTCCATCAGCAGGCGGGCAGTGACGAACGAGTAGTTCGGCTCGCGCTCGACCAGGGTACGCGCGGTCATCACCAGCGCGGTATTCACGTCTTTCAGCGCAACGCCATCGTACAGGTTCTTCAGGGTTTCGTTCTGGATCAGGCTGGCATCGACTTCGGCCAGACCTTCGCATGCTTCGCTGATGATGGTGTGCAGACGACCCATGTCCAGCGGCGCCAGGCTGCCGTCAGCCAGGGCGATGCGAATGGACGGGTGGGCCTGGACCGGCGCTTCACCGGCACGACCGGCGCGCTCGCGGGCGCGGGAGTCACGGTAGATCACGTAGTCGCGAGCGACTTTCTGCTCGCCGGCACGCATCAGGGCCAGTTCGACCTGGTCCTGGATTTCTTCGATGTGGATGGTGCCGCCCGAAGGCATGCGACGCTTGAAGGTCGCGGTGACCTGCTCGGTCAGGCGCGCAACGGTGTCGTGGATACGCGACGAAGCGGCGGCGGTACCGCCTTCAACTGCGAGAAACGCCTTGGTGATCGCGACAGTGATCTTGTCATCGGTGTAAGGCACGACGGTGCCGTTACGTTTGATCACTCGCAGTTGACCGGGTGCGGTGGCGGACAGGTCCTGTGAGGCCTGGCCGGCCTTTGGCGCAGCGGTCGGCGAATTCTCGCGAGTTGTGTCGGTTTGCATGGGTGTCTCCACGTCTGAAAATATGTTCGGGCATCGCTGCCCACCGTTCCGTCATATGGCAAATCGGTCGCCCGCGCGCGGGCAACTGCAAAAGGCCTCAAACGGATCAGGACGCGCTGGGCGCATCCCGGCTTTGAAGCCAAAAGGGTCGGCTGGGCCGATCCCGCGAAATCTGTCGAATTGTGTGTTGCCGGTGTTGCAATCCATACCGCTCGGGACGCATGAGAATGCGGGCGGTTTGACCAGCGATTCGTGAGAAATTCAACCCTCGGAAGCAAGAAAAAACGCTTGAAATTCACGATTGAGTTGTGCTGGCCTTTCGGCGTAAAACCCTACATGTAGGGTGTCGCCAGAGGTTGGGCTACAAGATAATGCGTTTGCGACACCAATTGCAACGCACGACCTGTGGATAACGCTGTGTGTAGTTTGTGTATGACGAAGGCGTCGCGCTTGTAGGCCGCATAACTACTGGACCCGACCGTTTGTCACGGATTTTTACAGGCTTGTCGAGCGGTCAACGGATTTCGCGCACAAGCGCCAATCGATGCGTCAGGACGCCGCAGGAGGATCAGGCGGCGATCGCAACCAGGCTCAGCAGGCGGTTGTCATGAACATCGAACTGGCCGTCGAGCTCCTTGCCGCGATGCCATTCGGCCGAGAGATCGGTCAACAGTCGCAGGCGGACACTGCCGTCCTGTTGCCAGCCCAGCAGTTGGGCGTCCTCGAAATAGAAGCGCTTCTGCACGATGGGGTAGAGGGCCTTGAACAGCGCTTCCTTTATGGAGAAGGTCAGGGTCACGCGCAACGCGACCTGATCCTGCGTGGCGGCGGCCATGTCAGCCAGCTCGCTGGCGGTAAGAATCTCCCCGGCCAGTCGGGAGGCGCGCTCGTGGCTGAGCACGTGCTCGGTGTCCAGTCCCAGACCGCGCCACTGTGCTTTGTGCCCCACGACAGCAGCGGCCCAGCCGGTGCCGTGGGTGATCGATCCGCAGACGTCCTCAGGCCAGACCGGCGCTCGATCCCCGCCAATCACCGGCACATGAACCCGCCCGTCCAGTTCTTGCATCGCCTGCCGCGCGCACAATCGCCCGGCGAGAAACTCCGCCTGCCGCTTCGCGACCGACCGAACGATGCTGGGCGGCTGCTCGATGCCACACCGCGAAAAATCGCCCTCGGCCAGATGCGACGGCTCGAATACGCCACTCACCAGCACCGCGCCAGGGACGGCAAGCGGAAGGGGCCAGTGACGGGTCAGAGCCGGGCAGCAAGCGGGGAGTGGGGGCGTGATGATCATGCGCGGCATTGTGCCGGGGGATGGGCGGGGTGGGAAGTCGAGGCGTGAGCGTGCATGTCGATTTGTCGCGTTGCGGTTGTCGCGAGCAAGCTCCCTCCCACAAAGACCGCGCTGATCCAGGCCGGATCATTTGATCCTCAACCCACTTACTCAGATCCAGATCGCGTCCCACAACGAATACTCGCGGATGCTGGGCACCAGGCCGGCCCGCACCGGATTGGCGACGATGTATCGAGCGAAATTGACCAGATCACGTTCGTCTCTGATGGCTCTGTCATGAAAACCATCTTGCCAGAGCTGTCCCGAAGCTCCTCTCGCCCTGTTTACCGCAGCGGCGCTTTTGGACTTTACCCGTTGAATCAGGCCTGACAGGGATTCGGCCCGTAGCTCAAACAGCCAATGTAAATGATCGGGCATTACCACCCAGGCTAGGGAGTGGGCAAGATCTTGCTCTTGAGCGAGCCGCAGTTCATCGACCAGCAAGCGGCCCAGCGCCAAGCTGGTGAAGACGGGCGTTCGGTCGAAAGTCGAGGTGGTTACGAGATATATATGGTGCGCGCAGGAATACCGGCCTCTGCGTAAAGCTCGGGAGTGGCTATGACTGGACATTCCATTGTCCTCTGGCTTTTGAAAGACCCGGAATATAAGGTCCGGCCCGAGGGAGCTGAAAAATTATGGTTGGCCGAATGTTGCGCGGACTGGTTGTTCTGTTCGTTTGCCCTCAAGATCGCCTGTCGCGAGCAAGCTCCCTCCCACAATGATTGTGTTGTCAGGTCCAAAATGCAGTGCATCTGGGAGTAAGCTCTCTCCAGGATGACCACGCTGTCGGGTATGAAGCGCGGTTAATGTGGGAGGGAGCTTGCTCGCGACATGTACGACCCGGTCTGTCAGGCAGGTCGCGAAGATGCGCACAGCAGGGATCGCAGGCTTATCCAAATATCTTCTTGAAAAACGCCTGCATATCCGCCCACGACGCCTGATCGGCGGCTTTGTTGTAGCCGATGTCGGGGCCGCCGTGATCGCCGTGGCCGAGGCGGTCGGCGTCGGGGTTGGTGAAGCCGTGTTTGGCGCCTTCCAGGCTGACGAACTTGTAGTCGGCGCCCGCCTTGTCCATCTCGCTCTTGAAGGCCGCGACGTTTTCCGCCGTCACCATGCTGTCCTGGGCGCCGTGTTCGACCAGCATCGGCACCTTGATCCCCGATTGGGCCGGTGTATTGGTCACCAGCGCGCCATGGAAGCTCACCACGCCGGCCAGGGGTTCGCCGCGACGGGCCGCGTCAAGCACGATCTTGCCGCCGAAGCAGTAGCCGATGGCTGCGATTTTCGCCGGGTTGGTCTGCGGCTGTTTCTTGAGCTGTTCACGGCCCGCGTCGAAGCGCTTGTCCGCAGTCGCGCTGTCCTTGAGGGCCGCCTGCATGAATGCCATGGCGTCCTTGGGATGTTCGGTGTTCTTGCCTTCGCCGTACATGTCGATGGCCATGGCGCTGTAACCCAGTGCGGCCAGGTCGCGGGCGCGGCGCTTGGCGTAGTCGTTCAGGCCCCACCATTCATGGACCACCAGCACGCCGGGGCGCTGGCCTTTTATCGCGTCGTCGTAGGCGTAGTAGCCGACCAGTCGGGTGCCGTCGGCGCTCTGGTAATCAAGCTGCTCGGTCTTGATCGCCGCCTGGGCCAGCCCGGCGCAGGCCATCAGGAAAAGTCCGGTCCACACACGCATGTTCGACTCCTTGTTCACATATAGAAAGGGGGGCGGAAGCCACAGCCTAGCCGATTCTACCGCCGCCCACAGGCGCGAGGCGCGTTCAGTGCCAGTTCAGCGCCGCGCGGTTACTGTGTAGGCTTCTTGAATGGCAGGCGCTTGAACGCTGAGCGGTCGCAGACGTTATGATTGAATCTTGAGGCTGAACGCGCCTGGGAGAGCTGCATGAAGTTGTTGGTGGTGGAGGACGAGGCGCTGTTGCGTCATCACTTGCGTACGCGCCTGACTGAAGCAGGCCACGTGGTGGAGGCCGTCGCCAACGCTGAAGAAGCGCTGTATCAGGTCGGGCAGTTCAATCACGATCTGGCAGTGATCGATCTGGGCCTGCCGGGTATCGGCGGACTGGACCTGATTCGTCAGCTGCGCACGCTGGGCAAGGCGTTCCCGATTCTGATCCTGACCGCACGCGGCAACTGGCAGGACAAGGTCGAGGGCTTGGCCGCCGGTGCCGACGACTACGTGGTCAAGCCCTTTCAGTTCGAGGAACTGGAGGCGCGTCTCAACGCACTGCTGCGACGCTCCAGCGGCTTCATTCAGTCCGCGATTACGGCAGGGCCTCTGCTGCTGGACCTCAACCGCAAGCAGGCGACCTTGAGCGAACAGCCGCTGGCGCTGACGGCCTACGAATATCGCATCCTCGAATACCTGATGCTCCATCATCAGCAGGTGGTCGCCAAAGAGCGCCTGATGGAGCAGCTTTATCCTGACGATGACGAGCGTGATCCGAACGTCATTGAGGTCCTGGTAGGCCGTCTGCGCCGCAAGCTCGATGGCGACCAGGGGTTCAAGCCCATCGAGACCGTGCGTGGCATGGGTTATCTGTTCACCGAGCGCTGTACATGATCCGTTCGCTGCGCCTGCGCCTGATGCTGGGCGCCGCGACGCTCGCCGTCATCTTCATGTTGTTGATGCTGCCCGCGCTGCAGGGCGCTTTCAGCCTGGCGCTGCGCGGCGCCATCGAGCAGCGCCTGGCCTCCGACGTTACCACCATGATTTCCGCCGCGCGGGTCGAGGACGGTCGGCTGCTGATGCCGTCGCTGCTGCCCGGCGAGCAGTTCAATCTGCCCGGCAGCCGTCTGCTCGGCTACATCTATAACCGCCAGGGCCAGTTGGTGTGGCGGTCTCTCGCCACCGAAGATCAGGATATTCAATACCACCCCCATTACGATGGGCAGGGCAGCCAGTTCGCTCGCGTCCGTGAAGTCACGGGGGACGAGTATTTTGTCTATGACGTAGAAATCAAACTGCTCGGCGGGCGTAACGCGGCGTTCAGTATCGTGGCGCTGCAACCTCTGCGCGGCTACCAGCAGACCATCGACGACCTGCGCCACAAGCTTTACGTGGGCTTCGGCGTCGCGCTGCTGGTGTTGCTCGGGCTGCTGTGGCTGGGGCTCACCTGGGGGTTGCGGGCCTTGCGCGGAATCAGTCACGAACTGGATCAGGTGGAAGCCGGGGCGCGGGACAGTCTCAGCGAGAAACATCCCAGCGAGCTGCTGCGCCTGACCGACTCGCTCAACCGCCTGTTGCGCAGCGAGCGGGAGCAGCGCATCCGCTATCGCGACTCGCTCGATGACCTGGCGCACAGTCTGAAAACCCCGCTGGCGGTGTTGCAGGGCGTGAGCGAGAACATCGCCAAGCGCCCGGAAGACCTGGAGCAGGCACGCGTATTACAAACCCAGATCGAACGCATGAGTCAGCAGATCGGCTACCAGCTGCAACGCGCCAGCCTGCGCAAGAGCGGTCTCGTACGTCACCACGTGCAGTTGCGGCCCGTGGTCGAAAGCCTGTGCAACACCCTTGATAAGGTGTATCGCGACAAGCAGGTCAAGGTGACGCTGGATCTGCCGGAGCAGTGTCAGGTGGCGATGGAAGAGGGCGCTTTACTGGAAATGCTCGGCAATCTGCTGGAAAACGCCTACCGGCTGTGCCTGGGAGAAGTGAAAGTGAGTTTTCTGGAGTCGCCGCTGGGCGACGAGCTGTGTGTCGAAGACGACGGCCCCGGCGTGCCGCAGTCGCAGCGGGCACGGGTGCTGGAGCGGGGCGAGCGGCTGGACCGGCAGAATCCCGGGCAGGGCATCGGGCTGGCGGTGGTCAAGGACATCATCGAAAGCTACGCCGCGCGCCTGACCCTGGGGGAATCGCCGTTGGGCGGCGCGGCGTTCAGGATTCATTTTCCGCTGCACTGAAAACAACGCCCCTGTAGGAGCCAGCTTGCTGGCGATTTCTCTTGTCATGGAAATCGACAGCGAGACGGATCGCCAGCAAGCTGGCTCCTACGGCTCGACACGGCGGATACCCGCCACTGTCTTCCGGTTTTTCGGTTTATTAGGCGGATTTCCGCCATCCTCTTGACCTTTGCCGGCCTCAGGTGAAGGCTGTACGCCATGTAGGTCGCGATTTCATTGAACGCCGGGATCGTGGCACGCCTATTGCTAAACGTGAAAGAGGTCTGCCTCGCGCAGCTCGACACAACAAATCCCTCCAGTGCAGGAGGGTTAGCGCTTTATAGGCTCGCGTGCATCAGGTGAGATGCCGACGACGCCCTTGAGGATAACTGCAATGACGACTCGTCAGCCCTTCTACAAAACTCTGTACTTCCAGGTCATCGTCGCTATCGTGATCGGTATCCTGATCGGTCACTTCTACCCCGATACCGGCAAGGCCCTGAAGCCGCTGGGCGACGGGTTCATCAAACTGATCAAGATGGTCATCGCCCCCATCATCTTCTGTACGGTCGTCAGCGGTATCGCCGGCATGCAGAACATGAAGTCGGTCGGCAAGACCGGTGGCTACGCGCTGCTGTATTTCGAGATCGTTTCGACCATCGCGCTGTTGATCGGTCTGATCGTGGTCAACGTCGTTCAGCCGGGTGCCGGCATGAACATCGACGTCAGCACCCTGGACGCTTCCAAGATTGCGGCCTATGTGACTGCCAGTAAGGATCAGAGCGTTGTCGGCTTCATCCTCAACGTGATCCCGAACACCATCGTCGGCGCCTTCGCCAACGGCGACATCCTGCAAGTGCTGATGTTCTCGGTGATCTTCGGCTTTGCCCTGCACCGTCTGGGCGCCTACGGCCGTCCGGTGCTGGACTTCATCGATCGCTTCGCCCATGTGATGTTCAACATCATCAACATGATCATGAAGCTGGCCCCCATCGGCGCCTTCGGTGCCATGGCCTTCACCATCGGCGCGTACGGCGTGAGCTCGCTGGTGCAACTTGGCCAGCTGATGATCTGCTTCTACATCACTTGCTTCCTGTTCGTGATTCTGGTTCTGGGCGCCATCTGCCGCGCGCACGGTTTCAGCGTCTTCAAGCTGGTTCGCTACATCCGTGAAGAGCTGCTGATCGTACTGGGTACTTCCTCTTCGGAATCGGCACTGCCACGCATGCTGATCAAGATGGAGCGTCTGGGCGCGCAGAAGTCGGTCGTCGGTCTGGTCATCCCGACCGGTTACTCCTTCAACCTGGACGGTACTTCGATCTACCTGACCATGGCGGCCGTGTTCATCGCTCAGGCGACCAACACCCACATGGACATCACTCACCAGATCACCCTGCTGCTGGTTCTGCTGCTGTCCTCCAAGGGCGCGGCCGGCGTCACCGGTTCGGGCTTCATCGTTCTGGCCGCGACCCTGTCGGCTGTCGGCCACCTGCCGGTTGCCGGTCTGGCGCTGATCCTGGGTATCGACCGCTTCATGTCCGAAGCCCGCGCGCTGACCAACCTGGTCGGTAACGCCGTAGCGACCGTCGTCGTTGCCAAGTGGGTAGGCGAGCTGGACACCAACCAACTGCAGAGCGAGCTGGCTTCCGGTGGCACCGCGATCGTCGAAACCCGTCACGAAGACGACCTCGGCGTGGCTGAAGGCCCGGCTCCAGTGAGCACTGGCAAGTCGGTCTGATAAGCGACAAGCGATGAAAAAAACCCATCTTCGGATGGGTTTTTTTATGCCCCGGCATTATTCCACTCGTGTTTCACCGCTGAACACCAGCGTCTGGCGACAGCGCTTGCACAGGTAGCGCCGGCCTTTGCGGACCATGCCGTGGCGCTGGGCGGTGAAGGGGAAGTCGCTGTCGGGGCAGGGGCACCGGTAGATGTAGCGCATCACGCTGCGGCGCTTGACCTCGTAGTTGTGGCAGCGGTTGGGTGGCAGTTCATACACGCCCCGCATGATCAACTGCCACTCTTCGCCATGGGGCTGAATGCTGCCGCCGAACAGCTGGTGCGCAATCAGGTGGGCGACTTCGTGGGGAACGGTCTGGCGCAGGAAGTCTTCGGTGTTTTCCCGGTACAGCTGCGGATTGAAACGCAACAGGTTTTCGTAAAGGTGCGCAACGCCGGCCTTCTGGCCGCGCAGTTTCAAGCTGACCACGGGACGTTTGAAGGAACGTTTGAAAAAGGCTTCGGCTTGCTGGTAACAGGTTTCGACGCGGGTATTGAGTTGCTCGGGCATGCTGTGGGGCTCTCCAGATGCGCGCAGTATGCCGCAACGCGCCGGGCGGCTGAAAACCTCAACCGCCCGCCGGTCGTTCACCGCCCCGGAGCGTCACGCTCAGCCAGTGTATTCCGGTCCGACGCCGATGCCCCAGAGCACCACGGTAAACGCCATGATCGCGACCAGTACTACCAGCCCGACCGCGAGCACCGAACTGGAAAACATGAAGCCTTCCTCGGAAGGAATGTTCATGAACGTCGGCAGCCCCACGTAAAGCAGGTAGACGGTGTAGCAGACCGCCGCGGTGCCGACCAGCATGCCCAGCCACAGGTGCGGGTAGAGCGCCGCGAGGCCGCCAATGAACAACGGCGTCGCGGTGTAGGTGGCGAAGGCGATGCATTGCGCCAGCGTGGGCGTGGCGTCATAGGTGCGGGCCATCCAGTTGATGAAGCTGCCCATGACCGCAACGCCCGCCAGCATCGACAGATAAGACATGACTGTCATCCACAGGGCGCTGCCCTGGGTCAGCATGACCGGCGCCCGGTCGGCAATCACCCAGCCCACCTGCGTGGTGCCGATGTAGGCCGAAACGGCCGGCACGGCGGCCAGGATCAGCGTGTGGGTAAAGTACATATGGCGGATCGTTTCTTCTTCGCCACGTATCTGCTTCCATTCCCTATCGGGATGGGTGAACAGCCCCCAGACATGGTGAATCATGCGCGTACTCCTTCGACTCGTGGATACCCATGCGCCCGGAACTAACCGGCGCCCAAGGCCACAAGCCTGAAAGTGTCTGTCGCGTGCGACCTCATGAAGCAGTATAGGAAGCTCCACCCTGCGCAAACTCGCGGGCTTAGAGCGTTTGGCGATTTGCCGCGCGCGGGTAATAGCAGATCGAGCGACCGCAGGCCTCGGCGGGATGTTCAATGCAGCGCCGGTTGTGCGTAAAATAGTCGCCCTTTCCCGCAGTCACGTCATTTGGATACCACCAGCACCATGGGCACCTTGTCAGTCAACCAGAACAAACTGCAAAAACGCCTGCGTCGGTTGGCCGGCGAAGCGGTTACCGATTACAACATGATCGAGGACGGCGACAAGGTCATGGTTTGCCTCTCCGGCGGCAAGGACAGCTACACCATGCTCGACGTGCTGACGCACTTGCAGAAGGTGGCGCCGATCAAGTTCGACATCGTTGCGGTGAACATGGACCAGAAGCAGCCCGGCTTCCCCGAGCACGTGCTGCCTGCCTACCTGGAAACCCTGGGCATCGAATACCACATCGTCGAAAAGGACACCTATTCGGTCGTCAAGGAACTGATCCCGGAAGGCAAGACCACCTGCTCGCTGTGTTCACGTCTGCGTCGCGGCACGCTCTACACCTTCGCCGACGAAATCGGCGCAACCAAGATGGCGCTCGGTCACCATCGTGACGATATCGTCGAGACCTTCTTCCTCAACATGTTCTTCAACGGCTCGCTCAAGGCCATGCCGCCGAAGTTGCGCGCCGACGACGGCCGCAACGTGGTGATCCGTCCGCTGGCTTACTGCCACGAGAAGGACATTCAGGCCTATTCGGACTTCAAGGGCTTCCCGATCATTCCGTGCAACCTGTGCGGCTCGCAGGAAAACCTGCAGCGCCAGGTGGTCAAGGAGATGCTCCACGAGTGGGAACGCAAGACGCCGGGTCGCACCGAGAGCATCTTCCGCGCCTTGCAGAACGTCGTGCCGTCGCAACTGGCCGACCGCAACCTGTTCGACTTCACCAGCCTGCGCATCGACGAAACCGCGGCTTCGCGGTTTGTCAATGTGGTGAATCTTTGACTAATGATTGACCGTGAATGCCAGCATTGCTGAAATCTGACACAGCGGTCGACCGCTCTCCGCCTGCCACTGATTGAACGCTTCCTGGACAATGGCCTGATCGCGCTTGCTGCTCGGCACCCGGTCGACGATGTCCTGGGCGTTGAGCGCGGCGACCACGTCCCAGGTCGGAATGAAGGTGTCCTTGCCGATCATGCGCAGGAAGCGCGGCGCGGACAGCCCGCCCATCTGGTTGCCATGCTTGGCGATGTACTGCCACAAGCCGGTGATGTCCTGCACCGGCCAATCGGCGATGAAGTTGCCGAAACTGCCGTGTTCGTGCTCGATGTCGAGAATCAGCTGCGCATTGCGCGGCACGCTCTTGAGCTTGCCCAGGTGACGAATGATGCGGGTGTCCTGCATCAGTCGTTCCAGGTGGTCGGCGCCCATCAGCACCACCTTTTCCGGGTCGAAACGAAAGAACACTTCCTCGAACGCCGGCCACTTGGCGTCCACCAGACTGTGCTTGAGACCGGCCCGAAAGACCCGCAGCGCCATGGTCGACAGGTAACGGTCGGCACTGATGTTGCGCAGCTGGTCGGGGCTTTTCGGGGTGGGGAGGCGAGCTTCCAGGGCTTGGGCGGAGCCGAAACGGTTGAGGCAATACTCGTTCAGCCATTTGTAGTCGTGCATCAGGTCTCCGTGGGTTGAGGCAGTGGGCTGGCAGGAGTGCGATCCAGCTGCGAGCGCCAGCGGACATAAAGCAGCGCGCTGGTGAAGACGGCTACGCTGGCAAGCATTTCGAGTACGCCGAACAGCCATCGGTTCGGATCGAATGCGGCCAGGGCGCCTTTGATGAAATACAGATTGATCACAAAGCACACCCAGGACAGGCCGCGCGGACGGCCGCGCACCACGCCGGGTGCCAGAAGCAGCAACGGCAACAACTCGATGGCGAGGATGACGCCCGGGCGGGCGCCATGCAGATTGGCGATCGCCAGGTAGTACACCGACAGAAAGGCGATCATGCCAAAGAAGCACGCCAGGCTTGCGACCCGGCCGATGCGTACCCGAGGCTCCAGCCATTCCCTTGGCGGCAACGCCTTGGGCTTTCTAGCCACGGCCGGACTCCAGCTGCCGCGCGGTTTTCGCCAGGCGCTGGCCCAGTGCGCGGCACAGCTCGGTTTCGTGACGGTCCAGCGGACGCTTGCCATCGGCCCCGGCATGGTGGCTGGCACCGTATGGCGTCCCGCCGCCGGTAGTTTCCAGCAACGCGCCTTCGCTGTAGGGCAGGCCCATGATCAGCATGCCGTGGTGCAGCAGCGGCAGCAGCATCGACATGAGCGTGGTTTCCTGGCCGCCGTGCAGGCTGGCGGTGGAGGTGAACACGCACGCCGGCTTGCCGACCAGATCGCCGGTCAGCCACAGATTGCTGGTGCCATCCAGGAAATACTTGAGCGGCGCGGCCATGTTGCCGAACCGGGTCGGGCTGCCCAGCGCCAGACCTGCGCAGTTTTTCAGGTCGTCGAGGCTGGCATAGAGCGCGCCATTCTCCGGGATGGACGGCGCGGTGGCCTCGCAATCGGCCGACACCGCCGGCACGGTACGCAGCCGCGCCTCCATACCGCCCAGCTCGATGCCGCGGGCGATCTGCCGGGCCATTTCACTGGTGGAGCCATTACGGCTGTAATACAGGACCAGAATGTAAGGTGTGCTCATGGCAGCAGCTCCAGGATGTTTTCCGGTGGGCGGCCGATGACGGCTTTGTCGCCGGCGACCAGAACAGGGCGTTCGATCAGTTTGGGGTGGGCGACCATCGCCGCGATCAGTTGCTCGTCGTTCAGGTCGGGATCGGCCAGGTTGAGTTCCTTGTAAGCCTCCTCGCCCTTGCGCAGCAACTGGCGGGGGCCGATGCCGAGCTTGCCCAGCAGATCGCGCAGTTGCGCGGCGTCCGGCGGGGTTTCCAGATACAGCATCACGTCGGGCGCAAGGCCTCGGCTCTGCAGCAATTCCAGCGCGGCGCGGGATTTGGAACAGCGCGGGTTGTGATAAAGAGTCAGGTCGGTCATTTGCGGGTCGCTCTTGCCTGGGGTGGCGCGTATTCTACCCGCGTGACCGCACCATTCGACATATAGGGTGGTCATTAGTCGCAGCATCGGTCTAACCGACCGCCAACGAAAGCGAGGAAGGAAGCACACATGGTGAGGCGAATGGCAGCGGCAGCGGCACTGATCGGCAGTCTTCTGCTCAGCGGTTGTGGCACGGACCTGGGCGTTGACCAGGACGGTCGGAAAGTCGCCAGCGAACGCATCGACGGCCATTGGCTGGTCGTCAATTACTGGGCCGAATGGTGCGGCCCGTGCCGGGTGGAAATCCCGCAATTCAACACCTTGGCCGAACAGCTCAAGGACCGGCAGGTCACGGTGCTGGGCGTCAATTTCGACAACCTGCAGGGCGAGGAGCTGAAAAAGGCTTCCGATGCACTGGGCATCAAGTTCACCGTGTTGGCTCAGGACCCTGCCGAGCATTACAACCTGCCGCCGTCCGAGGCCCTGCCGGTGACCTACATCATCGACGACAAAGGCAAAGTGCGCGAACAGCTGCTGGGCGAGCAGACCATTGAAAGCGTGAAGAGCAAGCTGGAGGCGTTGCGCGGGAAGGGGTGAGCCCCCCACACAATGATTGATCGCTGCCCCGATCGCCAGCAAGCTGGCTCCTACACGGATTTGTAGGAGCCAGCTTGCTGGCGATTCAATCTTCTTCCGCCCAGAACCGCAGCGGCTTGCCTTGGGCCGGCCACAGACGCAGTTGCTCGATGGGGGAAATGTCCCAGCGCTGCACGCCTGGCAAAGCTTCCAGGAAGCGCTGTTCCTGCTCCATCAGTGCCGGTGCGCACATCTTGCGGGTTTTTCCGACGTGGCCGAAGGTGATCGTCTGCCCGTCCAGGGTGTAGGGCGCGAACCAGTGGTTGCAGCCGGCATTGCCATAGGCACGACCATCGGCGCCCAGGGTCATGGTCAAATGGCTGTTGTCGATCAACGGCCGTTCGCCGATCCACTCCAGCACATAGCCCTGATCCTGACGCAGCGCCGGGGCCTGAGATGCACAGCCGGCCAGCAAAGCCGTCGCCAGCAGGCCGGTTAAAGCCAGATATTTCATGCCGCCTGTCCTTGGCACTTCTTGCAGAAGTGCTTTTCGCCCTCGGTTTTCCAGCCCAGCTCCGCGATGCGCGCAGTGGCTGCCGGTTTCTGCGCCTTGACGCCCAGCTTGCTCTCTAGCATGAACTCGAAGTTCAGCTCGGCGGCGCAGCTGTCGCAATGCACCTGCCAATTGTGGATCGCCAGTTCGTCGAACACCGGACCTTTCGCCACGGCGACCCATTGGCCGGGCGGGTTGATCAGGTGACGAACCTTCTCCACGTAAAGGCGCATGTACAGGCTCTTGCTGCCCTTGATGGTGACCAGCAACTGGTCGTCGTTGTGGATCGAGCCGCCGTTGCCGGTGACCTGATAGCGGCCGGGGGCAAGGGTGCGGCACTCGGTCAGGGTGTGTTGCGGGTTGAGCATGCTGTAGCGGAAATCGTGTTCGACCATGGGTCCTCCAGAAGTGCGCGCATCCTAACACCAGCAGCGGCGGCGATGCAGCGTCCGGACGTCAGGCGTCGATGCGCGCTGTGTCAGATGCACTGCGTCAGGATCGTGGCGAGCAAGCTCTTCTCCCACAGGTTTGAGTCAAGTCTCCTCCAGCAGGAGCGGCGCAGACACTGTGGGAGGGAGCTTGCTCGCGACTGCGTCGTCATGGCAGCTGCGGCGGTGTCTTCATCGCCAGCAAGACGGATCGCCGCCCGCTGGCTCCTACAACGTAGTGTGAGGTGGTTTCAGGCGGTCACGCGCGCTTCGGCGGCGAGGCGCAGGATGGCTTTGTCGAGGTCTTCCAGCGCGTCTTCGGCCTGAGGGGCATTCTGTTTGAGCAGGGTTTCGGCGCGCTGGCAGGCGGCGCGCAGTTGCGGCACGCCGCAGTAGCGTGTTGCGCCGTGCAGGCGGTGCACCCGCTCGATAAGCCCCTGGCTATCGCTGATGCCCCGCGCCACTCGGATGGCTTCGCGATCCGATTCCAGCGAAGCGAGCAACATGGCCAGCATATCCGCGGCCAGATCCGGCTTGCCCGCGGCCAGGCGCAGGCCTTCCTCATGGTCGAGCACCACCGGCCCCACCTGCGCGCCGGCGGCCTCCGACGCCCGTTCCGGATTCGGCGTGCGCAGCGCCAGGCCCGTCCATTTGAGTACGACCTGGGCCAATTGCCGTTCGCTGATGGGCTTGGTCAGGTAGTCATCCATGCCGCTTTGCAGCAGCGAGCGTTTTTCATTTGCCATGGCGTGAGCGGTCAGGGCGACGATGGGCAGCGGCATGCTGTGGCGCTTGTCTTCCCAGCTGCGGATCGCTTCCGTGGCCTGGCGGCCGTCCATGTCCGGCATCTGCACATCCATCAGCACCAGATCGAAGACATTCTGCTGGACTGCCATGATTGCCGCGCGACCGCCGTCCACCGCCATGACCTCGGCGCCCATGTCTTCGAGCAGGGTCTGCACCAGCAGCAGGTTGGCGGGGTTGTCGTCTACGCACAGGACCCGTGGCGGTCGGCTGGACAAGGGTTGATGCAGGCCATTGCGGGTCGAGCGGGGCGCGATCAGTTCGTTCAGGGCTGCGTGCAGCTTGCGGGTGCAGGCTGGCTTGGCTTGCAACTGGGTATAAACGTCGGGCACCGACAGCTGGAACAGCGCCTGCTCGGTGGTCGGGCACAGCACCAGGACTTTGCAGGCGAGATTTTCCAGGTCCCAGATGTGCTGGCGCAGACGCTCCGGCGGTATCTCGCTGGCCGTGACGCCCAGCACCGCCAGATCAATGGCAGTAGGGGTCTGGTGCGCGGCGGTCACCCCGTTGAGCAGGTTTTCCAGGTTGTTGAAGACGATGGTTTCCAGCCCGCAATCTTCCAGCTGGTGTTCGAGCGCCTGCCGCGCCAGGTCATGCTGTTCCAGCACGGCGACCCGCATGCCTTCCAGCGGCAGGTTGACCTCGTCTTCGCTTTCGTCGTGAGCCTTGGGCAGATTGAGGCTGATCCAGAACTCCGAGCCTTGGCCCGGCGTGCTGTCCACGCCGATCTCGCCGCCCATCTGTTCGATCAGCCGCTTGGAGATTACCAGCCCCAGCCCCGTGCCTCCCGGCTGGCGCGACAGCGAGTTGTCCGCCTGGCTGAACGCCTGAAACAGCGCGCGCACGTCCTGGCTGGACAAGCCGATGCCAGTGTCCTGCACGCTGATGCGCAGTTGCGCGTAGTCCTTGGTTTCGTCTTCCAGCATGGCTCGCGCGACGATGGTGCCGTGACGGGTGAACTTGATCGCATTGCTGACCAGATTGGTCAGGATCTGCTTGAGGCGCAGCGGGTCGCCGGTCAGCGCCAGCGGGGTGTCGCGGTAGACCAGACTGACCAGTTCCAGGTGCTTGGCGTGGGCGGCCGGGGCGAGAATGGTCAGGGTGTCCTGCAACAGGTCGCGCAGGTTGAAGGGAATGCTGTCCAGCACCAGCTTGCCGGCCTCGATCTTCGAGAAATCGAGAATTTCGTTGATGATGCTCAGCAGGCTGTCGGCGGATTTTTCGATGGTGCCCAGGTAATCGTGCTGGCGCGGGGTCAGTTCGCTTTTCTGCAGCAGGTGCGTGAAACCCAGGATGCCGTTGAGCGGCGTGCGGATCTCGTGGCTCATGTTGGCGAGGAATTCCGATTTGATGCGGCTGGCTTCCAGCGCCTCCTTGCGCGCCATGTCCAGCTCGATGTTCTGGATCTCGATGGTTTCCAGATTTTGCCGCACGTCTTCGGTCGCCTGATCGATGCTTTGCTGCAGTTCTTCCTGGGCATTCTGCAACGTGGCGGCCATCCGGTTGATGCCCGAGGCCAGATCGTCCAGTTCGCGGCTGCCCAACGGCGGCAGGCGGGTTTCCAGGTTGCCATCCTTGAGTTGCGAGACCGCCTGACGGATGCGACTCAGTGGCTCGTTGATGGTACGGCTCATGCGCACCGCCAGGATCGCGGTGAACGCGAGACCGGTGGCGATCAGCAGCAAACTGGCGAACAGGCTGCGGTAACCGCGCAGCAGGGTGCCGTTGTGGGAAATTTCCAGATCTACCCAGCCGAGCAGCACATTGGCCTCGTCCGGGATGATCGGTCCGGTGAGATGCCGTTGCTGGCCGAACACTGGCAGCAGGTAGCGGGTGGCGTCGTTTCCGGGACTGCTGAGCAGCTGCGAGCCGCTGCCGATCGGCGACGGACTGATCATGCTGGGGCCGGCGTGGGCGAGGGTGCTGCGGTCGATGTCCAGAAACGACACCGCGCGCACGTCCGCCTGCTCCAGCGTCTGCGCGGCGATCCGGCGCAACAGGACTTTGTCCTTTTTGCCCAGGGCGGATGCCGAGAGCGGACCCAACTCCTGCGCGATCATTTCGCCGCGCTGCAGCAACTGGCCTTGCAGTTCCGACAACTGCATCCAGGTGAAATAGCTGCCCAGCACCAGCGCCATCAGGCTGGCCGGCAGAATGGTCAGCAGCAGTACGCGGCCCTTTATACCCAGCTTGTTCAGCACCCTTTGTCTCCAGCAACCTGTCTTTGGCAACCCGCTCCGGCAACCTGGGCCCAAGCTTCAAACATCATGGGCCGCGCGCTTATGCCGTCTGACCGCGTCGGAGCAGGCCGCAGTGTAGCCATTCCTGAACGACAACGGGACATCAGCGCGCCTTATGCTCTTTGGGCATAAGGTGCGCACTTTGCGTGATATGGGCTGGAGGCGTTTGCCGGTATGATAGTCGCCCCCGCAGACTGGACCGCGAATAACGCCATGACCCTGCAGTATCCGACTATCGCCGATTGCATCGGCAATACCCCGCTCGTGCGCCTGCAGCGCATGGGGGGCAATACCAGCAATACCCTCCTGCTCAAGCTCGAAGGTAACAACCCGGCTGGCTCGGTAAAAGATCGTCCTGCCTTGTCGATGATCCTGCGTGCCGAAGCGCGCGGCCAGATCCATCCGGGCGACACTCTCATCGAAGCCACCTCCGGCAACACCGGCATCGCGCTGGCGATGGTCGCGGCGATCAAGGGTTACCGGATGATCCTGATCATGCCGGACAACTCCAGCGCCGAGCGCAAGGCGGCGATGACTGCCTATGGCGCCGAGCTGATTCTGGTCAGCAAGGAAGAAGGCATGGAAGGCGCTCGCGATCTGGCCGAGCGCATGCAGGCCGAAGGTCGCGGCAAGGTGCTCGACCAGTTCGCCAACGGCGACAATCCCCAGGCTCACTACACCTCGACCGGCCCGGAAATCTGGCAGCAGACCGCTGGCACCATCACTCATTTCGTCAGTTCGATGGGCACCACCGGCACCATCATGGGCACTTCGCGCTATCTGAAAGAGCAGAACCCCGACATTCAGATCGTCGGTCTGCAACCCATGGAAGGCGCTTCGATTCCCGGCATTCGTCGCTGGCCGGAAGAATACCTGCCGCGTATCTACCAGGCCGATCGTGTGGATCGCATTCTGGACATGGGCCAGGACGAAGCCGAGGACACCATGCGCCGGCTGGCGCGGGAGGAAGGTATTTTCTGCGGCGTATCGTCGGGCGGTTCGGTGGCGGGCATGTTGCGCCTGTCTCGCGAGCTGGAAAATGCCGTGATCGTTGCAATCATCTGTGACCGGGGCGACCGTTATCTGTCCACCGGTATCTACGACGCACCCAACTGATGAGCAAACAAGCAAGAGGGCTGCGCTTCCAGCCTGCCGGCGGTGTCAAGGCCGCACAGATTCCGACTGGCAAGAAGCAGCGCCTGATTATCGAGCGGTTGTCCGGTGATGGCCGTGGCATTGCCTTTTTCGAAGGCAAGACCTGGTTCGTGACCGGCGCTCTGGCGGGCGAAGAAGTCGAGGCCCGGGTGCTCAATGCCCGTGGCAAAGTGGTGGAAGCCCGCGCCGAACGTATCCTGCACGCCAGCGCCATGCGCAGGCCGGCACCTTGCGTGCATTTCGGCCGCTGCGGCGGCTGCAGCGTGCAACACATGCCCCATGACGAACAGCTTGCCCTCAAACAGCGCATGCTCGCCGAACAATTGCTGCGGGTGGCAAACGTCGAACCCGAAGAGTGGGCAGCGCCGTTGACCGGTCCCGAGCTGGGCTATCGCCGCCGGGCGCGCATCGCGGTGCGCTGGGACGCGAAGGCGAAACAGCTGGAGGTGGGCTTCCGCGCCATCGCCAGTCAGGACATCGTCGCCATCGAACAATGTCCGGTGCTGGTACAGCCCTTGCAACCGATCATGACGGCGCTGCCCGGCCTGCTGAAGGGTTTCGCCCGACCTCAGGCGCTGGGACACGTCGAGCTGTTCAGCGGCACCTCGATTGCCGTGCTGTTGCGTCATACCGCGCCGCTGGCCGAGGCGGATCTGGCCTCGCTCGAAGCCTTCTGCCGGGCGCACGACGCGCAGCTCTGGCTGCATGGCGAAGGCGAGCCGCAACCGGCAGAGGCCGGTCAGACCCTGGGCTATCGCCTCGAAGCCTGGGATCTGGAACTGGCCTGGCGGCCGGGAGATTTCATTCAGGTCAACGCGGCGGTTAACGACGCGATGATCGCGCAGGCCCTGGAATGGCTGGCGCCCACGGCCAAGGAGCGGGTCATGGACCTGTTCTGCGGCCTTGGCAATTTCGCCTTGCCGCTGGCGCGGCGGGCAAAGGAAGTGGTAGCCGTTGAAGGCGTTTCGACTATGGTCGAGCGTGCGGCGGCCAATGCAATCGGCAATGATCTGCACAATGTGCGGTTTCATCAGGCGGATCTGTCCCAGCCGCTGACGAAAGCGGACTGGGCAATTGAAGGCTTCAACGCGGTACTCCTGGACCCGCCACGTGACGGAGCGTTCGAAGTGGTGCGCCAGATCGGGAAATCAGGCGCCGGACGGCTGCTTTATGTTTCATGCAACCCGGCAACTTTGGCTCGCGACACGGTCGAATTGGTCAATCAGGGCTATCGATTAAAACGCGCCGGAATTCTCGACATGTTTCCTCAGACGGCGCATGTCGAGGCGATGGCTTTATTTGAAATGAGTAAGTGAGTGGCGGTTCATGGGATCGAATCGCAGCTGACAAGGAGTCTCATTTAATCCGACTGGCCCGCGAATGCCGGTTCTTGCTGGCCCGGCAAGTGGCATTCGTCAGGCTCCGTACGAAATATTTTCGCGCGAAGGCCAGACAAGGCGAAATGGGGTGAGGAAGCGGAGTGTACTGGAGTACATGAGCGTTCCGAGCCCCATTTCAACCCAGTATGGGCGAGTGAGAAGACATTTCGTACAGAGCCTGAGAAGGCCGGCGACTGATGGCGCTATTTATCGCGCCGTAGGGAAGGTAAGCAACATGGTACAGGTGAGAGCACACCAGCCGATCAACACCGACGGCAGTATCAATCTCGATGCCTGGCTCGATCATATCGTCAGCGTCGACCTGGTCCTGGACCGGGAAGCCATGAAAGAAGCCTGCGAGTTCGCCCGGCAAGCCGAGCAGAAGGACAACGCGGGCAAGAGTCACTGGGCCGAGGGGACCTCCTGCTTCCAGACGGGTCTGGAAATCGCGGAAATCCTCGCCGACCTGAAGCTGGACCAGGATTCGCTGATTGCCGCGGTCATCTACCGCGGCGTGCGCGAGGGGCGGATCGCCCTGGCCGACGTCGAACAGCGTTTCGGCGCCACCGTCGCCAAGCTGATCGACGGCGTGTTGCGCATGGCGGCGATCAGCGCCAGCCTCAGTCCACGCCAGTCGATGGTGCTGGGCAGTCAGGCGCAGGTGGAAAACCTGCGCAAGATGCTGGTGGCGATGGTTGACGACGTGCGCGTCGCGCTGATCAAGCTGGCCGAACGGACCTGCGCGATCCGCGCCGTGAAAAACGCCGACGATGAAAAACGCAACCGCGTCGCCCGCGAGGTGTTCGACATCTATGCACCGCTGGCGCATCGCCTCGGCATCGGCCATATCAAATGGGAGCTGGAGGACCTGTCCTTCCGCTATCTCGAGCCTGAGCAGTACAAGCAGATCGCCAAGCTGCTCCACGAGCGGCGTCTGGATCGCGAACGCTTCATCAGCGATGTCATGTCCCAGCTCGATAACGAGTTGCAGGCCACTGGTGTCACGGCGGACATCAGCGGGCGCGCCAAACATATCTATTCGATCTGGCGAAAAATGCAGCGCAAGGGCCTGGCCTTCAGCCAGATCTACGACGTGCGCGCGGTGCGGGTGCTGGTCCCGGAAATGCGCGACTGCTACACCGCGCTGGGGATCGTACACACCTTGTGGCGACATATTCCCAAGGAGTTCGACGACTACATCGCCAACCCCAAGGAAAACGGCTATCGCTCGCTGCACACCGCGGTCATCGGGCCGGAAGGCAAGGTGCTGGAAGTGCAGATCCGCACCCACGCCATGCATGAGGAAGCCGAACTGGGCGTCTGCGCGCACTGGCGCTACAAGGGCACCGACGTCAAATCCAGCTCCAACCATTACGAAGAGAAGATCTCCTGGCTGCGTCAGGTTCTGGAATGGCACGAGGAACTGGGCGACATTGGCGGGCTGGCCGAGCAGCTTCGGGTCGACATCGAGCCGGACCGGGTCTACGTGTTCACCCCCGACGGCCATGCCATCGACCTGCCCAAGGGCGCGACGCCGCTGGACTTCGCGTACCGGGTCCATACCGAAATCGGCCACAACTGCCGGGGGGCCAAGATCAACGGGCGCATCGTGCCGCTCAACTACAGCCTGCAGACCGGCGAGCAGGTCGAGATCATCACCAGCAAGCAGGGCACCCCCAGCCGCGACTGGCTGAACTCCAACCTGGGCTACATCACCACGTCCCGGGCGCGGGCCAAGATCGTTCACTGGTTCAAACTCCAGGCTCGCGATCAGAACGTGGCGGCGGGCAAGAGCCTGCTGGAGCGCGAACTGTCGCGCGTTGCGCTGCCCCAGGTGGACTTCGAAAAACTGGCGGACAAGGCCAACTACAAGACAGCCGAAGACATGTTCGCCGCGCTGGGCGCCGGCGATCTGCGCCTGACCCAGCTGGTGAACCTCGCCCAGCAGCAGGTCGAACCGGATCGTCTCAACGACATCGAGCTGATCCCTCGCAAGGCCACCGGTTACAAGCCGGGCAAACGCGGCGACATCCAGATTCAGGGCGTGGGCAATCTCATGACCCAGATCGCCGGATGCTGCCAGCCGCTGCCGGGCGATGCGATCGTCGGCTATATCACGCAAGGGCGCGGGGTCACCATCCACCGCCAGGACTGCGCATCGGTGCTGCAACTGGCCGGTCGCGAGCCGGAACGGATCATCCAGGTCAGCTGGGGGCCGGCGCCGGTGCTCACCTATCCGGTAGACATCATCATCCGCGCCTACGATCGCTCCGGCTTGCTGCGTGACGTCACCCAGGTGCTGCTCAACGAGCGGATCAACGTGCTCGCGGTGAACACCCGCTCGAACAAGGACGACAACACAGCGCTGATGTCGCTGACCATCGAGATTCCCGGGCTGGATGCGCTGGGCCGCCTGTTGGGGCGTATCTCGCAGTTGCCGAACATCATCGAAACGCGGCGCAACCGGACGCCATGAGTGCCGCTGCCCCATCTGTGGGAGCGGATTCATCCGCGATAGATCGTACAGACGCAACATGCTTGTCGGCTGGGCGACTGATTCGCGGATGAATCCGCTCCTACAAGGCGCGTGAGGAAGAATGAACATGTACAAACTTGAAGACCTGCTGCATCTCATGGCCCGGCTGCGCGATCCTCGGCATGGCTGTCCGTGGGATCTGAAGCAGACCTACGCGAGCATCGTGCCGCACACGCTGGAAGAGGCCTATGAAGTGGCCGATACCATCGAGCGCGGCGATTTCGAGCATCTTCAGGGCGAGCTGGGCGATCTGCTGTTTCAGGTCGTGTACTACGCGCAGTTGGCGAAGGAAGAAGGGCGCTTCGAATTCGACGGCGTCATCGACGGGATCACCCGCAAGCTGGTGCGCCGCCATCCCCACGTCTTTCCGACCGGAGATCTGTATGCGCCGCTGGAAGCGCCGCGTCTGAGCGAGGAAGAGATCAATCGGCGCTGGGATGAGATCAAGGCCGAGGAACGTGCTGAAAAGGCCGACGTTCCTCAGCAATTGTCCTTGCTGGATGACGTGCCTGTCGCGCTGCCGGCGTTGAGTCGCGCCGCCAAGCTGCAAAAGCGCGCGGCCGAGGTCGGGTTCGACTGGCCGGAAGCGCTGCCGGTGGTCGACAAGGTGCGGGAAGAGCTCGACGAAGTGCTGGAAGCGATGTCGGAAAACGACACCGCAGCGGTGGCCGAAGAGATCGGTGACCTGCTGTTCGTGGTGGTCAATCTCGCCAGACACCTCAAGGTCGACCCCGAAACCGCGTTGCGCTCGGCCAACGGCAAGTTCGACAGACGCTTCCGATTCATAGAACAGGCATTGCGCGACAGTGGGCGTCCGATTGAAGATTGCACACTCGAAGAAATGGACGCCCTCTGGGGTGAAGCCAAACGTCAGGAAAAGAACGCGCCCAGCTGTGGCTGAGCGCGCTGCAACGGCATAAGTGAGTAAACAGATGAGCCTTTCCCTTCGCGACCAATTGCTCAAGGCAGGTCTGGTCAACCAAAAGCAGGCCAAGCAGGTCAGCAAAGAAAAGCAGAAAGAACAGCGTCTGGTGCACAAAGGGCAGGCCAAGGCCGACGACTCCCAGAAGCGCGCCGCCGAGGAAGCGATGGCCGAGAAGGTCAAGCGCGACCAGGAGCTGAACCGCCAGCAGCAGGAAAAGGCCGAGCAGAAAGCCCGCGCCGCGCAGATCAAGCAATTGATCGAAGTCTCGCGCCTGCCCAAGCTCACCACCGAGGACTACTACAACTTCGTCGACGACAAGAAGGTCAAGCGGATCTCGGTCAATGCGCTGATGCGCAACAAACTGAGCAGCGGCTCGCTGGCGATCGTCCATCACGGCGGTGGTTACGAGATCATCCCGCGCGAGGCGGCGCTGAAGATCCAGGAACGCGACCCGCGTCGCGTAGTGCTGCTCAACACCCCGACGGAAGCGCCGGATGCCGATGATCCGTATGCCGCGTATCAGGTGCCTGACGACTTGATGTGGTAAGGCCTATCGCCAGCAAGCTGGCTCCTACAGCAGCGTATTGCGTAGGAGCCAGCTTGCTGGCGATGTTCACTGACCCCGCCGACTCTCCAGAGCCTCCAGCTCTTCCTTGTACCGATGCGCCTCGGACTCGTCATGGAACATGCCGACCAGCTGGTCCTGCTGGTGCACGTCCCAGATATGGATGCCGTGGCCTACGGCTTCATGGGAGAGGTGGGCGTCGTCGCGTTCAGTCACTTTTACGGTCATATCGATAGGCTCCTGACTCTGGATGCTGCGACAATGCGTCGCAGGTTTTATTTATAGTTTTGGTTAGCTTGCTAAGTAAACAGTCGGGAGTGGAGTGGCTGCGGCGGTTGTATTCTTGAAACGCTGGGAAGGCTCTAGATCAAGGGTTTTGGAGGGTCTGGCCGTTCATGAAGCTTTCTTCATGAACGCTATCGCCAGCAAGCTGGCTCCTACGGGCAGGGGTAGGAGCCAGCTTGCTGGCGATAGCGGCAATAAAAAACCCCGCGCAAGGCGGGGCTTCGGTATTGCGGTCTCGGATCAGCTGCCTTTCACAGCTTTGCCGTTCACCGTGCCGTCCAGCAGCATGATGTTGTATTCCTTGCCATCGGTTTCGACCTGTTGCAGGCGGACCAGCAGGTAGTCCCAGTCCTTGGCGAACCACAGCACGGTGATGCGCTTGCTCTGCGTCGGATCGCGAACGCGCTCGACCTTGATCGCATCGACCTGACCAGCCTTCGTGGACACTTTCTCGGAGCCCAGCACGCGGAAATCGTAGGTGTCCACTTCGTCGCCGTCGACGACCTGGTAGCTCATGCTCTTCTTGCCGGCCGCCACGTCGTGTTGCAACGCCAGCTGGTAGCTGGACTTGTCGAGCATGCCACGGTTAAGCGGCAGTTTGACGGCATCGCCACGGTCGGAGCCGGTGACGAACTTGTTCGCCCAGTCGAACGACAGGTCGACTTTCTTGGATTTGCCCAGGCCGCTGCGCTCGAAGCTGTAGGACTGCGGCAGGATCGCGTCGTTTTCCATCTTCAGCGTGCTGACTTCGGTCAGGCTGGCGATCATCATCGAGGCTTTGAAGTTGAGCGTCCAGACACCGTTGGCGCCCGCTTCGAGGCTGCGCTCGGCGGTGCCGCTCATGGGCAGCTGCTTCCAGTCGGCGGTGTAGCTGGCGGAGAAGGGTTGAAGGTCTGCTGCATGGGCCGCAGGCAGGGCGAACAGAGCGAAAGCGAAGAGCAAGGCGCGTCGCATGGTGTCTCCTAGTTTCGAATCAAATGGCCGCTGGCCGGCAGAGGCTGGCCGTCCAATAAGGCTCCATGCTCGCCGAGGCACAACCGGCCTTCGGCAAACCAGCGAATTGCCAGCGGATAAATGCGGTGCTCCTGAAGATGAACCCGCTGCGCAAGGGTCGCGGGCGAGTCCTGCAACTGTACCGAAACAACTGCCTGTACGACCAGAGGGCCGCCATCGAGTTCCTCGGTGACGAAGTGCACGCTGCAGCCATGTTCCTTGTCGCCGGCATCCAGGGCCCGTTGATGAGTGTGCAGCCCTTTGTAGAGCGGCAGCAGGGAAGGATGGATGTTGAGCAGCCGGCCATGATAGTGGCGCACGAAGTCGCCGCTGAGGATACGCATGAAGCCCGCGAGCACGACCAGCTGCGGATCGAAGGTATCAATCAGCTCGATCATCGCGGCATCGAACGCCTCGCGGCCTTCATAGGCCTTGTGGTCCAGGACGCAGGCATCTATGCCCGCGTCCCTGGCGCGCTGCAGGCCGAACGCGTCGTTCCGGTTGGATATGACCGCGCGAATCCGGACGGGAGTGGTCCCGTCCTTGAAGCTGTCGATCATGGCCTGCAGGTTGCCGCCGGTGCCGGAGAGCAGCACCACGACGTTACAGGTGGCTGACATCAATGCGCCTTGAGGTTTTTCAGCTCGACTTGCGCGGCGCCTTCGGAGGCAGTGGCGATCTGGCCGATGACCCAAGGCTGTTCGCCGGCTTCGCGCAGAACGTTCAGGGCCGCTTCCACGTGCTCCTGAGCCACGCAGATCACCATGCCCACGCCGCAGTTCAGCACGCGGTGCATTTCGTGCTCATCGACGTTGCCCTGCTGCTGCAGCCAGTCGAATACCGCGGGACGCTGCCAGCTGGCGACGTCGACGACTGCCTGGGCGCCTTCTGGAAGCACGCGAGGAATGTTGTCCAGCAGGCCGCCGCCGGTGATATGCGCCATGGCCTTGACCGCACCAGTGTCCTTGATCAGCTTGAGCAGCTGCTTGACGTAGATGCGGGTCGGGGCCATCAGCAGGTCGGTCAGAGGCTTACCGTCCAGCTGGATGTTCTCGATGTCGGCACCGGCCACTTCGATGATCTTGCGGATCAGCGAATAGCCGTTGGAATGCGGGCCGGAGGACGGCAGTGCCAGCAGGGCATCGCCCGCGGCCACTTTGGAACCGTCGATGATGTCGGCTTTCTCGACCACGCCCACGCAGAAACCGGCCAGGTCATAGTCTTCGCCTTCGTACATGCCGGGCATTTCGGCGGTTTCGCCGCCCACCAGCGAGCAGCCCGCCAGTTCGCAGCCCGCGCCGATGCCGGTCACGACCTGGGCGGCGGTGTCAACGTTCAGCTTGCCGGTGGCGTAGTAGTCCAGGAAGAACAGCGGCTCCGCGCCGCACACCACCAGGTCGTTGACGCACATGGCGACCAGATCGATGCCGATGCTGTCGTGCTTGTTCAGATTCAGGGCCAGACGCAGCTTGGTGCCGACGCCGTCGGTGCCGGATACCAGCACTGGCTGCTTGTAGCCGGCCGGGATTTCGCAGAGGGCGCCGAAGCCTCCCAGGCCGCCCATGACTTCAGGACGCTTGGTGCGCTTGGCGACGCTCTTGATGCGTTCGACCAATGCTTCACCGGCGTCGATGTCCACACCGGCGTCTTTGTAGCTCAGGGAGGGTTGCTTGCTCATAAAAATCCAGGCCTTTAGGGGGGATTCGGAGGGATCGACCGCAGCAGCAGGGCCCTGCGCGACGCTTGTGCATCACGCGGTGTAAGCCGCCGCTATCGCCGGTCTGCGAAGGCGCGCGATTTTATCAGGCTTGCACCGCAGGGGCCATCCTTGGGCCGACGGCAGGGCCGCAGTCGCGCAAAATAACCGGTGCGTGCGAGCGCGTCAGGTTCGTTCGCGCTGTTAAGCTGTACTTTTAAGGTGAATGATTCGAGAGGATGTGCTGTCCTAGGCTCGCTCAACCTCCTGAAGCCGCATGCCGCGGCGTTTCTTCTTCCGTTCGGGATATCTTCATGCGTTTTTCCAGTTACCTTCTCGCCGGCTGCCTGTCAGTGTTCAGCCTGCCCGGCCTCGCTGAAACCGTCGCCAATCTCTACCAGGTCCGCGAGCCGGTCAGCAGCCAGTCTCCCGACGAGCGCACCCGCGCCACCCAGGCCGCGCTGGAAACGCTGGTGCTGCGCCTGACCGGCGATGCCAAGGCCGCGCAGGGCTCCGCGCTCGCCTCATTGCGCAAGGACCCGCAACAAGTGATCAGTCAGTACGGCTACGAAGCCGGTCCTCCGGAAACGCTGCTGGTGGATTTCGATCCCGCGACCACCGACCGCGCCCTGCGCCAGGCCGGCTTGCCGATCTGGGGCAGTAATCGTCCGTCGATCCTTGGCTGGTGGCTGAACGAATCGGTTGAGAACACCAATCTGGTCGGTGACGGCCAAGGCTCTGCCGAACCTCTGCGCCGCGCCGCCCAGCATCGCGGCCTGCCGTTGCGCCTGCCGCTGGCTGATCTGAGCGAGCAGAGCGTCGGCACCGCGCAAACCCTGGAAAGCAATGACGCGACCTCGCTCAAGGAAGCCTCCGAGCGTTACGGCGCCGACGCGATCCTGGCTGTCCACGCCAAGGAAGACGCGGGGCAGTGGCAAGGCAAATGGCGCTTGTGGCTGGGCGATCAGCGCGAGCAGGGCACCGCGACCGGCGCCAGCTCCGAAGCGCTGGCCGACGCGGTGCTGCTGGCGGTGAGCCAGCGACTGGCGCCTCGCTTCGTTGCCAAGCCAGGCGCCTCGACGGCGCTGGTGTTGCAGGTTCAGGACATGACGCTGGAGCGTTACGCCGAAATGCTGCGTTTGCTGGAACCTTTCGGTGGACGCCTCAAGGCTGTACAGGGCGACCGCCTCGATTTCGAAGTGGCCGGCAGCGCCGAGCAGGTCCGCGCGCAACTGGCGCTGGGCAAGCTGCAAGAGATCCCGGCCGAGCAGGCGGTTGTGCCAACGCAGCAGGGCCAGGCGCCGGTTCCGGCCAGCTCCGGTCCGGCTATCGTTCCGGCGGCCGCGCCGCAACTGTATTTCCGTTGGTAAAACTGCCTGTTCCTTTGTAATGAGAGACATCGATGACTGATTCACGGCGCTGGTTCTGGCTCGGCGGGGTTGCCCTGCTGGTCGGTTTCATTTTGTTGCTGCACCCGATTCTGATGCCGTTCCTGGTGGCGCTGCTGCTGGCTTACATGGGCGACCCGATCGTCGACCGCCTGGAAAAGCTCGGGCTTTCGCGGACCTTGAGCGTGGTCGCGGTATTCGGCCTGTTCACCCTGGTGCTGATGGCGCTGCTGCTGGTGCTGGTGCCGATGCTGGCCAAACAGCTGATGCGTCTTTATGAGCTCGCGCCGCAGATCCTCGACTGGCTGCAACATACCGCGCTGCCGTGGGTGCAGGCCAAGTTCGGCTTGTCTGAAGGTTTCTGGCGCTTCGACCGGGTCAAAGCGGCCATCTCCTCGCACATGGGGCAGGCGGGGGATATCGTCGGCATCGTAGTGGCCCGCGCGACCGCTTCGAGTCTGGCGCTGATCGGCTGGCTGACCAACCTGGTGCTGATTCCGGTGGTGTGTTTCTACCTGCTGCGCGACTGGGACCTGATGATGGGCAAGATCCGCGGCTTGCTGCCGCGTCAGCGCGAGGGTCAGGTGGTCAAGCTGGCGGGCGAATGTCACGAAGTGCTGGGCGCCTTTATTCGCGGGCAGTTGCTGGTGATGGTCGGCCTGGGTGTGATCTATGCCGCGGGGCTGATGCTGGTCGGGCTGGAGCTGGGACTGCTGATCGGGGTAATCGCGGGACTGGCGGCGATCGTGCCTTATATGGGCTTCGTGATCGGCATCGGCGCGGCACTGATCGCCGGATTGTTCCAGTTCGGCGGCGACCTGTACCCGATGCTGGGTATCGTCGCGGTGTTCATGGTCGGACAGGCACTCGAAGGCATGGTGCTGACGCCGCTGCTGGTGGGCGACCGGATCGGCCTGCACCCGGTCGCGGTAATCTTCGCGATTCTGGCCGGCGGCGAGCTGTTCGGCTTCACCGGGATCCTGCTGGCGCTGCCGGTGGCGGCGGTGATCATGGTCCTGGTTCGTCACGCCCACGACTTGTACAAGGATTCGGAAATCTACGGTGGCGCGGAAGACCCCGACCTCTGATCCGCAAGCCTTTGATTTTGCAGGCGCATTGTGCGACCTGCCCCACGGGTATAGACTTTGCACACTTTACACAGAGGCCCTTGGCGGTTCGCTTGAACCGCTCAGACAGCATGAAACCGATTCAGCTGCCCCTGAGTGTGCGTCTGCGTGACGACGCCACTTTCATCAATTACTACCCAGGCGCGAATGCCGCTGCACTCGGCTACGTCGAGCGCCTGTGCGAAGCCGATGCCGGCTGGACGGAAAGCCTCATCTACTTGTGGGGCAAGGATGGGGTAGGGCGCACGCATCTGTTGCAGGCCGCCTGTCTGCGTTTCGAGCAGATGGGCGAGCCCGCGGTCTACCTGCCTCTGGCTGAAGTCATCGATGAAGGCGTCGAACTGTTCGATCACCTGGAACAGTACGAACTGGTTTGCCTGGACGACCTGCAAGCGGTGGTCGGCAAGCCGGATTGGGAAGAGGCGCTGTTCCACCTGTTCAACCGGCTGCGCGACAGCGGCCGCCGACTGCTGATCGCCGCGTCCAAATCGCCGCGCGAGCTGCCGGTCAAGCTGCCGGACCTCAAGTCGCGGTTGACCATGGCACTGGTCTTCCAGATGCGCGGCCTGTCCGACGAAGACAAGCTGCGCGCCCTGCAACTGCGAGCTTCCAGACGCGGCCTGCACCTCACCGACGAAGTCGGGCATTTCATCCTCACGCGCGGCACGCGCAGCATGAGCGCGCTGTTCGAGCTGCTGGAGCGGCTGGATCAGGCCTCGCTGCAGGAAAAGCGCAAGCTGACCATTCCCTTCCTCAAAGAGACCCTGGGATGGTAGATCAGGCCGCGCTGTTGCAGACGGCCGCCGCGTTGCGCCATGCACAGCGAATCCTGATCATCACTGGCGCCGGGCTGTCGGCGGATTCGGGTCTGCCGACCTATCGTGGCGTCGGCGGGCTGTACAACGGCATGACCGACGATGGCTTGCCCATCGAGATGGCCCTGTCCGGCCCGATGCTGCGTCGCGACCCGGCACTGTGCTGGAAGTACATTGCGGAACTGGGCAAGGCGTGCCTGGGCGGCCAGCCCAACGACGCGCATTACGCCATCGCTCAGCTGCAGCGCATGAAGCCCGACTGCTGGGTCCTGACCCAGAACGTTGACCGTTACCATCGGGCGGCGGGCAGTCCGCCGGAACGTCTGATCGAGATTCACGGCCAGATCTCGCCCTTGTACTGCCAGAGCTGTGGCGCCGAAGACCCGGAGCTCAGCGCGCATTTGCAGCGACCGCTACCGCCGCTGTGCCGGATCTGTAGTGGCATATTGCGACCGTCCGTCGTTTTGTTTCAGGAAATGCTTCCCGAGCAGGCCCTGCAAACACTGCACGAACAGATGGCCCTGGGTTTCGACGCGGTACTGAGCATTGGCACCACCGCCAGCTTCGCCTATATCCATGAGCCGGTGCTGCGCGCCCGTATTTGCGGAGGGTTCACCGCCGAGATCAATCCGGTCAGCACCGATCACAGCTCGGGAATGGACGCGTTTCTGAAGGAGCGGGCGGCACATGTCATGCCGCAGCTCGTAAGTCACATTTAGTTCGATTGAATTTGCAAATCAGCTTCATAGCGGGCATAGTCGCGCCTTCTCAGTAGTTCAGCCACGGTCGTGCCCATGCAAGTTGTTCGCTTCGCACCCCTCGTGCCCCTCGCACTCGTTACATTGCTGTTCGGTTGCTCCGCCAATTTACCGGTTTCGGAACAGACACAACCCGCTCAGCAGCAAGCGCAGTACCAGCATGCCAATGCCGCTCAGTCCGCCGCCAAGCGCGCCGACGTAGCGGATCTGCAAGACGAACTGGCCACCGAAGCCGAGCTGGCCCGTTTCGCCGACAACAAGCCTTACCAGCTGCCGGTTCTGGCCGACAGCATCCTGGAGCGTGGCAAGTCGCTGATCGGTACCCGCTACCGCTTCGGGGGCTCTTCGACCAAGTCGGGCTTCGATTGCAGCGGTTTCATCGGTTACCTGTTCCGCGAAGAAGCGGGCATGAACCTGCCGCGCTCCACGCGTGAAATGATCAACGTCGATGCGCCACTGGTGTCGCGCAATGACCTGGAGCCGGGCGATCTGCTGTTCTTCAGCACCCGCGGCCGCGGTCGGGTCAGCCACGCCGCCATCTACCTGGGCGACGATCGGTTCATCCACTCCAGCAGCCGTCGTAGCGGTGGCGTTCGCATCGACAGTCTCGACGATGCCTACTGGAGCAAGACATTCATCGAAGCCAAGCGCGCTCTGGCCATGGCGCCGGCCGCCGGTGTGGCGAAAGCCCGCCCGGCGGTGCAGACGACCGCGATGACCTCGACTAAAGTGAAGACCGCAGTAAAACGCCATAAATAATGCGATGCGCAGACAGACTTGAGGTCTGTCTGCGTTTTGGGCTTTTCGGCAGCGTAAGCCGCATCCGGACCAGGACGTTGTGGGTTATGTCGATTAGGTTACGCCTGACAGTCGTTTCGTTTGCCGTACTGCTTGGCGCCTGCGCCAGCGCACCTCCTCTCCAGCCCCAGGTGGTCTACCGCCCGGTGGTCACAGCTCCCCCGCAAGTTTTGTCCCAGGCCGCCGAAGATGTGCTGTTTCGCGCGCTCGGGCTGGTCGGCACGCCGTACCGCTGGGGCGGCAACACGCCCGATTCAGGCTTCGATTGCAGTGGTCTGATCGGCTATGTCTACCGCGACGCGGCCGGCATCTCACTGCCACGCTCGACCCGCGACATGATCACCATCGGCGCCCCGGACGTACGTCTGGAGCAGTTGCAGTCGGGTGACCTGGTGTTCTTCGCCACGGCAGGTGGCTCGCATGTTTCGCATGCCGGGATCTATGTCGGCGAAGGGCGCTTCGTGCACGCCCCGGCGACAGGCGGAACTGTTAAGCTCGACAGCCTGAACAAGCCCTATTGGCAGAAGGCCTATCTCAACGCCAAGCGCGTGATCCAGCCTGCGAATCTGGCGCAGAACGCGCATTGATGCCCCCATCGCCAGCAAGCTGGCTCCCACGACGCACGTAGGAGCCAGCTTGCTGGCGATTGCAACGACACGAAGCATCGATTTCACCGCCCCGACGTCACCCGCCACACCTTGTTCCCCACATCATCCGCGACCAGCAGCCCGCCGCGTCCATCATTGACGACGCCGACCGGACGGCCCATGGCGTTTTCATCCGCATCCAGGAACCCAGTGAGCACGTCCACCGGCGCCCCGTCGGGCTGGCCGTTCCTGAAGGGTATGAACACCACTTTGTAGCCGCTCAAGGGCTTGCGGTTCCATGAGCCGTGCTGGCCAATGAACAGGCCTTCATTGAACGGAGCGGACAGCGTCTTGCCGTCAGCGAATACCAAACCCAGTGACGCGGTGTGAGGGCCGACGGCGTAGTCGGGCACCAGGGCCTTGGCGACCAGCTCGGGTTTCTGCGACTCCACACGCTGGTCCACATGCTTGCCATAGTAGCTGTAAGGCCAGCCGTAGAAACCGCCGTCCTGTACCGACGTCACGTAATCGGGTACCAGATCGCTGCCGATCTCGTCGCGCTCGTTGACCGCCGTCCACAGCTTGCCAGTCACCGGTTCCCAATCCATGCCGTTCGGGTTGCGCAGGCCAGAGGCGAAGATCCGTTTCTGGCCGCTGGCGCGATCCACTTCCCAGATCGCGGCTCGACCCTCTTCCTGATCCATGCCGTTTTCGCCCACATTGCTGTTGGAGCCGACGGTCACATACAGCTTGCTGCCGTCCTTGCTGGCGATGACGTTCTTGGTCCAGTGATGATTCAGTTCACCGCCCGGCAGATCAGTAACCAGAACGGGCTGGGTAGTGATCGAGGTCTGTCCCTCGCGATAGGGAAAGCTGATCAGCCGGTCGGTGTCGGCGACGTACAAGGTGTCGCCGACCAACGTGATACCGAAAGGCGAATTGAGGTGGGTCAGAAAATCGGTGCGGGTTTCGGCCACGCCATCCTTGTCGCTGTCACGCAGCAGTGAGATCCGGTTGGCACTCGGCACACCGGCGCCCGCGCGACTCATGACTTTGCGCGACACCCAGTCGCGCAGCCCCTTGGCGGGCTTGCCCTTTTCTGGCGCGTTGGATTCGGCCACCAGTACATCGCCATTGGGCAGCACGTACAGCCAGCGTGGATGGTCCAGACCCTCGGCAAATGCGCCCACTTGAGTACCGGGTGCGGAGGTCGGTTTTCTGCCCTGCGGCCAGCCGATGGCCGGCGCAATATTCACCGTCGGCAGCAGGGTCTTGTTGGGCTCGGGAAGCTGCGGGCGGGGACCTGTGCCGTCGGCCACCTGCAGGCCCGCGGACTCGCCGCAACCTGCAAGGCCGCAGGCCACCAGAAGCATGAGAGCGTAATGCGGGCTGAGTCGGAACACGGGGCAATCTCCAGAAGATCGGGCGTTGTCATGATTGAGCCGGGAAGGGGCGGCAGGTTCAATCCGACTCGACGACGGAGTCCGCAATATGCGAGCAGCGCAACAGTGCCGTCACATGCAGTGACGGTCACGACCGGCTGAGCGGCGGTTGTAAAGCAGTATCAAAGGCGTTCTGTGATAAAATTCGCGTCGGGTTGAGCACAATCGGACCGTATGCATACGGTACCGCGCAGGTCAGTCTGGAGAACGTTTATGCTGGGACTGCTATTCAAGGCAAGTAAGCGGGAGAAGGAAATTCTCGACTCGTTGCGTGAGCTACGCACACTGCGTGTCAGTGATCGTGGCGGGATGTCGATCGACTCTCAGGAAATCCTGATGAGTGAGCGTTTTATCGAAGCGAGCAAGAAGGCCAAGAAAATTGTGGCAAATGGCTGATGGGGCTCCTTCTCATCCTGCCGATTCTGGTTAGCGGCTATCTGTATTGCAATGGAAGCATCTACCGCCAGGCGACCATGAGCCGCTACGATGGGCAGCTGCTGTACATGCTCATCGCTAAAACGGGCGTTCTGATCTTTGCAGTGGCCTGCGCCATGAGCTTCGGCCTGATGGTTGCGAGCAAGCACGGCATTTTTGTTTCTCTTCTTGCTGAATTCGCTCCCTACGGCGACTACATCGAATACGTCAAAGATTTTCTCACCCATCACGAAATCACCACTGCAGAAAAGGCGTCTGTGTGGGCGTTTCTGGCGCAGGCATCAGTCCTGTCATTTGTTCTGGCGTGGTCCTTGCCCCGTATCTTCACCGGTTTGCTGATGCTGCGCCATCAAGCCTCGGCGGCTTCCATCAAAGGTTTGATCCTTGCTTCCAAAGTGCCCACCCGTCCGTTGACGAGGCAGCTTATGGAGTCAATGCGGGACAAGAACAACCAGTACATGTTCTCCATGGAAGATCGCAAGGGGTATGTCGGGCGGGTATCCGACATCGGTGATCTGCATGAGGCCGGTGGTATGGACGAGGACTTTCAGATCGTCCCTACCATGAGCGGTTACAGAGACAAGGATACTTTGAAGGTTACCTACACCACGGATTACTCCGCTGTAGTTGAAGAAATGTTGCTCAAGGGACGGAACGTCGGATTCACAATCGTTCTCTCGCAGAAAAACATCGTGTCGATGAGCCGGTTCGAAGACGAGATCTGGAGCAATTTCAAGGCGCGTCAGGAACGCGCCGACGAACCAACCGATAGGTTTTCATGATCGTCCAGCCCAGTCTGCCGACAGGCTCTGAGGGTTGATTGGCTGGACGTGTTCATTGACGCTCCCGGTGCAACCCTCTACCCTTCGCGGTTTGTTTCAGGTGCTCCGCAATCGCCGATTGGCGGAGTGAAACAGGGAAGCCGGTCAGTATCGACAGATTCGATCCCGGCGCTGCCCCCGCAACGGTAGATGAGTCAAGGCTGCGCACAAGGCCACTGTGTCTGACACGGGAAGGCGCGCGGTCGGGAATGCCCGCTCATGAGCCCGGAGACCGGCCTGATCCAGTCCAACAGCACCACGGAGGGTGGTGCTCTGCGCAGGGTATTGCTCTCTGCTGTTCAGTGCTGTCCTTCCGTCTGCTTTCGCGTGTCCTCGAGCGGAGAGCTGAGATGAACGAATCCCCCGAACGCGACGAACGCCATCTGGCGCGCATGCAGCGCAAGAAAGCCGTAATGGATGAGCGTATCGCCAATTCCCCCGACGAATGCGGCCTGTTGCTGATCCTGACCGGCAACGGCAAGGGCAAGAGCAGCTCGGCGTTCGGCATGCTCGCCCGCGCCATGGGCCATGGCATGCAGTGCGGTGTGGTGCAGTTCATCAAAGGGCGCAACAGCACCGGCGAGGAATTGTTCTTCCGCCGCTTTCCCGAGCAGGTGCGCTACCACGTGATGGGCGAGGGCTTTACCTGGGAAACCCAGGATCGCCAACGCGATATCGCGGCTGCCGAGGCGGCTTGGGCGGTGTCCTGCGAGATGCTGCGCGACCCGAATGTCGGTCTGGTGATCCTCGACGAACTGAACATTGCCTTGAAGCATGGCTATCTCGACCTCGATCAGGTCATGGCTGACCTGCAGGCGCGTCCGCCCATGCAGCACGTGGTGGTGACCGGTCGCGGCGCCAAGCCGGAGCTGATCGAGCTGGCTGACACGGTTTCCGACATTGGCGTGGTCAAGCACGCGTTCCAGGCCGGCATTCGTGCCCAGAAAGGCATCGAGTTGTGAGTGACCTTCATGAGTGAGCCGCGCCAATGTCCGGCGGTGCTGATCGCCGCGCCTGCCTCGGGGCAGGGCAAGACCACCGTCACTGCGGCGCTGGCCCGCTTGCATCGCAACCAGGGCCGCAAGGTTCGCGTCTTCAAGTGCGGCCCGGATTTCCTCGATCCGATGATTCTCGAACGCGCCAGTGGAGCGCCGGTGTACCAGCTCGACCTCTGGATGGTCGGCGCCCAGGAAAGCCGTCGCCTGTTGTGGGAAGCGGCCGGCGAGGCTGATCTGATTCTGATCGAAGGGGTCATGGGGCTGTTCGACGGCACGCCGTCCAGCGCCGATCTGGCGCGGCATTTCGGTGTTCCTGTATTGGGCGTGATCGACGGCAAGGCGATGGCCCAGACCTTCGGCGCACTGGCGCTGGGGCTGGCGCGTTATCAACCGGACCTGCCGTTCGCCGGGGTGCTGGCCAACCGCGTCGGCACGGTGCGCCACGCCCAACTGCTGGAAGGCAGCCTGACCGAAGGTTTGCGCTGGTACGGCGCGCTGTCACGTGAGACAGATATCGAGCTGCCGAGCCGCCATCTCGGTCTGGTGCAGGCGAGCGAACTGACCGATCTCGACTTGCGGCTTGATGCCGCTGCGGCCGCGCTGGCGGAGACCTGTGAAGTGGCGCTGCCTCCAGCCGTCACCTTCGCTGCGCCTGACGCATCGTCCGTCGAGTCATTGCTGGCCGGGGTACGCATTGCGGTTGCCCATGACGAAGCCTTCGCCTTCACTTACGGCGCCAGCCTCGATCTGTTGCGCGCCATGGGCGCCGAGCTGTGTTTCTTCTCGCCGATCCGTGACGAGGCCTTGCCGCCGGCCGACAGCCTGTATCTGCCCGGTGGCTATCCCGAGCTGCACCATCGCGCGCTGGCGGAAAACAGTTCCATGCTGCTCGCGATCCGCGAGCACCACCGGGCCGGCAAGCCGATACTCGCCGAATGCGGCGGGATGCTGTATCTGCTCGACGCCCTCACCGATGTGGAAGGCGAGCGCGCCGAACTGGTCGGTTTGCTGCGCGGTGAAGCAGTGATGCAGAAACGCCTGGCGGCGCTGGCCTTGCAAGCCGTCGAACTGCCCGAAGGTCTGCTGCGCGGGCACACCTATCATCATTCGCTGACCAGCACCGAAATCCAGCCGATCGCCAGGGGCGTGAGCCCCAATGGCGGGCGCGGCGCTGAAGCGGTTTATCGTGACGGGCGGCTGACCGCTTCCTACGTGCACTTTTATTTTCCTTCCAACCCACAGGCGATGGCGGCGCTGTTCAGACCATGAGCGACCAGGCCTACAGCCCAGACGAGCGCGCCGCCGTTTATCGGGCGATCGCCGAGCGCCGCGACATGCGCCACTTCAGCGGCGGGAGCGTCGCGCCCGAAGTGCTGGCGCGTCTGCTGGAAGCGGCGCATCAGGCGCCCAGCGTCGGCCTGATGCAGCCGTGGCGTTTCATCCGCATCACCGATGCCACGCTGCGGGCACGAATTCAGGATCAGGTGGAGCAGGAGCGAATTCGTACCGCCGAAGCGCTGGGCGAGCGGACCGACGAGTTCATGAAGCTCAAGGTCGAAGGCATCAGCGAATGCGCCGAAGTGCTGGTGGCCGCGCTGATGGAAGGGCGCGAGCAACATATCTTCGGTCGCCGCACCTTGCCGGAGATGGATATCGCCTCGCTGTCCTGCGCGATCCAGAACCTGTGGCTGGCCTCGCGCGCCGAAGGGCTGGGCATGGGCTGGGTATCGCTGTTCGACCCTGCGGCACTGGCCGTGCTGCTGGGGATGCCGGAAGGCGCCAAGCCCATGGCAATTTTGTGTCTGGGGCCTGTCGCGCAATTCTACCCGGCGCCCATGCTGGTGCTGGAAGGCTGGGCGCAAGCGCGGCCGCTGCGGGAACTGCTGTACGAGAATCAATGGGGAGTGAATCAATGAGCGTGGCGCTGCTGAGCGTCGCCGGGGTGGCGCTGGACGCGCTGCTTGGCGAGCCGAAACGCAACCATCCGCTGGTGGCTTTCGGGCGCTTGGCCGACCGTATCGAGCAGCGTTTCAACTCGGGCGGCCGCGGCTGGCGCAGCCATGGAGTCACCGCGTGGGTGCTGGCCGTGGTGCCGCTGACCGTGCTGGCGACGGCTTTGAGCTGGCTGCCCTGGATTGGCTGGATCGTGGACATTCTCGCGCTGTACTGCGCCTTGGGCCTGCGTAGCCTGGGCGAGCATGTAGAGCCGGTGGCCCAGGCCTTGCGCAGCGACGATCTGGATGAAGCGCGGCGCCGGGTCGGCTATCTGGTCAGCCGCCAGACCTCGGAGCTGGATTCCACCGAAGTCGCCCGCGCCGCGACCGAATCGGTACTGGAAAACGGTAGCGATGCGGTATTCGCCGCGCTGTTCTGGTTCGCAGTGGCCGGCGCGCCGGGCGTGGTGCTGTACCGCCTCAGCAATACCTTGGACGCCATGTGGGGCTATCGCAATCAGCGTTTCGAGCGCTTCGGCTGGGCCGCGGCGAAGATCGACGATTTGTTGAACTACATTCCCGCGCGACTGGTGGCCTTGACCTACGCGGTCTTGGGCAAGACTCGCCTTGCGCTGCGTTGCTGGCGCACACAAGGGCCGACCTGGGACAGCCCCAACGCCGGTCCGGTGATGGCTGCGGGGGCAGGGGCCCTTGGCGTCGAGCTGGGCGGCGCGGCGATCTATCACGGCGAAGTGCATGAGCGTCCACAATTGGGCGAGGGCGCTCCGGCGGACGCCGGGTCGATCGATCGAGGCTGGCAACTGGTGCAGCGCGGCGTCTGGCTGTGGCTTCTCCTGATGTGCGCGGGAGCTTCTTTCTATGCTTGAACATGGCGGACGTCTGCGCGCGGCGGCGTTGCGCTATGGCATCGGGCGCGCCGACTGGCTGGACCTGTCCACCGGCATTGCGCCTTGGTCCTGGGCGATCCCGGACATTCCCGCGCAAGCCTGGGCGCGCTTGCCGGAAACCGACGACGGACTGGAAACCGCGGCGCGCGCCTACTATCAGGCTCCGCACCTGCTGCCGGTTGCCGGCTCTCAGGCAGCGATCCAGGCACTGCCGCGCATCCGCGCGCGGGGCAAGGTCGGTGTGCTGTCGCCCTGTTACGCCGAACATGCCCATGCCTGGCGCAAGAGCGGGTTTCTGGTGCGTGAAGTGCGTGAGCATGAAGTGGACTACTTCCTCGACAGCCTCGATGTACTGGTGGTGGTCAATCCAAACAATCCCACTGGCCTGCACCTGCCCTGCGAGCGCTTGCTGGAATGGCATTCGCGACTGGCCGAGCGCGGCGGCTGGCTGGTGGTCGACGAAGCCTTCATGGACAGCACCCCGCAATCGAGTCTGGCACCGCGCAGCTCGCGGACGGGCCTCGTGGTGCTGCGTTCGTTCGGCAAGTTCTTCGGCCTTGCCGGTGTGCGACTCGGCTTCGTGCTGGCCGAGCCTTCGCTGCTCAAGACGCTGGCCCAGGAAATCGGCCCGTGGTCGGTCAGCGGGCCGACCCGGATTCTCGGCCAGGCGTGTCTGAGCGACGTGGCGGGTCATGCCGTGCAACGGCAACGTACCGAGCAGGCCCGCGACCGGCTGGTGGCGCTGCTCGACCGGCACGGCCTGACGCCACAGGGCGGCTGCGCACTGTTTCAGTGGCTGGTGACGCCCAGAGCCCATTCGCTTCATGAGTTCTGCGCCCGGCGCGGCATCCTCTTGCGACTGTTCTCGGGCGACAGTGCGCAGACCGGCAGCCTGCGCTTCGGTCTGCCTTGTGAAGAAGCGGACTGGCAGAGGCTGGAAAACGCGCTCAATGATTACGCTACGGAGCATCCATGACAACCTTGATGGTGCAAGGCGCATGACTACCTTGATGGTGCAGGGCACATGACTACCTTAATGGTGCAAGGCACCACGTCCGACGCGGGCAAGAGCACGCTGGTGACCGCGCTGTGTCGCTGGCTCAAGCGCCAGGGCACCGGCGTGGTGCCGTTCAAGCCGCAGAACATGGCGCTCAACAGCGCCGTGACCGCCGACGGCGGCGAGATCGGCCGGGCGCAGGCGGTTCAGGCGCAGGCCTGCGGTCTGGAACCGCACACCGACATGAATCCGGTGTTGCTCAAGCCCAACAGCGACACCGGCGCCCAGGTCATCATCCACGGCCGCGCCGTGACCACCATGAACGCCGTGGCTTACCACGGCTACAAGGAAATCGCCATGCAGGCGGTGCTCGCCTCGCATCAGCGTCTGAGCGCCGCGTTTCCAGTGGTGATGGTCGAAGGCGCGGGATCGCCGGCGGAAATCAATCTGCGCGCCAACGATATCGCCAACATGGGCTTCGCCGAAGCGGTCGACTGTCCGGTGCTGTTGATCGCCGATATCAACCGTGGCGGGGTGTTCGCGCATCTGGTAGGTACGCTGGAACTGTTGTCGCCGAGCGAACAGGCGCGGGTCAAGGGTTTCATCATCAACCGTTTTCGCGGCGACATCGCCTTGCTGCAACCGGGGCTGGACTGGCTCGAAGCACGCACCGGCAAGCCAGTCGTGGGCGTATTGCCCTATGTGATGAATCTGCACCTGGAAGCCGAGGACGGTCTGGACCAGCGCCAGACAGACAAGGTCGAGCAGGTCCTCAACGTGGTCGTGCCCATTCTGCCGCGCATCAGCAACCACACCGATTTCGATCCGCTGCGCCTGCATCCGCAGGTGAACTTGCAGTTCATCGGCCCCGGCCAGCCGATTCCGCCGGCCGACCTGATCATCCTGCCCGGCTCCAAGAGCGTGCGCAGCGATCTGGCGCATCTGCGCGCCAACGGTTGGGAGCAGGCCATTGCGCGACATTTGCGCTACGGCGGCAAACTGCTGGGCATTTGCGGCGGCTTGCAGATGCTGGGCGAGCAGCTTCACGACCCGCTCGGTCTCGAAGGCGCGGCCGGGTCGAGCCCCGGCCTGGGCCTGCTGGACATGAGCACGGTGCTGGAAGCCGAGAAGCAGTTGCGCAATGTACGAGGTACGCTGGCGCTGGAGCAGGTTCCGGTCAGCGGTTACGAGATTCATGCGGGCGTAACCACCGGGCCCGCGCTGCAACGCCCAGCGGTGCGCCTGGAAGACGGCCGCGCCGACGGCGCCTGGAGCGCCGACGGCCAGGTGTTCGGCACCTACCTGCATGGGCTGTTCGAAAATCCCGAGGCCTGCGGCGCGTTGCTGCGCTGGACGGGGCTGGAGCATGTGGAACGGGTGGATTACCACGCCCTTCGCGAGCGCGACATCGAGCGTCTGGCCGATCTGGTGGAGCAGCATCTCAACGGTCGACTGTTGCGCGAACTCTGCGGTCTGGAGGCTGGCTGACATGTTGCAACTGATTCTGGGTGGTGCACGTTCCGGGAAAAGCCGGCTGGCCGAAAGGCTGGCCAGCGAGTCCGGGCTGCATGTCGTTTATATCGCTACCAGCCAGCCGGTAGACGGCGAGCTGAACGCGCGGGTCGCGGTTCATCGCGAGCGCCGTCCGGACAGCTGGGGGCTGGTGGAAGAACCGCTGGAGCTGGCCCGTGTACTGCGCGAACAGGCCGCCCCCGACCGCTGCCTGCTGGTGGATTGCCTGACACTCTGGCTGACCAATCTGCTGATGCTCGACGACCCGCAACGCCTGAGCGATGAGCGCGAGGCGCTGCTCGATGCCGTCGAAAGACTACCGGGGCGCGTGCTGTTCGTGAGTAACGAAACCGGGCTGGGCGTGGTGCCCATGGGTGAGCTCACCCGTCGTTATGTCGACGAAGCGGGCCTGCTGCATCAGGCGCTCGCCGAGCGCTGCCAGCGCGTGATATTGACCGTCGCCGGTCTGCCCCTGACCTTGAAAGGAACCGCGGTATGAATGATTCCTGGTGGCTCAAGCCTGCTCAGGCGATGAACGTCCCCATGCGCGAAGCGGCTCTGGCCCGACAGCAGCAACTGACCAAACCTGCCGGCTCGTTGGCGCAGCTGGAGCGGCTGGCCGTTCGCCTGGCCGGTCTGCAAGGTCGTGAAAAGCCTGCTGCCGACCGGCTATGGATCGCGATTTTTGCTGGCGACCACGGCGTGGTGAGCGAGGGCGTCTCGGCCTATCCGCAGGAAGTGACCGGACAGATGCTGCGCAATTTCGTCAACGGCGGCGCGGCGATCAGTGTATTGGCCCGGCAATTGGCGGCTCAGCTTGACGTCGTCGACCTTGGCACCGTTGCGCCGCTCGACCTGCCGGGCGCCCGGCACCTGCGTATCGGCGCGGGCACCGCGAATTTCGTGCAGGCGCCGGCCATGACCGCCGAACAGGGACGAGCGGCGCTGGAAGCGGGGCGTGACAGCGTTCGCCGCGCCAAGGCCGTTGGCAGTGAATTGTTCGTCGGCGGTGAAATGGGCATCGGCAACACCACGGCGGCCAGCGCGGTCGCCTGTTCGCTGCTCGAATGCCCGGCGCAATTGCTAGTCGGACCGGGCACCGGGCTGAACGCCGACGGCATCCTGCACAAGACCCGGGTGATCGAGCGCGGCCTGGCGCTGCATGCCGACCATGCCGGCGACCCGTTGCAGAGTCTGTTCTGCCTGGGCGGCTTCGAGATTGCAGCTCTTGTAGGGGCTTACCTGGCCTGTGCGCAGGAAGGCATCGTCGTGCTGGTGGACGGCTTCATCTGCAGCGTGGCGGCGCTGGTCGCCGTGCGCCTGAATCCCTCGTGCCGAGACTGGCTGCTGTTCGGTCATCGCGGCGCCGAGCCGGGTCATCGCCATCTCCTGGAAACGCTGCAGGCCGAGCCGTTGCTGGACCTGGGGCTGCGTCTCGGCGAAGGCAGCGGCGCGGCATTGGCAGTACCGCTGGTGCGGATGGCTTGCGAGTTGCACAACGGCATGGCGACTTTCGCCGAAGCAGCGGTGGCGGACCGTCCGGCATGAAGCTGTATCTGGATCTGTTGCGACATGGCGAGACCGAGCAGGGCGGTGGACTGCGCGGCAGCCTCGACGATGCGCTGACTGGTCCGGGCTGGGAACAGATGCGCGCAGCGGTCGCCGAGGCCGGCCCTTGGCAGCGTATCGTCAGCTCGCCCTTGCAGCGCTGCGCGCGGTTTTCCGAAGAGCTGTCCGCCCGGCTTGGCGTGCCGCTGCATCTGGAGGCGGATCTGCGAGAACTGCACTTCGGCGACTGGGAGGGCCGCAGTGCCGCCCAGATCATGGAAACCGACGCTGACGGGCTGGGGGCTTTCTGGAACGATCCCTTCCGCTTCACTCCGCCCAACGGCGAGCCGGTGATTCAGTTCGCCACACGGGTGCTCGGCGCCGTGCAGCGCCTGCAACGCACCTTTGCGGGCGAGCGCGTCTTGCTGGTCTCCCATGGCGGGGTCATGCGCCTGTTGCTGGCACAGGCGCGAGGTCTGCCTCGGGAGCGACTGCTGGAAGTGCTCGTGGGTCACGGCGCGCTATTTTCGATGCAGATCGCTGCCGACGGCAGCCTGACGGAGTCCTGAAATGTTGCCGTTCTGGATTGCGTTGCAGTTTCTCAGCAGTCTGCCGATTCGGCTGCCCGGGATGCCGCAGCCTGCGGAGCTGGGTCGATCGCTGCTGTTCTACCCTGTGGTCGGCGGGCTGTTCGGCCTGCTATTGATGGCTTTGAATGCTTTGCTGGACGGCACGCCAGTCATGCTGCACGCCGCGCTGCTGCTTGGCGCCTGGGTGTTGTTGAGCGGCGGACTGCATCTGGACGGACTGGCCGACAGCGCCGACGCCTGGCTGGGCGGTTTCGGCGACCGGGAACGCACCCTCACCATCATGAAGGACCCGCGCAGCGGTCCGATTGCCGTGGTGACCCTGGTATTGGTGTTGCTGCTGAAGTTCACGGCGATTCTGGCTTTGGTCGAAGCCCAGAACACCTCTGGTCTGTTGCTTGCGCCGATGCTGGCACGCGCGGCAATGCTGGCGCTGTTTCTTCGTACGCCGTACGTGCGAGCAGGCGGGTTGGGGCAAGCCCTGGCCGATCATCTGCCGCGGCGCGCGGCGTGGCGGGTTTTGCTGCTCAGCGGGGCGGCATGCGTTCTACTGGGAGGTGGCGTCGGGGTCTGGGCAGTGCTGATCTGCGTAGCGGGGTTCTTCTGGCTACGCGGGCTGATGCTGCGTCGGCTGGGTGGCACGACCGGGGATACGGCGGGCGCGATGCTGGAGTTGCTGGAGCTGTTGGTGTTGGTGACCCTGGCCCTGCTGTGATCGCCGGATCGCCAGCAAGCTGGCTCCTACGGCAGCCTGTAGGAGCCAGCTTGCTGGCGATGAACGATCACGCGGTTTTTCAGGATCCATGAACGCCCAATTGACAGGCTGACAAGGCCGGGCGTAGCTTCGCGGCTTCTCTTCTCCAGACAGCGTTGCATCCGGGAGCACAATAACAATGACATCGATCTGGCGGACCAGCGGCTGGATTCTTCTGGGCAGCGCGCTGATACTCGCGCTGTCGCTGGGCACCCGGCACGGCTTCGGCCTGTTCCTGGCACCCATGAGCGCCGAGTTCGGTTGGGGGCGTGAAGTCTTCGCGTTCGCCATCGCCTTGCAGAATCTGCTGTGGGGGCTGGCGCAGCCTTTCGCCGGCGCGCTGGCGGATCGGTTCGGCGCCGCGAAGGTCGTCTTTGCAGGAGGCGTACTCTATGCCGCCGGCCTTGCCATGATGAGCCTGGCCGATTCGCCGGCGAGCCTGTCGCTGAGCGCCGGACTATTGATCGGCATCGGCCTGTCCGGCACCTCTTTTTCCGTGATTCTGGGTGTGGTAGGGCGGGCGTTGCCGGCCGAGAAGCGCAGCATGGGCATGGGCATCGCCAGCGCCGCCGGGTCGTTCGGGCAGTTCGCGATGTTGCCAGGTACGCTGGGCCTGATCACCTGGCTCGGCTGGTCCGGCGCCTTGCTGGTGCTGGCGGTTCTGGTGGCGATGATCCTGCCGCTGGTGGGCATGCTCAAGGACAAGCCGGCTGCCAGCACCGGCAATGAACAGACCCTCGGCGAGGCATTGCGCGAGGCATGCAGTCACTCGGGCTTCTGGCTGCTGGCGCTGGGGTTCTTCGTCTGCGGCTTTCAGGTCGTGTTCATCGGCGTGCACCTGCCGGCGTATCTGGTCGACCAGCACTTGCCGGCCCGGGTCGGCACGACCGTGCTGGCCCTGATCGGTCTGTTCAATATCTTCGGGACCTACACGGCCGGCTGGCTGGGCGGAAAGATGTCCAAGCCGCGCCTGCTCAGCGCGCTTTACCTGCTCCGGGCCGTAGCCATCGTCCTGTTTCTCTGGGCGCCGGTGACCCAGACCACAGCCTACCTGTTCGGCGTGGCGATGGGGCTGCTGTGGCTGTCCACCGTACCGCTGACCAACGGTACGGTCGCGACCCTGTTCGGAGTGCGCAATCTGTCGATGCTCGGTGGTATCGTCTTCCTGTTCCACCAGCTCGGAGCCTTCCTTGGAGGCTGGCTGGGCGGACTCGTGTACGACCGTACCGGGAGTTACGATCTGATATGGCAACTGTCCATCCTGTTGAGTCTCATGGCGGCGGCGCTGAACTGGCCGGTGCGCGAGCGTCCCGTGGCGAGGCTGCAGCCGCAGGCGGACCTGGCGTGATCCGGGTCTGGCCCTGGCTCATCGGCGGTATCGCGGGTGCCTCGGTGTTGGCGCTGATCTGGTGGGCATGGCAGCAGACAGGGCTTGCCGCGCTGCAGTTGGGTGTTGCCTGCTAGGCATAACGTGCCGGGTAGGCTAGCGTTTGAGCTATGAACTCTATCGCCAGGTATGCCTCGATGAAAATCCCCCTGATTCTGACGCCGGTCCTGCTGCTGAGCATGAGCAGCGCGGTGCTGGCCACTGAATGTCCGTCGTTGCTGGAAGGCGAGGTGCCCAAGTTGCGCAGCAAGGAAACCATCGACCTATGCAAGCGTTATGCAGGCAAGCCGCTGGTGGTGGTCAATACCGCCAGCTTTTGCGGTTTCGCGCCCCAGTTCAAAGGGCTGGAAGCGCTTAACAAGCGATACAAGGGCGAAGGGCTCGAAGTGCTGGGCGTGCCGTCCAACGACTTTAAGCAGGAATCAGGAAATGCGGAGGAAACCGCCAAGGTGTGTTACGTCAATTACGGCGTAACCTTCACCATGACCGAGCCCCAAGCCGTGCGGGGCGACTATGCGATTCCGCTGTTCAAGGGGCTGGCCGAGCAGAGCAGTCCGCCGCGCTGGAACTTCTACAAATACGTGGTGGACCGCAAGGGCCGGGTCATCGCCAATTTTTCCAGCATGACCAAGCCGGATGATCCTGACTTCATCGCGGCGGTGGAACGGGCCATCGCTTCCGAGCCGGAACAGACCGAAGCCGAGAAAGAAAAAACCCGCTATCGGTAAGCGGGTTTTCAGGATAAGCCGGCGTTCAAGCCGGCTTTTTCATGGGTGTATCAGAAGCGGTAGGTGACCGAAGTACCCAGACCATGTGCCGTGTTGCGGTAGTCGGCGCTGTACGAACCCTTGGTCGCGCTGGAGTTGCGGATCTTCGCTTCGTCTTCGCGCAGGTAGGAGTAGGCCACATCGATGGTCAGATCCTCGCTCGGGCTCCAGCCGGCGCCGAAGCTGATGATCTTGCGATCGCCGGTCGGAATGCGGGGCGAACGGTTGACGTTGTTGGTCGGCGACTGATCGATGGTGAAACCGGTGCGCAGCGTCCACTCACGGTTGACCTTGAACGAAGCACCGATGGCATGGGCCCAGGTGTCATGCCAGTTCTGCTCTTCGGTGATGGTGCCGATTGGGCCTGCGGAACCGCCCAGCAGCGCCGGCACGCCTTCGTTGTTCACGGTGATGTCTTCCAGGCGGCTCCAGCGGGTCCAGGTGCTGCCCGCGTAGAGCGTCCATTGGTCATCCAGCTTGTGGGTGACGGACATGTCGACCGACTCAGGCGTGGTCAGGTCCAGCGAGGCGTCGAACTTGCGGCCGTTGGCGGCGCCAAAACCCACGCCTTCGATCTTGGTGTCGCCGTCGAGCTTGTACTTGACCTTGGAGTGATAGGTGACACCCAGACGGGTGGCGTCGGTGGCCTGCACCAGGATGCCGGCGTTGAAGCCGATCGCGGTATCGTCGCCCTTGATCTTCACCTTGCCGTCGTTGCGGCCCGGGGTCGCGGCCACCAGCGCCGCGGAAGTCAGTTCGCCGTCGATCCGGTTGAACGTCGGGCCGAAGCCGATGGAAATCTTGTCGTTGAACGCATAGCTGACGGTGGGCTGAAAGGTCACGACCTGAACGTGGCTCTTGTCGGCCCAGTAGCGGCCAGCGAAGCCGCTTTCATAGTCGGTGGACAGACCGAACGGGACGTAGACGCCCATGCCGACCGCCCAGTGATCATCAAGGGGTTTGACGTAGTAGCCCATGGGTACGCCCACCACTGGCACCATGTCGCCATCGTTGCTGCCGCCAAAGGTGCCGCGACCATTATCGATATCGGTCTTGGCGATCACGGCCGCCGCGCCGACGCTGACTTCCTGTCGTTTGAGTTTGGACATGCCCGCCGGGTTGCCGAATACGGTGCTGGCGTCTTCCGCCGAAGAGGAACGACCCGCGAAACCCAGGCCCATGCCGGAAATGCTCTGCTCGTTGAGCGCGAAGCCGGAAGCGAACAGTTGGGTAGAGGCCAATCCAATCGCCAGGCCGAGGGTGGTCCTGTGCATTACTTTTGTCATTATTCTCATTATTGGAACTCCTGTTGGTCACGGGCGGAAATTACCAACAATTTCGACGCCGCGCTATAGGCTGAACAGCCCGATCTAGAGCTATTCTTGTAGGACAATCTCAACGGCCGGGCAGGAAATTTCTTGAGCCCATTTGTCGGAGCAAATGTTCAAGCCGGGGAGTGAAGGGGGGCGACACAAGTATTCCAGGCGTCGATGAAGTCTTTGATCTGCCCTTGGGGCTGGAAGACGGTTTGCCAGATCTGGGCCATGGCCCAGGGGTCGTCCTCGGTCGGCAGCGACAGGCGGTGAGCCTCGATCATCAGCCAGGCGATGGCCGTGGAGTAGCGCAGGTTGACGGTCAGTTCCAGATGCGGCGAGCTGAGAAAGGCATGCTGGCTAGCAAGGCCGCGTACGCGACTGGCCAGGTCAGGGTCGAGGGCAAGGTAGTTGTCCCAGATATGACGATGACGGAGCTCGGGAATACTGTACAGGCCATGACCGTGGCAGCTGTCCAGCTCGGCGCCCAGCGCCGACTGACTGGCGGCTATGCCAAGCAATAACAGTTCGGCACACGGGTTCTGGCGGTCAAGGTAGACGAGGGTGGGGCGAATGACGTGCCGGCATAACTCTATAGCTGCAATGCCCATGATTACGCTCTACTCGCGGAAAGTGACCGGCGGGCCCTGGCGCGCGGCAGCGGTAAGTCGAAGAGGGCCCGCCGGAAGCGACTGCACATCGCTCGAGTTGAAGTGTAGTCTCATATATGGAATGTAAAGGGCTGTTACTACATCATTTTCGGTGATCGAGGCAGTTGCATAGATCGGTTGGCGATTAGCTCAGCGTCGAATCACCTGAGCAGCAGCGATGCCCGAGGCATGGCTGCCGTCCATCGCAACCGGTCATGCGGCCAGGGCCTGACGCGTACGGTCAATGACCGCCTGCAGTGGCTCTGCGGTGGCGTACTGGTCCGGGTACAGGCGTTCGCTATGACGGGCGATGCCGTGTTCGTTGACCAGCGTGAAGCTGAAAGAGCCTTTGCGGGACGCCATGATCAGGCAGTTCATCGGGGCGAAGGCGTTGGTGAGGGTGCGGATGGCATCCTGGGTCTGGATCTGAGTGTTCATATCGGTGTTTCCGGAATCGACACGGCTTGGGGCCGCGTATAAAAAATGGTTCCAGTAACGCGCGTTGGCTCGATGGACGAGACCTGGGTGGGCGAAGAACCTGACTGGAACAAGGCAGTCAGCGAAAGCGCGCTTCATCAAATGGCGCTGGACTGACAGGTAGGTACTTAGGAGGGCAGGCAACACAACGGGAGCTAAGGTTCGATGCTCGAGGTGAAGATCCTGATCAATTGCAGGCTGGTTGATTCAAGGAGAGCCGGATGACTGCGCACATAGGGTGATGCGCCAGGCGATACGTTCCTGTAACCAGGGACTGGTCCGTTCCTTAGCCGTGACAGCGCTCCATGGATGATGAGCGTGACCGGAAGGTGTGTGACCGAATTGATTTTCAGCTTGGTACTAACGGCGGCGATGATATCCGTATCGTTTTTTGTTTGCAAGCGCTGCGTTAGATAATTTTTTCCGCGCCGGGATTCGGCCAACGCACCGCGTTTGCAGGAGTCGGGCAGGGGCACTGATTTCAGGTCGCCAGCGCGGCAATCCGTTCCTCACCCTGACGGCTGTAACGCGGCTGATACAGCCAAATAGAGCGCTTTTTCACGTTTTTTCACATTAGCGTCGCAAGCTGCCACATCACTGTCACATACCCGGCTAAGGGTTTGATTTACCGCGACGAATTATTAAGTCAATGAAAAACATCAACTTTTTTCACTGGTGAAAAAATCGTCAGTTTGAGCGCAGGCCCCATTCTACCTGCGTTTGCGAGAGATCAGGGGGCGTTGTCCACTGAGTTATCCACAGCTTCTGTGGATTGTCCCGAGACGTTCTCATCGCATTTTCGACGTGATCCTGACACCGAATGAGAGTAGAGTATCGGCCCCCCTGATTTTTCCTTCCGCGAAATAGTTGCCGTATCTCGTACTCAAGCCCTGAGGTATCGAGTCATGGCGCTTTCGGACCTTGCGTCGCATTATGCTTCGGGCGTTTGCAGCATTGCATGGAGTCGTTATGCCGTTTGAGCTGAACAGCCTATTGATGGGTCTTGCCCTGGCGGGATTGCCGCTGCTCGGGCTCGCCTGGCATCTGCACCGTCGCCTCGCCCGCGTGCAGGCGGACGCTGCATTGCAGGATGAACGGCTGAGCACCGCGCAAATGGCTCAAGACGGACTGAATGCCCAGCTTGACGCCAGTCGCGACGAGATCAGCGACCTGAGCCAGGCGAACGCCGTACGTCTGGCGGACCTCGCTGCGCTGCGTCGGGAAGTCGAGCTGCTGCGCCAGGAGTGTGACAATGCGCGCGATGCGGCGCTGGGCTGGAATCAGGAGCGGGCTTCCAGGGAAGCGGAACTCAGACGTCTGGATGCTCAGTGCGCCTCGCTGAGCGCCGAGTTGCGCGAACAGCAGGAGAGCCATCAGCAGCGACTGGCCGACTTGCAGGGCTCTCGCGACGAGCTGCGCGCGCAGTTCGCCGAACTGGCGGGGCGGATCTTCGACGAGCGTGAGCAGCGCTTCGCGGAAACCAGCCAGCAGCAGCTGGGCAAGCTGCTCGATCCGCTCAAGGAGCGCATTCAGTCGTTCGAAAAGCGCGTGGAAGAAAGCTACCAGAACGAAGCCCGCGAGCGCTTCTCGCTGAGCAAGGAACTGGAGCGGCTGCAACAGTTGAACGTGCGCCTGAGCGATGAAGCGACCAACCTGACGCAAGCCCTCAAGGGCCAGAAGACCCAAGGCAATTGGGGCGAGCTGATTCTGGAACGGGTGCTGGAGCATGCCGGACTGGAGAAGGGCCGCGAGTACCAGACGCAGGTCAGTCTCAAGGGGCCGGACGGCGAGCGCTTCCAGCCCGATGTGCTGATCATGCTCCCCGGCGACAAGCAAGTAGTGGTCGACGCCAAGGTCAGCCTGACGGCCTACCAGCAATATGTGTCCGCCGCAGACGATGTCATCGGCCAGGCGGCCCTCAGGCAACACGTGCTGTCGCTGCGCAATCATGTCAAAGGCCTGTCCGGCAAGGACTATAAACGACTGGAAGGTCTGCACAGTCTGGATTTCGTGCTGCTTTTCGTCCCGATCGAAGCGGCGTTCTCGGCAGCCTTGCAGGCCGAGCCGAATTTGTTTCAGGAAGCGTTCGATCGCAGTATCGTGATCGTCAGCCCCACGACCTTGCTGGCGACGCTGCGGGTCATCGACAGTTTGTGGAAGCAGGAGCGCCAGAGTCAGAACGCCCGGGAAATCGCCGAGCGGGCAGGCTGGCTGTACGACAAGTTCGTGCTGTTCATCCAGGACCTGGACGAAGTGGGCAACCGCCTGCAGCAGCTGGACAAGGCTTATGCGGCTGCGCGTAACAAACTGACCGAGGGGCGCGGCAATCTGATCAGTCGCAGCGAGCAACTCAAATTGCTCGGAGCGCGCGCCAGCAAGCAGTTGCCGGCCGATCTGCTAGAGCGGGCGATGACCGACGAAGACGGCCTCATGCGCCTGCCGGACTAGCCGATAACCTGACTGAACGACGGCTCACCGGGCCGTTTGTCGCGCCGGGTGGTTTTCATGGTTCGGCGGATGTCACATTGCCTGTAACAGGAAAATGTTTCCGAGTCGCTCAGCTAAGCTGTAACTTGGTTCTATGATTTCTCATGAGCGACCAGCAGTGGTTGGTCGCCATGGTTTTTCCCTCAAGGGGGCTCTTATGAACAGCAAACTGCAAGAATGGCTCCATGACGTTGGCGTGGCTCTGGGGCTGATCGAACGGCCCAAACCGGTGCCGATCCCGGTGCGCACCGACGACGATCGACGCCGTCCACGGCGGTAATTTCCCGCACCCGAATCAGCGCAGGGTCGCTCGCAGCCGAGCGGCCGCGGACTTCAAGGGGCGCGGTCAAAGCGTCCCCCTTCCGTCGTCAGGTTTCCCGGGTTTGTGCTTGCGCGCGTCGGCCGCGTTGTCGTTGACTTCGGGAGCGTTCAGCTCCTGCTGCATCAACAGCACCAGATCCACGATCATGGGTAGCGACAGATGTTCGGGTTTATTGATCGCCCGCTGCCGGATGAACTCCGGAAATTCGAACCCAAACTCGGTGCCCAGTGCGTTGAACAACTCATCGACGTCTTCGTCGTCCAGCACCAGGTCCTTGAATGTCGCCTCTTCCTGAATCGCATCCTTGTCCACCAGGATAACGCCCAGCGCATCCAGTACTCGTTGTTTGATCCCCTCGCGATTCATGATGAACCCCTGGCTCGGTCTTTAAGATTCAGCAGGGGGTCTACATGGCGCCAGCCCTGTTCATTCAGGCTAGCTCATAATGGCCGCTTGCTCGGCAAAGCGGCCCGGCGAATCAGAGCATTTGGCTATGAGCGTGCTGCGATTCGAGACTCAGCGTCGGGTTCCGCTAGAATGCGCGGTTTCGAGTCCTGCGAGGAATCCGATGTCCCGCCCACGTTGTGAACGCTGCCTGCGCCCGGACGCGCATTGTCTGTGCGCACTGATTCCGCGTCTGGACAGTCGCACCCGGGTGCTGCTGCTCCAGCACCCGAGCGAGGCCGGTCACGCGCTCAATACGGCCCGACTGGCGGCTTTGGGGTTGACTAACGCGCAGCTGCTGATCGGGGAGGTGTTCGAGGATCTGGAGCGGTTGCTGCATCCGCCTGGCTTTACACCGCGCCTGCTGTTTCCCGGCGAGGGTGCCAGGCCGCTGGGCGTGCAGGACGGGGAGGGGGCGCCGACGCTGCTGGTGGTGCCGGACGGCACGTGGCGCAAGGCGCGCAAACTGCTGCATCTCAATCCGGCGTTGGCGGCGCTGCCGCGGGTTACCTTGAGCGATGCGCCGGTGTCCCGCTACCGGTTGCGCAAGGCGCCGTCGGCCGAGGCGCTTTCGACGCTGGAGGCTGTGGTTCATGCGTTGGAGATCCTGGAGTCGCCTGCTTCCTACGCCGCGCTGCTCAAACCCTTCGAGGCCTTGATCGAAGGGCAGATCCAGGCGATGGGCAGCGAGACTTTCCAGCGTAACCACGGCGGAGGGTGAGCGCTTGGACGACGATTTGCGACTTCGTCGGGCAGCGGAACAATTGTGCCTGTAATGTGTGTCCAGCTGTAACTGTGCCGCGCGATCAAGTCTTTCTAGAATGGGCGTTCGATTTATCCGCTCAGGGACTTGCAATGCATATTTCATCGGGGCGCTGGGTCTACGGACTTTGCCTTGCGCTGTTGACGGCGCTGCTCTGGGGCATTCTGCCCGTCAAACTCAAGCAGGTCTTGCAGGCGATGGACCCGGTGACGGTTACCTGGTTCAGGCTGGCGGTGTCCGGTTCGCTGCTTTTCATATGGCTGGCGGCCATGAAACGGTTGCCGAGTTTCAGGACGCTCGGCGTCAAGGGCAAAGGGCTGGTGGCGCTCGCGGTGCTGGGGCTGGTCGGCAACTACGTGTTGTATCTGATCGGGCTGCGGCTGTTGAGTCCGGGGACTACCCAGCTGATGATCCAGACCGGGCCGGTCATGCTGCTGGTCAGCAGCATTTTCCTGTTCAAGGAGCGCTTCAGTCTGGGGCAGGGCATCGGCCTGGCGGTCTTGCTGTTCGGTTTCGCGCTGTTCTTCAACGAGCGTCTGGTCGAACTGTTTACCTCACTGGGCGATTACACGGCTGGCGTGCTGATCGTGTTGCTGGCCTCGCTGGTCTGGACCTTCTATGGCCTGAGCCAGAAACAGCTGCTCACTGTCTGGAATTCCCAGCAGGTCATGATGGTGATCTATCTGTTCTGCGCGCTGCTGATCACGCCTTGGGCGCACCCCCAGCAGGCGTTGCAACTGACCCCTGCGCAAGGCTGGCTGCTATTGGCCTGCTGCCTCAATACCCTGGTGGCCTACGGCGCCTTCGCCGAAGCCCTTGTGCACTGGGAGGCATCGCGGGTGAGCGCGACCCTGGCCCTGACGCCTCTGGTGACGCTGGCCACAGTCGCGGTCTGTTCCTGGGTCTGGCCGGAGCACGTCATGCCCGAGCAGATCAACGGGCTGGGTTATGGCGGCGCGGTGCTGGTCGTCGTCGGCTCGGCGCTGATCGCGTTGGGACCCTCGCTGGTCGCCGGCCTCAAGGCGCGCAAGGCACGTCGTCTGGCTCAGGTCTGAGCCATCGCTCAGCGCCTGCCCAGTGCCTCGGCCTTGTGCAACCACTGCTGGCGTTGTTCCTCGGTGGAGGTACGCACCGGCGCGAATTCGGTCAGGCGCCTGACCTTGATTCCGCAGAAACGCAAGACGTTGCGCGCCACCTGACGATGCGCGGGCGCGCCGTAAACCCATCGGAAATAGCCGGGCGTGGTGTCCATGGTCGCCAGCAGCTCGGCGGTCCGTCCGCGCAGCAGCTCGTTGGACGGATGCCTGCGACCGTGGGTCTTGAAGGCGAATCCGGGCATCAGCACCCGGTCGAAAAAGCCGCTCAGGATCGCCGGAACGCCACCCCACCAGACCGGATAGACCAGCACCAGATGCTCCGCCCAGTGAATCTGGCGCTGGGCTTCGAGAATGTCCTGCTCCAGCGGCTGGCTCTGTTCATAGCCATGATGCAGGACCGGATCGAAATCCAGCTCGCCCAGTTTCAGGGTGCGCACCACATGACCCTCACCCCGCGCGCCCTGTGCATAAGCTTCGGCCAGCGCATGGCAGAAGCTCAATGCCTTGGGCGTGCCGTAGATCAGCAGGATGCGCTTGCCGCTGCCTTCCAGCGGCGTCGCGCCGCTCTTGCCGTCAGCCATTGCTGCCCGCCTCGAGCATTTTCTCGGGGCGAACCCAGGCATCGAACTGTTCGTCGGTCAGATAGCCCAGCGCCAGGGCGGCCTCCCGCAATGTCAGACCCTCGCCGTAGGCTTTCTTGGCGATCTGCGCGGCCTTGTCGTAGCCGATGTGCGGATTGAGCGCTGTCACCAGCATCAGGCCACGCTCCAGATGCTCGGCCATCTTGCCGGCGTCCGGCTCCATGCCCACTACGCAATGTTCGTTGAAATTGCGGCACCCGTCGGCCAGCAGGCGGATCGATTCCAGCACGTTATGGATGATCACTGGTTTGTAGACGTTGAGCTGCAAGTGGCCCTGACTGGCGGCAAAGCCGATGGTCGCATCGTTGCCCAGCACCTCGCAGGCGAGCATCGACAGCGCTTCGCACTGGGTCGGGTTGACCTTGCCGGGCATGATCGAACTGCCCGGCTCGTTGGCCGGCAGACGGACTTCAGCCAGACCAGCGCGGGGTCCGGAACCCAGCAAGCGCAAGTCGTTGGCGATCTTCATCAAGGCCACGGCGAGTGTCTTCAGGGCACCCGAGAGCGCCGTCAGCGGTTCGTGCCCCGCCAGTGCGGCGAATTTGTTCGGCGCGGTGACGAAGGGCAGGCCTGACAGCGCCGCCAGTTCCGCGGCGACCGCTTCGGCGAAACCATTGGGCGAGTTGAGCCCGGTACCCACCGCAGTGCCGCCCTGAGCAAGTTCATAGACCGCCGGCAGCGCCGCGCGGATGGCCTTCTCGGCGTAGTCGAGCTGGGCGACGAAGCCCGACAGCTCCTGGCCGAAGGTGATGGGAGTCGCGTCCATCATATGGGTGCGACCGGTCTTGACCAGCTTCATGTGCCGTGCCGACTGCTCGGCCAGGCCGTTGGAAAGCTCGGCGATGGCCGGCAGCAATTGCTCCTTGACCGCCTGAGCGGTCGCAATGTGCATGGCGGTCGGGAAGCAGTCGTTCGAACTCTGCGAGCGGTTGACGTGATCGTTGGGGTGCACAGGCGTCTTGCCGCCACGGCCCTGACCGGCCAGTTCGTTGGCACGGCCGGCGATGACTTCGTTGACGTTCATGTTGCTTTGGGTGCCGCTGCCGGTCTGCCATACCACCAGCGGAAACTGCGCGTCGTGCTGACCTTCGAGCACCTCGTCGGCGGCCTGCTCGATCAGGCGCGCGACGTCCGCTGGCAGGTCGCCATTGCGATTGTTGACCCGCGCCGCCGCTTTCTTGACCAGGGTCAGGGCGTGCAGCACCGGCAGCGGCATACGCTGTTCGCCAATCGCGAAGTTGATCAGCGATCGCTGAGTCTGGGCACCCCAGTAAGCGTCCTCGGGGACTTCGATCGGGCCGATGCTGTCGGTTTCTGTGCGGGTCACTGGACTTACTCCTTCAAGAACGTTGCGGGCGGGCAGAGCAAGTTTAGGTGCCCGGATCGAAGCAGGGTTCCCGTCGATTGGTTTTTAACCGCTCGGCGAGCCAGGGGTTGAGCCCGCGCCGTTCATGGGCGCAGAATGGTCGGTCCAGAGGTATTGCCTCGCCAGCCAGATAAGGAAACTCGATGACCCGTCTTCGTGCCATCTGTACTGCGGTCGCACTGGTTTGCGCCAGTGGTCAGGCGCTTGCCGACACCGCCAGTCACAACGCGAGTGCCGAAACCTTCCTCAAGCTTGCCAACGCTGACCGGCTGGGCGCTCCTGTTTACGCGCAGGTCCAGCAGATGTTCGCCCAGCGCTTCGCCGAAACCAAGGCTCCGGCCTCCAAGAAGGCGCTGCTGGAAACCTACCAGGCCAAGGCCAACACGGCGCTGGACCAGGCCATCGGCTGGAACAAGCTCAAGCCGGACATGGTCAAGCTCTACACCTCGAACTTCACCGAAGCCGAGCTCAAGGAACTGGTGGTGTTCTATCAGTCGCCGCTGGGCAAGAAAGTCATGACCAAGATGCCTGAACTGGCTCAACAGTCCGCCCAGCTGACCCAGGGCAAACTGGAAAGCGCGGTGCCGGTGGTCAACAAGCTGCTGGCCGACATGACGGCCGAGCTGGAGCCTGCCAAAGCCGCGGCCCCGGCCAAGAAGCCCTGACAGGCGGAGCCCTCCATGAGCATGCAACAACGAATCGAGTCGGCGCTTGCACTGTTGCAACCCGAGCATCTGCAGGTACTCGATGAAAGTCATATGCACAGCCGCGGCGAGCAGACCCACTACAAGGCCATTCTGGTCAGTGAGCAGTTCGAGGGCCTGAATTCGGTCAAGCGCCACCAGAAGGTCTACGGCATTCTCGGCGGCCTGATGGGCGAGTTCCATGCACTGGCGCTGCACACCTATACGCCCGAGGAATGGGCCAGAACCGGCGCGGCACCCGCTTCGCCGACCTGCGCGGGCGGTCACTGACCGGCTCGCGGCATCGGTCGATCCGGAGCGCCAATTGATCCGGATCAATGACCGGCTATGCCTGCACCCTGCTGCTTTTTGCTAGAATCCGCACCGCGCCGCCTGGCCGGTGCGTTTTTTATCCGCATTTTTAGTCCGGTAGGCCCTTTGCGAGGGTCGCCACCTGGAGAGATTCATGACTCAAACGCCGATGACTCAGCCGATCGTCGTAGCCGCGCTATACAAATTCGTCACCCTGAGCGACTACGTCGCGCTGCGCGAACCGCTGTTGCAGGCCATGCTTGCCAACGGTATCAAAGGCACCTTGCTGATCGCCGAAGAAGGCATCAACGGCACCGTTTCCGGCAGCCGCGAGGGCATCGACGGCCTGCTCGCCTGGTTGCGCAACGACCCACGACTGGTCGACATCGATCACAAGGAGTCGTACTGCGACGAGCAGCCGTTCTACCGCACCAAGGTCAAGCTCAAGAAAGAGATCGTGACCCTGGGCGTGGAGGGCGTGGACCCCAACAAGAGCGTCGGTACCTACGTAGAACCCAAGGACTGGAACGATCTGATCGCCGATCCGGAAGTGCTGTTGATCGATACTCGCAACGATTACGAGGTGTCGATCGGCACCTTCGAAGGCGCGGTCGACCCCAAGACCACCTCATTTCGCGAATTCCCCGAGTACATCAAGCGCCACTTCGATCCGGCCGTGCACAAGAAGGTCGCCATGTTCTGCACCGGCGGCATTCGCTGTGAAAAGGCTTCCAGCTACATGCTCGGCGAAGGTTTCGAAGAGGTCTACCACCTCAAGGGCGGCATTCTGAAGTACCTCGAAGAAGTACCGCAGGAGCAGAGCCGCTGGCAGGGCGAGTGCTTCGTTTTCGATAATCGCGTCACGGTTCGCCACGACCTCACGGAAGGCGACTACGATCAATGTCATGCCTGCCGCACACCGATCAGCGCCGATGACCGCAGCAGCGAACACTACATGCCCGGCATCAGTTGCCCGCATTGCTGGGATTCGCTGAGCGAGAAGACCCGTCGTAGCGCCATCGACCGTCAGAAGCAGATCGAACTGGCCAAGGCCCGCAATCAGCCGCACCCGATTGGCCGCAACTACCGCCTGCAGACCGAGGCCTGACGCATGTCCCCGCGCCTGATCTATGTCATGGACCCCATGTGTTCCTGGTGCTGGGGCTTTGCGCCAGTCGCCGATGCACTGGCCCGGCAGGCGCGGGAGCAGGGCGTGCCCATGCATCTGGTGATGGGCGGGCTGCGCGCGGGCGGCTCGGCGCTTGAGAGCGCCACCCGCGGGTACATTCTCGAACACTGGCAGGCAGTGGAAACGGCCACCGGCCAGTGCTTCAGGTTCGAAGGCGCGTTGCCCAACGGTTTTGTCTACGACACCACGCCGGCCTGTCGGGCCGTGGCGTCGGCGCGTAGTCTGGACCCGGATCGGGCCTGGGAGCTGGTCAAACTCATCCAGCAGGCTTTCTATTGCGAAGGGCGGGACGTGACCCGGCCTTCGTTGCTGGCGGAGCTGGCCGAGCAGGCTGGAATCGAGCGCGCCGCGTTCGCCCGGGCATTCGACAGTGACGAGCTGAGCGCGGCAACCGCGGCTGACTTCGCCTGGGCACAAGGGCTGGGCATCGCGGGTTTCCCGACATTGCTTGCCGAGCGCAACGGCCAGCTGGCGTTGTTGACCAACGGCTATCAGCCACTGGAAGCGCTCGCGCCCTTGCTGGGTCGCTGGCTGGAGCGAGCTGCCAGTGCGTGACGAGGTAACCGGCCACTCGCGACACTCGGGCCAGCCACGCGCCGATACCTTGAGCTGGGCCGAAATCCGTCGTCTGGCACTGCGTCACAAGAAGTCTCTGTGGATCGCCAACGGCGTTGCGGTCCTTGCGACTCTGTGCAGTGTGCCTATCCCGCTGCTGTTGCCGTTGCTGGTAGACGAAGTGCTGCTGGGACGGGGTGACGGGGCGCTCCGCTTCATGAACCACCTGCTGCCCACCGGCCTGCAACAGGCTGCGGGCTATATCGGCCTGATGCTGGTACTGACCCTGCTGCTGCGCGCCGGAGCTCTGCTGTTCAATGTATTGCAGGCGCGCCTGTTTGCGCGTCTCGCCAAGGACATCGTCTACCGCATCCGCCTGCGTCTTATCGAACGGCTCAAGCGTATCTCCCTGGGCGAGTATGAAAGTCTGGGCAGCGGCATGGTGACCACGCATCTGGTCACCGATCTGGAAACCCTGGACAAGTTCGTCGGCGAAACCCTCAGTCGCTTTCTGGTCGCAAGCCTCACCATCGCCGGGACCGCCGCGGTGCTGTTCTGGATGCACTGGAAGCTGGCCCTGCTGATCATGCTCTTCAACCCGCTGGTGATCTTCGCCACCGTCAAGCTGGGCAAGCGGGTCAAGCATCTCAAGAAGCTGGAAAACGACAGCACCTCGCGCTTCACGCAGGCGCTGGGCGAGACACTGGACGCGATCCAGGAGGTCCGGGCCGGCAATCGTCAAGGCTACTTCCTGGGGCGGCTGGGCCTGCGCGCCCGCGAGGTCCGGGATTACTCGATCAATTCGCAGTGGAAAAGCGACGCCTCAGGTCGCGCCAGCGGTCTGCTGTTCCAGTTCGGCATCGACATCTTTCGCGCTGCCGCCATGTTGACCGTACTGTTTTCCGATCTCAGCATCGGCCAGATGCTGGCGGTGTTCAGTTACCTGTGGTTCATGATGGCGCCCGTGGAAACCCTGCTGAACCTGCAATACGCCTATTACGCGGCGGGCGGTGCCCTGAGTCGTCTCAACGAGCTGCTGGCGCGGGACGATGAGCCTTCCTGGCCGGGAACCATCAACCCGTTCGAGGGCCAGCAAACAGTGGGCATCGAAGTCCGTGGCCTGACGTTCGGCTATGGCGAGGACAAGGTGCTGGATCAGCTCAACCTGTCCATCGCGCCGGGGGAGAAAGTGGCCATCGTCGGCGCCAGCGGTGGTGGCAAGAGTACCCTGGTGCAGCTGCTGCTGGGGCTGTACACCGCGCAGACCGGGGTCATTCGCTATGGCGGCGCCAGCCTGGAGGAAATCGGTCTGGAATGCGTGCGCGAGCATGTGGCAGTGGTGTTGCAACATCCGGCGTTATTCAACGACAGCGTGCGCGCTAACCTGACCATGGGGCGCGAATGCAGTGACGATGCCTGCTGGCGGGCATTGCAGGTCGCTCAGCTCGATACAACGGTGCGGGAAATGCCGGACGGGCTGGACAGTATCGTCGGGCGCGCTGGTGTTCGCCTTTCCGGTGGGCAGCGCCAACGCCTGGCGATTGCCCGGATGGTGCTGGCCGACCCAAGAGTCGTTATCCTCGACGAGGCCACCTCCGCGCTGGACGCCGCGACCGAATACAATCTGCATCGGGCACTGTCCCAATTCCTGCGCAGCCGGACCACGCTGATCATTGCGCACCGGCTCTCGGCCGTGAAGCAGGCCGATCGCGTGCTGGTGTTCGATGGCGGCAGCATTGCCGAAGACGGCGATCACCAGCAATTGATCGCGGAAGGCGGTCTGTATGCGAAGCTGTACGGGCACCTGCAGCAGAATTGACGAGCGTTGTACCGGCTTTTCGCAGTCGTTTGTATCAAATAAGAGAAAATCGGCCACCCTGTTCGATGGTTATAGCCTAGTCTCTGCTCAGGACGATTAGTAAGGCATCTGGTGACATGAATCCATGAAGCAATCGCGGTCTCTTCCCAAGCGTCGGCTTCTGGGCATCGTTTGGCCTTTCATCGCCGTGGCGCTGTTTCAGGCGCTGCTTGGGTGTGTCAGCCTTTACGCGCTGTCGGTTGTGCGCAGCTATGTCGCGGGCGAAAGCCTCTGGTCCAAGGGCCAGAAGGATGCCATTCATTATCTGATGTTGTATGCGATAGACCGCCAGGAAGCCGATTACCTCAAGTACCAGCAGGCTATTGCCATTCCGCAGGGCGGGCACGATTTCCGTGAAGAGCTGGAGCGCCCCGAGCCTTCGACGGAGCGTGCGCGCGAGGCCATCCTGCAGGGCGGCAACCACCCCGATGATGTGTCCGGGATCATCTGGATGTATCGCAACTTCCGCGATCTGGGCTATATGCGCAACGCGATCTACTGGTGGGCGGTCGGCGACGGCTACCTGGAGCAGCTCGACCGGCTCGCCTCGCGGATCCATGCGCGGGTGGTCGCCGGCGACCCTGCGAGCGAAGAAATACAGGCATGGCGCAACGAGATCAATGTCATCAATGAAGCCGTCACCCCGGCGGCCCGGTCCTTCAGCGACGCTCTGGGCGAGGGCTCGCGTTCCATCCTTCACCTGCTGGTCGTCATCAACCTGCTGACCGCCGTCGTGTTGATCCTGCTGGCCTGGCTGCGGGTACACATGCTGCTGGCCCAGCGACGCGTCTATGCCCGGGCCTTGAAAGTCGAACGCGAGCGCGCGCAGATCACTCTGGAGTCCATCGGCGACGGGGTGATTACCACGGATGTGGAAGGCGCCATCGTTTACATGAACCCCGCCGCGGAGGGGCTCACGCACTGGAAGACCGGTCAGGCCAGCGGATTGCCGCTGGCCGCGCTGTTCAATCTGCTCGATGAAGAAGATCGCCGGGACAGCTCCGCGCTCATCGAACACATCCTCAGTGGCAGGCTCGCCGGTGGCACCGCCAGCAACAAACTGATTCAGCGACTGGACGGCAGCACGGTGTCGGTCAATCTGGTCGGGACGCCGATCCGTACCGACGGCGTGATCAGCGGCGCGGTGCTGGTGCTGCACGACATGACCCAGGAGCGGCAATACCTCGCCAATCTGTCCTGGCAGGCTGCCCATGACCCGCTGACCGGTCTGGTCAATCGCAGCGAGTTCGAACTGCGTCTGTCAGGTCTGCTCGATGCCAACGACGCGCCTGCGGGTAATCACTGCCTGATCTTCCTCGACGTCGATCAGTTCAAACTGGTCAACGACACCAGTGGCCATGCGGCCGGCGACCAGCTGTTGCGCGACTTGTGCCGGGTACTGCCCGAAGCATTGCGCGACGGCGATACGCTGGCGCGGCTGGGCGGCGATGAGTTCGGTATTCTTCTGGTGGACTGCCCGGCGACCGAAGCCCACGCCATCGCCGAAGCATTGCGGCAATCGGTTCAGGGCCTGCATTTTGTCTGGCAGGGCCGGCCGTTCGTGACGACCGTCAGTCTCGGCCTGGTGCACCTGGGATCGACCCCGCTCACGCTGGAGGCCTCACTGCGGGCTGCGGACATGGCGTGCTACATGGCCAAGGAAAAGGGGCGCAACCGCCTGCAGGTCTACCATCCCGACGATTCCGAACTGTCTACCCGGTCAGGCGAAATGGCCTGGATCCAGCGCCTGCACGTGGCGCTGGAAGAAAACCGCTTCTGCCTGTACGCCCAGGAAATTGCGCCGCTGAAGTCCACTGGGCGTGAGGGTCTGCGCCATATCGAGATTCTGCTGCGTCTGCGTGACGAGAACGGCCGGATGATTTCGCCGGATAGTTTCATCCCCGCCGCGGAGCGCTACGGGCTGATGACCACGCTGGACCGCTGGGTGGTGAGAAACGTTTTCAAGCTCATCGCCCAGTGTGCCATCGACGGCCATCCGGAGCATCCGCAAGCACTGTGCGCCATCAACCTGTCGGGCACCAGTATCGGCGACGATGCCTTTCTCGAATATCTCAAGTTGCAGTTCCGCACGTTCGCTGTGGCGCCTGAACTGATCTGTTTCGAGATCACCGAAACCAGCGCCATTGCCGACCTCGACAGCGCGATTCGCTTCATCGAGGAGCTCAAGGCGCTGGGCTGCCGCTTCTCTCTGGACGATTTCTGCTCCGGGATGTCGTCCTTCGCTTATCTCAAGCACCTGCCGGTGGACTACCTCAAGATCGATGGCAGTTTCGTCAAGGACATGCTGGACAATCCTGTCAATCGGGCGATGGTCCAGGTCATCAACAATATCGGACACGTCATGGGCAAGCGCACTATTGCCGAATTCGTGGAAACCGAGTCTATCGAAGGGGTACTCAAGGAAATCGGCGTCGATTACGCTCAGGGCTACCTGATCGGCCGGCCCGAGCCGCTGACGTGCGAAAGTCTGCATACCCCGCCGGCCCATACACATTTACGACGCAGCAGTGCGTCAGGGACTTTGATGTAAACAACGCCAATCGATAACCAAGCAAGGAGCAACACAGTGATCGACACTTTCCAGAGAACCGGTCCGCTTATGGAGGCCAGCAGTTATCCGGCCTGGGCACAGCAACTGATCAAGGATTGCAGCGCCGCGAAGTCACGAGTAGTCGAGCACTCGCTCTATCGGAACATGCGGGACGCCAAATTGAGTCCCGTGGTGATGCGTCATTACCTGACTGGCGGCTGGCCAGTCGTCGAACAGTTCGCTGTATACATGGCAAAGAACCTCACCAAGACCCGCTTCGGCCGGCATCCGGGCGAGGACATGGCGCGTCGCTGGTTGATGCGCAACATTCGCGTCGAACTCAACCATGCCGATTACTGGCTCAACTGGTGCGAAGCGCATGGTGTGACGCTGGAGGATCTTCAGGCGCAACAGGTAGCCCCCGAGCTGCATGCCTTGAGTCATTGGTGCTGGCAGACCAGCTCAAGCGATTCGCTGGCGGTGGCGATGGCAGCGACCAACTACGCCATCGAGGGCGCAACCGGCGAATGGGCGGCAGTGGTCTGTTCGTCCGATGTCTACGCGTCAGGCTTTCCCGAGGAGACGCGCAAGCGCGCAATGAAGTGGCTCAAGATGCATGCGCAGTATGACGACGCGCATCCATGGGAGGCGCTGGAAATCATTTGTACGCTGGTGGGCAACGATCCTGATGTCGGGGTGCAGACCGAACTGCGTCAGGCGATCACCAAGAGTTACGACTACATGTATCTGTTTCTGGAGCGCTGCATGCAGCTGGAGCCGGATGCGCAGGGTAGTCAGGACAAAGCCAGGCCGGCTCGCGAGCGCGCAGCGCCAGCGCAGGTCTGACGAGTTTGATCAGCTGGCCAGGGCCAATCGGTTGCGACCTTCGCGTTTGGCCCTGTACAGCGCGTCGTCTGCCCGTCGGGTCAGGCTGTCGGCGGACTCGCCGGCAACCAGGGTCGAGCATCCCAGGCTGATGGATATTTTCAGGGATGGGGCAAGATGCGCGAATGCCAGCCCCAGCACCGCTGAGCGCAGCCGCTCGCCGATCTGCGCGGCGGCATCGCTGTCGGTGTCGGTCAGCAACACCAGAAACTCTTCTCCGCCGTAGCGAAACACCCGGTCAAAGTTGCGCAGTTGAGCTTTGACCACATGGGCGATGGCGCGCAAGACCTCGTCGCCGGTGTAGTGGCCGAACTCGTCATTGACCTGTTTGAAGTGATCGACGTCGAGCATCAATACCGACAACGCCCGTTGGTTGCGTCGGCAGATTTCGATTTCCCGCGCCATGCTCTGCTCCATGGCGATGCGGTTGCCCGTTCCGGTGAGCGGGTCGCGCAGCGCGCTCTGGGTCGCTACCCGATACAACAACGCGTTGCGCAGCGGAAACAGCAGGCAGGGGAGCAAGGCTTCCAGTTTTTCCAGTTCCGGGGCACTGAACGGCAGGTCGCGTTCGAAATGCAGTTCCCCAAGGTTTTCGCCTTCATGACGCAGCTCGAAACTGACGCTGTGCGAGCCGCTATTGCCCAGATGCAACAGCAGGTCGCTGTCCTGGTGGCGGAAAATCAGACCCTTGAGGGGCAACAACCGCTGCACGCCGTGAAAGAACAGCTCCAGGATGCGATCGGTTTCCAGACTGGTCTGCAATTGCAGGCTCAGCTGCTGGATCAGCTCGGGCAGCTCCATAGGGCGCGGCACCACGTCGGGCCGATTCTGAAAACCCAGGCGCTGCAACTTGGCGGCATCAAAATCTATGGCTTGGACATGGGGCGGGCAACTCATCATTTCGCTCCTGGCGGATCACCGCTGACATGGCAGGGTTAGAGCGGAATAAACGCAGTCGGGTTCAATATTTACCTAAATTTAAACATCTTGCCGGGGCGGCCAAGGCTCTGCGCAAGCCCTGGCGGCTTGCCGCCGACGAGCTCGGGGCCCGTCGCGACATGCCCTTAAACCTCACTGGGCGTTGAACGCCTGGCCGTTGACGCCCTGGCTGTCCGGCCCCATCAGGTACAGGTAGACCGGCATGATTTCTTCGGGTGTCGGAACGTCCTGCGGGTTCTCGGCAGGGTAAGCCTGAGCGCGCATGCTGGTCCGGGTACCGCCGGGGTTGACGCTGTTGGAACGCACCGTGGACACGCCTTCCAGCTCGTCCGCCAAGGTCTGCATCAGACCTTCGGTGGCGAACTTGGAAATGCCGTAGGCGCCCCAGTAGGCGCGTCCCTTGCGACCAACGCTGCTGGAGGTGAATACCACCGAAGCGTCGCTAGACAGTTTCAGCAGCGGCAACAGTGTCTGGGTCAGCATGAACATTGCGTTGACGTTGACGTGCATGACCCGCATGAAGTTTTCGCCGCTCAGTTGGTCCAGCGGCGTGCGCGGGCCGATGATCGAGGCATTGTGCAGCAAACCGTCGAGACGGCCGAACTCCTGCTCGATCATCGCGGCCAGTTCATCGTATTGATGAGGCAGGGCCGTTTCCAGATTGAAGGGAATCACGGCGGGTTTCGGATGGCCGGCCGCCTCGATTTCATCGTAGACCTGGCTCAGGTTGGCTTCAGTCTTGCCCAGCAGCAGGACGGTGGCGCCATGGGCGGCGTAGATTTTAGCCGCCGCGGCGCCGATACCACGACCGGCACCCGTGACCAGGACGATGCGACCGTCGAGCAGGCCGGGGCGAGCGGAATAATCGAACATCGGTAACCTCGATTTCTGCGGAACTCAGCAGCTGCACAGTGCGTTGTCCAGCACCTTGCGCAACTCCAGCGGATGATCGACCACCACATCGGCGCCCCAGTGATCGGGGTTGTCGTTGGGGTGGATGTAGCCGTAGCGCACGGCGGCGGTGCGGGTGCCAGCATCGCGACCCGATTCGATGTCGCGCAGGTCGTCGCCGACGAACAGCACGCTCGCGGGGTCCAGGCCCAGCTTGCTGCACGCAAGAATCAGAGGCTCAGGGTCCGGTTTGCTGCGCGTCACATGGTCGGGGCAGATCAGCAGCGCCGAACGCTCGGCGAGCCCCAGCTGTTGCATGATCGGCTCGGCAAAGCGCACCGGCTTGTTGGTGACCACACCCCAGATCAGTCCCGACTTCTCGATGTCGGCCAGCAGCGCTTCCATGCCGTCGAACAGGCGGCTATGGACCGCGCACCCGCGCTGATAGCGCTCGAGAAACTCCAGGCGCAGCGCTTCGAATTCGGGTTCGTTGGGCGACATGGCGAAAGTCGCGGCGACCATGGCCTTGGCGCCGCCGGATATCTCGTCACGGATCAGCTTGTCGTCGATTGCCGGGAAGCCCCGGTCGGCCAGCATGGCCTGGGCGATGGCAATGAAATCCGGCGCGGTATCGAGCAGGGTGCCGTCCATATCGAATAAAACCGCTCTCAAACGCATGGATCACGCCTCCCGCAGCGTCTGGATCATGTAGTTGACGTCGACATCCGAGGACAGTTTGTAGTGCTTGGTCAGCGGGTTGTAGGTCAGGCCAGTGACGTCCTTGACCTGCAGACCGGCTTCGCGGCTCCACGCACCCAGCTCCGAGGGACGGATGAATTTCTTGAAATCGTGAGTTCCGCGCGGCAGCAGCCCCAGGATGTATTCGGCGCCGACGATGGCAAACAGGTACGCCTTGGGGTTGCGGTTGATGGTGGAAAAGAACACTTGCCCGCCGGGCTTGACCATGCGGTAGCACGCGCGGATCACGGAGGAGGGATCAGGCACGTGTTCGAGCATTTCCAGGCAGGTCACCACGTCGAACTGCTCCGGCATTTCTTCGGCCATGTCTTCGGCGGTGATCTGCCGGTATTCGACGTTGACGCCGGATTCGAGCTGGTGCAACTGGGCGACGGCCAGTGGAGCTTCGCCCATGTCGATGCCGGTGACGGTCGCGCCACGCAGCGCCATGGCCTCACTCAGAATGCCGCCACCACAGCCTACGTCGAGCACTTTCTTGCCGGCCAGACTGACGCGCTCGTCGATCCAGTTGACGCGCAGCGGGTTGATCTCGTGCAGCGGCTTGAACTCGCTCTCCCGGTCCCACCAGCGGTGAGCTAGGGCCTCGAATTTGGCGATTTCAGCACGGTCGACGTTGCTCATGGGTGTCCCTCTTGAATCAGAATTCGGTGTGTCCGGAATGGCTATCGACCAGCCACACCGGTGAATATTCGGTTTATTGCGTATCGGTCGCGAACGCCGCTTCAGGCTCGCCGGCAATTCGGCGTCCCCAGGCGATCGCCGTGGTACGCAGCGCCTGCTCGTCCATGCTGGTCAGCCGGCGGTCGTCGAGCAGCTGTGTGCCCGCGACCCAGACGTGGGTCACACAATCGCGGCCGCTGGCGTAGATGAGTTGCGATACGGGGTCGTAGACAGGCTGCTGGGCCAGTCCGGACAGGTCGAATGCGACCATGTCCGCGGCCTTGCCCAGCTCCAGAGAACCTGTGCAGGACTGGATGCCCAGTGCCCGCGCGCCGTTGAGCGTCGCCATGCGCAGCGCCCGATGTGCATCCAGGGCCGAGGCCGAGCCGGCGACCGCCTTGGCCAGCAGTGCGGCAGTGCGGGTTTCGCCCAGCAGGTCCAGATCGTTGTTGCTCGCCGCGCCGTCAGTTCCCACGGCCACGTTGACGCCGGCCTGCCAGAGACGCTCGACCGGGCAGAAGCCGCTCGCCAGCTTGAGATTGGATTCAGGGCAATGAATCACGCTGGAATTGCTTTCCACCAGCAGCGCAAGGTCTTCGTCGCTGATCTGCGTCATGTGCACCGCCTGAAAACGCGGGCCTAGCAGGCCGAGCCTGTCGAGGCGAGCCAGGGGGCGCTCCTTGCGGGTTTCCAGAGACTGTTGAACTTCGAATGCGGTTTCATGCACGTGCATCTGGATCATGGCATCCAGTTCGTCGGCGACGACCCGTACCTGCTCCAGGTTTTCATCACTGACGGTGTAAGGCGCATGGGGACCGAAGGCGATAGTGATGCGGGGATGATGGATCAGGTCGTTGAAAAGCTCGACGCCGTTATGCAGTGCCTCGTCGGTGGTGCGCGCCCCCGGGATCGCGAAGTCCAGCACCGGTACGGTGATCTGCGCGCGCATGCCGCTCTCGTGAACCCGGTCGGCCGCGATCTTGGGGTAGAAATACATGTCGGCGAAACAGGTGATGCCGCCCTTGAGCTGCTCGGCGATGGCGAGATCCGTGCCATCGCGCACAAAATCTTCACTCACCCATTTGCCTTCAGCCGGCCAGATGTGATCCTGCAGCCAGGTCATCAGCGGCAGATCGTCGGCCAGGCCGCGAAACAGGGTCATGGCCGCATGGCCATGGGCATTGATCAGTCCGGGAGCGAGCAGCATGCCGGGCAGTTCCCGCACCTCGTGGGCGGTCTGCCGGAGCGCTTCGGTACGCGGGCCCATATAGACGATGAAACCGTCGCGGATGCCCAGGCCATGATCCTTGAGTACGACGCCAGCGGGTTCGACCGGCACCAGCCAGGTGGGCAGGAGCAGCAGGTCGAGCGGAGCGGCGGCTTTGGGCATGGCGGAGCGTCCAGGGATAGGCGGTGAGGGCGAAGTATACCCGAGCGTCCGGCCCGTAGGCTCGCTATAATCGGCCGCTTTTGATGCCGGGCTTTGGATTTCGGAAATGGAGTGGGCGATGCGCGATCGATTGTTGGCTGCGGAAAAAGTGAAGGCCATCGATTGGCGGGGTGACGCTCTTTATCTCCTGGATCAGCGGGTGCTGCCATTTACCGAGACGTGGGTGGCCTGTGAAAGCCTCGCCAGCGTGGCAAAGGCGATCGGGGATCGGGTCGTGCGCGGTGCCTCGGCCGTGGGTATCAGCGCGGCTTACGCGATCGTGCTGGGCGCTCGCGCCAGGGCAGCGGCGGGCGGTGACTGGCGCAAGGCGCTGGAGCAGGACTTCGCCTTGCTGACCGAGACACGGCCCGGCGCTTTTCATCTGGCGTGGGCACTGGGTCGCATGCGCGACCGGCTTTCCCGTCTGAAACCCGGCGAAGATCCTCTGAGCGCGCTGGAAGCCGAGGCGCGGGCCATCCATTCCAGCGACCGGGAAGCCAACCTGACCATGGCCCAGCTTGGCGCCGAGCTGATCCGCAAGCAGCAGGGCAATCTGCAGACATTGCTCACCCACGGCAACGCGGGCGCGCTGGCGACCGGCGGGTTCGGTACCGCGCTGGGCGTGATCCGCGCCGCGCATCTGGAGGGCATGGTGGAACGGGTCTACGTCAATGAAAGCCGTCCCGGGTTCCAGGGCTCGCGACTGACTGCGTGGGAGCTGGCCGGCGACGAACTGCCGACGACCCTCAATGCCGATGCCGCAGCCGCGCACCTCATGCGCACCAAGGGTATTACCTGGGTCATCGTCGGCGCGGAGCGAGTCACCGCCAACGGCGATATCGCCAGCAAGATCGGCACTTACCAGCTGGCGGTCGCCGCCATGCATCACGGCGTGCGGTTCATGGTGGTGGCCGCCAGTTCGACCATCGACATGCAGACTGAAACCGGTGAGGACATCCTCATCGAAGAGCGCGACGCCGACGAGTTGCTGGAGGCGGGCGGGCAACGCATCGGCGCGCGGGTCGATGCCGTGAACCCGGTGTTCGATGTGACGCCGGCCGATCTGATCGATGTGATCGTCACCGAAAAAGGCATTGTCGAACGTCCCGACAGCGCCAGGATGGCCCAGTTGATGAGTCGCAAGCACCTGCACTGATCTTAAGTGGTGCCGGCGCAGCGTAACGGCGCCATGCGTCTGCGCGGCCCTGTGAGCCTCTCTCGGGCGAATCAGGCTCGACCGGCTCGTTTTCAGCGCTCGCAAAGGATGTGAGCGTGGCGGCGATTGTGGTAACATCCGGCGGTTTCCAGGGGCGCTATTTGCCGTTCCCCTTACTGCGCAGATCCATGTCATAACTCGTTGATTTGTCGTACGTCGTTGCCTGGCAGACGCCGGCGGCGACAAGCCTCGTCCATTCCCGAGCGAATGCACGAGGTTTCACCAGAAAAAGGAATCAGGCTTCTCATGGGCGAACTGGCCAAAGAAATCCTCCCGGTCAATATCGAAGACGAGCTGAAACAGTCCTATCTCGACTACGCGATGAGCGTCATCGTCGGGCGGGCGCTGCCGGATGCGCGCGATGGCTTGAAGCCCGTGCACCGGCGTGTGCTGTACGCGATGAGCGAGCTGGGCAACGACTGGAACAAGCCGTACAAGAAATCCGCCCGTGTGGTTGGTGACGTGATCGGTAAGTATCACCCGCACGGCGACACCGCGGTCTATGACACCATCGTGCGGATGGCTCAGCCATTCTCGCTGCGCTACCTGCTGGTGGACGGCCAGGGCAACTTCGGTTCGGTCGACGGCGACAACGCCGCGGCCATGCGATACACCGAAGTGCGCATGACCAAGCTGGCCCACGAGCTGCTGGCCGACCTGCACAAGGAAACCGTGGACTGGGTGCCCAACTACGACGGCACCGAGCAGATCCCGGCGGTCATGCCGACCCGTATTCCCAACCTGCTGGTCAACGGTTCCAGCGGTATCGCCGTCGGCATGGCGACCAACATTCCGCCGCACAACCTGGGCGAGGTCATCGACGGCTGCCTGGCACTGATCGATAACCCCGAGTTGTCGGTCGACGAACTGATGCAGTACATCCCCGGCCCGGACTTCCCGACTGCGGGCGTGATCAACGGTCGCGCCGGCATCATCGAGGCCTATCGCACCGGCCGTGGTCGCATCTACATGCGCGCCCGTTCGATCGTCGAGGATATCGACAAGGTTGGTGGCCGCCAGCAGATCGTGGTCACCGAGCTGCCGTACCAGCTGAACAAGGCCCGCCTGATCGAAAAGATCGCCGAGCTGGTCAAGGAGAAGAAGCTCGAAGGCATCACCGAGCTGCGCGACGAGTCCGACAAGGACGGGATGCGCGTAGTGATCGAGCTGCGTCGTGGCGAGGTGCCCGAGGTCATTCTCAACAACCTCTACGCCCAGACCCAGTTGCAGAGCGTGTTCGGCATCAACATCGTTGCGCTGATCGACGGTCGTCCGCGGATCCTCAACCTCAAGGATCTGCTCGAAGCGTTCGTCCGCCATCGCCGTGAAGTGGTCACCCGTCGTACCGTGTTCGAACTGCGCAAGGCACGTGAACGCGGGCACATCCTGGAAGGCCAGGCGGTCGCGCTGTCCAACATCGATCCGGTGATCGCGCTGATCAAGGCTTCGCCGTCGCCGGCCGAAGCCAAGGAAGGGCTGGTCAGCACCGCCTGGGAATCCAGTGCCGTGGTGGACATGGTCGAACGTGCCGGCGCCGATTCCTGCCGCCCGGAAAACCTCGATCCGCAGTACGGTCTGCGCGACGGCAAATACTACCTGTCTCCCGAACAAGCCCAGGCGATCCTCGACCTGCGTCTGCACCGCCTCACCGGCCTCGAACACGAGAAGCTGCTGGGCGAGTATCAGGACATCCTCAACCAGATCGGCGAGCTGATCCGCATCCTCAACAGCGCCACGCGCCTGATGGAAGTGATCCGCGAAGAGCTGGAAGTCATCCGCGCCGAATACGGCGACGCGCGCCGCACCGAGATCCTCGATGCGCGTCTGGACCTGACCCTGGGCGACCTGATCACCGAAGAAGATCGTGTGGTGACCATTTCCCACGGCGGCTATGCCAAGACCCAGCCGCTGGCCGTTTATCAGGCCCAGCGTCGCGGCGGCAAGGGCAAGTCGGCGACCGGTATCAAGGATGAGGACTACATCGCCCACCTACTGGTCGCCAACAGCCATACCACGCTGCTGATGTTCTCCAGCAAGGGCAAGGTGTACTGGCTCAAGACCTATGAAATTCCGGAGGCCTCCCGCGCCGCCCGCGGGCGTCCGCTGGTCAACCTGCTGCCGTTGAGCGAAGGCGAATACATCACCACCATGCTGCCGGTCGACCTCGAAGCCATGAAGCGTCAGGCCGAGGAAGAAGACGTCGACGCTGTCGATGCCGAAGCGGACGACGTGAATGGCGACGAAAGCGAAGAAGAGCGCAAGGCCCGCATCAAGGCCGCGGACAAGAAGAAGGCCCCGTTCATCTTCATGTCCACCGCCAACGGTACGGTCAAGAAGACCCCGCTGGCCGCGTTCAGCCGTCAGCGCAGCGTCGGCCTGATCGCGCTTGAGCTGGACGAGGGCGACATCCTGATTTCCGCCGCGATCACCGATGGCGAGCAGGAAATCATGCTGTTCTCCGACGGTGGCAAGGTGACCCGCTTCAAGGAATCCGACGTTCGTGCGATGGGTCGTACCGCGCGCGGCGTACGAGGCATGCGTCTGCCGGAAGGCCAGAAGCTGATCTCCATGCTGATTCCGGAAGAGGGCAGCCAGATCCTTACCGCTTCGGAGCGCGGCTACGGCAAGCGCACCGCCATTTCCGAGTTCCCCGAGTACAAGCGTGGCGGCCAGGGCGTCATCGCCATGGTCAGCAACGAGCGCAACGGTCGTCTGGTCGGTGCGGTGCAGGTCCAGGACGGTGAGGAAATCATGCTGATTTCCGACCAGGGCACGCTGGTTCGCACGCGCGTTGACGAAGTGTCCAGCCTGGGTCGAAACACCCAAGGTGTGACCCTGATCAAGCTGGCGGCCGACGAGAAACTGGTCGGCCTGGAGCGGGTGCAGGAACCTTCGGAAGTGGAAGGCGAGGAGCTGGAAGGCGAAGCGCTGGAAGGCGAAGTGGCCGATGACGTGACTGTTACCGACGATGCTGGCGACGAACTCCAGGCGGATGCGTCCGCCGAGGACGAGTCGCAGGGCTGAGTGGTACGCTGAATCTCGCAGGGGCTGGCTCGTTTGAAAGTGCATCAGGCATTGCAAGCGGGTGCAGCCCTTGTGACGTTCGGCCTTCCGGATTGCCGGATTCCTGAATACAGGGCCGAGCGGCCCTGACGAAAACGCAGCGACCCAACGCATTTGAAGAGAGTGGATATGAGCAAGCGAGCCTTTAACTTCTGCGCAGGTCCTGCCGCGCTCCCTGAAGCTGTTCTGCTGCGCGCGCAGGCGGAGTTGCTGGACTGGCATGGCAAGGGCCTGTCGGTCATGGAAATGAGCCACCGCAGCGATGAGTTCGTTTCCATCGCCACCAAGGCCGAGCAGGATTTTCGCGACCTGCTGTCCATTCCTTCCAACTACAAAGTCCTGTTCCTGCAAGGCGGCGCCAGCCAGCAATTCGCTCAGATTCCGCTGAACCTGCTGCCTGAGCAGGGCAAGGCCGACTACATCGATACCGGCATCTGGTCGCACAAGGCCATCGATGAGGCTTCGCGCTACGGCACCGTCAACGTCGCCGCCAGCGCCAAGGCCTACGATTATTTCGCCATTCCCGGTCAGAACGAGTGGCAGTTGAGCCCGGATGCCGCTTACGTGCATTACGCTCCCAACGAGACCATCGGTGGCCTGGAATTCAACTGGATTCCGGAAACCGGCGACGTCCCGCTGGTGGCCGACATGTCCTCGGACATCCTGTCGCGGCCTGTCGACATCTCCCGCTTCGGCATGATCTACGCCGGCGCGCAGAAGAACATCGGCCCCAGCGGCATCGTGGTCGTCATCATTCGTGAAGACCTGCTGGGCCGCGCGCGGGCCATGTGCCCGACCATGCTCAACTACCAGGTGGCCGCCGACAACGGCTCGATGTACAACACTCCGCCGACCCTGGCCTGGTATCTGTCGGGTCTGGTGTTCGAATGGCTCAAGGAGCAGGGCGGCGTCGAGGCCATCGGCAAGCGCAATGAAATCAAGCAGCGCACGCTCTACGACTTCATCGACTCCAGCAGCCTGTACAGCAACCCGATCAACAAGCCGGACCGCTCCTGGATGAACGTCCCGTTCCGTCTCGCAGATGATCGTCTGGACAAGCCGTTCCTGGCCGGCGCCGACGCCCGTGGCCTGCTCAACCTCAAGGGTCACCGTTCGGTCGGTGGAATGCGCGCATCCATCTACAACGCGGTCGACCTCGATGCCGTCAATGCGCTGGTCGCCTACATGAAGGATTTCGAGAAGGAGCACGGCTGATGTCCGAGCAGGAACTCAAGGCGCTTCGCGTCCGTATCGACAGCCTGGACGAAAAGGTCCTGGAACTGATCAGCGAGCGCGCCCGCTGCGCCCAGGAAGTGGCGCGGGTCAAGATGGCGTCGCTCGCCGAGGGCGAAGCGCCGGTGTTCTACCGCCCCGAACGCGAAGCCCAGGTGCTCAAGCGCGTCATGGAGCGCAATCGCGGGCCGTTGAGCAACGAAGAGATGGCGCGTCTGTTTCGCGAAATCATGTCTTCGTGCCTGGCGCTGGAACAGCCGCTGAAAGTGGCGTACCTGGGTCCCGAGGGGACTTTCACCCAGGCCGCAGCCATGAAGCATTTCGGCCATGCGGTGATCAGCCTGCCGATGGCGGCCATCGATGAAGTGTTTCGCGAAGTGGTCGCCGGGGCGGTGAATTTCGGCGTGGTACCGGTGGAGAATTCCACTGAAGGCGCGGTCAATCACACCCTCGACAGCTTCCTCGAACATGACATGGTCATCTGCGGCGAAGTCGAGTTGCGCATTCACCATCATTTGCTGGTGGGCGAGAACACCAAGACCGAAAGCATCAGCCGCATTTACTCCCACGCCCAGTCCCTGGCCCAGTGCCGCAAATGGCTGGACGCTCACTACCCCAATGTCGAGCGCATCGCGGTGGGCAGCAATGCTGAGGCCGCCAAGCGGGTCAAGGGCGAGTGGAACTCCGCCGCCATTGCCGGCGACATGGCAGCCGGGCTTTACGGCCTGACCCGCCTGGCGGAAAAGATCGAGGATCGTCCGGACAACTCCACCCGGTTCCTGATCATCGGCAACCAGGAAGTGCCGCCTACCGGCGACGACAAGACGTCGATCATCGTGTCCATGAGCAACAAGCCCGGCGCCCTGCACGAGCTGCTGGTACCGTTCCACGAGAACGGTCTGGACCTGACCCGGATCGAGACCCGGCCTTCGCGCAGCGGCAAGTGGACCTATGTGTTCTTCATCGATTTCGTCGGCCATCACCAGGACCCGCTGGTCAAGGCCGTGCTGGAGAAGATCAGTCACGAAGCGGTAGCGCTCAAGGTGCTGGGCTCCTACCCGAAAGCGGTTCTTTGAAGAGGCGATTCATGAGCAGCGATTTTCTCGCCCGGGCGTTGCCGGGCGTGCAGAAACTGTCGCCGTACGTTCCAGGCAAGCCTGTGGACGAACTGGCGCGCGAGTTCGATCTCGATCCGGCAAGCATCGTCAAGCTGGCGAGCAATGAAAATCCGCTTGGCGCCAGCCCCAGGGCGCTGGCGGCCATTCGCGAGGAGTTCGAGGAGCTGACCCGTTATCCGGACGGCAACGGCTTCGCCCTCAAGCAGCGACTGGCCGAGCGCTGCAGGGTGCAGCCCGAGCAGGTCACCCTTGGCAACGGCTCCAACGATATCCTCGAAATGGTGGCGCGTGCCTGGCTGGGTCCGGGTTCGAACGCCGTGTTCAGCGAGTTTGCGTTCGCCGTCTACCCGATCGTCACCCAGGCAGTGGGTGCGCAGGCGCGCGTGACGCCCGCCCGGGAGTGGGGGCACGATCTGCCGGCGATGCTCAAGGCCATCGACAGCCAGACCCGCGTGGTTTTCATCGCCAACCCCAACAATCCGACCGGCACCTGGTTCGGTCCGCAGGCGCTGGTCGAGTTTCTCGATGCTGTGCCCCAGGACGTACTGGTGGTGCTGGATGAGGCTTATATCGAGTATGCCGAAGGGGAGCAGTTGCCCGACGGGCTGAATTATCTGGCGACTTACCCGAACCTGCTGGTGTCACGCACCTTTTCCAAGGCCTATGGCCTGGCATCGCTGCGCGTGGGCTATGCGCTCTCGTCGCCGACGGTCGCTGACGTGCTCAACCGGGTTCGACAGCCCTTCAACGTCAACAGCCTGGCGCTGGCCGCGGCCTGCGCCGCGCTCGATGACGCTGAATATCTGGAGCGCAGCCGCCAGCTCAACGAAGCCGGTATGCGGCAGCTCGAAGAGGGGCTACGCGAGCTTGGGCTTGGCTGGATTCCGTCGCGCGCCAACTTCATCGCCGTCGACCTGGGCATGAACGCCGCGCCGGTTTACGAAGCGCTGTTGCGTGAGGGCGTCATCGTGCGTCCGGTCGCGGGTTACGGTATGCCCGAGCACCTGCGGGTCAGCATCGGTCAGTCGCAGGAAAACGCGCGCTTTCTGGAAGCGTTGAAGCGGGTTCTGGCTCGTGGTTGAAGTCGTGGCGGAGAATGTCACACCGGTGCAACCAGGCAGCCCTATGATGGGTCGCCTGGTGGTCGTCGGCCTCGGCCTGATCGGTGGTTCTTTCGGCAAGGGCATCCGCCAGAGCGGGCTGTTTCGCGAAGTGGTCGGCGTGGATCTCAATGAGCGTTCCTGCCGGCTGGCCGTCGAGCTGGGCGTCGTCGACCGCTGCGACGATCTGGCGGCCGCGTGTCAGGGCGCCGATGTCATTCAGCTGGCGGTGCCGATCCTCGCAATGGAGCGAATGCTGGCGTTGCTCGCGCCGCTGGAGCTGGGCGATGCGGTGCTGACCGATGTTGGTAGCGCCAAAGGCAATGTGGTACGCGCAGCGTGTCGGTCGTTCGGTCACATGCCGCGCCGCTTCGTGCCGGGACACCCGATTGCCGGCTCCGAACAGAGCGGCGTCGAGGCCTCGAACGCAGAGCTGTTTCGTCGTCACAAGGTGATACTGACTCCCTTGGACGATACCGATCCGCAGGCGCTGGCGCTGGTCAGCCGGCTCTGGTCGCAGCTGGGTGCCGACGTCGAGCATATGCAGGTCGAGCGTCATGACGAGGTGCTGGCTGCGACGAGCCATCTGCCGCACTTGCTGGCGTTCGGTCTGGTGGATTCGCTGGCGAAGCGCAACGAGAATCGGGAGATTTTCAGATATGCGGCAGGCGGCTTCAGAGACTTCACCCGAATTGCCGGCAGCGATCCGGTAATGTGGCACGACATTTTTCTCGCCAATCGGGACGCGGTGTTGCGCACGCTCGATACCTTCCAGACCGATCTGGACGCCTTGCGCGACGCAATAGTCGAACAGGACGGTCGCCAGATGCTGGGCGTGTTCACCCGCGCTCGCGCGGCGCGCGAACATTTCGGCAAGATCCTCGCGCGGCGAGCCTATGTGGAAACGCCTGACACCGAGCAGGTGAGTTTCGAGGCATTGCCCGGCGGCCACGTCGCTGGTTGCATCCGAGTGCCGGGAGACAAGTCAATATCCCATCGGGCAGTCATGCTCGGTTCCCTGGCGCTGGGCACGACCGAGATCGAAGGCTTCCTGGAAGGCGAAGATGCGCTGGCGACCCTGCAGGCGTTTCGCGACATGGGCGTGGTGATCGAAGGCCCGACTCAGGGTCGCGTGGTCATCCATGGCGTAGGGTTGCATGGCCTCAAATCCGCGCCGGGCGCGATTTACCTGGGCAACTCAGGTACCTCGATGCGCTTGCTGGCCGGCCTGCTGGCGGGGCAGAGCTTCGACACGACCCTGACCGGCAGTGCTTCGTTGTCGCGGCGGTCGATGGAGCGGGTCGTTGCGCCGTTGCGCGAAATGGGCGCGGTCATCGAAACCGCGGCCGACGGACGTCCGCCGCTGGTCATTCGCGGCGGCAAGCGTCTCGTCGGCCGGACATGCAGCGCGCCGGTCGCAAGCGCACAGGTCAAGTCGGCGCTGCTGCTGGCGGGCCTGTACGCCGAAGGCCGTACCCTGGTGAGCGAATCGGCGGTCACCCGCGATCATACCGAGCGCATGCTTCGCGGTTTTGGCTGTGAACTGGATATCCAGGACCGGAGCGTGTCGCTGGAAGGTGGGCATGCGCTGGCCGCTACCCGCATTCAAGTGCCGGGCGACCTTTCTTCCGCGGCCTTTTTCCTGGTGGCGGCGGCCATCACCGAAGGCGCCGAGCTGCGCATCGAACAGGTGGGCATCAACCCGACGCGCACCGGCATCATCGACATCCTGCGATTGATGGGCGCTGACATCACTGTGCACAACCTCCGCGAGGCGGGCGGCGAGCCGGTCGCGGACCTGCATGTGCGTTATGCGCCGCTGCGCGGTGTCGAGATACCCGAGTCGCTGGTATTGCTGGCGCTCGATGAGTTGCCCGTGTTGTTTATTGCGGCGGCCTGCGCCAAGGGGCGTACCATGGTGCAAGGCGCGCAGGCATTGCGGGCCAAGGAGCTGGATCGCATCCAGGCGATGACCGATGGCCTGAATGCACTGGGTATCGAGGTCTCTCGCGCGGCAGGCGGCGTCGTCATTGACGGTGGCGTCCTCGGCGGCGGCGAGATCGATGCGCGTGGCGATCATCGTATCGCCATGGCGTTCGGAGTTGCCGGTCTGCAAGCCGGCGGCCCGATTCATATTCGTGATTGTGCGAACGTAGCGACATCGTTTCCCAATTTCCTGGCGCTGTGCGCTCAAGTCGGCATGCGTATCGCGCAAGAGGTCCAAAAGTGAAGATCAAAGCACCCGTAATAACCATCGACGGACCAAGCGGCTCGGGCAAGGGCACCGTCGCGGGCCTTCTTGCCCGTAACCTGGGCTGGTGTCTGCTGGACTCCGGCGCGCTCTATCGGCTGCTGGCATTCGCCGCCCGCAACCACGGCGTCGACCTGACCAATGAAGAGGCGCTCAAACTGTTGGCCGCGCACCTCGACGTGCAATTCGAGACCGCACCGGCGGGGCAGGGGCAGCGCATCATTCTCGAAGGTGAGGACGTGACCCACGCGATCCGCAACGAACAGATCGGCAGCGGCGCCTCCCAGGTCGCCTCTCTGCCGGCGGTACGCGATGCCTTGCTGCAACGTCAGCGGGCTTTCCAGGAAGAACCGGGCCTCATCGCCGACGGGCGCGACATGGGAACCGTGGTATTCCCCGACGCGCCGCTGAAGATATTCCTGACTGCCAGCGCCGAGGAGCGAGCTCGCCGGCGTTACTTGCAGTTGAAGGCCAAGGGCGATGATGTTAGTCTGTCGAGTCTGCTAGATGAGATAAGTGCGCGTGATGAGCGCGACACCCAGCGAGCGGTAGCCCCGCTCAGGCCGGCGCACGACGCCATACAGCTGGATTCCACCGAATTGTCCATCGAGCAGGTGCTGGAACGCATCCTGAGCGAAGTCGCTCTGCGCGATATCGCCGGATGATCAAGGCGGTTGCAGGAGACCAGACACAGTCCTGCATCCGGCCTTCAACATGAACGAAACCCACGTTGTCTGGAGCGTGGCAGATGGGCGTATTCTTCGCCCTTGATCAACAGGAATTAAAATGAGCGAAAGCTTTGCAGAACTTTTTGAAGAAAGCCTGAAAACCCTGAATCTTCAGCCGGGCGCAATCATCACCGGTATCGTTGTCGACATCGACGGCGACTGGGTTACCGTCCACGCCGGTCTGAAGTCCGAAGGCGTCATCCCACTCGAGCAGTTCTACAACGACGCTGGCGAGCTGACCATCAAGGTCGGTGACGAAGTGCACGTTGCGCTGGACGCGGTTGAAGATGGCTTTGGTGAAACCAAGCTGTCCCGTGAGAAAGCCAAGCGCGCCGAGTGCTGGATTGTTCTGGAAGCGGCTTTCGCAGCAGAAGAAGTGGTCAAGGGCGTTATCAACGGTAAGGTTAAGGGCGGCTTCACTGTCGACGTTAACGGCATCCGTGCGTTCCTGCCTGGTTCTCTGGTTGACGTTCGCCCAGTGCGCGACACCACTCACCTGGAAGGCAAAGAGCTCGAGTTCAAGGTCATCAAGCTGGACCAGAAGCGCAACAACGTTGTCGTTTCCCGTCGCAGTGTCCTGGAAGCCGAGAACAGCGCCGAGCGCGAAGCTCTGCTCGAGTCCCTGCAGGAAGGCCAGCAAGTCAAGGGTATCGTCAAGAACCTCACCGATTACGGCGCATTCGTCGATCTGGGTGGCGTCGATGGCCTGCTGCACATCACCGACATGGCCTGGAAGCGCATCAAGCATCCATCGGAAATCGTCAATGTTGGCGATGAGATCGATGTAAAGGTTCTGAAGTACGATCGCGAGCGCAATCGTGTGTCCCTGGGCCTCAAGCAACTGGGCGAAGACCCATGGGTTGCTATCAAGGCTCGTTACCCGGAAGGCACTCGCGTAACCGCGCGCGTCACCAACCTGACCGACTACGGCTGCTTCGCAGAGCTGGAAGAAGGCGTGGAAGGCCTGGTACACGTTTCCGAAATGGACTGGACCAACAAGAACATCCACCCATCCAAAGTCGTTCAGGTTGGCGATGAAGTGGAAGTCATGGTTCTGGACATCGACGAAGAGCGTCGTCGTATCTCCCTGGGCATCAAGCAGTGCAAGTCGAACCCGTGGGAAGATTTCTCCGGCCAGTTCAACAAGGGCGACAAGATCTCCGGCACCATCAAGTCGATCACCGATTTCGGTATCTTCATCGGCCTGGACGGCGGCATCGACGGTCTGGTTCACCTGTCCGACATCTCCTGGAACGAAGTGGGCGAAGAAGCCGTGCGTCGTTTCAAGAAGGGCGACGAGCTTGACACCGTGATCCTGTCGGTTGATCCAGAGCGTGAGCGCATCTCGCTGGGTATCAAGCAGCTGGAAAGCGATCCGTTCTCCGAGTACGTCACTGTCAATGACAAGGGCGCAGTCGTTCGCGGTACCGTCAAGGAAGTTGACGCCAAAGGCGCCATCATCACTCTGGCAGACGACATCGAAGCTACCCTCAAGGCTTCCGAAATCAGCCGTGACCGCGTTGAAGACGCGCGTAACGTTCTGAAGGAAGGCGAAGAGATCGAAGCGAAGATCATCAGCGTCGACCGCAAGAGCCGCGTAATCAGCCTGTCCATCAAGTCGAAAGACGTCGAGGACGAAAAAGAAGCTATCCAGAGCCTGCGTAGCAAGCCTGAAGCTGCTGAAAGCACTGGCCCGACCACTATCGGTGACCTGCTGCGTGCGCAGATGGAAAAGCAGAACTAAGTTCTGTCTGATCCAGAAAGGGCGACTTCGGTCGCCCTTTTTTGTGTCTGCGATTTGTTCGCGGGGCTGCCTGGCTGACCGATGACAGGGTACGGGCCATCAATACAACTTCACATAAGTCAAGGGATGGGCTGTTCAAAATCTTCCGACCATGCTACAACCTTCGAAGCGCTGACCTAGCTGCTTGAAAAAGAAGGGAAAAATATGACGAAGTCGGAGTTGATCGAACGAATTGTCACCCATCAAGGGCTACTCTCATCCAAGGATGTCGAGCTGGCCATCAAGACCATGCTCGAACAGATGTCTCAATGCCTGGCCACAGGCGACCGTATCGAGATACGGGGTTTCGGCAGCTTCTCGCTGCATTACCGCGCCCCTCGGGTCGGCCGCAATCCGAAAACAGGCCAGTCGGTCAGCCTCGACGGTAAGTTCGTCCCTCACTTCAAGCCGGGCAAAGAGCTGCGTGATCGGGTGAACGAAGAGGAAGAGGGCGTGTAAGCGCCTTGCCAAGGAAAAAAGCAGATGCGTATGTTCAAACGAATCCTGGTGGCCCTACTGGCGCTGGCAGTGATGGCAGTAATCATCGTCTTCATGCTGGAGAACCGTCAGCCTGTCGCCTTGAACTTCATGGGCTGGGCGGCGCCCGAGATAGCCGTTGCCGTTCCCGTTCTGCTGGCGCTGTTACTCGGCCTGGCCATCGGTCCGGTTTTCGCCTGGATCATTACGCTACGCCGCAAGCCCCGCCGCGCTGTCTGAGCGCGTCATTGCACGCACGCCGGATAAATGTCCGGCCGCGTTACCCTGTTCGAACGTCAGGTAAGGCCTGTAAGACATCAGAAGTAAGCTGCGTAGCTAATCTCAACTTCTCTCAAATAATTTTCTGCATTTATTGTAGGAAACTTCCTGTTATCAGGCTGAAAAGTCTCGCTTCTAAGTAGGTAATTAGAAAGTATCGATTTCAGGCCCGTATTTCCGCCTCCTCTGGTTCGCGAGAGCTGATTCGCTACATAAATAATGGCTTTGGGCCTCGCTTGAAACTCGGCATCGTGCATGCAGAATGCTCGCGTCTATATGGCCTGCCTGGCACTTCAGGTTCAGGCACTTCGCGGCTGCCCGATCAGAGAGAATGACACATGCAGTACCCTGAGATTATCCACCACGGAGCCGTCGAAAGCGTCACAGGTTCGTGCCATCAGCTGTGCATGGATGCCATAAACAACCTGTTGATCGATTGTGGTGCTCGTCTGGAGGAGTCGGTGGGTGACAAGTCCACGCCATTCGGCTTCACCCCGTCGGAAATCAAGGCCGTCATCCTCACACACGTCCACCATGACCATGCCGGACGCCTGCCCGAGCTTCTCGCAGCCGGTTACAAGGGGCCGATCCTGTGCAGCGAGCCATCGGCGCAAATGCTGCCGCTGGCAATCGAAGACAACCTCAAGCACGAGCTGTCCCGTGATCCCCAACGAGCCGCGAGGACTTTGGAGGCCATTCGCGCCAGAATCATTGCGCTGCCGTTCGGTCACTGGTTCACGCTGGTCGACAGCGCTACGCTTGTCTGCAAAGTCCGGTTGCGGCGAGCGGGTCACATCCTCGGGTCCGCATACGTGGAGTGTGATCTGCGTTACCCGCAGCAGGAAAGAAACGAGCGAATCGTCTTCTCCGGCGATCTGGGCGGTGGAGACGCGCCGATGCTGCCCGACGTCGAGTCTCCGAGCCAGGCTGACGTCCTGGTGCTCGAAAGCACCTACGGCAACCGGCACCACGAGGATCGCAGCACCCGTCAGCAGCGCCTCGAACAGATCATCGAGCAGGCCCTCGAAGATCAGGGCACCGTATTGATCCCGGCGTTCAGTATCGGGCGGACGCAAGAACTGCTGTACGAACTGGAAGATATTCTGCAGCGCAAGCATCTTCTTGAGGAGCGCCCGGCGGTCGCGAATGGCGAGCCTTCCGTGGTCGACTGGCCGCGCTTGCCGATCATTCTGGATTCACCCCTGGCCGAGCGGTTCACGCAGGTCTATCGATCGTTTGCGGACTATTGGGACGACGAAGCCCGGCAACGTCTAGAGGCCGACAGGGCGCCGCTGGGTTTCAGTCAGCTCATCACGATCGACAGCCATGAGCAGCACCTGATGACGGTCAATTATCTGGCCAGCACCCGTCGGCCGGCCGTCGTCGTGGCGGGCAACGGCATGTGCGCCGGAGGCAGGATCGTCAATTACCTCAAGGCGATGCTGGGCGATCCTCGTCACAACGTAGTCTTCGTCGGCTATCAGGCCGCAGGAACGCCCGGTGCCGCGATACAGAAGTACGGACCGGTGGGAGGTTATGTCGAACTTGACCGTCAGCGTTATGACATTCGCGCCGGCGTTGAAAGTGCATCGGGTTATTCCGCGCACGCCGATCAGAATGGTCTGGTGAATTTCGTGACCGGGATGAGTGAGTGGCCAGCGGAAATAAGATTGGTGCATGGAGAAGCACGAGCCAAGAAAGTTCTGGGGCAAGTCCTGCAACGCAAATATTCTTTGGCGCGCCGCGAGTTGAAGTTGCTGATTCCATAAAATACACGGTCGGCAATGATCAGCGTGTTAATGAACTTCCTGGTCGCAGGCGGGATCTCACTGCTCCAGTAACGGAAGTTATCGCCGCCGGACGGCAAAATTCGGTTGCTTAAAGCTGTTGCTTACGTAATATCCACGCTCATTTGGGCAGGACCTCAGGACGTGATCGGTCAGACAGGTTTGATTGGCGTAACAGGCGCGACGGGTTTCGTGGGAAAAGCACTCGTAACGCACCTGCTGGCCACCAGCGCCTGCTCCCTGAGGATCGCGGTCCGCAATGACCGTGTGGACAATGCTCCGCGGCTGCAGGTGGTCGGCACACAGGCCCTGAGCCCCGATAACTGCTGGACCGAGTTCGTGACAGGAGTCGAGGTCATCGTGCACTGCGCGGCGCGTGTCCACGTCCTGGCCGAGACCCACAGCGATCCGTCGTCGGAATATCACAGAGCCAATGTACTGGGTACGCTGAACCTGGCCGAGCAGGCAGCGGCGGCGGGCGTGAAGCGCTTCATCTTCATCAGTTCGATCAAGGTCAACGGGGAGGCCACGGCTCCAGGCAGCGCCTTCGAAGCCGACGCTCCGCCGCGTCCCCTGGACCCTTATGGCGTCTCCAAGATGGAAGCCGAGCAGGGCCTGCGAGAACTGGCGCGCCGGACCGGAATGGAGGTGGTGATCATTCGACCAGTGCTCGTATATGGTCCCGGAGTCAAGGCCAACTTCCTGAACATGATGCGCTGGTTGAACAAGGGAGTGCCTTTACCCTTGGGTGCTTTGCACAACAAACGTAGCCTGGTGGCGCTGGACAACCTGGTCGATCTGATCGCGACCTGCCTGGCGCATCCCGCGGCGGCCAACCAGACCTTTCTGGTAAGCGACGACCATGACCTGTCGACTACCGAACTGCTGCGTCAGATCGGCAAGGCGCTGGGCAAGCCGGCGCGCCTGCTGCCGGTCCCGGTGTGGATACTCGAAGGGCTCGCCACCGGACTGGGCAGGAGAAACATTTCACAGCGGCTCTGCGGCTCCCTGCAGGTCGATATTTCTAAAACCCGCAATCTGCTCGGCTGGGTACCGCCGACAACCGTGGAGGACGCAATGCTTCAGACAGCCCGGTATTTCCAGGAACACCAGCACGATGCTTGAGTGGCTTTCGATCATCGTCATCGCGGCGCTGTCCTGGGCGCTCACGGCCTGTCTGCGGCGCTATGCGCTGAGCAAGAGTCTTCTCGATATCCCCAACGCGCGCAGCTCGCATTCCATCCCGACTCCGCGCGGCGGCGGGGTATCCATCGTGGCGGTCTTCCTGACGGCGCTTACAGGGTTCTGGTGGCAGGGCCATGTAGAAACGGCCGAACTGGCCGGGGCGTTGGGAGCAGGAGCGCTGGTCGCCGTCATCGGCTTCATGGACGATCACGGGCACATTGCAGCCCGATGGCGGTTGCTGGGGCATTTTCTTGCCGCGCTCTGGGTGCTGATCTGGCTGGGCGGTCTGCCGCCCTTGTCTGCTTTCGGTCTGAGCATCGATCTGGGCATGCTCGGGCATGTCCTGGCAGTCTTCTATCTGGTGTGGATGCTCAATCTCTATAACTTCATGGACGGGATCGACGGTATTGCCAGCGTCGAGGCCGTGACCGTCTGCGGGGGCATGAGCCTGATCTACCTGCTGGGCGGCCATTCGCAGCTGTTCTGGGGGCCGCTGCTGCTGGCAGCGGCGACCCTGGGATTCCTGATCTGGAACTTTCCCCCCGCGCGTATCTTCATGGGCGACGCGGGAAGTGGCTTTCTGGGCATCATACTGGGCCTGCTGTCATTGCAGGCGGCGTGGGTCGCGCCGCAGCTATTCTGGGCCTGGCTGGTGCTGCTGGGGGTGTTCGTGGTGGACGCCACTGTAACTTTGTTGCGCCGGTTGCTGCGCGGCGACAAGGTCTACGAAGCTCACCGCAGTCACGCTTATCAATTCGCCTCGCGTCGATTCGGGCGGCATTTGCCGGTCACGTTGACGGTCGGCGCGATCAATCTGCTGTGGCTTTTGCCAGTCGCAGCCTGGGTTGCACTGCTGGACGGAGACGGCCTGACGGGCCTGCTCATCGCCTGGCTGCCCCTGTTCCTGCTCGCCTTGAAGTTCAATGCAGGCGCGCTGGAGCGTAATTGACTGCGCGGGCTCGGCATTTTTCATATAGATTGAAACATTGTTTGTCTTTTGCACAGACTGAGATTGGATGCAGCCGCGTTCAGCGGAGCGGGGCAGGAGTTCTTACCGAGTGATGAGCAGATTACGAACCGCGCTGCTGGCGTTGCCACGCCGGCAGAAACGAATACTGCAGGTAGGCGCGGACGTAGTGCTGGTCTGGATCGCGCTGTGGCTGGCGTTCATCGTCCGCCTCGGTATCGAGGACATGATCAACCCGGTGGAAGCGCATACCTGGCTGTTCATCTGCGCCCCGATCGCTGCTATTCCGTTGTTCATTCGTTTCGGCATGTATCGGGCGGTGATGCGCTATTTCGGCAACGACGCGCTGATCGCCATCATCAAGGCGGTCACGATCTCCGCGCTGATTCTCGGTTGCATGGTCTATGCCTACAGCAACCACCAGCAAGTGGTGCCTCGCTCTGTCATGTTCAACTACTGGTGGTTGAGCATGGTCATGATCGGCGGCCTGCGCTTGGCGATGCGCCAGTACTTTCTCGGCGACTGGTTCACCGCCGCGCGCCACGTGCCCTTCGCAAACCGGGATGACGGGCTGCCCAAGGTGGCGATCTACGGTGCCGGCGCCGCGGGTAATCAGCTGGTAGCCGCGTTGCGCATGGGGCGCCTGATGCGACCGGTCGCCTTCATCGATGACGATGCGTCCATCTCCAATCGAGTGATATCCGGGCTGCAGGTCTACAAGCCCAAGCATATCCAGCAGATGATCGATGTTACCGGCGCTCAGGAAATCCTGCTTGCCATTCCATCTTCATCGCGTGGCCGGCGACGGGAAATTCTCGGCTTTCTGGAAGGCTTCCCGCTGCACGTACGCAGCGTCCCCGGGTTCATGGATCTCGCGGCGGGCAGAGTCAAGGTCGACGACCTTCAGGAAGTCGACATCGCCGACCTCCTGGGACGCGATTCGGTGCCTGCCCGGGAAAACCTGCTGGAGCATTGCATCACGGGGCAGACCGTTCTGGTGACCGGCGCCGGCGGCTCCATCGGCTCCGAACTGTGTCGGCAGATCCTGATGCTCAGACCGACCCAGCTTCTGCTGCTCGACCACAGTGAGTTCAATCTCTACAGCATCCTGTCCGAACTGGAGCACTGCGCGGCGCGGGAAGCCTTGTCCGTGAAGCTACTGCCGATCCTCGGGTCGGTGCGCAATCACCCCAAATTGCTGACGATCATGAAAACCTGGAAGGTCGACACCGTGTATCACGCGGCGGCCTACAAGCATGTGCCCATGGTCGAACACAACATCGCCGAGGGTGTGATCAATAACGTGGTTGGCACTTTGCATACGGCCCAGGCGGCTTTGCAGGCCGGCGTGGCCAACTTCGTGCTGGTCTCCACGGACAAGGCCGTCAGGCCCACCAATGTGATGGGCAGCACCAAGCGATTCGCCGAGCTGATCCTGCAGGCACTGAGCCGCGAAGCCGCGCCCGTGATCTTCGGCGACAAGCCCAACGTTTACCAGGTCAACAAGACCCGCTTTATCATGGTCCGCTTCGGCAATGTGCTCGGTTCATCGGGCTCGGTCATTCCGCTGTTCCACAAGCAGATCCAGTCCGGCGGCCCGCTTACGGTCACCCACCCCAATATCACCCGCTATTTCATGACCATTCCGGAGGCTGCCCAGCTAGTCATTCAGGCAGGCTCCATGGGGCAGGGCGGCGATGTGTTCGTGCTGGACATGGGTGAGCCGGTGAAGATCAGCGAGCTGGCGGAAAAGATGATTCATCTGTCCGGCTTGAGTATCCGCTCCGAGAAGAATCCCCATGGCGACATCTCCATCGAGTTCACCGGGCTGCGGCCCGGAGAAAAGCTTTACGAGGAGTTGCTGATCGGCGACAACGTCGTGGCTACCGAGCATCCGATGATCATGAGCGCTCAGGAGGACTACCTGCAGTGGGAAGACCTCAAACCGTGCCTGAGCAGATTGCTGGAAGCCGTGGAGCGGGATGACTACACCGCTGTGCGTCAGGTATTGCGGGAAACGATCAATGGCTATTCGCCGGAAGGCGATATTGTCGACTGGATGTATCAAGAGCGTCGTCATGAGCCGTGATCCGTCAAGTTTCGGGTCATGAAGTCTCGGATAATTCAGTCTGTAAGTTACGTACAGAAATAACTTGCGCTTACTAAATATTTGGACACGCTAGTGTTCATTGACACTTGCTCGCACTGAGTTAGTTTTCATGGGCGGCACCTGGAATGCCGCTCGAAAACTTCAAGGAGCGTTAACCATGCGAGTAACCCGTTTTTCCTCAATGATGTTTGCCCTGCTGACCAGCGTATCGCTGCTGGGCACAATCCCTGCCGCGAATGCCACAACTCCGGCTTCGAGCCAGTCTGGCGTGACCATGGAGACGGCGCCGGCTTCCGCTTCCAGAGCCGGTCAGGACGCCGTGGCTGCGATCAACCTGAATGCCGCCGACGCCGCTACCTTACAGAAAGAGTTGATTGGTATCGGCAAGAACAAAGCCGATGCCATAGTTGCTTATCGTGAAGCGAACGGACAGTTCACCTCGGTGGATGAACTCATCGAGGTCAAGGGCATCGGTAAAGCCATTCTCGACAAGAACCGTGACCGACTCGTAGTCGAATAACACCGCCCGTCTACTGCATGAAAGGCGCGACGCCCGTCGTTCTTTTCATGCAGCGCCCCTGATTCCCCACACCTGCTTTCGTTGTTCTTTCGCGCCGTTTCAGGCACGAAGTCAGCTGCTTCAAACAAGGCGTTACGCAAACGCCATCAGACCCCGCGTCGCCAGCCGGTCCGATATCTCTTTGATTTCCTTGCGCAATCCCCGACAATGCGCCCCCGTTTTTGGAGGGGCGCTGAACTGCCGCGTTTTCCCGATGCGCCCGTCTTTCCTTGAAGTAACCCGGCACGGAGACCAGACCGGATGAATGATCAGGCCAATGGCGTCGTAGAACGTCTGGATGCAGCTCCCGCGAGCCTTGCCTCGTGGAATCGTAACGACACTACCTGGATGCTCGGGCTGTTCGGCACGGCGATCGGCGCAGGTACCCTGTTCTTGCCCATCAATGCCGGCATTGGTGGTTTCTGGCCGCTGCTGGCGCTGGCGCTGCTGGCATTTCCCATGACCTTCTACGCACACCGGGGACTGACCCGTTTCGTGCTGTCGGGACGTAACGGCGGTGATATCACCGAAGTCGTGGAAGAACACTTCGGCAAGGGCGCGGGGGCCATGATCACGCTCCTGTATTTCTTCGCGATCTTCCCGATTCTGCTGATTTACAGCGTGGCACTGACCAACACGGTGACCAGCTTCCTTGAACATCAGTTGCATGTGGAGGCGCCGCCTCGCGCCCTGCTGGCGTTCGTACTCATTTTCGGGCTGATGGTGGTGGTCAGTCTGGGCGAGCGACTGATCGTCAAGGCCATGAGCCTGCTGGTCTACCCGTTCATCGTTGCCTTGCTGCTGCTGGCACTGTTCCTGATCCCCCACTGGACTGGTGGCATTCTGGAGACAGCCGGGACCTTTCCGGAACTGTCGAGTTTCGGACCCACGCTGTGGCTGGCGATTCCGGTGATGGTGTTCTCGTTCAACCACTCGCCGATCATTTCAGCGTTTGCCGTCGACCAGAAGCGACTGTACGGAGCAGACGCCGAGCAGCGCAGTTCGCAGATCCTGGCACGTGCTCACCTGCTGATGGTGGTCATGGTGCTGTTCTTCGTCTTCAGCTGCGTGCTGACGCTTTCCCCCGCGCAGCTGGCCGAAGCCAAGGCCCAGAACGTGTCGGTGTTGTCGTACCTGGCGAACCATTTCAATAATCCGATCATTGCTTTCGTCGCGCCGCTGATCGCTTTCGTGGCGATCGCAAAATCCTTCCTGGGCCACTACCTGGGTGCCAGCGAAGGTCTCAAAGGGCTGGTTCTGAAGTCTGGCTATGCTCCCGGTCCGCGCAAACTCAACGTCATCACGGGCGCTGTGATGCTGGTCGTGTGCTGGGCGGTGGCGACGCTCAACCCCAGTATTCTCGGCATGATCGAGAACTGGGGCGGCCCGGTGATCGCGGCATTGCTGTTCCTGATGCCGATGTACGCCATCCACAAAGTACCCGCCATGCGCCAGTATGCCGGCAAGCTGTCCAATATCTTCGTGGTAATGGCCGGGCTGGTGGCGATCAGTGCGCGGGTCTACTCCCTGCTGCCCTGATTCGCCGTACGCAAAAAAGCCGGCCTGCGCGCCGGCTTTTTTGTAGCCGCTGGAGCGTGCTGACTCCGCCCGTCAATCGTCTGCCGGCTGGGGATGAAGAGGGCGTGACAGGTGCATGATGCTGGCGTAGTCGTAGATATACTGGCGGCCGGCGTGGCTAGTCGCGCGTAGCTGGTCGATGAGCATGCGTTCTTTATGGTTCAGATACCTCAGACTCGGATCGGCGCTGGACCTCAGGCGATCGCGTTCATGGGCGTCAGGAAAAGCGATGACGTTCGTCATGAAATATCTCCTTGAATTGAGCCCTGGGATGACGGTGCGGCCCCGGTTGCGATTCCTCTAGCGACGTCTCACCTTACCCACAAAGGCTTTGCCCGGGCAACCCTGCATCTGACGGACGCGTTACGAGGCCTGGGCGATCTCGAACCATTGCCGCGTGCCATTGACCAGGATTTCCACTTCTTCGCCTGCGAGCTTGCCCAACAGAGTCTGACCCAACGGAGCGCGCGTGGTGATCACCGTCACCACGCCATCCGGCGTCGCGAGCTTGAGTCCGGCGCCGTCCGGCCCGAGAAAGAAATGCTGAAGCGGGCCTTGGGCTGGATGCAAGGCGATCAGGTCACCGATCTGGATGCCGCGAGCCTCATCGAAAGGCCTTACGGACCACTTGCGGTACTGCGCCAGCGACTGACGGATTTCCTCGACCCGTCGGGCTTGTCCGGCTGCCAGGTAGGACGCTTCCAGTCCCAAAGTGTCGTACTTGTTCTCGGCGATGTTTTCTTCGTGGGTCGCAGCCTCGTAGGCGGTTCGCGCGGCGCGTTCGGCGACGTCCAGATCCGCTTCAAGCCGATCGACAATCAGATGCACAAGTTGCTGTTTATTCATGTCAGCCACAGTAGAGGTTAATGCTGGCCCGGCTTTTTTCACTCGGCGCGGTGCGGTCCTGTTGCATCCAGAAGTCGCATTTCGAGCGGCTGTAGGTGCGCTGACGCTGTTCCTGAAGCTGTTCCTGGGCTTGCCGCGCCTCGCTCTCGCGCAGGCTTTGTTCGTATTTGTGGAACATCGCCGTATCCGGCTCTTCAACCGGAGCGACGGGCGCTGGGGTTGCAAGCTGCGTAGCCGCCCGTTCCAGCGTCTGGGTCTGGGCTTGCGGCAGGCTCTTGTAGAACAGCCATCCCGTCAGGGCAACGGCGATCATGCCCAGCCAGATGCCTGCGGCAATGCACAGGATCAGCTTGAGGGACACACGGAATTCGTGACGACGGGGGCTGGAGGACATGGCTAGATTCCTGGCATGAGCGACGGCTGGGATTGTGCCATGCCTGGGGAGGGCTACGCAGCCATGGCCGGGCTGGTGGATACCGGGCTTCTGACGGACAATCGCATTTTTCAAGGACTCGCCGGAACCCCAGTATGCAAGCCGTGATGCAATCCAGACCATGACCGCCATTCCTACCCGACAGCACTGGGATATTTTTTGCAACGTCGTCGACAACTATGGCGATGTCGGCGTGACCTGGCGACTGGCAAGACAGCTGGTCGCCGAGCACGGCCTCGACGTTCGACTCTGGATCGACGATCTGGCGGCGTTCGCGCGTCTTTGCCCGGCAGCCGATCCCCTTGCCGACCGGCAGTGGCAATCGGGTGTCGAGATCTGCCTTTGGCCGACAGAATGGCAGCCGACGCCGTTGCCTGATGTGGTGCTGGAGGCTTTCGCCTGCCGGCTGCCGACGGCATACACCGAAGCGATGCTTGAGCGTGCGCCGCGCCCCGTCTGGCTGAATCTGGACTATCTCAGTGCCGAGGATTGGGTGTCGGGTTGTCATGGGTTGCCGTCGATGCAGTCGAACGGCCTGAAGAAAATCTTCTTCTTCCCCGGCTTCGAGCCCGCAACAGGCGGCTTGCTGCGCGAGCGGGACCTCCTCGAACGGCGCGAGGCCCTGCAACGAGACCCTGCCGAGCGACGCCAGGCGCTTCAGGCATTGGGCGTCGAACCGGCCAGCGATGCGCGTCTGATTTCTCTGTTCGCTTATGAAAATCCCGGTCTGGGCAGCTGGCTCGACGCGCTTGCCGACGGCGAAAGGGGCACGCATCTGCTGGTGCCGCAAGGACGTGTATCGGGCGATGTCCAGCAGTGGCTGCGAGTGCCGACATTGGATGCGGGCGTTCTTCACGTGCGCGGGGCGCTGACCGTGCAAGCCTTGCCGTTCGTCAGGCAAGAACAGTACGACACCTTGCTGTGGAGTTGCGATTTCAACGTGGTGCGCGGCGAAGATTCATTCGTGCGCGCGCAGTGGGCGGCACGGCCCATGCTCTGGCACATCTATCAGCAGGAAGACGAGGCGCACCTGCCCAAGCTCGAAGCTTTCCTGGACCTTTACGTGGCCGGGCTTTCCCGCGCGGCGGCCGACGCTATACGAGGTTTCTGGCACGCGTGGAACCAGGGGCAAGACCTGGGCGCGGAGTGGCGAGCGTTCGAAGCCCACTGGCCGGAACTCGTGGCCCACGCGCAGGGCTGGTGCGCCGCCCAGGCTGCGCAACCCGATCTCGCGACGGCGCTGGTACAGTTTTGCCGAAATTCGCTATGATACGCGGCCTTCATGTCAGGCTCTGTACGAAAAGTGCCTGCGCAGGCTATTTCTCGTACAGAGCCTTTGGTTTATCCCATCCAAATTCGGATATATGCAATGAAAACTGGTAAAGAGCTTAAACCCGGTACCGTGATCCGTATCGACAACGATCCTTGGCTGGTTCAGAAGGCTGAATTCACCAAGTCGGGTCGTAACAGCGCGATCATGAAGACCAAGCTGAAGAACCTGCTGACCGGCTACAAAACCGAAACCGTCTACAGTGCCGACGACAAGCTGGACGACGTGATCCTGGATCGCAAGGAAGCCACCCTGTCTTTCATCAGCGGTGACTCCTACACGTTCATGGACACCACTGACTACACCATGTACGAACTGAACGCAGAGGACATCGAGTCCGTCCTGCCATTCGTCGAAGAAGGCATGACCGACGTGTGCGAAGCTGTCTTCTTCGAAGGCCGCCTGGTTTCCGTAGAACTGCCGACCACCATCGTGCGTCAGGTCGACTACACCGAAGGTTCGGCGCGTGGCGACACTTCCGGCAAGGTCATGAAGCCTGCCAAACTGAAGAACGGCACCGAGCTGAGCGTTGCTGACTTCATCGAAATCGGCGACATGATCGAGATCGATACCCGTGAAGGCGGTTCCTACAAAGGTCGTGCGAAATAAGCACGTTTTTGTAACCGGCTACGCAAAAAAGCCCGCATTCATGCGGGCTTTTTTGTGCCTGTGGGTCGAGCGAACGGGCTCAGACGGTCACATGCAGGCGTACGTCGACATTACCGCGGGTCGCGTTGGAGTAAGGGCAGACCTGATGCGCGGCGTCGACCAGTTGCTGTGCATCGGTCTGCCCCAGGCCCGGCAGGCTGATGTGCAGATCGATGTCCAGACCGAAACCGCCTGGAATCTGACCGATGCCGACATGGGCAGTGATCGAGGCGTCTGCCGGAATGCTGCGCTTGCTCTGACCGGCGACGAACTTCAACGCGCCGATGAAGCAGGCGGAGTAGCCGGCGGCAAACAATTGCTCGGGGTTGGTGGCTTCACCACCCGCACCGCCCAGTTCCTTCGGAGTGGCCAGCTTGACGTCGAGAATCTTGTCGCTGGAAACGGCACGACCATCACGGCCACCGGTAGCGGTTGCAACAGCGGTATAGAGCGCTTTCATGGAATTCACCTCATTCAGTGTTGGGCTATTGCGCTAAAATATTGCGCGCTAACTAATACGAGGTCGAATCTACGCGCAATATATTTAGTGCGCAAGATAAATTTTCGAAAAATCTGTCCGGCCCGGATTTGCCCGGAAAAATTCGCGGCTACAAGCTGTCGTGCAACGAGGCGCGCAGCTTGACCAGTTCGTCCTGAAGCTCCTTGAGGCGAGGCAGCTCCAGGCCGCTGGCCGACAGGATACAGCCTGGCACTGTGAGCGCCTTGCGCTGCAGGTTCCGACCCTGTTCGGTGAGATGCAGTAGCACCACGCGCTCGTCGTCCTTGCTCCGGGTGCGACTGATGAGGCCTTCACCTTCGAGACGTTTGAGCAGGGGCGTGAGCGAACCCGGATCGGTCAGCAGCCGGGTGCTGACCTCGCCAACGGTCAGGCCATCCTGCTCCCACAACACCATCATCGCCAGGTACTGCGGGTAGGTGAGCCCGAGCGCCTGCAGCAGGGGCTTGTAAACCTTGGTCATCATCAAGGAAGTGGAGTACAGGGCGAAGCAGAGTTGGTTGTCCAGTAACAGCTCGTCGCAACTGGCAGAAGCATCGGAAGCAGGGCGGTCTTCGGCGTTCAATGGAGGGGCCTTGTGCGAGGGAAAGAGCCTAATTTAGTGTCAGCCTGATGAATGCGCCAGACAAATCCCGTTAAACGCCGCTTTGCGGTATGCCCGCGATGGGATCGTCATACCAAGTAACAGTTTGCCTCTTGCGCCAGACTGAGTAGGATTTGCGCCAAACGACGGACAGGGGCGCAGTGTGATCGATGTATTGATGTACTTGGTGTTGGGTGCCGCGATGGGCACGCTGGGCGGACTGTTCGGCATCGGTGGCGGGCTGGTGGCGATCCCGGCGCTGGGCGTTCTGTTCGGTCTGGAGCAACAACTGGCGCAAGGCACCGCGCTGCTGATGGTGCTGCCCAACGTATTGCTGGCGCTATGGCGCTACAACCAGCGCAATCGCGTGTCGCTGCGCAATGCACTGATGCTGATCGTACCCAGTTTCGCCTTTGCCTGGCTGACCTCGTTATGGGCCGTACGCCTCGATCCGCAGGCCATGCGCCTGGGGTTCGTAGGTTTCCTGATCGTGCTGACGCTGTTCAACCTCGCGCAGATGTACTGGCGCAAGACGCCCTCCGGCACCGGGTTGCGCTATGGCAGATGGTTGTGGCTGCTGGGTGTCGTTTCCGGCATCACCGGGGGAATGTTCGGCGTCGGTGGCGGCGTAGTCGCGACACCCATTCTCACCAGCGTGTTTGGCGCGACACAGGTCGTCGCCCAAGGCCTGGCCTTGGCGCTCGCGGCGCCCAGCACCGGTATCACGCTGCTGACCTATGCGCTTCACAATCACGTCAATTGGGCCATGGGTATCCCGCTGGCGATTGGCGGCCTGGCGAGCATCAGCTGGGGCGTGAAACTGGCCCACTCGCTGCGCGAACGCACGCTGCGGGCCTGGTTCTGTGTATTTTTGATCTTCTGCGCGGCGATCCTGGCGTTCAAGATCTGATTCAGAGCCGGAATCCTTCGACGATGTACTCGGCCATGCATTCGGTAATGGGCGAGGGTGTCTTGGGGTTGCGCAGCAGCACGATGCTGGCAGTGGGCAACTCCGGTAGACGTTCCGCTTCGCCAAGAATGCGCAGCTCGGGAGTGATCAGGCTCTGCAGCTGCGCGGTCACGGCTAGTCCCGCGCTGACGACCGCCATGATCGCCGCCATGCTGGCGCTGCTGTAGGCAATTCGATAATCCCGTTCCACGGCGTCCAGCGCATTGCACGCCCAATCGCGGCAGAAGCAGTGGGTGTTGAACATCGCCAGCGGCATTGGATTCTGGTCGTGGGGCGCAAAACCGATGGCTTCGGTCCATACCAGCCGTTCCTGACGCAGCAACTGACCAATCTCGGTACCCGGCCGTCGCGTGACAATGGTCAGGTCCAGATCCTGGCGCAGCAATAGTTGCTCGGACGGTTCGCAATGCACCTCCACCTGGATCAGTGGATAGGCGCGGGCGAACTGGGACAGGATGCCGGGCAGGAAACGCATCACGTAGTCATCGGGAGAGCCGATTTTTACCACGCCGACCATGTGAGGCTCGCGCAGCGTGTTGAACACCTCACTGTGCAGCTTCAGGATGCGCCGCGCGTAGCCGAGCAGCACCTGGCCTTCGGCCGTCAGGTTCAGAACGCGGCCGTCGCGCTGGAACAGCGGACGCCGCACCACGTCTTCTTCGAGGCGCTTCATCTGCATGCTGACCGCTGACTGTGTGCGGTTCACGACTTCGCCGGCTCGGGTGAAGCCACCGTGGTCAGCGATGGCCACGAAAGTGCGCAGCAGCTCGGTGTCTATGCTCGGGTAGTTCGCCAATCCATCAATCTCCCAGATGGAAGACATAAGAAACATTCGTTGGATTGATCCTACGCCCAGCGGGAGACTGTCGTCATCCCCATTTGGAGGGCAAGATGATGAAAGGTCAAAAAGGGTATGTACTGACGAGTGATGAGTTCTCCGCACCGGTCGGCATTGGCCTGCTGAGGCGAATTGGCGCCACGCTGCGGCGCTGGGCCGAGCTACACCGACAGCGTGAATTGCTGGCACAGTTGAGCGACGAGGGGCTCAAGGATCTGGGCCTCAGCCGCGCCGACACCGTGGAAGAATCACAGCGGCCGTTCTGGGACGATCCGCTGCGTCACTGAAAGCCGCCCCGCGCAGGAGCGTCCGGCCCATCGCGGATAAATCCGCTCCCACGATATCGATCACGGATCCGTGGGAGCGGATTCATCCGCGAAGAGCTAGCGAGATGCGTCCCAAACTATTGAAAGAAATTTCCGAGATCCTGCGGGTGCCTTGTATCCCGCCGGGCCGCTCAATACTCTGCGCCGGTCGTTGCCTGGCCGCCGCAGGCAGGGCGATCCCCATTTGAGTTGCTCGGAGATGACTCGCATGCCCAACCCTCCCATAGCACCATCCAGCCTGTTTTCCATCCACGAGAGCGTAGGCCCGCAGGATGCGCTGAACCATGCTTCCGACCTGCTGCGCTGTATCATCGCGACGGCCGAGGAATCCTGCGAGTGCACTCAGGGCGTAAGTCGCGACCTGACCCTCTCGGTCGTGCATCTGGCGCAACTGGCCAAAGCCATGGTCGACCGCTCGCTGGACTGCCTGGCAAAGGCCTGATCAGCGTTCAGCCGGCGAACCATCCGACCACGACGCTTGCGAGTACCACCTGCCAGGGTGGTCGCTTCCACACTATCAGGGCGATCAGGCCCAGAAGCACGAAGGCGACGTCGATCAGGCCGTCGACGGCGCTGGCCCACACCGGACGATAAAGGGCAGCGAGCAGCAGGCCGACCACCGCCGCGTTGACGCCAATCAACGCGGCGCGCACGGTCGGGTTCACCCGCAGGTTCGCCCAGAACGGCAGAACGCCCGCGATCAGCAGGAACGACGGCGCGAACATGGCCGACAGACAAATCAGCGCCCCGGCCCAGCCCCAGCCCGTGCCTGCGTCGGCGTTCATGGCGGCGCCAACAAATGCCGCAAAGGAGAACAGCGGCCCCGGCATGGCCTGGGCCGCCCCGTAGCCTGCCACGAAACTGTCCGAAGCGATCCAGCCGCTGTCGACGACTTCGCCTTGCAACAGGGGCAGCACCACATGGCCGCCGCCGAAAACCAGCGCGCCGACCCGGTAAAAAACTTCTATCTGCGCCCAGAGCGAGCCGGGGCTGAACAACTCCGTGCAGGCCGCACCGAGCAAGGGCAGCCCGATCAGCAGCAGAAAGAAGACGCCAAGCCATCGCGCTCCGGCCTGGGTGCTCAGCGGAATGGGCAGCGATTCGGCGGGCTGTATCGGTGTCGGCTTGAACAGCCATATTCCCGCGAGCGCCGCGCCGATCATCACGGCTACCTGCGCCCAGGTCTGCGGCAACGAGATGACCCAGCCGCAAGCGATCAGCATCAGCACCGCGCGGCTGAAACTGGCGCAGTGCTGCCGCGCCATGCCGTAGACGGCCTGGACAACCACGGCTACCGTCATCAGCTTCAGGGCTTTGACGATGCCCTCGGTCTGGGGCAGGGTGTTCGACGTCATGCCCAGGGCGAGCAGCGTCAGGATGATCGCCGAGGGCAGCGTGAAGCCTGCCCAGGCGGCCAAAGCGCCGCGGTAGCCGCCGCGCGACATGCCCAGCGCCATGCCGACCTGGCTGCTCGCGGGGCCGGGCAGGAACTGGCACAGCGCGACCAGCTCGGCGTAGCTGCTCTCGCTCAGCCAGCTGCGTCGCACCACGAACTCATCGCGAAAGAAAGCCAGATGAGCGACGGGGCCGCCGAAACTGGTCAAACCCAGGCGCAGAAAAATCAGAAAGATGGACAGGGTGTGTCGCTTGTCGTTGGGCGGCATGGCATCGGTCTGGCGAATACGAGCAGCCAGACTAGAAGGCCGCGCGCCCTCCGGCAAGCGCGTCGCGGTCGCGAATTATCTTTCGCGCATGGCTTCTGAACGCGCCTTGAGGACCGGTTTGAGCAGGTAATCCATCACGCTTTTTTCGCCGGTGATGATGTCGACCGTGGCGATCATGCCGGGGATGATCTGCAAGGGGCGGGCGTCGTCGCCCAGATGGTTGCGCTCGGTCCGCACCTGAATCAGGTAGTAGCTTTCGCCCTTGTCGTCGCTCACGGTGTCGGCGCCGATCAGTTCCAGCCGCGCGGTCAGTCCGCCATACAGGGTGTAGTCATAGGCGCTGAACTTGACCATCGCCTTCTGGCCCGGATGCAGGAAGGCGACATCCTGGGGACGAACCCGCGCTTCGATCAGCAGGTTATCCTCCAGCGGCACGATTTCCACCAGGTCGCTGCCCGGTTGAACCACGCCACCGATGGTGTTGACCTTGAGCGTCTTGACGATGCCGCGCACCGGGGATACCACTGTGGTGCGGCTCATCCGGTCGTCGATGGCGATGCGGGTCGCGCCCAGGCGCGCCAGTTCGCTGCGCTTCTCGTTGAGTTCGCGCGATGCATCGCTGCGAAACGCCAGCTCCGATTCGCGAATCCGGCTGCGGATTTCGTTGATCGCCGCTTCGGCGCGAGGGATCGCCAGGGTGTTCGCATTCATCGAACCGCGGATTTCCACGGCGTTGCGTTTGAGGCGCAGGATTTCCACCGGCGATACCGCCCCTGACTTTACCAGTGGCTCGGACATGTTCAGTTCCTGCTGAACGAGCGAGAGGCTGTTGCGAAACTGATCCTGCTTGGCGCGGAATTCGGCGACTTCCTGGGTCTTCTGGCGCAATTGCTCGTTGAGGGTGGTCTGTTCGCTGCTCAGGCGGCGCTGTCGCGAGTCGTACAACGCCAGTTCGTCGGCCGCGATCTGCGGGGCATTCTGGGTCACCTCGTCCGGCAGAGCCATGGGCCGGTTCTCGGCTTCGGCGGCCAGGCGCTCGACCTGTGCGGTGAGCGCCAGTCGATCCACTTCGCTTTCGCCACGGTTGGACAGAAAGCGCGTGTCGTCCAGGCGCAGCAAGGTATCGCCCTTGGCGACCGTCTGGCCCTCGCGCACGAAGATTTCAGTGACGATGCCACCTTCCAGGTTCTGGATGACCTGCACCTTGCTGGACGGAATGGCCTTGCCCTGCCCGGTGGTGACCTCCTGGAGAATGGCCAGGCTCGCCCAGGCCAGCGCCGCCAGCAGCAGGCCCGCCGCCAGCCAGACGGTGACGCGCATCGCCTGGGGCGAGTCATGGTTCATGGCCTGGGCCCGGTAAGGGGAAAAATCGGCATCATCCCGCAAGCGGGGAACGAAGCGTCGACGCAGACCGCGAGTCGCTGACATGAGGTTGCTCCTAGTGGCGATGGCCCGCGCTCGGGCGTTCGACGGTGAAAGGGTCGGCCTGGCCTTTGCGCAGCGCATCGATCACAGCGTCCTTGGGGCCATCGGCCACCAGCCGGCCGTTGTCCAGCACCAGCAGGCGGTCGACCAGCGACAACATCGACATGCGATGGGTGATCAGCAACAAGGTCGTGCCGGGCACCAGGCGATGCAGGTGGTGCCGCAGGGTGTCTTCGCTGGCGTTGTCCATGTGGCTGGTCGGTTCGTCCAGCAGCAGGATCGGCGGAGCGAGCAGCAGCGCGCGGGCCAGCAGCACCGCCTGGCGCTGTCCCCCGGAAAGCAGTTGCCCGCGTTCGCCCACCGGCCGGTCGAAGCCACGCGGGTGACGCAGTGCCAGCTCGTCGACCCCGGTAATGCGCGCGACTTCCAGCATGCGCGTATCGCTGATCTGACGGGCGCCGAGGGTCAGGTTGTCGCGCAAGCTGCCGGCCAACAGCGGCAGATCGTGGGCGACATAGCCCGTCTGGCGCCGGACGTCGGCCAGCTCCAGTTGACGCAGGTCAAGGCCGTCGTAAAGCACCTGACCTTGTTCGGGGTTGTTGAAGCCCATCAGCAGCCGGGCCAGCGTGCTCTTGCCGGAACCGCTGCGGCCGATGATGCCGACACGCTCGCCGGGCTCAAGACTGAAATTCAGGCCTTCCAGCGCCGCCGCGCCCTTGGCTTCGTAGCGAAAGCTGACCTCGCTGACCTTCAGCGCACCGGTCAGCGGCGCGGAGTGAACGGGGCGGGCCTGGGGATCGCGCTCCTGGGGCAATGCCATGAGTGCATCGGTACCGGTCATGGTTACCCGCGCTTGCTGGTAGCGGGTGATGAGCCCGACGATCTGCCCCAGCGGCGCCAGCACCCGGCTGCCGAGCATGTAGGTCGCGACCAGCGCGCCGACGCTCAGGTTGCCGTCGATGATGGCGTAGACGCCGGCCACGAGAGTCGCCATGCCGCACATCTGCTGGACGAACAGCGTCCCGTTGCTGGCGAGCGCCGCTAGGCGCCGCGCATGATTGTCCAGACGAGCCACAGCGCCATGGGTGGTCTCCCATTGATGCTGGCGCTCGCTCTCGGCATTGCAGGCCTTGAGGGTTTCCAGCCCGCCCAGGGTCTCGACCAGCAGCGCCTGACGCGCCGCGCCCAGGCTCAGGCTTTTCTGCACCGTCTCGCGCAGCCGGACCTGAATGACCCAGGCGAACAGCACGGTCAAAGGAAACGCCAGCAACGGAATCAGCACCAGCCAGCCGCCGAGCAAGCCGATGACCGCCAGCATCAGCAGAGCGAAGGGCAGGTCGATCAGGCTGGTCAGGGTGACGGAGGTCAGGAACTCGCGCAGCCCCTGGAAATCGTGAATGCTCTGGGCGAAACCGCCCACGCTGGCGGGTCGCGCCTTGAGGTCCATGCCCAGTATCCGTTCGAACAGCGTGGCGGACAGAATCAGGTCGGTGGTGCTGCCGGCCTGGTCCAGCAAGCGTGCGCGCACCAGACGCAGGCCGAGTTCGAACAGCGTGCCGAGCAACAGACCCGCGGCCAGCACCCATAAAGTGGCTGTCGCCTGGTTGGGCACGACCCGGTCGTAGGTCTGCATGACGAACAGCGGCACCATCAGCCCCAGCACGTTGACCAGCAGACTGGCGAGCACCGCGTCGGTGTACAGCGAACGCGAGCGTTGCAGTGTGTCGCGAAACCACGCCTTGACCCTTGGCACCAGCGGCGTATGCAACTCTTCGAGCTCATGCAGCGGTCGCGCATAAAGGGCACGGCCGGTATAACGCTGCGCGAGATCTTCGCGCTCCACCCACTGTTCGCCGCCCTGGCTTTCCGACGGCAGAATCAGCGCGCGGCCGTCTTCGCCCCAGCGGCTGAGCACGGCGCAACTGCGATCCTTGAGTGTCAGCAGCACCGGCAGCTTGAGTTGATCGATGTCGCCCAGTTCGCGGGCCAGCCAGCGCGCCTGCAGACCCGCCCTTGCGGCGGCTCGGGGCAACAGGGCCTCGCTCAGGCACTGGCCGGGAAGCGGCAGCCCGGCCGTGAGGCCGGCGCGGCTCGCCTCCCGTCCGTGCAGGGCACAGAGAATCATCAGGCCGTCGAGCAACGGATCATCGACGCTGCCCACCGGATCGACAGGCGCGCGCAGTTGCAGACTGTTCATGGCAGTAGTCCCCGAGGCGGGCTATTTCAAGGTGGGAAGACGGGCTTCGTTCTCGACTCCGCTCAGCGCGACCGACTCGGCCGGCAATACGATGCGCTGTTTGCGCAACAACTCGCCTTCGCTGGCCAGCACGCGATACATCGCCAGCTCCTCGGTGTAGCGGACCTCGGTGTAGCGACGCCCGGCGTTGTACAGCTCGTTTTCACTGTCCAGCAGATCGAGCAGGGTGCGCTGGCCCAGCCCGAACTGGTCCTGGTAGGCGGCGCGCACCCTTGTGGTGGTCTCGACATATTCCCGCGCCACCGGCGTCTGCATGCGAGCGTTGGCCATGGCATTCCAGGCCAGCGACATGTTTTCGTTGAGCATGCGCAACGCGTTGTTGCGAATGTCCATGGCCTGGCCGGTCTGGTAGGCGTTGGAACGCATGCGCGACTTGTCGCGGTTGCCGTTGAACAGGTTGTAGTTCATCACCACGCCCGCTCGCCATTGATTGTCGTGGCCTTCTTCGCCTTGCAGGTTATCGTTCGCGCCGACGGCCAGTTCCGCGTCGAAGCGTGGATAGAAGGGCGCCTTGGCGATCTCGTATTGTTTCTCGGCCGCCTGAACGTCCGCCTGGGCGGATTTCAGATACGGGTTATTGAGCAGCATGCTGGTCTGGGCATCGCTGAGGGTCAGCGGCACTTCGCCGCGGATCGACGGCGGCGTTTCCAGCTCGTCGGGTAGGCGGCCGACGGCACTGGCGAAAGCGGCTTCGGCGTCGGCCAGGTTCACCTGCGCGGTCTGATAGTTGTTCTGCGCCAGGGCGCGACGGGCCAGCGACTGGTCACGGTCGGCGGCACTGCCCACACCCCGCTCGCTGCGCAGACCGATCTGATCGTTGATGCGCATGTGCGCCTGCAGGTTGTTGCGCGCCAGGGTCAGCAGCTCGCGACACTTGAGTACTTCCAGATAGACCTCGATAGCCCGCAGCGCCAAGCTCTGGGACGTACCCTGCACGTAATAGGCGCGAGAATTGACCACCGCCTTGGTACGGCCGACTTCGTTCGGGGTATTGAAACCATCGAACAGCAGTTGGCGCAGACGCAGCTCGGACTGGGTGTAATTCAAGGTCCTTTTTTCGTGTCCATAGATCGCGCGGGTGCTGGGGTTGTCGCTCTGTTGCCGGCCGTAGCCTGCAACCAGATCCAGCGTCGGCAGATAGCCGCCCTTGGCGACGTTGAGTTCCTCGCCTGCGGACAGACGTTCGTTCTTGTCGGCCTGTAGTTCCGGATGGTGGTCGATGGTGTGCTGGATGGCTTCGGTCAAGGTGATGGCTTGCGCCTGGGCGCAGGCCACGGCCAGCACTACGGCACTGTAAAGCGGAGTCAGATCGCGCATACGTACATTCCCTGAGTGTGTTCTTGGTCGCCAAAAAAATGACTAAATCAAGCTATCGGCCGTTTCAGGCTCGTAACAACACAGCTAAGAACAACTTTTGAGAAACCTCAGATGTTTTTTTCATAAGCCTTATGCCGAAAAAAACTTATGCGCTTTTTGGAATTCGAGCGAAGGTAAGGAGCATCTAAGCCAGATAAATCAGAGGTTTGCTTGCGCTGATTAACTGTTTTGCGATTTCTCGACGTAATCGTGACACCCGAGATCCAGCGCTTTTACATGTAAAAACAATGAATTGATCGGCCGTCGATATTTTGTCGCTGTCAGGATTTTGCAAATTGTCGTCGCGCTCGGGGAACGGCTATCGGTCGTTCAGGCAGACGTGGAGGGCAATAATGGCAAGGCTGATTGGCACGGTGCGACAGGTAATGGGCGAGGTCATGGCCGTTTCCGCAAGCGGAAACCAGCGATTGCTGCAGGCCGGGGATCAGGTTTACGCAGGCGAGTATTTGCAGACCGGGACCAGCGGCGCGATTGCGGTGCGGCTGATCAAGGGCGGCGAAATGACCCTCGGACGCTACAGCCGCGTGTTGCTGGACGAGGCGATTCTCCAGGGCCGCGCCGGTCATGTGGAAACGCTGGACCCCTTGACCCCGACACTGGCGGTGGCGCAGGCCGAAGAACCGCCCGCTGAGCCGACCCGCGCCGAACCAGGTCCCTTGAGCGAGGGCGGTGGCCATAGTGCGGTTGTGCTGAGCGAAACAGGGGGCGAAGTGACGCCGGTCATTGGTTTCCCGACCGAAGGGCTGACCATGACGCCGATCTTTCCGAGTGGCTGGGAAGGCGCTTCCGGTGCCAGTCCGCAAGGCACGCCGCCCGTGACAGTCGTTCCGCCGCAACCTCCGGTGACGGTGCCACCGGTTCCAGAGCCGCCGGTGATCCAGCCACCTGTGCCGGAGCCTCCGGTTACGGAACCGCCGGTAACAGAGCCGCCAGTAGAACCGCCGGTAGAACCTCCGGTGGAGCCGCCCTGTGAACCGGAGCCACCTGTCGAACCACCCTGCGAGCCTGAGCCGCCGGTCGATCATGGGGTAAGCGTCCGCGGGGAAGGACTGACGCTGCATGAGGCCCATCTGCCCCAGGGATCGGCTCCGGATGCAGGCCAACTGACCCGGATCGGCAGCTTCACGGTCAGTGCGCCCGACGGCCTGCAAAGTCTTGTGGTGGGCGGTATCGAAGTGATCAAGGCCGGCGTGGTCGCGGACCTTCCGTTATCGGGCCTCACATCGCTGGGTAACAGCCTGAGCATCCTCGGTTATGACCCCGCCACCGGACAGGTCAGCTACAGCTATACCCTGGGCGACCCGCTCACGCATCCCGCAGGCGAAGGGGCCAACAGTCTGGGAGAAACGATCGAAGTCGTGGCTATTGACAAGGACGGCGATCGCGGCTCGACGGAGCTGGAGATCGTCATCGTCGATGACGTGCCGACAGCCGGCGATATACACGTCGGCGTCACCCCTGCGGCGGTCAACACCAATCTGCTGCTGGTCATCGACAACTCGGACAGCATGAAGCTGGCCTCCGGGGTCGACGGGCTTTCGCGTCTGGACCTCGCCAAACAGGCGCTCAATCAGCTACTGAGCCAGTACGAAGCGCTGGGTGACGTGCGAGTGCAGATCGTCACGTTCAACGTCCAGGCTGTCATCACCACGCCAGTCTGGGTCGACGTCGCTACGGCTAGAAGCATCATCGACGCGCTGGGCGCCGGCAATGGCACGGACTACGACGCTGCGCTGGCAGCCGCCCAGCGTGCCTTCGAGCAGGGCGGAAAACTGGCGAACGGTCAGAACCTGGCGTACTTCCTGTCGGACGGATACCCGACCCTGTCTCCCGAACACACGCAGCCCAATCACCAGCCGAACCCGGCCCAGGGCGACGGCATCGATCCGGCCGAAGAAGCAGCGTGGAAAGCCTTTCTCGACAGCCATGGCATCAAATCCATCGCGGTCGGACTGGGGACTGACGTCGATTCCATCTACCTCGATCCGGTTGCCTGGGATGGCGCCCAGGGTCGCGACAGCCAGGCGTTGATCGTCACTGATCTCGGGCAACTCAAGGCGGTGCTGGAGGGCACGGTTCAAGGCGGGATCAACGGCAGTCTGCTGGCGGGCGGGACCTTTGGCGCGGATGGCGGGTTCGTCCAGTCGATCAGCGTGGATGGCGTTACCTACCACTACGACCCCGAATCCGCGCAGCCGGTGACCGGCGGCAAGGGGGCGGAGCAGTACGACGCCGTCCAGCACACGCTGACCATTACCACGGCGTTGGGCGGTACGCTGGTCGTCAACCTGCTCGATGGCGCGTTCACCTACACGCCAGGCAGGCTGGAAACTTCGGCGACCGAACGCATCGGCTATGTACTCAGCGACAACGATGGCGACCGCGCCGGGGCGACACTGGTGATCGACGTGCAGCCCAACGCCACCCCGGCGCCGCAGCCGTGCCTTCAGGCACTGGATGATTACATCATCACCAACCAGCTCGCCCCGGTGATCCATGTCCCGGCGGCTGCGCTGCTCGCCAATGATATTCACGCCGAAGGGGCGGTTGCCGCGCCCACGACGTTCGAGACAGGCTGGACCGACGCCGGACGCGACTTTATCGCGCCGACCCTGCACCCGCTCATTTTCAACGGCCATCGCGACACGCCGGCCAACCAGTACAAAGACCTGCAACGCGCCGACTTCCACGTCACCGGCGCGGCCACCGCGATGGTCCTGGTCAACGGCTATCTGGGGGCCTGGCAGGGCGATACCTACAATCATCAGGACCTCTACAGCGTCGAACTCAAGGCTGGCGAAACGCTGACAATCGACACCCGTCACCTCTCCGATCAGGTCGGTCTGGCCTGGCAGGTGAACGACGGCGAATTTCACTGGCTGGGCGCCAAAACCTCCTTTACGGCGACCGAGGACAATGTGTATCACGTGCTGTTGAACCATCAGCCGGACGCTGACGTTGCCAATCGAGGAGTGGATTATCAGCTCGGCTTTTCCATCGACTACAGCGCGATCGATACCACGCCCACCCACCATGACATCTATACCGCCTACGATCTCCAGGGCGGCAGCGATACGGCGGCGGTCAGTATCGATTATCAGCATGGCCCGACCCTGATCGGCACTGACGGCGATGACGTGCTGCTGGCCGGATCGGGCGGCGATTGTCTGTATGGCGGCGCCGGCAATGACGTACTGATCGGCGGCAAGGGCAATGACGTCATGACCGGCGGCGAAGGCCACGACCGCTTCATGTGGCTGGCAGGCGACACCGGCCACGATCGCATCACCGATTTCGCCCCAGGCGTGGATACTCTGGACCTCTCGCAGTTGCTGGAGGGGGCAGGGCAAGGCGGCGAGACGCTGGACGATATTCTGCGTTTCCGGGTGAGCGGCGCGGGCGCGGAAGCGGTGTCGACCATCGAAGTCGGCCATGGCGCCGCCCATTCGGGACAGTCCATCGATCTGACAGGCGTCGACCTCGCCGCCCAGTACGGCGTCACGCCGGGCGCCAACGGCTGGATCGCCAGCGGCACCGACACCGCAACCATCATCAACGGAATGCTGGGGGATCACTCGTTGAAAGCGGATGTGGTGTGACACCGGCCATAACCTGTGGGAGGGACCTTGGTCGCGACCGGGGCGATGCGGTCTTCAAGTCGTATCGTCTCAAATGAGCGACCACTTCCATCGTTTTTCGGTATAGGTCACATGAGCGGGCAGTACGGTGCGCAGGAAGGCGAGGTACTGCTCGAACAGCTCGTCGTTGGGCAGGCGGGCTTCGAAGCCTACTGTGGGGTCGGTCTTGTGCGTGATGATGAACCGGTGTTTGCGGTCGATGGTGACGAAGTTGTATTCGTGCCAGGGGTAACTGGTGTAGCGTTTGACGGGGTATTGCAAGTTGAAGAGGAATAAGGCAGTCATTAGATAATTGCCAATAAGGAAGATTATCACTAGCACGGAGCCGCTCATCAGACCCGCTAATGCAAGAAAGAACATCATGACGGACACTATCGTCTTGATCGTGTATTTTGCGAATTTCGAATAGTAGACTTGATGCACTAATCGGGCTCGGCTTTGATAGATCGAGTATCGGTATATGGTTTTTTGTCGGGCAGCCGCGACAAGGCAACAGCCGACGAATAGGGAGATGCTGCCTGATGTTATAAAAAAAAGATTGTTGTTCTTTAGGTGTTTCCAGAATATGACTGAAAATATCATGTACATAATCGCAATCGATGAGCCTGCTACCGCCTGCAGAATTATTCTGTCTCGAGGGCTACCAGACATTGATTTTATGGACCATTTCAACAGGCGGCCTACGATTGGGCCGGTGCCCTTGGTTGCATTATCATTGTTATTGTGTCTGGCTGGGGTTTTAATTCGGTGAGATAAATTGGTCATTCGGGGATTTCCAATTTGTGTGCGGTGCTCATTGGGCGAGTCAGGGCTTTAACTGCTAGTTCGACGGCGAGTAGGCCGTCCGTGGCGGCTTGACCTTTATCGCTTAGCTCGATCTGGTATAGATACCCAATATCTTCCGAGCCTGGCCGTACAATATCCGAGGGATACCATATCTGAAGTTCGACAAAGTCTGCTTTGGTGTCAAGCGGGATCCAGGTATGCCATACCGCATGCTCACCCTGACGCGGAACGGGTGGAAAAAACCGATCGTTTGATTTTTCAGGCTTTTGAGTCGTTACGGAGCCAAAGGATGCGGCGGGTTTGAAGAAGCCTTGATTGAGAAATGAGTCAATGACAGGGTTCTTGATTTTTTCAACTGACCAGCCACCCAAGGGGCGTTCGCTGCTGATAATATTGAATTCAATTGAGCGGCCACGCAGCCTGTCAGGCAAAAGAATCTGGATCCAGGCCCCGTCCTGGACTTTTACCGGTACTTCCCCGAATTCAAAATCTGGCTGGTTCTCGTAATGGAAAGTTTGCCTGACCATGATCAGAGGGCTTAATGCAATTTCTATAAAGCGGCGCTGTTCTTCAAAAGCTCCTTCCGTAGTGCGCGGATAGAGGTTTTCTGTTGATATTGACCAGCAGCATCTGCGCAGCCAAAAGCCGATGCTATCCTGCTTTAGGCTATACAGGAGCATGGAAATAATAAAGTAAATGGCTCCTGCGATGAACGCGATGATGATCGAAGCTGGGTGCGCTGCGAGGGCCGCAAAAATACCTGCACGAAAAATGCCTGCGGCCAGTTGAATCAAAGGTATGGCGCCCATGATCAATACGGCGACCCCCTTGGAATACAGTAGGAAACGATCTTCGGACATGGTCGCGTTTTCTATTTCCGAAGAAAGATCGTTCAATTCCAAGACTGCCCCAAGCACCCCCAAGGCCCCCATCGCTATCATGCCTTTACGAAACCCCCGAATCGCATCAGCCCAAGCCAGATTGCCTCGAGCCGCCCAGTACGAAGCCGAACGCTGCAGAATGCTCACTGTATCTCTCTCGATCAGTACCGGCTGCGCCGCCTGCACAATCGCCCAAGGCGCCGCCACATAAACCCCCATTAGCAAATTTCCGGTATAAGCCAGGCCATAACCCACCTTGACCAGATCCCGCTCGCTGACATTGCCGTCGCGGGTAAGGTCGGCGTAGAGAAAGGCGGTGCTGATAAAGTTGATCATGACTACGCCCCAGGTCACGGCGGTTGCGAGATGACCGACCTGATGTCCGAGCCAGCGGTTGGCGCGGGCCTGCCATTTTTCCAGCGGCTCACCGGAGTCAAAGAATGCCAGAACCTCTTGATGCACCAATTTCGCGTACTGCCGGTCCTCGAAGTCGAGCAGCGCCGGGATCTGCAAAAGGTGCCGCTGCCGCGCGTGGTCAAGTTGTTGCAATTGGTGCGACAGGCTGCGCCGGCTGGGGCCGTGAATATTGGCGTGCTGCCATTGGCGGCGCAGTTCAAGAATCTGCTTGTCGAGCAGTTGCATACGTTGCGTCCAGGACCTGAGCCGGCTGCGCACCTCGACATCGATGGCAAGACGCTGCGGGGAGTCAGCCAGGACCTGACCGATCATCAGGCTGCGAATCAATGCCGGCAGGCTGCGTTCGCCGCCCTTGACTCGCAGACTGTCCACCGGTACCCAGGCCGTAAGAAGTGTTTCGGCGAGCGCTCGGCCTTTACCCGCCGCCAAGGCACTCATGGCTTCCAGCGTTTCACGCGCGCCATCCTTGAGCAGCTTCATCCAGCTTGAGTTGGCGACCTTCGGATGGTTGAGCACGGCATTCAGCTCACCTACCCGAGTGGCGAGGTTGGCGTAGTCGCCAAGCCCGTTGAGCAACCGATCCGCTTCCTGGTCCAGCGCATGCTTGAGGCCTGGCGAAAAGCCGTAGCGCAGCGTGCCGAACAGGGTGGTGGCCTTGTCGTCCTGAGCCAGCAGCCAGGCATGGGTCTTGAGGTCCTGAGCGAAGATCGCCAACAGCTCGCTCATGATGCCTTGCAGATACAGCAGGCTGTCCGGGTCGGTGGTGTCGAGGAACAATGCGCCGGGGTCGATCCCGATGTGCTCGGCCCACAGGGTGAAATCGGCCTGGGTATCGCGCAGGTCATGCTCCAGTTGATCGCCGGTCGGCTTGTGCTCGGTGATATAGGCGCGCGCGCCTTCTACATCGACTTCTCTCCGCCATTTGGCACGGCGGCTCCACGAAGCATGGTCCTCGGCGGAAATGGGCGTGCAATATCTGGCTTCGAACGCGGCTTCCATCTCCCGGCTGTGCAGGACAACGGGCGTCACCAGTGCGTCGCCACGAACTGAACTTGCCAAGGACTCTTTCTCTTCCATGAACCGCTGATCGAGCACCGCGTCCCGCTCGCCAAGGTAGGCCTGGGTCCGGGCTACATCGTTTCTGACCATAAAGGGCAGGTGGTCAGCTTTGTCGCTGCTGGCGCACAGGTTGGTGACCACTTGGGCCATCTGCGTCTTGTGCGCGTGCGACTCCTGCCATGCCTGTAACGCTGCCTGATCGGCGGCCAGTTGCAGACCCAGGTCGGTGAGCACCGCCAGCGGGTCGTCCAGAGCGATAAGCAGGGCGCTGTCCTGATCCGGCACGCAGCCCAGCCAGCGCGCGTCGAGGCCGGCGGGCGAACACAGTGGCTCGTCGGCAGCGCCCTCGGTAGTCGGCACGCACGAATCGTCGAAGCGACCGTCGTGGGCCACATTCTGCGTATCGATATCGGCCACCGCTTCGGCGATCCGGCGCAGCGGCAGGGTGCCGGGTTCGGCCATGGTCTGGCTGTAGCTCGACAGATCCAGAGCGGTCATCCAGCGGGCGCGATGCTCGGGACTGGCGCGCATCTGTTCGCACAGTCGTGGGCTCCACGGCCGGGATGAAAAGCCAAGGCGCAGCCGATGGGTGCGGGGGTAAGAGAGATAAGACCGGGGCGGGGGCATGTCCGCTGCGGGCGAGGCCCCGGCTCGGGCGATGGGCGTGAGCGTCGCATCCGCGCCGCTGACCGCGTATTCATGAAAGGTATCGGCGGTCTCGTCGAATACGTATACAAAGCCCTCGTACAACTGGCGAAGGGTATAACCGCGCGTATGCAGCGCCGGCAGCTGTGCCCAGACCCCGTCTTTGGGCAAGGGCTTGAGGGCTTCGCCATCGATATCGAAGCGCGACCGGTCCAGTGCGTAGCGCACCGGCACGATGGCGATGTCCGGTCCTTTGAAAGGGCAGGAACTGATGGCGCTGGCGACAGTGCGGGGAAACGATGTGGCGCGCCGCTCTTGCAGGGTGCCGTTCTTATCGGCCATGCCGAGCCTCCGTGGCGATGGGCTAAAAGCAGAACGGATTACAAGAGGCGTGCCAGGTGAGTATTTGTCTTTTAAATCAGGAGCTTGCTTGTTTATTTAGCGTCCACTCGCCCTGAGGATTGCGCAAGGCGTTGCGCACCAGCGCAAAAGATTGCTCACCCGAGCCAAGCAGAACAAGCGAAGGGGCACGGACATCGTGGGAGGGACCTTGGTCGCGACACAGACGACGCGGACCCTAACCCTTGGCGCAGGCTTATTTCCGCGCCGTCTTCTGCCTGAGGATATACAGCGTCACCAGCACAGCGCTGATCAGCATGAACACCCGCACCCAGGGCAGCGGGATGAGATAGCAGGAGACGCCAATGCTCAGCCACATGGTAGCGATGGCGTACACCTTGGCTTTGACCGGCATGCCTCTGCCTTCCAGGTAGTCCCGGATCAACGGGCCGAAGCGCTTATGCTGGATCAGCCACTGGTAGAAGCGTGGCGAACTGCGGGCGAAGCAGGCGGCGGCCAGCAGCAGAAAGGGCGTGGTGGGCAGAACCGGCAGGAATATACCGATGACGCCGAGCGTCACGCTGAGCCATGCGGCGCCCAGTAGCAGATAGCGCACCGATCGATGACGACTGGTGCGCGGCATGTCTTGCGCCATAGGCGCCGACTCAGTGGTGGCGTGGCTTGAGAATGGCGGGCTTCTCGTCGGGCGCCTGGCACAGCAGGTACAGGGCGGTCAGCGCTTCCGGGATCTGCACGATCATGTCGTCCATCAGGTTCGCATCCTGAGCGATGTCGGAGAATTCGGGCTGTTCGTCGAACAGGCCCGAACCGACCATGATCGGCAGCAGCATTTCGCTGACTTCTTCCTCGGCGCTTTCGAACCAGGCGTTCTCGCGCAGGAAGACGCCTTCCATGAAGCCGATGCACCAGCCACGCAGGTCGGAATCGTCCGGATCGTCGCCCAGGTCAAGGTCGCAAGGCAGTTCGAACTCTTCGTCGGACGCCAGCTGACGCGCGATGTGCGCCTGCAGCAGGACCAGTGTGGTTTCGATTTCCTCGCGCTGGGCGTCGCTGCTGTAATGCGGCGGCTCGGAGAACAGCGCATCGATCCATTCGCGCTCCGGCACAGGCTCGGCGCAGATCGACAAGGCGGTCAGGTAGCCATGGGCGGCCACGTAGTCCAGTGCTTCTTCGTGCAGTTCATCTGCATCGAGAAAGACTTGCAGGCGGGTAAGTTGCTCAGCGAAGGACATGGACGGACTACCTTGGAAATAAACGATGCTGAATTCTAGGCGCTGAGCGAGCGGGGCGCCAGCGCGGATACCGAATGCGCTGAATTTCGACCGCTCATGTCGCAGCCGACCCTCGGCCCCGGTTGCTCGGGTATACTGGCGCGCTTTGCAGTGCAGCAGGACAATCCGGGGTTTCTATGCTCGAACAGGCTCAACGCGTACTTAAAGACATCTTCGGCTACGACAGCTTTCGCGGTCGCCAGGGTGCCATTATCGAGCGCGTGGCTTCGGGCGGTGATGCGCTGGTGCTGATGCCGACCGGGGGCGGCAAGTCCCTGTGCTTCCAGGTCCCAGGCCTGCTGCGTGACGGGCTGTGTGTGGTGGTTTCGCCCTTGATCGCCCTGATGGACGATCAGGTCGCGACCCTCGATGAACTGGGCGTGGCGGCGGCGTCGTTGAACTCTACCCTGAGTCCCGAGCAGCAGCGGGATCTGGCCAACCGGATTCGCCAGGGCCAGGTCAAGATGCTCTATCTGGCGCCGGAACGTCTGGTCCAGCCACGCATGCTGGCGTTTCTGCAAAACCTCAAGATCGCACTGTTCGCGATCGATGAAGCTCATTGCGTATCCCAATGGGGCCACGACTTCCGTCCCGAATACCTGCAATTGGGGCAGTTGGCGGAAATGTTTCCGGATGTGCCGCGGATCGCGCTGACCGCCACGGCCGACAAGCGTACCCGCGAGGAAATCGTCACGCGTCTGCATCTGCAGAACGCCGAGCGGTTCCTGTCCAGTTTCGACCGCCCCAATATTTTTTATCGCATCGTGCCCAAGGAGCAGCCGCGCAAGCAGTTGCTGAGTTTCCTTTCGCAGCGACGCTCCGACGCCGGGATCGTCTATTGCCTGTCGCGCAAGAAGGTCGACGAGGTCGCGGTGTTCCTCAGCGACAACGGCTACCCCGCGCTGCCGTACCACGCCGGCCTGCCGGCGGAAACCCGGGCCGCCAACCAGAAGCGTTTCCTGAATGAGGAAGGGCTGATCATGGTGGCGACCATCGCGTTCGGCATGGGCATCGACAAACCCAACGTGCGTTTCGTCGCGCATATGGATCTGCCCAAGTCGCTGGAAGCTTATTACCAGGAAACCGGTCGCGCGGGTCGTGACGGGTTGCCGGCCGATGCCTGGATGGCCTACGGCCTGCAGGACGTGCTGATGCTCAAGCAGATGCTGCAGAATTCCGAGGGCGACGAGCGCCACAAGCGCCTGGAACACCACAAGCTCGATGCCATGCTGGCGCTCTGCGAAGAAACCCGGTGCCGGCGCCAGACCCTGCTGGCCTATTTCGATGAAGACATGCCCCAGCCATGCGGCCACTGCGACAACTGTGTCGATGGGGTACAGACCTGGGACGCTACCGAGCCCGCGCGCCAGGCCTTGTCGGCCATCTATCGCACCGGCCAGCGTTATGGCGTCGGCCATCTGGTGGACGTGCTGCTGGGCAAATCGACGGAAAAGATCGAGAGCCTCGGCCACCAGCGTCTGTCGGTGTTCGGCGTCGGCAAGGATCGTTCGGAGGGAGAGTGGCGTTCGTTGTTCCGCCAGCTGGTCGCCCGGGGGCTGGCCGACATCGATCTGGAAGGCTACGGCGGACTGCGCCTGTCCGATAGCTGCCGCCCGCTGTTGCGCGGCGAAGTGACGCTGGAACTGCGCCGCGATCTCAAGCCCCAGGTCGCTGCCCGCAGCAGTTCCGGCAGCCCGGCGAGCCAGCTGGTGCGTGGCGAGGAGCGCGAGCAGTGGGAGGCGCTGCGGACCTTGCGGCGCAAGCTGGCTGAAGAGCACGCGGTGCCGCCCTACGTCATCTTTCCCGACTCGACGCTGCTGGAAATGTTGCGCAGCAAGCCCGGTTCGATGGCCGAAATGGGCCGCGTCAGCGGAGTCGGCGCGCGCAAGCTGGAGCGTTACGGCGAGGCGTTCCTCGAAGTGCTCAGTGGCAAGGCCGACGCGCCACGGGTGGTCACCGACGTGCGTCATGAGCTGATCAGTCTGGCCCGCGCCGGCATGACGCCCGCGCAGATCGCCGGTCAGCTGCAATGCTCCGAGAAGAACGTCTACACCTTGCTGGCCGAAGCCATCGGCAAACAACAGGTGTCGGTGGAGCAGGCGCTGGATCTCCCGGAGGACCTGATGGGCGAAATTCAGGACGCCTTTCTCGACGGGGAGGGCGAGCTGCCGTCGGTGGCCTCGATAGCCGAACAATTCACCGGCCGGGTCCCCGAAGGCGTGCTGTATTGCGTGCGGGCTGCGCTACAGTCGGAATTCGAACTCTGACCACGCGACGAAACACCACAGGCGCGCCCTTGCCTGTTCGCGGAGAGCATGCTTAGCTCGCTAATAATTAGTTTCAATGACGAGTTATCTATGCCTTTGACCGACGAACATCGTTTCGGGATGCAACTTGCACATATTTCCCGTGGCTGGCGCGCCGAGCTGGACCGGCGTCTCGCCGACCTCGGTCTGTCCCAGGCCCGCTGGCTGGTGCTGCTGCATCTGGCCCGCTTCGAGGAGCCGCCTACCCAACGTGAACTGGCGCAGAGCGTCGGCGTCGAGGGGCCGACCCTGGCGCGCCTGCTCGACAGCCTGGAAAGCGGCGGGCTGGTGCAGCGCCAGGCCGTCCCGGAAGACCGGCGCGCCAAGAAGATTCTGCTCAGTGATACGGCGCTGCCCCTGATCGAAAAGATCGAAACCATTGCCAACGCGTTGCGCGCCGAGCTGTTTGAAGGCGTGGACGACGCCGATCTCAAGGTGTGCATGCGGGTGCATGCGCGAATCCTCGGCAATCTGGAAAGAAGCTGAGACGGCCCGGCGCGTTCTCGCCCATACTCAGGGGGCCGATTTCCATTTGATTACGTGAGAAGCCTGTCGTGGTTTCCATAAGGGTTCGCATGCTGAAAAGTTCTCAGATCGTTTTCGAGAGCGCAGCCGCCCAGGTGCGCAGTGTCAACCGTCAAGACGTCCCCGAGCGCGGTACGCGGCGACGCAGCTTCGTATATCTGGCCGCCCGGCAGTTGGCGACGGTCGCTCTGGCCGTCTCGACGCTGGGCTGGTCCGCCTGGGCCGCGGCATTGGGGCTGGGGGAGATCACCCTGCATTCGGCTTTGAATCAGCCGTTGAATGCCGAAATCCAGCTGCTGGAAACTAATGGCCTGAACGCGGATGACATCGTCGTGCGGCTGGCTTCACCCGAAGCCTTCGCCAAGGCCGATATCGAGCGGGTGTTCTTCCTCAATGACCTGCGTTTCACCCCACAGGTGCAGGGCAATCGCGGCGTCGTGCGCGTGGTGTCCAGCAAGGCCGTCACCGAGCCCTACCTGAATTTCCTGGTGCAGTTGTCGCGTCCCAACGGCGATCTGCTGCACGAGTACACGCTGCTGCTCGATCCTGCCACTTCGCCCCAAGGTCTTGCCGCGACCCGTAGCAGGCAATCGCAGAGCATCGCGGCAAGCGAGGCGCAGTCCCGTCTGCCGGTCGCGCCGCCGGCGGCGAACCAGAACAAGCCTCGCCCGGCGACGGCCTCCGCTCCAGCTGCCCAGGCCGCGGAGCTACAGCGAGCCACCGAGCAACTCGCTGCTTCTACCCAGGAAAGTCAGCGGCTGGCCAGAGAGCTCGAAGCGCTGACGGCGCGGGCCGTGGCATTGCAAGAGGAAATGGCCGGCAAGGACAAGGAAATCACCGCGTTGCGCGCCGACCTGGCTCAGGTCCAGGCACCCGCTGCGCCGCCGGCTGCCGTGGTTCCGGTCAGCGCCGCGCCGGCGGCGCCGGCCTCCGCTCTTGAGACCGCAATGCCAGTGACGGCTGCCCCGGTGCCAGCAAGCCAGCCCGAGCCGTTTCTGAGTATTCCGCTGTTGCTGGCTATCGGCGCGCTGATTGTCTTGCTGATCGCCTACGCCCTCAGCAAGCGCCGTCAAGCACGGCCGCTGCCCGAAGCGCCGGCCATGGCTCACGATGAACACCTGCTCAAGCCGGCTCAGGCGCCGACCTTGCCGGTCCAGGAAATAGCTGCAGTCACGCCTCAGCCCGCGCCGCAGATCCAGCCGCCGCAAGCCGCAACTCGCCCGACCCGGCCAGCGGGAGGCGCTCCGGACGCCCTGGATGGCGTGAGCATCTACATCGCTTACGGCCGTTTCAACGAGGCGCTGGGTATTTTGCGCAACGCCATGGAAGCCGAGCCGGAACGCGAAGACATCCGCATCAGAATTCTGGAGCTACTGGCGGAGCAGGGCGACGTCAACGGCTTCGCCCGTGAAGAGCAGGACGCGCTGGATCACGGCGTCGAGCCAGACAAGATCGAAGAGATCCGTCGGCGTTATCCGCAGCTCAGGCCCACCGAAGCGCCCAAGGCGGCAGCGGTGGTGGCGCCGGTTGCGATCCCCGCAGCGGCAGCGGTCACCGCTGCGGAGATGGATCTGCAACTGGACGAAACTACGGCCGCCGCGCTGAATCCGGAACCGGCAGACGAGTTCCACCTGAACCTCGACGACCTGTCCATGGACGCCGACTGGGACTTGGTCGACCCGTTCGAACCGCCGCCGACTCGGGCCAAGCCCGTGGCGACCCCGGCGGCGCCAGACGTGGATCCGGCATTTTCTTCAAACCTGAATGAGCTGCCGGAAGTTTTCGAGCTGTCGGACGAGCAGTTTCTCAGTGATTTCGACGAGCCGGAACCGGTGGCGGTACAGGACGAAATCGCCGATCCCGTCCTGCAGCTGGATGACGACCCCCTGAGTGACGAATTCCTCGACAGCTTCATGGGCGACGATTCCGAATTCGATTTGCTCGAACTCGACGAAGCCCCGCTGACCCAGATCAACCAGGCGCAGATGCTGATCGACGAAGGCGACTTCGAGGCAGCCCGTGACATTCTCAACAAGGTGGTCGAAGAGTCCGACGAGCAGCATCGGCAGATGGCGACGGAGATGTTGGCAAGCATCAGCTGAGGCGCCGCCCGACCGCTCCTGCAGGTCGCGCTGTCCGTGGGAGCCAGCTTGCTGGCGATACATGACGCGGCGCGTCATCCAGTTTTGCTGCCGCTTTGCGGCAGATCGCGGCTAAAGCCGCTCCTACGTAGGAGCGGCTTTAGCCGCGATCAAGCCCATCAATGCTTGCTGTCCTGCGCGGACAGGGCCATCAACTGTTTTTCCTGGTTCCAGTCGAACGGCTCGTCGTTCTGCTCGGCCTCGTAACGACGTTCTTCCAGAGCGGTGTACATGTCGATTTCTTCGTCGGGCATGAAGTGCAGACAGTCGCCGCCGAAGAACCACAGCAGGTCACGAGGGACCAGGTGCGCGATCTGCGGGTAGCGCTGGATGACCTGGCAGAGGATGTCCTGGCCCAGGTACTGGCTCTCGATCGGGTCTTGCGGCAGCAGCTCGATCAGTTCGTCGAAGCGCTCCATGAACAGCCCGTGGCTTTCCTCGGGAACCTGGTCGGCCTCGCCCAGCGCGACCAGGATGCTGCGCAGGTGCGTCAGCAGGCTGAGATGGTGGTCGAGAATGGCGTCGGCCATGATATGATCCTCAAATGCAAAAACAGGCGCGAGAGTATAAAGCTCTGCGCGCCTGCTGTGGTGACCTGCCGACGGTTATCGGACTTTGCCGGGCGTCGCCGTCATGGCCTGCGGGTCAAAATCATCCACATCGATGACCTTGAGTCGAGCCGCCTCCGCGGCTCGCAAGGTCTCGGCTTCGCCCAATTGCAGGACGCCGTCGCGCAGTGCGGCATCGATCAGCGGCTCGCCGGCCACCACCTGCAATTGGCCGCTCTTGACCGCCATCAGCAGTTTTTTGCGGATTGGGTGAGCCGTGTTCAACAGGTCACTGGCATGTTGCAGCGCACCCACTGCGTCGTCCGGCGATTGCGGGCGGTAGCAGCCGACCAGCAACTCTTCCAGCGTCGGATCGCCCTTGGCACGTCCAAGCACCTGCGCCACCTCGGCATCCAGCCGGTCGGAAGGACCTTTATGCCGGCGCCCCAGCGGGAATACCACAGCCCGCAGCAGCGCTCCCAACACCCGGTTGGGGAAGTTGGCCAGCAACTCGTCCAGCGCGCATTCACCTTGACCGAGGCTTTCCTCCATCGCCCACTGGAACAACGGACGCACATGATCGGGCGATCCCATGTCGTGATAACGCTTGAGTGCTGCCGAAGAGAGATACAGGTAGCTCAGTGCATCCCCGAGCCGCGCCGAGAGTCGCTCGCGACGTTTCAGCTCGCCGCCCAGCAGCATCATGCTCAGGTCTGCCAACAGCGCGAACGCTGCGGCCTGACGATTGAGCGCACGGAAGTAACCCTTGCTCAAGCTGTCACCCGGGGCATGCTCGAAATGCCCGAAGCCCAGGTTCAGCACCAGCGTACTGGCCGCGTTGCTTACCGCAAAGCCGATGTGTTTGAGCAGCAGCGTATCGAACTCGACCAGCGCGTTGTCACGGTCGCTGCGCGCGGCCAGCGCCATTTCCTTGAGCACGAACGGATGACAGCGAATCGCGCCCTGGCCGAAGATCATCAGGTTGCGCGACAAGATGTTCGCGCCTTCGACGGTGATGAAGATCGGCGCGCTCTGCCAGTTGCGGGCCAGGTAATTGTTGGGCCCCATGATGATGGCCTTGCCGCCATGCACGTCCATGGCGTGGCGGATACATTCCCGGCCACGCTCGGTCAGGTGGTACTTGAGGATGGCGGACAGCACCGAAGGCTTCTCTCCGAGATCCACCGCGTTGGCGGTCAGCATCCGCGCGCTGTCCATCAGCCAGGCATTGCCGCCGATACGCGCCAGGGATTCCTGGATGCCTTCGAACGCTGCCAGCGGCACGTTGAACTGCTCGCGGACCTGCGCGTACTGGCCGGTCACCAGGCTGGTGTACTTGGCTGCGCCGGTGCCGACCGCGGGCAGCGAAATCGAACGGCCCACGGACAGGCAGTTCATGAGCATCATCCAGCCCTTGCCAAGCATCTGCTGGCCGCCGATCAGATAGCTCAGGGGCACGAACACGTCCTTGCCCGAATTCGGACCGTTCATGAACGCGGCACCCAATGGCGCATGCCGACGTCCGATATTCACGCCGGGGGTGTCCGTCGGGATCAGCGCCAGGCTGATCCCCAGATCCGTTTCGTCACCCAGCAGATGGTCCGGATCGTATGCCTTGAACGCCAGGCCCAGCAGAGTGGCGACCGGGCCCAGGGTGATGTAGCGCTTATCCCAGGTCAGGCGCAGACCGATGACTTCCTCGCCTTGCCACTGACCTTTGCACACGATGCCGGTGTCGGGCATCGCACCCGCATCCGACCCGGCGTGGGGGCCGGTCAGCGCGAAGCACGGGATATCCTCGCCACGTGCCAGACGCGGCAGATAATGGTTACGCTGTTCTTCAGTGCCGTAATGCAGCAGCAACTCGGCGGGGCCCAGGGAGTTGGGGACCATCACGGTTGAGGCCAGATCGCCGCTGCGGGTTGCCAGTTTCATTGCCACCTGTGAGTGGGCGTAGGCCGAAAACCCTTTGCCGCCGTACTCCTTGGGGATGATCAGGGCAAAGAAACCGTGCTCCTTGATATGCGTCCAGGCCTCAGGTGGCAGGTCCATGGCCTGGCCGATTTCCCAGTCGCTGACCATCGCGCACAGCTCTTCGGTCGGGCCGTCGATGAAGGCCTGTTCTTCGGCACTCAGCTGCACTTTCGGATAGGCCAGCAACTTGTCCCAGTTCGGGCGACCACTGAACAGCTCGCCGTCCCACCAGACGGTACCCGCGTCGATGGCATCGCGCTCGGTCGCCGACATGGGCGGCAATACTTTCTTGAGCCAGTTGAACATCGGCGCGGTGAAATACCGGCGGCGCAGGTCAGGCAGCACCAGAGGCACCAGCACAGCCAGCCACAGCACCCAGAAAATCGTCAGCAGCCAGCCCGGCGCGTAGCTGAATATGCCCATCGCCAAGAGGTAGACCGCGATGATTCCCAGGGCGGGCAGCGGTTCGATCCGCCGATGCGCCAGCCAGGCGATGCCGATGATCAGTACCAGAATCCACAACAGCAGCATAAGCAATCCTCCGTGATGAACGCGGAACGGGTCGCGATCAGACCCAGGGCGAGGGTGACTCGATAGTGACCCTGCGTGACCAAGGAAGTTGCGCGCGTATCGGAGTAGACTGTTTGCCGATCATTTATCACGAAGCCCGCGAGAGGAACGCAATGCTCAGAATCTGGGGACGCAAGAATTCCAGCAACGTGCGCAAGGCACTGTGGGTCGCCGAAGAGCTCGGTCTGCCCTATGAAACCCGGGACGCCGGCGGTGCATTCGGAGTGGTGAACGAGCCCGAGTATCGGGCGTTGAACCCCAACGGCCGGATTCCGACGCTGGAAGACGGTGACCTGGTGCTCTGGGAATCCAACGCGATCGTGCGTTATCTGGCGGCCCAGTATGGCAGCGAGTCGGGTTTCTATCCGACCGATCCCAAGGTCCGGGCAGAAGCGGACAAATGGATGGACTGGACCACATCGACCATCGCGACGCCTTTCATCCCGGTGTTCTGGGGTGTCTTGCGCACGCCCGCGGCAGAGCAGGACTGGACGGCGATCGGGCAGGGCGTACAGACGCTGCACGGGTTGCTGGCTGTCGCCGATGCTGCCCTGGCCCGGCAACCCTGGCTGTCGGGCGACGCCTTCGGCATGGGCGACATTCCACTAGGCAGCTTCGCCTACGCCTGGTTCGAAATGCCGATCGAGCGTCCTCCGTTGCCTCATCTCCAAGCCTGGTACGAGCGCCTGAAAGAGCGCCCGGCTTATCGCAAGGCGGTGATGACGCCTCTAACCTGAGCAGGGTTTTCGACCTTTCGTCCCGCCGCTTGATAATTACTATTAATAGATGTGTCTGTACTTGAGAGAGCAGCCCGATCAACATTGGCGGCCTGATCTCTCATGCCAGTCGCCTGCGGCGGCTCGTTCGATCTTCTATTTTCTGATTTGGTACTTTTCCCGATATGTCTTCCGCTCTGTCCATCCGGCAGCTCACCAAAACCTACGGCAACGGTTTCCAGGCCCTGAATGGCATCGATCTGGACGTCGCCGAAGGTGACTTCTTCGCCTTGCTCGGCCCGAACGGCGCCGGCAAATCCACCACCATCGGCATCATCTCCACACTGGTCAACAAGACCAGCGGGACGGTGAACATTTTCGGCCATGATCTGGACCGCGAGCCCGCCGCGCTCAAGCGCAGCATCGGCGTAGTGCCCCAGGAGTTCAATTTCAACCAGTTCGAGAAAACCTTCGATATCGTCGTGACCCAGGCCGGTTACTACGGCATCCCGGCGAAGGTCGCCAAGGAACGCGCCGAGCAGTACCTGACCCAGTTGGGGTTGTGGGACAAACGCGACGTACCCTCGCGCTCGCTGTCGGGCGGCATGAAGCGCCGGCTGATGATTGCCCGTGCGCTGATCCACGAGCCGCGACTGCTCATCCTCGACGAACCCACCGCAGGCGTGGACATCGAACTGCGTCGCTCGATGTGGACCTTTCTCACCGAGCTGAACCAGAAGGGCATCACCATCATCCTCACCACCCATTACCTGGAAGAAGCCGAACAGTTGTGCCGCAACATCGGCATCATCGACCACGGGACCATCGTGCAGAACACCGGCATGAAGCAGCTGCTCAGCACCCTGACCGTGGAAACCTTCGTACTGGACCTCAAAAACGCCCATCAGACCGCGCCGAACCTGCCGGGCTATCCGTGCAAACTGCTGGACAGCCATACGCTGGAAGTCCAGGTCGACAAGAGCATCGGTATCACCGCGCTGTTCACCCAACTGGCTTTGCAGAACATCGAAGTGTTGAGCCTGCGCAATAAATCCAATCGCCTAGAGGAGTTGTTCGTGTCACTGGTGGAAAAAAATCTGGCGAAGGTGGCTCTATGACGGCTCACACGGGCGAACTGCGCCCCAACCTGATTGCGCTGCAGACCATCGTCTACCGCGAGGTGCGCCGGTTCATGCGGATCTGGCCGCAAACCTTGCTGCCGCCCGCGATCACCATGGTTTTGTACTTCGTGATCTTCGGTAACCTGATCGGCCGCCAGATCGGCGATATGGGCGGCTTCAGTTACATGCAGTACATCGTGCCGGGCCTGATCATGATGTCGGTGATCACCAACTCGTACGGCAACGTGGTGTCGAGCTTCTTCGGCGCCAAGTTCCAGCACTCCATCGAAGAGCTGATGGTCTCGCCGGTGTCGCCGCACACCATTCTGGTAGGCTACACCCTGGGCGGCGTCCTGCGCGGCCTGGCGGTGGGCTGTATCGTGACGCTGCTGTCGATGTTTTTTACCGACCTGCAGGTTCACCATCTGGGCGTGACCGTCGTGGTCGTGGTCCTGACAGCGACCATCTTCTCGCTGTTGGGCTTCATCAACGCGGTATTCGCGCGCAACTTCGACGACATCTCGATCATCCCGACCTTCGTCCTGACACCGCTGACTTACCTGGGCGGGGTCTTCTACTCGATCAACCTGCTGCCGCCGTTCTGGCAGACCGTCTCGCTGGCCAACCCGGTCCTGCACATGGTCAACGCCTTCCGCTTCGGGATTCTGGGCGTTTCCGACATCCGTATCAGCATTGCAATGGCGTTCATGGTGGTCGCGACCGTGGTGCTGTATTTCAGCTGCGCCCGGCTGCTGGTCAGCGGGCGGGGGATGAGGCAGTAACGCCATCGCCAGCAAGCTGGCTCCTACGGGTTGTACCGTCGTAGGAGCCAGCTCGCTGGCGATCATCGCTTCAAACCCTGAAATACTCGAATTACCCTGAAATCCAACCCATGCGCTAATCCTTAAAGCTCACCGCTTCGAGGGATGTCCATGCGCACAGGGATGATCGCGCTGGCCTTGGGTCTGCTGTCTTTACGCCTGCTGCCGGCTTTGCCGCCGGGGTGGCTGCTGCTCGTCCTGCCAGTCGTGGGGTTGGCGCTGCTGCCGTTTCGCAGCTATCCGCTGGCCTTGTTTCTGTTCGGTTTCACCTGGGCCTGCTTTTCAGCGCAGCGAGCGCTGGATGATCGGCTGTCACCTGATCTTGACGGGCAAACGCTGTGGTTGCAGGGGCAGGTCGTGGGGCTGCCGAGCGAGAGCGAGGGCGTGGTGCGTTTCGAACTCGCGGACGCCGAGTCGCGGCGCGCTCGATTGCCTTCCCTGATACGCATCGCCTGGTACGGCGGGCCGCCGGTTCGCAGCGGCGAGCGCTGGCAATTGGCAGTCAAGCTCAAACGGCCCGCGGGTCTGCTCAATCCCCATGCGTTCGATTATCAGGCCTGGCTGCTGGCGCAGCGCATCGGCGCCACCGGCAGTGTCGTGGACGGCCGGCGTCTTGAGCCGGCGGCCGGTGCCTGGCGTGACGGCATTCGGCAGCGGCTGCTGGCGGTGGATGCGCAAGGCCGGGAAGGCGGCCTCGCGGCGCTGGTGCTCGGTGACGGCGCGGGCTTGTCGCGGGCGGACTGGCAGGTGCTGCAGAACACCGGAACCGTGCACCTGTTGGTCATTTCCGGCCAGCACATCGGTCTGCTGGCGGGCGCGGTCTATTTGCTGGTCGGCGGCCTGGCGCGACGCGGCTGGTGGCCGCCCGGTCTGCCGTGGCTGCCCTGGGCTTGCGGTCTGGCGCTGACGGCGGCCGTGGGTTATGGCTTGCTGGCCGGGTTCGATGTACCGGTGCGGCGCGCCTGCGTGATGGTCGCGATGGTCCTGCTCTGGCGGCTGCGCTTTCGTCAGCTCGGGCTGCTCTGGCCGTTTCTGGTCTCACTCAATGTCGTGCTGATTTTAGAGCCGCTGGTCAGCCTGCAACCCGGCTTTTGGCTGTCGTTTGGCGCGGTCGCCATCCTGATGCTGATCTTTGGCGCGCGTCTGGGGGCCTGGTCCTGGTGGCAAAGCTGGACCCGCGCTCAGTGGCTGATCGCTACAGGGCTCCTGCCGATCCTGCTGGCGCTGAATCTTCCGGTCAGTATCAGCGGCCCGTTCGCCAACTTGTTCGCCGTGCCTTGGGTGAGTCTCGTCGTCCTGCCGCTGGCGCTGCTCGGCACTTTGCTGCTGGCGATCCCGTTCTTGGGATCGGGCTTGCTATGGCTGGCGGGCGGCGCGCTGGAGGCGCTGTTCGGGGCGCTCGGCTGGATCGCCAGTGACATCCCGCCCTGGCTACCTGCGGCCGTGCCGGGATGGGCCTGGGCCCTGAGCGTGCTGGGCGCGTTGCTGATCCTGATGCCTGCCGGTCTGCCGATACGTCCGCTGGGCTGGCCGCTGCTGTTGCTGTGCGTCTTTCCCCCGCTCAGGCAGATTCCGCCAAGCCAGGTCGAAGTGCTGCAACTGGATGTCGGGCAGGGCCTGGCGATCTTGCTGCGAACCCGCAATCACTCGTTGTTGTACGACGCGGGCCCGCGTTTCGGCGAATTCGATCTCGGCGACAGGGTCGTGGTCCCGGTCTTGCGCAAGGCCGGCGTGCGCCGCCTGGATCTTATGCTGCTCAGTCATGCCGACGCCGACCACGCGGGTGGCGCAGGCGCCGTGAAAGAGGCATTTCCTGTGACGCGAGTGCTCAGTGGCGAGCCGGACAAGCTGTGGGCCTCGCTTGGCGCGCAACCTTGCAACACGGAAGAATCCTGGGAATGGGACGGCGTGCGCTTTGCCACTTGGCAGTGGACGCAGGCTCCAGAGGGCAATCCGTCCTCCTGCATGCTCAGCGTCGATGCCGGGGGCGAGCGCCTGCTGTTGAGCGGTGACGTCGATATGGATGCCGAGCGGGCAGCCATCGCCAGCGGTTTCGACCTACGCGCCCACTGGTTACAGGCACCACATCATGGCAGTCGTTCCTCGTCGTCGGCCGCCTTGTTGCGCGCCGTCGCGCCGGTCGGTGTATTGATTTCCCGAGGGCGCAACAATGCGTTCGGCCATCCGCATCCGTTGGTCATGTCTCGTTACCGATGGTTTGGCATCGCGACCTACGACAGCGCGGAACTCGGCGCGATCACGCTGCGCCTGGGCACATTCGCGCAACCCCGCTCCCTGCATGACGAAAGAAGATTCTGGCGAGACTGAACGCAGCGAACCGCTGCAAATACTGGCATCCGGCCAGAAAAAGCGCCTTTCCGTCACCCGCGCAACGGATGTTGCACTGGGGCTTCGGACTGTCGTCGACGCTATGTTAGAGTGGCGCCAATTTTTTGCGGGGGGCGTTGCTGTGTGGGAGCTGGTCAAATCCGGTGGCTGGATGATGCTGCCGATCATTCTGAGTTCCATCGCCGCTGCCGGCATCATCATCGAGCGGCTCTGGACCCTGCGTGCCAGCCGCATCACGCCGCCCCATCTGCTGGGGCAGGTGTGGCAGTGGATTCAGGACAACAAGCTGGACGGCGAGAAGCTCAAGGCCCTGCGCGCCGATTCGCCGCTGGGTGAAATCCTTGCCGCGGGCCTGGCCAATTCCAAACATGGTCGCGAGATCATGAAAGAATGCATCGAGGAAGCCGCCGCGCGCGTCATTCATGACCTGGAGCGCTACCTGAGCGCGCTGGGCTCGATAGCCTCGATGGCGCCGCTGCTCGGTCTGCTCGGTACGGTGCTGGGGATGATCGACATTTTTGGCTCGTTCAGCAGCTCCGGAGCGACCGCCAATGCCGGCGTGCTGGCCGGCGGTATCTCCAAGGCGCTGATCTGTACGGCGTCGGGTCTGTGCGTGGCGATTCCGGCCATCTTCTTTCATCGTTTTCTGCAAAGCCGCGTCGATGAACTGGTCGTCGGCATGGAGCAACAGGCCATCCGGCTGGTCGAGGTGGTGCAGGGCGATCGTGAAGTCGATCTGATCAATGCCAAGGTCGACCTCAAGGCGCTGGCCCGCGCTGGCGCTGGAGGCAAGAAGAAGTGAAATTCCGTCGCCGCAGGCCGCGGGAAACCATCGACGTCAATCTGGTTGCCTTGATCGACGTGGTGTTCATCCTGCTGCTGTTCTTCATTGTCACCACCACGTTCACGCGTGAAACCCAGTTGCGCGTCGACTTGCCTCAGGCGGTGACCGGCGCCTCGGCCGATGACGTGAGTGAAAAGCAACTCGACATCGCGATCAATGCCGACGGACAGTTTTCCCTGAATAACCAGCTGCTGCCCAAGAACGATCTGAGTACGTTGATCGACGCCTTGCAGCGCGAGTCGGCGGGAGACACCAGCCTGCCGCTGTCGATCAGCGCTGACGGCAAGACGCCGCATCAATCGGTCATCATCGCCATGGATGCGGCCGGCAAGCTGGGTTTCAGCCATCTGCGCATGACCACTGTCGAGGCCGCGCCGGCTAACTGATGGCACTGACCGACCGTTTACTCGACGCCTGGTACACCGGCCATCCGGCGCTGGCATTACTGCGTCCTCTGGAATCACTTTATCGTCGTGTCGTGAATGGCAAGCGCGAGCGGTTTCTGGCCGGCGAGGGCGACATTTACCGGGCGCCGGTGCCGGTGCTGGTGGTGGGCAATATCACGGTCGGCGGTACGGGCAAGACGCCGCTGATCCTGTGGATGATCGAACACTGCCGCGCCAGAGGGCTGAAGGTCGGGGTGGTCAGTCGCGGCTACGGCGCCCGGCCGCCCAGCCTGCCATGGCGAGTGCACGCCAACCAGGATGCCGCTCAGGCGGGCGACGAGCCGCTGCTCATCGTGCAGCGCAGCGGTGTCCCCCTGATGATCGATCCGGACCGTAGTCGTGCCGTGCGGGCGTTGCTGGCCGCCGAATCCCTGGACTTGATTCTCAGCGACGACGGTCTGCAGCATTACCGTCTGGCACGGGATCTGGAGCTCGTGCTGATCGATGCCGCGCGTGGCCTGGGCAACCGCCGCTGTCTGCCCGGCGGCCCTCTGCGCGAGCCGGTCGAGCGCCTGAGCAGCGTCGACGCCGTGCTGTACAACGGCGCCACCTGCGACCGTGACGACGGCTATGCCTTTACCCTGGAACCTTCAGCGCTGGTCAATCTGTGCACGGGCGAGCGGCGACCGCTCGATCATTTCGCCAAGGGCCAGCAGGTGCACGCAGTGGCCGGGATCGGCAACCCGCGGCGTTTCTTCAAAACGCTCGAAGGATTAGACTGGCAACCGGTTACCCACGCGTACGCCGACCACGCCCAGTACAGCCTTGATGCGCTGACGTTCACGCCTCCGTTACCGCTGGTCATGACCGAAAAAGACGCGGTGAAATGCCGCGCATTCGCGGCGCACGACTGGTGGTATCTGGCGGTGGACGCCGTACCTTCGGCTGCCTTTGTCCGCTGGTTCGACGAGCAGCTACTCCGTTTCTCCTCTTGATGGCTTCAGGACTTTTTATGGACACCAAATTACTCGATATCCTCGCCTGTCCGATCAGCAAGGGGCCCTTGAGGCTCAGTGCCGACAAGACCGAACTGATCAGTAAGGGCGCGGGCCTGGCATACCCGATCCGCGACGGAATTCCGGTCATGCTTGAAAGCGAAGCGCGCACCCTGTCCGCCGAGGAGCGCCTGGAGAAATGAGCGCTGACTTCGTCGTCGTCATTCCTGCACGTTATGGCTCCAGCCGCTTTCCGGGCAAGCCGCTGGCGGACATCGCCGGCAAACCCATGATCCAGCATGTCTGGGAGCAATCGTGCAAAAGCGGCGCCCAGCGCGTCGTGGTCGCCACTGATGATGCACGGATCGTACAAGCGTGCGAGGCTTTCGGCGCCGAAGTGGTAATGACACGCGAGGATCACAATTCCGGCACCGACCGGCTCGCCGAAGTGGCGACGAAGCTTGAGCTGGCGGCTGATGCGATCGTCGTCAACGTTCAGGGTGACGAACCGATGATTCCACCGGCGGTTATCGATCAGGTCGCCTCCAATCTGGCGGCCCACCCTGAAGCGAGTATCGCGACCCTGGCCGAGCCCATCGATGATGTGGCGGCGCTGTTCAATCCCAATGTCGTCAAGGTCGTCAGCGATGTAAACGGCCTGGCGTTGACTTTCAGTCGCGCGCCGCTGCCCTGGGCGCGTGATGCTCTGGCCAGAAACCGCGACGAGCTGCCTGTGGGCGTCCCTTATCGCCGTCATATCGGCATCTACGCCTACCGCGTGGGCTTTCTGCACGACTTCGTCAGCTGGGGCCCTTGCTGGCTGGAGAACACCGAAAGCCTGGAGCAGCTGCGGGCTCTCTGGAACGGCGTGCGCATTCATGTCGCCGACGCGCTCGAAGCGCCGCCCGCGGGCGTAGATACTCCCGAAGACCTGGAGCGCGTGAAGCGCCTGCTGGAGAGCTGATGCCTCCATCATTGGCAGTCGCAGAGGTGACGGAATGACGCTCGATATTCAGCGCGGGGTGTCGCTCAAACCTTTCAATACGTTCGGCGTGGATGTCCAGGCGTCGCTGTTCGCGCAGGCGCACAGCGATGACGATGTGCGCGAAGCGCTCGCTTATGCGCGTCAGCACGATCTGCCGGTGCTGGTCATCGGCGGTGGCAGCAATCTGTTGCTGACCGGTGATGTGCAAGCCCTGGTGCTGCGTATGGCCAGTCGTGGCATACGTATCCTGCGCGAGGACTGCCAGGACGCTATCGTCGAGGCAGAGGCGGGCGAGCCGTGGCATCCCTTTGTCCAGTCCTGCCTGGAGCTGGGGCTGGGCGGGCTGGAAAACCTCAGCCTGATCCCCGGCACGGTCGGCGCCGCGCCGATGCAGAACGTCGGTGCTTACGGCGTCGAGATCAAGGACGTGTTTCACAGCCTGGACGCACTGGATCGACAGACCGGCGAAATTCGGTCGTTCGATCTCGATGAATGCGCCTTCGGTTACCGTGACAGCCTGTTCAAACAGCAGCCGGGTCGTTGGGTGATTCTGCGGGTGCGTTTCAGGCTCAGCCGCAATGCCGGACTTCATCTCGAATACGGACCCGTGAGGCAGCGGCTTGCCGACATGGGCGTGCAGCAGCCCACGCCGCTGCACGTCAGTCGGGCCATCTGCGCCATTCGCGCCGAAAAACTTCCTGACCCGGCGGTGCTGGGCAACGCAGGCAGCTTCTTCAAGAACCCTGTCGTGGATGCCGGGGTTTTTGCCGGCATCAAGGCCGATCATCCGGCCGCGGTCGGCTATCCGCAGGCGGATGGCGGCGTGAAAGTCGCAGCGGGCTGGCTGATCGAAGCGGCAGGCTGGAAAGGCTATCGTGAAGGTGACGCTGGCGTGCACGCCTTGCAGTCGCTGGTGCTGGTCAATCACGGCCAGGCCAGCGGCGAGCAGTTGCTGAATCTGGCCCGGCGCATCCAGAGCGATATCGCCGAGCGCTTCGGCGTCCGGCTGGAAATGGAACCGAACCTGTACTGAGACGGGGCAGCTTCGAGCAGCCTGATCCAGGCCTGCGCTCCGCCGATTCAGCGTCGCGATGGCATAAAAAAAGCCCTACCTGCTCACACAGGTAGGGCTTTTTTCATGGGCGGGGATCAGACGAGAGGTTTGGTCTCGGTCTCTTCCTCGGCCTGTGGCAGTGTCACCGCCTTCTCGGCTACCGCAGGTTCTGCTTCGGCAGCGGCCGGAGCGGGTTCTGCGCTTGCCTGTTGAGCCTCTGCCAGACGACGAGCTTCTTCCTCACGCTTGCGACGACGCACTTCACGAGGATCGTTCGGCGCGCGACCGTTGCTGCTCATCGGCAGCGCCGGCGCTTCGGCTGGAGCAGGAGCTTCGACTTCAGGGGCTTTTACCTCCGGGGCTTCGGCTTCGAGCTTGACCGGCACGTAGGGCGCTGGCGCCTCTTCGACCGCTTGTGGCTCGACCGCTGGCTCGGCGGCTTGCTTCTCAACGCTGTCGACAGACGGCGAGAACGGCGTCACGCGCTCGGCATGCGGTGCTTCAGGCTGCTCGGCAGGTGCCGCCAGTGCAGGCGCTTCGACACGGGCTGGCTCGACTTCAACGTCAGGCGTGGCATCGACTTGCGGAGCTGTCGCAACGACAGGCGCTTCCACGGCAGGCGTCTCGACCACGGCGTGTTCAGCCTCTACAGCTTCGACTGGCGCAGCTTCGACAGCATGAGCTTCTGCCACAGGGGTCTCGACCGCTGGCGCCTGAGCTGCAGGCTTGTCGTTCTCGACTGCCTCAGCCGCGGGGGCTTCGACGACCGGAGCTTCCACGACTGGCATGTCGTTCGGCTTCTCTTGTGCCAATGGCGCTTGCGCGGCTTCAGCCTGCTCGGCAACCACGACCGGCTCGCTGGCGGCGGGCGCCTGTGCTGCGTCGTTAGCGCGTTCGGCCTGCTGATGAGCTTCGGCTTCGGCCGATGCGCTGATTACACCGGCAACTGCGGTCGCCGTGGCGGCCTGGGCAGCAGCGCTGCTCTCTTCGTTGCCGTTTTCGTCGGCGCCTTCGATGGCTTCACCGTTCGCATCGCGCTGACGCTCGCGACGGTTGCTGCGACGACGCTGGCCACGGGAGCGACGACGAGGGCGGTCGCCTTCGCTGCCTTCCTGGTTGTCGTCCTGCGCCTGTTCTTCGTTCAGCAGGATTTCTTCCGCTTCGCTGGCTGCGGCGGCGGCCTGCTCGGCGCGTGGCTGACGCTCTTCGCGGGCTTCGCGAGGGGCGCGTGGCTGGCGCTCTTCACGTGGCGCGCGTTCCGGGCGTTCCTCGCGAACGGCGGCTACGGCCGGTGCGGCATCCAATGGCTCGCGCAGTTCGCGGACCGGACGGTCTTCGCGGGACTTGCGATCACGCGGTGCACGGGCAGGGCGTTCTTCACGCGGGGAGCTGTTGTCGCGGGCTTCACGTGGCTCACGTGGCGCGCGCTCTTCACGTGGTGCACGTTCTTCCCGAGGGGCGCGTTCTTCGCGGGCTTCACGCGGCGCGCGCTCGGCACGCTCTTCACGCGGTGCGCGTTCTTCGCGAGGTTTGCGATCTTCATCACGACGGTTGTTGCGGCCGCGGCTCTGCTGACGACCGTTGCGGCGCTCTTCGTTGCGCGCAGGACGCTCGGCGACCGGTTTCTCGACCACGGCCGGAGCAGCTGGCTCTTCCTTGGACGCGAACAGGCTGACCAGCGATTTGACCAGGCCTTTGAACAGACTCGGCTCATGGGCGACAGGCGCCGCGACCGGGGCTGCCGGCTCGGCTGGCATTGGAGCGTTGGCGCGGGCCGGAGCGGTCTTGACCGCGGCTTCCTGGCGGACCAGGGTGCGGGTAGCAGCGGCCTGTGGTGCCATTTCTTCGACTTCGGCGGCAGCGGCCGCGATTTCGTAGCTGGTCTGGCTGCTGTTGGCTTCCGGGCTGTCGTCACGCAGGCGCTGCACTTCGAAGTGCGGCGTTTCGAGGTGATCGTTCGGCAGAATCACGATGCGGGCGCGGGTACGCAGTTCGATCTTGGTGATCGAGTTGCGCTTCTCGTTGAGCAGGAAGGCGGCGACCGGGATCGGCACCTGGGCACGCACCTCGGCGGTACGGTCCTTCAGGGCTTCTTCTTCGATCAGGCGCAGGATCGCCAGCGACAGGGATTCCACGTCGCGGATGATACCGGTGCCGTTGCAGCGCGGGCAGACGATGCCGCTGCTCTCGCCCAGCGATGGGCGCAGGCGCTGACGGGACATTTCCAGCAGGCCGAAACGGGAGATGCGACCGACCTGAACACGGGCGCGGTCGGCTTCCAGGCTTTCGCGGACTTTCTCTTCCACAGCGCGCTGGTTCTTGGCCGGCGTCATGTCGATGAAGTCGATAACGATCAGGCCGCCGATGTCGCGCAGACGCAGTTGACGGGCGATTTCCTCGGCCGCTTCAAGGTTGGTCTGCAGGGCGGTTTCTTCGATGTCGCTGCCTTTGGTGGCGCGCGCCGAGTTGATGTCGATGGACACCAGCGCTTCGGTCGGATCGATGACGATGGAACCGCCGGAAGGCAGTTCGACCACGCGCTGGAAGGCGGTTTCGATCTGGCTTTCGATCTGGAAGCGGTTGAACAGTGGAACGCTGTCTTCGTAGAGCTTGATCTTGCTGGCGTACTGCGGCATCACCTGGCGGATGAAGGTCAGGGCTTCTTCCTGGGCTTCGACGCTGTCGATCAGTACTTCGCCGATGTCCTGGCGCAGATAGTCGCGGATCGCGCGGATGATGACGTTGCTTTCCTGGTAGATCAGGAACGGTGCGGAGCGGTCGAGGGACGCCTCCTTGATGGCGGTCCACAGCTGCAGCAGGTAGTCGAGGTCCCACTGCATTTCTTCGCTGCTGCGGCCAAGGCCGGCAGTGCGCACGATCAGGCCCATGTCGGCGGGAGCGATCAGGCCGTTCAGGGCTTCGCGCAGTTCATTGCGCTCTTCGCCTTCGATGCGGCGCGAGATGCCGCCGGCGCGGGGGTTGTTCGGCATCAGGACCAGATAGCGGCCCGCGAGGCTGATGAACGTGGTCAGGGCAGCGCCCTTGTTGCCGCGCTCTTCCTTCTCGACCTGAACGATGACTTCCTGGCCTTCGCTCAGGACGTCCTTGATGTTGACGCGGCCTTCGGGGGTCTTCTTGAAGTACTCGCGGGAGATTTCCTTGAGGGGCAGGAAGCCGTGGCGCTCGGAGCCGAAATCGACGAAAGCGGCCTCCAGGCTCGGTTCGATGCGAGTGATACGGCCTTTGTAGATGTTGGCCTTCTTCTGCTCGCGTGCTCCGGACTCGATGTCCAGATCGTATAGGCGCTGGCCGTCTACCAGTGCAACACGCAACTCTTCGGGTTGAGTTGCGTTAATCAGCATTCTTTTCATGTAGTACCGTCGGTTTCCGGGCTGCCGGAAACGGCGTTCGGCACACACGACTTCTCATGGTCGGTGTCAGGGCGCGTCAGGAGCGGTTTGCCGCTCCAGTGTCTAGCGAGATTCCCGACCAGAGGGGCCGGAGAGTCGCGACGACGTTTCCTGCTTGCTGTGGTGACATATGACACCCTGTCAGCAAAAGCTTTGTCAGGAGGAGGAATCAACCATCGGTAGCGGACGAGATGAAGCGTCTGAAACAAGCCTTGTGCTACACAGTCCGATGGTTGTGCGTCTCCACCCTACACGTATCCCTGATAATTCGGGTGCTGCCGCGCGCAGAATCCGCAGCGGGTTGGCATTTACCGCGATCTCCGACAGGGGAGGTCGCGCATCATGGCTTGAGGCGTTGTTCCCGAGACGTTCGCTCGCAGCGTCAGGAAGCGACTGCACTTTGTGAACTGGCCGTGGGGGTGCGCACTGAAGGCGAGTGATTCACTCTGCGATCGGGCGTGTTTCCGGCCTCATGTCACCTGCGCTCGTTACGTTTCCAGCATGCTCCGTTGTCACCGAATGCCTCGTAGGACGGCCTCCCGTCCTCATGAATTGCGTTGGTCAGGGCCGGTTGTCAACCGTTTGTCCGCTGGCCGGCCGCTTTTGGCGGCGTTCGCGACTATAGCAGCAATCATTAAGTGCTTCAAATCCATAAAAAATTGTTATCATCCGTGGCATGACGAATATTGCCCCTCCAACCCCCGGCGTACAGCTGGTTGAGGTTGCGCCGGAACTTGCCGGTCAACGCATCGATAACTTTCTGATCACTTACCTCAAGGGCGTGCCCAAGACCCTGGTCTACCGCATCCTGCGCAAAGGCGAAGTGCGCGTGAACAAGGGTCGGATCAAGCCCGAGTACAAGCTGCAGGCCGGCGATGTCGTGCGCATCCCGCCGGTCCGCGTGCCCGAGCGCGACGAGCCGGTGCCGGTTGCCCAGGGCCTGTTGCAGCGCCTGGAAGCTGCGATCGTCTACGAGGACAAGGCGCTGATCGTGCTCAACAAGCCCGCCGGGATCGCCGTGCATGGCGGCAGCGGCCTGAGCTTCGGTGTGATCGAAGCCTTCCGTCAGCTGCGTCCCGATGCCAAGGAGCTGGAGCTGGTGCATCGCCTCGACCGGGACACCTCGGGGCTTCTGATGATCGCCAAGAAGCGCAGCATGTTGCGTCATCTGCACGAAGCGCTGCGCGGCGACGGCGTGGACAAGCGCTACATGGCGCTGGTGCGTGGCAACTGGCCGACCTCGGTCAAGCAGGTGCGCGCGCCGTTGCTCAAGAGCAATCTGCGCTCCGGCGAGCGAATGGTCGAGGTCAATGACGAAGGCAAGGACGCGCTGACGGTTTTCAAGGTGCTGCGCCGCTTCGGTGACTTCGCGACCATGGTCGAAGCCAAGCCGGTGACCGGTCGTACCCATCAGATTCGGGTGCATACCCTGCACGCCGGTCACGCCATCGCCGGGGACAGCAAGTACGGCGACGAGGATTTCAGTCGCGAAATACGCGACCTGGGCGGCAAACGCCTGTTCCTGCACGCTTATATGCTGACCGTGCCACTGCCTGATGGCGGCAAGCTGGAGCTCAAGGCGCCGGTCGATGACATGTGGGCCGCTACCGTGGAGCGATTGAGTGCGCCGTAATTCTGACCGTCACTATGACCTGCTGATTTTCGACTGGGATGGCACGCTGGCCGATTCCATCGGTCGTATCGTCGAGGCCATGCGCATGGCGGCGATCCAGAGCGATATGGAAGTGCGCGACGATGCCTCGATCAAGGGCATCATCGGTCTCGGGCTGCCCGAAGCGATCCGCACTCTGTATCCGCGGATTACGGCAAATGAGCTGATCGAGTTCCGGCAGCGTTATGCTGATTGCTACATGGCGATGGATAACGTGCCTTCGCCTCTGTTCGAAGGCGTCCTGGACTCGTTGCAGGCTTTTCGCGAGCAGGGCTACCACCTTGCGGTGGCGACCGGCAAGGCGCGTCGCGGTCTGGATCGGGTGCTCAAGGCCAATGGCTGGCTGGACTGGTTCGACATCACGCGCGCGGCGGACGAAACGGCCAGCAAGCCCGACCCGTTGATGCTGCACGAGATCATGGCGCATTGCGACGTGCCGCCCGAGCGGTCATTGATGATCGGCGATTCATCGTTCGATCTGTTGATGGCACGCAACGCGGGCATGGATTCGGTAGCGGTCGGCTACGGCGCGCAGTCTCTCGATTCGCTGCGTGCCTACGAGCCGCGCCTGGCGATTGAGGGCTTTTCCGAATTGCGCGCCTGGCTGGGTGAGCGCGGCATCTGATTCAAAAGTGGAGTGAGCGAAACATGTCTGACGAATGGAAAGCGCCGGCTTCGCCACGGGCGAGCGATACGCTGGATGGCAAAGAGGACGCCAAGAGCTGGAAGCTGCTGGAAAAGACGCTGCTGGCCGGTATTCAGGAGCAGCGCCGTTCACGTCGCTGGGGCATCTTTTTCAAATTCCTCACTTTTGCCTATCTGTTTGGGGCATTGCTGTTGTTCACGCCTCTGATGGATTTTGAAAAGGGCGCTTCCACCTCCGGTAGTCATACGGCGCTGATCGAAATCGAAGGCATGATTGCCGACAAGGAAGCCGCCAGCGCCGACAACATCGTGACCAGCCTGCGCAAGGCGTTCGAGGACAGCAGCACCAAGGGTGTGATCCTGCGCATCAACAGTCCGGGCGGCAGTCCGGTGCAGTCGGGCTACGTCTACGACGAAATCCGCCGTCTGCGTGCTGAAAAGCCGGCGATCAAGGTCTATGCGGTGATCACCGATCTGGGTGCCTCGGGGGCTTACTACATCGCCAGTGCCGCGGATCAGATCTACGCGGACAAGGCGAGCCTGGTGGGGTCCATTGGTGTGACCGCAGCCGGAATCGGCTTTGTCGGCACCATGGAGAAGCTGGGTGTTGATCGCCGCACTTACACCTCCGGCGAGCACAAGGCATTTCTCGATCCGTTCCAGCCGCAGAAAGCCGACGAGACGAAGTTCTGGCAGGGCGTGCTGGATACGACTCATCGCCAGTTCATCGCCAGCGTCAAGCAAGGCCGTGGCGAGCGCCTCAAGGACAAGGATCATCCGGAGCTGTTCTCCGGGCTGGTCTGGACCGGTGAGCAGGCTGTCGGCCTTGGTCTGGTGGACGGGCTGGGCAGCGCCAGCTACGTAGCGCGGGATGTGATCGGCGAGAAGAACATCGTCGACTACACCGTGCAGGAATCGCCGTTCGATCGTTTCTCCAAGAAACTGGGCGCAAGTGTTGCCGAGCGCCTCGCAATGTGGGCCGGGTTCAACGGGCCGGTCCTGCGCTGATCGTATGTGTCAGCCATGTGGGAGGGAGGTCGCGACGCGGTTAAAGCCTGTCGCAAATCTCGCTCTCTCCCACAAGTGTTTCTGTGGTTCAAGGAACGCAAACGCCTTCCTTTATAAGCATGTCCACCAGTCGGATCAGCGGCAGGCCGACCAGGCTGGTGGCGTCGCTGCCTTCCGTGGCGCGAAACAGGCTTACGCCCAGACCCTCGGCCTTGAAACTGCCCGCGCAATCGAAAGGCTGTTCGGCGCGCAGATAGCGTTCTATGCTGTCTGCAGACAGCTGGCGCATGTGCACGGTGAATGGCACATGATCGATCTGGCAGATTCCGGTGTCGCTGTTGAGCAGCGCCAGCCCGGTCAGGAAGGTGACGCTATTGCCGCTTGCCGCGCTGAGTTGCGCGAAAGCGCGATCGAAGGTGTGAGGCTTGCCGAGTATCTCTCCGTCGAGCACCGCCACCTGATCGGAACCGATGATCAGGTGTCCTGGATGGGCGTCGGCCAGTGCCCTGGCTTTTTCCCGTGCCAGCCGCTGTACCAGGCTGACGGCGGTCTCTTGCGGGTGGCGGCTTTCGTCGATGTCCGGCGACTGGCAGATGAACGGCAACCGCAGGCGCGACAGCAATTCGCGGCGGTACGGGGAGCTGGAAGCGAGGAGCAGGGAAGGCATACGGTTCTCCGTTGACTGAGCGGCGATTTTAATCAGTGGCCGGAGTAGCGAACAGGCCTGAATTTCCTTTGACATGCCAAGGGGGCATCCCTAGAATGCTGCGCCTATGTTGAATGACCCGATTCCATCTCACGTTGACCCGCGCAAATTGGCTGATCGTGGCGCTACCCTCGAGGGTAAAGTGCCGCTGGCCGATTTGGAGAGACTCTGCGACCCGCTTGCCGACGACGTCGGTACGGTGCAGGCGAAATTCGTCTTCGACCGTGACGAGCGCCGTTCTGTGATTTTCCACAGTTCGATCGACGTCCCGGTCAAGATGGTTTGCCAGCGTTGTCTTGAGCTGGTCACCCTGCCGATCCACAGCGAATGCACTTACGTTGTGGTGAAGGAGGGTGCGAATACCCAGTCGTTACCGAAAGGTTATGACGTGCTGGAACTGGGCGAAGATCCTTTGGATCTGCTGGCATTGATCGAGGAAGAGCTTCTGCTCGCCTTGCCGATTGTGCCTGCTCATCATCCGGAAGAATGCCAGCAACCGGCGGGTCTCGATGAGCCCGAACCGAGCGTGGACGAGGTAACGCGGTCCAACCCGTTCAGTGTATTGGCGCAGTTAAAGCGTGACCCAAACGTTTAGGAGTTAATCAATTATGGCTGTTCAGCAGAACAAAAAATCCCGCTCTGCCCGTGACATGCGTCGTTCACACGACGCTCTTGAGGCAAGCACTCTGTCGGTAGAAAAGACCACTGGTGAAGTTCACCTGCGTCACCACGTATCGCCAGAAGGCGTATACCGTGGTCGTAAAGTGATCGACAAGGGCGCTGACGAGTAATTTCTTGTCCGCTCCGATCATCGCGATCGACGCAATGGGCGGGGACTTCGGTCCCCGCAACATTGTCCAGGCCAGCCTTGCGTGCCTGACCGCTACACCTTCGCTGCACCTGGCTCTTGTCGGCCAAACCTCCCTTATCGAAGATCTCATCGCCCACCATCACGTTCGTGGTCATGGTGTGGATCGTTCGCGCCTGCGTGTCGTCCAGGCCGGCGAGATCATCACGATGGACGAGCGCCCCTCACAGGCATTGCGTGGCAAGCCCGATTCATCGATGCGCGTGGCGCTGGATATGGTGGCGCAGGGGCAGGCGCAGGCGTGCGTAAGCGCCGGCAATACCGGCGCGCTGATGGCGCTGTCGCGCTTCATGCTCAAGACGCTGCCCGGCATCGACCGGCCTGCCATGGTGGCGGCAATTCCCACGCGCAACGGCTATTGTCAGTTGCTGGATCTGGGCGCGAATGTCGATTGCAGCGCTGAGGCGCTTTATCAGTTCGCCGTGATGGGCGCGGTAGCGGCCGAGACGCTGGGCGTGTCCAGGCCGCGGGTGGCGCTGCTCAATGTCGGCACCGAGGACATCAAGGGCAATCAGCAGGTCAAGCAGGCCGCGCAGTTGCTCCAGGAGGCCCCGGGTCTCAACTACGTCGGCTACATCGAAGGTGACGGGTTGTATCGAGGCGAGGCGGATGTCGTGGTGTGCGACGGCTTCGTCGGCAATGTCCTGCTCAAGTCCAGCGAAGGGCTGGCGACCATGATCGCCGCGCGCATGGAGGCGCTGTTCAGCCGCAATCTGCTGAGCCGCGCCGCGGGCGTGGTGGCCATGCCGGTGCTCAGGCGCCTGCAGGCCGACATGGCGCCGGCGCGGCACAACGGGGCCAGCCTGCTCGGGCTGCAGGGAATCGTGATAAAGAGTCACGGTTCGGCCGGCGTCGAAGCGTTCCAGAGCGCTATTCAGCGAGCGATGGTGGAGGTACGCGAGAATCTCCCGCGACGTCTGCGCGGCCGTCTGGAAACCCTGCTTGGCGGTGGTGGCGAGTGAAACATGTGACGCATCTGACCGGCCAGTCATCCAACCGGGCAGTCATGCAATTTTGAATTCCGGCGCTCGAACCGTTTCGAGCGCTCATTTTGGCGACAATCATTCAGAGGCTTGTTAAATGTCTGCATCCCTCGCATTCGTCTTTCCGGGTCAAGGATCGCAATCGCTCGGCATGCTCGCCGAGCAGGCCGCTCAGCATCCTTTGATCCTCGATACATTCGAGCAAGCGTCCGACGCGCTGGGCTATGACCTCTGGGCGCTGACCCAGCAGGGTCCGGCCGAGCTGCTCAATCAGACCGACAAGACCCAGCCCGCGATCCTGACCGCTTCGGTCGCCTTGTGGCATGTCTGGCTGGCGGAAGGAGGAGCAATCCCCGCATTCGTCGCCGGTCACAGCCTGGGTGAGTACAGCGCGCTGGTCGCGGCCCAAAGCCTGACCCTGGCCGACGCGGTCAAGCTGGTCGAGCGTCGTGGTCAGCTGATGCAGGAAGCCGTCCCGGCCGGGCAGGGCGGCATGGCGGCCATTCTCGGTCTCGACGATGCCGTCGTGATCGAGGCCTGTGCCGAGGCGGCGCAGGGTGAAGTGGTCAGCGCGGTGAATTTCAACTCGCCAGGTCAGGTCGTGATTGCCGGCGCCGCCGAGGCGGTCAAACGCGCCATGGAAATCTGCAAGGCGCGTGGCGCCAAGCGTGCCCTGCCGTTGCCGGTCAGCGTGCCGTCCCATTGCGAACTGATGCGTCCGGCCGCCGAGCGTTTCGCCGAGTCCATCGAGGCGATCGAATGGCAGGCGCCTGAAATCGCCCTGGTGCAGAACGTCAGCGCGGCGGCGGTCAGCGATCTGCCGACCCTCAAGCGCGATCTGCTGGAACAGTTGTACAAGCCGGTTCGCTGGGTCGAATCCATTCAGTGCCTGGCCGGTCGCGGCGCGACTCAGCTGGTCGAGTGCGGCCCCGGCAAGGTGCTGGCAGGTCTGAACAAGCGTTGCGCCGAAGGCGTGACTACCTACAACCTGGATACCCCAGACGCCTTTGCCGCCGCGCGTGCGGCATTGGCCTGATTAGGAGAAGCCTGCATGAGCCTGCAAGGTAAAGTTGCACTGGTCACCGGCGCCAGTCGCGGTATTGGTCAAGCCATTGCCCTGGAACTGGGTCGCAATGGTGCCGTCGTCGTCGGCACGGCGACATCCGAGTCTGGCGCCGAGCGCATCAGCGCGGCGTTCAAGGAAGCGGGCATCGAAGGTTTCGGCCTGATGCTGGACGTCTGCAGCGCCCAGTCGGTTGAATCGGTGCTCGCCACTATCCAGGAGCGCGTCGGCGCGCCCCTGATCCTGGTCAATAACGCCGGTATCACACGCGATAACCTGATGATGCGCATGAAAGATGACGAGTGGCATGACGTCGTCGATACGAACCTCAACAGTCTGTTCCGCCTGTCCAAGGGCGTGCTGCGCGGCATGACCAAGGCACGCTGGGGTCGCATCATCAGCATCGGTTCAGTTGTCGGTGCCATGGGCAACGCCGGTCAGGTAAACTATGCTTCGGCGAAGGCGGGGCTGGAAGGCTTCAGTCGCGCTCTGGCTCGTGAAGTGGGTTCGCGCGCGGTGACCGTGAACGCAGTAGCGCCAGGCTTCATCGATACCGACATGACACGTGAATTGCCTGAGGCACAGCGCGAATCGCTGCTGACCCAGATTCCGCTGGGTCGTCTCGGCCAGGCGCAGGAAATCGCACACGTCGTCGCATTTCTCGCCTCAGAGGGCGCAGGATACGTGACCGGAGCTACAATCCCGGTCAACGGCGGCATGTACATGAGCTGATGTGACTCATGACATCGTGAAAATGTCATACCAGCCGTCCGTAAAATCCGTTATAAAGCTGCAAATTCTCAACGGGCGTCGGGCCGTCAGGGTGCAAGAGCGGAGCGTTTAGCTTGATATTCGCAAAACCTCTTCTATACACTTACCCACCGGCCAGATGCCTGACTATTTCCACTAGGAGTTAAAACTAGGTATGAGCACCATCGAAGAGCGCGTCAAGAAAATCGTTGCTGAGCAACTTGGCGTCAAGGAAGAAGAAGTCACCAACAGTGCTTCTTTCGTTGAAGACCTGGGCGCGGACTCTCTGGACACCGTTGAGCTGGTAATGGCTCTGGAAGAGGAATTCGAGACCGAAATCCCTGACGAAGAAGCAGAGAAGATCACCACCGTTCAGCTGGCTATCGACTACGTCAACAGCCACCAGGCGTAATACCCTGCAAGCGTTGTTGCTAGCTGTCATGGGAAAAACCGCACTGCCTGCCGGCGTGCGGTTTTTTCTTTAAAAACGATGTGATGTTTCGTTAACAAGAGAGAAGGAGAGTCCTGTGTCGCGTAGACGCGTCGTGGTCACCGGGATGGGCATGCTTTCGCCATTGGGCAATGATGTGCCGAGCAGCTGGCAAGGCATTCTGGAAAGCCGCAGTGGCATTGGCCTTATCGAGCACACGGACCTTTCGGCTTTCACCACCCGCTTCGGCGGTTCGGTCAAGAGCTTCAACGTCGAGGAATACCTCGCGCCCAAGGAAGCTCGTCGGCTCGATCTCTTCATCCAGTACGGTCTGGCGGCCAGCTTCCAGGCAGTGCGTAATGCAGGCCTCGAAGTGACCGATGCGAACCGCGACCGTGTAGGCGTCGCCATGGGTTCGGGTATCGGCGGCCTCACCAATATCGAGAACAGCAGCCGTCTGCTGCACGAACAGGGTCCGGGGCGGATTTCGCCGTTTTTCGTACCAGGTTCGATCATCAACATGATTTCCGGATTCCTGTCCATCCACTTGGGTGCACAGGGTCCCAACTATGCAATCGCCACCGCCTGCACCACGGCCACGCACTGCATCGGCATGGCGGCGCGCAATATCGCCTATGACGAGGCCGACGTTATGATCGCCGGCGGCGCGGAAATGGCGGCCTGTGGCCTGGGTCTCGGCGGTTTCGGCGCGGCGCGGGCGCTGTCGACCCGCAATGACGAGCCGGCGCGCGCAAGCCGTCCGTGGGACAAGGATCGCGACGGTTTCGTGTTGTCCGACGGTGCCGGCGCCATGGTCCTCGAAGAGCTGGAACACGCCAGGGCTCGCGGCGCGACCATCTATGCCGAGCTGGTCGGCTTCGGCATGAGCGGTGATGCCTACCACATGACCTCGCCGCCGGACGACGGAGCAGGCGCGGCGCGCTGCATTACCAACGCCCTGCGCGACGCCAGGCTGAACCCGGAGCAGGTGCAGTACATCAACGCCCATGGTACCTCGACCATGGCCGGCGACCTGGCGGAAGCCATGGCGATCAAGTCAGTATTCGGCGATCATGCCTACAAACTGGCGGTCAGCTCCACCAAGTCGATGACCGGCCACCTGCTGGGTGCCGCGGGCGCGGTCGAAGCGATCTTCAGTGTCCTGGCGATCCATGATCAGGTTGCTCCGCCGACCATCAACCTCGACGAGCCGAGTGAAGGCTGCGACCTGGACTTCGTGCCGCACGAAGCGCGGCAGACGCCGATCGACGCAGTGATCTCGAACTCGTTCGGATTCGGCGGCACCAACGGCTCACTGGTGTTCCGTCGGTTCAGCGAGTGATGTTCAGCTGGGTCGACGGCTGTCCTGCCGAAGCGTTGCCGCTCAAGGACCGCGGGTTGGCCTATGGCGATGGTCTGTTCGAGACTATCGCCGTCAAAGCGGGCGCGCCGGTATTGCTGGACCGGCACCTGCACCGCCTGGAGCAATCCTGTCTGCGTCTGGCGATCCCGCTGGACACGGCATCGCTGCGGTTGGAAATGATGCGTTTCGCCGCCCAGCTGGACAGCGGTGTCATGAAACTGATTCTGACCCGCGGCGACGGGCAGCGCGGCTACGCCCCCGCGCCGGACTGCCAGCCCCGGCGCATCCTGCAAGCCGGACCGGCACCGGCCTGGCCCGTACGTCACGCGGAACAGGGCGTGCGCCTGTACCCATGCACCACGCGTCTGGCGGAGCAGCCATTGCTGGCCGGCCTCAAGCATCTCAACCGTCTCGAACAAGTCCTCGCCCGCGCCGAATGGCACGACAGCGAGCATGCCGAAGGGTTGATGCGCGATACGTCCGGACGGCTGATCGAAGGCGTCTACAGTAATCTGTTCCTGGTTCGCGAAGGGCGGTTGTTGACGCCCGACCTGAGCCGCTGCGGCGTGGCCGGGGTCATGCGCGCGGAGCTGCTCGACCAGGCCGATCGGCTGCGGATCGATACCGATATTTGCGACCTGTCCCTGGATGATCTGGAGCAGGCCAACGAAGTGTTTGTCTGCAACAGTCTGTATGGCGTCTGGCCGGTGCACGGCTTCGAACGGCTGAACTGGTCGATTGGTCCGCTCACCCGTAAACTGCAGGGCATTGCCCGCACGCTTCTGGATATCTGATACGTGATCCGAAAATTTCTGCTGTTGCTGGAAACCGTCGTGGTCCTGGCAGTCCTGCTGCTGGGCTTCGTCGTCTGGAAGCAGCATTCAGCCCTGAATCAGTCTTTGAACGTTCCTCAGGAACAGCTGCTGGACGTTCCCGCCGGCTCCACGCCGTCCGGGGTCCTGAACCGTTTGCAGAGCGATGGCGTGATTCGCGACGCGTTCTGGTTGCGCCTGTACTGGCGTTTCAACCTTGCCGACCAGTCTCTGCACAGCGGCGAGTACCGCATGACGCCGGGCATGGACGTGCAATCGCTGTTCGAGGTGTGGAAGCGCAAGGAAGTCGTTCAGTACAACCTGACCCTGGTCGAGGGCTGGAACTTCCGTCAGGTACGGGCGGCGCTGGCGGCGCAGCCCAAGCTGGGGCAGACCCTGACAGGCTTGAGCGACAGCGAGCTGATGGCGAAGATCGGTCATCCGGATGTGTTCCCCGAGGGGCGTTTCTTCCCTGACACCTACCGTTATGTGCGAGGCATGACCGATGCTGAACTGCTCAAGCAGGCCTACGCCCGGCTTCAGGACGTGCTCGATGAAGAGTGGCAGAAACGCGCGCCTGACGTGGCTTACGTCGATCCTTATCAGGCGCTGATCATGGCGTCGCTGGTGGAAAGAGAAACCGGCGTTCCTCATGAACGGGGCCAGATCGCCGGGGTTTTCGTACGTCGCCTGCAGCAGGGAATGTTGCTGCAGACCGACCCGACCGTGATCTACGGCATGGGCGAGCGTTACAACGGCAAGCTGACCCGCGCCGACCTGCGCGAGCCGACGCCTTACAACACCTATGTCAACGCCGGGCTGCCGCCGACGCCGATTGCGCTGGCCGGACGTGAAGCGATCCGCGCGGCGCTCAATCCTGCACCCGGCGACAGCCTGTATTTCGTTGCCAAGGGTGACGGCAGTCACGTGTTCTCCAATGACCTGGACGCGCACAATGCCGCCGTACGCGAATACCAGCTCAAGCGACGCGCGGACTACCGCTCCAGCCCGGCGCCAGCCTCGCAAACCCTTTCTCCACAGCCTGATGCTTCTGCCGCGCCCACTCCGCCGCCGAGCGAAGCGGGCTCGAACTGACTATTTCTAAGGACCACCTGTGACTGGCTTGTTTATCACTCTGGAAGGCCCGGAAGGCGCCGGCAAGAGCACCAATCGCGATTATCTTGCCGCGCAACTGCGCGCCCGAGGTGTCGAGGTTCTGCTGACCCGCGAGCCGGGCGGCACGCCCCTGGCCGAGCAGATCCGCGAGCTGCTCTTGGCACCCAGCGACGAACCCATGTGCGCCGATGCCGAACTGCTGCTGGTATTCGCTGCACGCGCGCAACATCTGGCGCAGGTGATCCGGCCGGCGCTGGCGCGCGGCGAAGTGGTCCTGTGCGACCGTTTCACCGATGCGACCTACGCCTATCAGGGCGGCGGCCGGGGCTTGTCCCACGACCGTATCGCGGTGCTCGAAAGCTTCGTACAGGGCGACCTGCGTCCGGATATGACGCTGGTGTTCGATCTGCCGGTCGAAGTCGGGCTGGCGCGCGCGGCGGCGCGCGGGCGTCTGGACCGGTTCGAGCAGGAAGGGCGCGCATTCTTCGAAGCAGTGCGCGGCACTTACCTTGCGCGCGCCGAGGCAGATCCTGCGCGTTATCGGCTGATCGACGCATCCCGGCCACTGAATGAAGTGCAGCAGGCGCTGGACGGCTGGTTGCCGCAAGTGCTGGAGCGCCATCGTGGCTGAGGCCTATCCGTGGCAGGCGTCGCTGTGGCAGCAAATGGCGGGCCGCGCCCGGCATTCCCACGCCTATCTGCTGCACGGCCCCATCGGGATCGGCAAGCGTGCTTTGGCCGAGCGTCTGATGGCCAGCCTGCTGTGCCAGAGCCGCAACGGGCTGGAAGCCTGTACGCAGTGCAAATCCTGCCTGCTGCTGGCGGCCGGCAGTCATCCTGACAACTACATTCTCGAACCCGAGGAGGCGGACAAGCCGATCAAGGTCGATCAGGTCCGCGATCTGGTAAGTTTCGTGGTCCAGACCTCGCAAATGGGCGGCCGCAAGGTGGTGCTGATCGAGCCGGTCGAGTCGATGAACATCAATGCGGCCAACGCTTTGTTGAAAAGTCTCGAAGAGCCGTCGGGCGATACCATCCTGTTGCTGATCAGTCATCAGCCAAGCCGGTTGCTGCCGACGGTGAAGAGCCGCTGCGTGCAACAGGCCTGTCCGTTGCCCGGTCCGCAGATGAGTCTGGACTGGCTGGGCGGCGCGCTGCCGGACTGTTCCGACCAGGAACGCGCCGAGTTGCTGAGCCTGGCGGCCGGCTCGCCGCTGGCCGCGGTCAAGCTGCACGGGCAGGGCGTGCGTGCCCAGCGGGCCCAGGTGGTGGACGGCGTCAAGAAACTGCTCAAGCGCGAGCAGTCTCCCACGCAGCTGGCGGAAGGCTGGAAAGACGTGCCGCTGTTGCAATTGTTCGACTGGTTCTGCGACTGGTCGCAATTGATCCTGCGCTACCAGCTCACTCAGGACGAGCAAGGGCTGGGGCTGACCGACATGCAGAAGGTGGTGCAATACCTCGCGCAGAAATCCACGCGGGGCAAGGTGCTCGAGTTGCAGGAGTGGGTGCTGGCGCAGCGCCAGAAAGTGCTGTCCAAGGCTAACCTCAATCGGGTATTGCTGCTTGAAGCACTGCTGGTGCAGTGGGCAGGGCTGCCCGGACAGGCGTAGACTCTGTTTTCGGAGCTGTCAGTTGGAACCCTGGGAGACATCGCAATGAACCTGCCGCTCAACACTGGCCCACGTAACGGCATCCTGTCACTGACTATCAAGGACAAGGCCGTGCTGTATGCGGCCTACATGCCGTTCATCAAGAACGGCGGCCTGTTCATCCCGACCACCAAGAGTTACCGGCAGGGCGACGAAGTGTTCATGCTGCTGAGCCTCATGGACGAGCCCGAGAAAGTCCCGGTCGCCGGCAAGGTCACCTGGGTCACCCCCAAAGGCGCCCAGGGCAATCGCACCGCCGGTATCGGCGTGCAGTTCAACGATGGCGACAACACCGCCCGCAACCTGATCGAAACCTATCTGGTCGGCGCGCTCAAATCCGACCGTCCCACTCACACCATGTAGTTGCCTCATGCTTGTAGATTCCCATTGCCACCTCGACCGACTCGATCTCGCCCAGCATCAGGGCTCACTGGATGCCGCCCTTGATGCCGCCCGCGGCCGGGGCGTCGGCCATTTCCTGTGCATCGGTGTCAGTGCCGACAACGCCGGGGCCGTAAAGGCGCTGGCTGACCGTTACGAAGATGTCGACTGCTCGGTAGGCGTGCATCCGCTGGATCTCAAGCCGGGCGAAGCGCCGGCACTGGACTGGTTGCTGACCGAGCTGGACCACCCGCGCGTGGTGGCGATCGGCGAAACCGGGCTGGATTATCATTACGAGCCGGAAGCGGCGGAGTTGCAGCAGGCCTCGTTTCGTCTGCATCTGCAAGCGGCCCGAAGCACCGGTAAACCGGTGATCGTGCATACCCGCGGCGCCCGCGCCGACACTCTGGCGTTACTGGGCGACGCGGCGTTGCCGCAAGCAGGCGTGCTGCACTGCTTCACTGAAGACTGGGAAATGGCCAAGGCCGCGCTCGATCTGGGTTTCTACATCTCCCTGTCCGGAATCGTGACCTTCCGCAACGCGGACGCACTGCGCGACGTCGCTCGTCAGGTTCCCGCCGACCGCTTGCTGGTGGAAACCGACTCGCCTTATCTTGCGCCCATTCCTCATCGCGGCAAGCCGAATCTGCCGGAATATGTCAGGGATGTCGCGGAGTTTCTGGCGATGCTGCGGGGTGAGCCTTTCGAACGGTTTGCCGAGCAGACGACAGCGAATTTCAAGCGCCTGTTTCCATTGGCCCACGTTCGCTGACCGTCAAATCCCGCGCAAAAAAAACCCGGATTCTGGGGGGTGAAGCCGGGTCAAGACCATTAGGAGTAAAACAAAGGCACGGTGTCCATTGGCGCCTTTACTGGCGCGCCACTTGGGGGAGATGGGTCGCCAACGATTGAAGTATCGTTCAGGATTTCCGGGCGTCCAGTCGCTTTTGGTTATTTTTTAAACAATTTTGGAATAGCGGTCCTGTCGCTCAGTGCTTGAAAGTAGCTCTGCACTCCGGGCCGTGGTTCTCAATCGTCATCAGGCTGGATAATGGAATTTTCCAACGGTTTTCTCTTGAGTCTGTCGCTGTGCCTGGATATCGGGCTGGCCAATATCGCGATGATCACCCTGTCGATGCAGCGCGGCTTTACCCAAGGGCTGCTGCTCGGGCTCGGAACCTGTGTGGGGGATCTTGCCTATGCGGTACTGGCGATGCTGGGCATGGCGGTGCTGTTGCAATACGAAGCGGTGCGCTACGTGCTGTGGCTTGGCGGGACTGCAGTGTTGGCCTGGTTCTGTTTCAGGATGATCATGAGCGCCGCGACGGTGAGCGCAGGCATAGACGCCCAGCCTGGGCAGTGGGGCAAGACCGGCCTGGCGCTGTTTTTGCGCGGCATCTTCCTCGCCATGTCCTCTCCGAGCGCCATTCTCTGGTTCGCCGCCGTAGGTGGAGCGCTTATTGCCCGGCAAGGATACAGTACGGAAAGTGCTTCGGTTTTTCTGAGCGGATTCCTGGCGGCGGGCATCCTTTGGTCGGTCGCCCTCTGCGCGTTGGCGCATCAAGGTGGACGATTCATGGGCGAGCGCATGTTGCGCTGGGCTTACATCGCTTCGGCAGCCATCTTCGCCTGGTTCACGGTCTACGTGGTCATCAGCGGCTACATGGAATTCGTCGCCGGGCAGGCGGTCGATGTTTCGGAGCACTGACCCGAGCACTGTCGCTGATGTCGAGATGCGACGTGATAGTCGGATGATCCGTGCAATCCGGCGCAACTTGGGCATAATACGCGACTTCGATTTCGAGCCTTACAGACCTTCTTATGCAGAAAGAACCTCGTAAAGTCCGCGAGTTTCGCCGTCGCGAACAGGAAATTCTCGATACCGCGCTCAAGCTGTTCCTGGAGCAGGGTGAAGACAGCGTTACCGTCGAGATGATCGCGGATGCCGTGGGCATAGGCAAAGGCACCATCTACAAGCACTTCAAATCCAAGGCCGAGATCTATCTGCGGCTGATGCTCGACTACGAGCGTGATCTGAACGAACTGTTGCACTCGGCCGATGTGGACAAGGACAAGGAAGCGCTGTCCCGCGCCTACTTCGAATTCCGCATGCGCGATCCTCAGCGCTATCGCTTGTTTGACCGTCTGGAAGAAAAGGTGGTCAAGGGCAATCAGGTGCCCGAGCTGGTCGAAGAACTGCACAAGATACGCGCGTCGAATTTCGAGCACCTGACGCTGCTGATCAAGGGGCGCATTTCCGAAGGCAAGCTCGAAGACGTGCCGCCGTACTATCACTATTGCGCGGCCTGGGCGCTGGTGCACGGCGCCGTAGCGCTGTACCACTCGCCGTTCTGGAGCAACGTGCTGGAAGATCAGGAAGGCTTCTTCCACTTCCTGATGGATATCGGCGTGCGCATGGGCAACAAGCGCAAGCGCGATACCGATGCGTCCGCTCACACCAGTCCGGCTGAAGGTCGCTCCGAGCCTGCCAAAGGCTAGATTTACAGCGCTTCGCCAGTCTTTGCGATAGAGCTGGCGCGGAAGCTGCATCCCAAGGCCATTCGCCGGTTTTCCGTCACCGGTTTCTGGAGGGAAGGATGCGTAGTCTGGTTCTACTGCTGACGCTGCTGGCGTTGAGCGGTTGCATGAAAGTCAGTGACATGGGCGAGGGCGTTCGCGAGCAATTCAGCGATGCCGGTCTGCTCGACCACAGCGACACCCGTCGCATATCCAACTGGCGTGTCCAGCCCGACTCTTTCATTTACATTGCGCAGGGCGCGTTCGTGCCGCCCGGCAATGCCTATCCACGTCCCAATGTCGTGGCCGAGGAGGCGTTCAAGGGGTTCGTCGAGTATTTCCCGATGGTGCGTCGCGCGCCGGCGCCGCTGGGGTTGAACGAAGCGATGATCGAGGCGCGCAGCGCCGGTGCGCATTATCTGCTCTACACCCGCTTCGCCAAGGCCGATGATCGCATCGGCAACGGCGACCAGTGGGCGGATCAGGAAGCCGTGGACCGCCTGGGCGTGGACACAGGGGTCATCCAGCTGATGCTGATCGAGACCAATACCCGTTACCTGATCGACAGCGCACGCATTCGCAGTCGCGGCGGTTTGCTGACGCTTTACGACAAGAGTCCGGAGGATTTGCTCGGCCCACCCCTAGAGGACTACGCTCGTATGCTCTTGGGTGTACCACGCTAGGAGCAAGGCATGACTGACTCAGGCAAGGCGGGCGATCTATTCGCACAGGTCCCGAAATCCAAGGGGTTGCCGCCTGTTCATCTCTGGAACCCGGCGTTCTGTGGCGATATCGACATGCGTATCGCGCGGGATGGCACCTGGTTCTATCAGGGCACGCCCATCGGTCGCAAGCCGATGGTGCGCCTGTTTTCCACCATTCTGCGCCGGGACGGCGACGACTATTTGCTCGTCACTCCGGTGGAGAAGGTTGGCATCAAGGTCGACGACGCGCCGTTCGTGGCGGTCCGGCTCGATGTGCAAGGCGAAGGCGAGCGGCAAGTCCTGCGATTTATCACCAACGTCGAGGACGAGGTCGAAGCCGGCCCAGAGCATCCGCTGCGGGTCGTGATCGATCCGCGGACTCAAGAGCCTTCGCCGTACGTGCATGTGCGTGCCAATCTCGAAGCCTTGATCAATCGCAACGTGTTCTACCAGTTGGTCGAGCTGGCCGTGTCGCGCACTGTCGATGGACAACGCTGGCTCGGCGTCTGGAGTCACGGTGAATTTTTTCCCATCGGGCTGGAGCCATGAGCGTGGGCGAGAGCGGACCGGCTCAATTGCCTGTAGGAAGTGCAGAAGTTAAAGTGCCGCTCCCTGATTTTGCTGAGGTTTTCGCATGAGCCAGTCCTTCGACATCGCCGTGGTCGGCGCCACCGGTACGGTTGGCGAAACCATCGTCCAGATTCTCGAAGAGCGCGATTTTCCTGTGGGTGCGCTGCACCTGCTCGCCAGCAGTGAATCGGCGGGGCAGTCGGTGCCGTTCAAGGGCAAGAACCTGCGGGTGCGTGAAGTGGACAGCTTCGATTTCAGCCAGGTACGTCTGGCTTTCCTCGCCGCTGGCCCGGCCGTATCCCGCAATGTCGTGACGCGGGCCACCGCCGCCGGATGTTCGGTCATCGACTTGTCGGGAGCCTTCCCCGGTTCGCAGGCCCCTCTGGTCATTCCGGAAATCAACCCCGAAGTCATCAGTGCCGACCCGGCCCAAACGCGTCTGATCGCCAGCCCCGGTGCCTGTGCGACCGCCGTTGCCATGGCGCTGGCGCCGTTGTGCGGTCTGCTCGATATCCAGCGGGTAACGGTCACCGCCTGTCTGGCGGTGTCGGCTCAGGGGCGCGAGGCGGTGTCCGACCTGGCCCGTCAGACCGCCGACCTGCTCAACGTTCGTCCGCTGGAAACCGGTTTCTATGATCGTCAGATGGCATTCAATCTGTTGGCTCAGGTCGGCACGCCCGATGAGTCAGGGCACTTGCCGCTGGAACGGCGAATGGTCGCTGAAGTTCAACAGTTGCTGGAAATTCCCGGGCTGAAAGTTTCAGCCAGTTGTATTCAGGTGCCGGTTTTCTTCGGTGACAGTTTTACCGTTTCGGTTCAGGCCGCGAGCCGGATCGATCTGGCCACTGTGAACTCGGCACTCGAAAAAGCGACGGGCGTCGAACTCGTGGAAGCCGGAGACTATCCAACGCCGGTGGGCGACGCAGTCGGCCAGGACGCCGTCTACGTCGGGCGTGTGCGTCTTGGCATCGACGATGATCGACAACTCGATCTTTGGCTAACTTGCGACAATGTTCGAAAAGGTGCCGCGCTCAATGCTGTGCAGGTCGCCGAATTGTTGATAAAAGATTATGTGTAAAAGATACTTGCAACAGTTTTAAGACGTATTGAATAGCGGCGATATGCCTTACACCCAAATGCAGGATTACCTCTCCGGTCGCCGGGGAATTTTTAAACAAGGGATGGGCTATGGTTCAGGTTCGTAAACTGGTATTAGCTATCGCCGCGGCTTCCGCGCTGTCTTCCGGAATGGCCCACGCGCTGGGGCTCGGTGAGTTGTCGGTCAAATCGACCTTGAATCAGCCGCTGGTGGCCGAGATCGAATTGACCGATGCACAGGGGCTCAACGCCGCGCAGGTGGTTCCAAGCCTGGCTACTACCGCCGATTTCGCTCAGGCCGGCGTCACGCGCCCGGCTTTCCTCAGCGATCTGACGTTTACGCCTGTCATCAACGAGAATGGCCGCAGCGTGCTGCGTATCACCTCCAGCAAGCCGGTGCTCGAACCTTACGTCAAATTCCTGGTTCAGGTGCTCTGGCCGAACGGTCGGTTGTTGCGTGAGTACAGCCTGCTGCTCGATCCGCCCAAGTTTTCGCCGGAAGCAGCCGCCGCGGCGGCAGCTGCGCAGCAACCGGCCGCACCCGCCGCCGCGCCTGCCGCTCCGGCCCAGTTGCCGGCCAGCGCGCCGACGCCCGAGGCCACCGCGCCTGCTGCTCCGGCGCCTGCCCAGGCACCGGATGCCGCAACGCAGCCGCCTGCGCCCGCCGCGCAGGCACCCGCTCAATACGTCACCGTCAATAACGACACGTTGTGGGAGATCGCCGAACGGGTCCGCAATGGCGGCACCGTCCAGCAGACCATGCTGGCGATCCAGGCCCTGAACCCCAGCGCTTTCATTGGCGGCAACATCAACCGCTTGAAGAAAGGCGAAGTTCTGCGCTTGCCGACGCCGCAGCAATCGACCGCGCTGCCCCAGGCCCAGGCCGTGGCAGAAGTCTCCCAGCAATACCGCGCATGGCGTGAAGGCCGCCGCTTGCCGGCAGCTGGTGCGCGTCAGGTGGATGCTACTCGTCGTGCGCGTCCGGGCGCCGCACCGGCCCAGGTCGAGACCGGGGACAATCTGAGTCTGGTCTCGGCGACAGGACAGCCAGGTGCTCAGGGTGCGGCCGGAGACGGCGACCTGAGCAACAAACTGGCGACGACCCAGGAGGCGCTCGACACTTCGCGTCGTGACAACGCCGAACTGCAAAGCCGCATGAGCGACCTGCAGAGTCAGCTCGACAAGCTGCAACGTATCATCGAGCTCAAGAACGGCCAGCTAGCCCGCATGCAGGCCGCCGGTGCCACGCCTGAGGCCAATGCGCCGGCGGCCGCCGCCCCAGGCGCTGTCGGCGCCCCGGCGGACCCGGCGGTCAATCCCGCGCTACCCGCCGCGCTGGTGGATGCCAACGGTGCGCCGGTCAAGCCCGAGGGCGAGGTGGCGCCGGAAGACGCCTTGCCGCCCGGCGCCGCCCAGATCACCGCTCCGAATGCCGAGCAGCCGCTGCAGGTCGAGCCTGTGGCGCCGCAGGAGCAGGAAGACCCTCTGCAAAGCGTGCTGAACAATCCAATCCTGCTTGGCCTGATCGGCGGGGCGGCGGTACTGCTTCTGGCATTGCTGCTGCTGTTCCTGGCACGCCGTCGCAACGCTCGCGCAGAGGCCGAGAAACATAAGCGTATGGCCCGTGCCCTGGCGGAAGAGTCGCAATTCAACGCCGACATGGACATGAATAGCCCACCCACCAGCTTTGACGGCCTTGATGTGCAATCGCCGAACGTCCGCATGGGCGCGGCGGCCGGTGCGGCTGCAGCTGCGGCAGCCGGCGTCACGGCAGCGCGCGAGCGCCCGGCGGACCCATTGGTCCAGGCCGAGATCCACATTGCCTACGGGCGCATGAATCAGGCTATCGAGCTTCTGGAGGAGGCCGTCAAGGAAGATCCGGAGCGTGACGATATTCGTCTGAAACTCATGGAGATCTACGCCGAGCAAGGCAACAACAAGGCGTTCGCGGCACATGAAAGGAAGCTGGTGGCTGCGGGAAAGCGTGAAGCTGAGGTCGAGCAGCTAAAAGATCGATACCCGACCATGAACTCCGCGCCGGTGGCAACGCCGGTTCTGGAAAAACAGGCCGAGCCCGCAGCCCCTGTCGCAGCACCGGCCTCATCCGAATCGACCGGGTCGGCGGCAGCGGTGGCCACGACTGCCGCAGCGGCCGCTTCAGCCGCTGCGTTGGCGGCTGAGCTCAAGGCCAAGTATGTCGAGGATCTGCTTGCTGATGACGCCGATGAGCCTGCGCCTGCGCCCGAGGACGATTTCGATCTGAGCCTGGAGCAGTTCGAGCAGGATTCCACGCCGCAAGTCAACACGGTCGACGACCTGGATGAGCTGCTGCTGGACCAGCCTGTCGCGCCTGCCGTTGAGCCGACGCCGAGCTTCGAATCCGTGTTGCAGGAGCAGACCGCTGCAAGCGCCCAGCCTGCCGAACCCGACGATCTGGCGGATTTCGATCTGGATCTGTCGGAAGAGGATCCGGCCCTCAAGACCGAGGATGAGTTCCTGCTGGATCTGGACAAGGATTCGCTGGATCCGGCCAGTGAGCCGCTGGTTCTGGGTGACGACCCGCTGGATCTGGGTGCGACCGAGCCCGAGCCTGAAAGCGAGGACCTGGAGCTGCCGGAAGACTTCGATCTGTCCCTGGCGGACGAGATGGAAAACGATCAGGCCTCCGCGGCCTTCGCCTCGGAGATCGATGACGTCAACGCCGAGCTGGATCGCCTGTCCCAGAACCTGCAACAGCCTGACCTCGGCGAACCGACCTTCACCGAGCAGGACGCCGCGGCGCTGGATGACGAGCCTGAATTCGACTTCCTGGCGGGCGGCGACGAAGCGGCGACCAAGCTGGATCTGGCGCGGGCCTACATCGACATGGGCGACGCCGACGGCGCCCGCGACATTCTCGATGAAGTCGTCGTCGAAGGTGATGACGGTCAGAAGAGCGAGGCCCGGGAAATGCTGTCACGCCTTGCCTGATCCTGTTTCGCCCATGAACAACGGCCGCGCTTGCGGCCGTTCGTTTTTGCGCGGCGGGCCGCTGGCGTCTTTTTTTCGCGGCCGTATAATGGCCGACTTTTTTCGCAACCCCACAGGCTGTAGACCTTGGCGAACATAGACAACCCGGCCGCGGAGATGGCGGCCGAGGGTTTTTCCCGCATTGCGCTGGGTGTGGAATACAAAGGCTCGCGTTATTGCGGCTGGCAGCGACAGGCCTCCGGCGTGCTCACGGTGCAGGAGACCCTGGAAGACGCCTTGTCGAAGGTCGCCGATTCTCCGGTGTCGCTGATGTGCGCCGGGCGTACCGATGCCGGCGTGCATGCCTGCGGGCAGGTGGTGCATTTCGATACCCAGGCCGAGCGCACCATGAAAGCCTGGGTCATGGGCGCCAACATCAATCTGCCCCATGACGTCAGCGTCACCTGGGCCAAGGTCATGCCGGCGAATTTCCATGCCCGGTTCAAGGCCATCGCGCGTCGCTACCGCTATGTGATCTACAACGACCAGATCCGTCCCGCGCATCTGGGGCAGGAAATCACCTGGAATCACCGGCCGCTGGACGTCGAACGCATGGCCGAAGCCGCGCAGTATCTGGTCGGTACTCATGATTTCAGTGCGTTCCGGGCAGGGCAGTGCCAAGCCAAGTCGCCGGTCAAGCAACTGCACCATTTGCGGGTGACCCGGCACGGCAAGATGATCGTCATCGACGTGCGCGCCAACGCGTTCCTGCATCACATGGTGCGCAACATCGCAGGCGTGCTGATGACCATCGGCGCCGGCGAGCGGCCGGTCGAATGGGCGCGGGATGTGCTGGAAAGCCGTGTGCGTCGCACGGGCGGGGTGACGGCCCATCCGTTCGGCCTGTATCTGGTCCAGGTCGAATATCACGACGAGTTCCCTTTACCGGATCGCTACATAGGACCGCATTTTCTTACAGGCTTCAATGAACTTGGCGGCTGACGATTCGGCAACCTTTTGCTAACATTCAGAGCTTTCCGGAAGGCTTGAGGTTTAACTACATGTCAGCCGTTCGTAGCAAGATCTGCGGCATTACCCGCATAGAAGACGCCCTGGCAGCGGTCGAGGCGGGTGCGGATGCCATCGGTCTGGTGTTCTACGCAAAAAGTCCCAGGGCCGTGAACGTGCAGCAGGCGCGAGCGATCATCGCCGCCTTGCCGCCCTTCATCACGACCGTGGGGCTGTTCGTCAACGCCAGCCGCTGTGAAGTCAACGAAACGCTGGACGCGGTGCCTCTGGATCTTCTGCAGTTCCACGGCGACGAAACGCCGGAGCAGTGCGAAGGGCATTACCGACCCTACATCAAGGCGTTGCGCGTCAAGGCGGGCGACCAGATTGCCGAAGCCTGCCGCAGTTACCGCAATGCACGGGGAATCCTGCTCGATGCCTACGTCGAAGGCGTGCCCGGTGGTACGGGTGAGACCTTCGACTGGACTTTGATCCCCAGTGAGCTGGAGAAACCGATCATCCTTGCCGGCGGGCTGACCTCGGCCAATGTCGCGCAGGCCATCGCGCAGGTCCGCCCCTATGCGGTCGATGTCAGTGGCGGCGTCGAGAAGAGCAAGGGCATCAAGGACCGTGAAAAGATTCTCGCGTTCATGAGCGCGGTCCAGGGCGCCTGATGTGACGGCTGAAGGTCAGCCGCCGTCCATAAGCCTGTTCCTGCCATTAGTCATGAGTCTTGCAGGTCGAATCAAGTGGGCGAGGTTTATGTCCGTCGCCCCGCCAGGAAACAAATCGGAATGCGCAAGCATGCAGGTCCGGCCGATGCCGACCGCTGCTTGCGCTATCGCTACATCAACGAATTGAGTTAGGGCATGCGTGTGACGCGCAAGCGTCACGCGTTCGAGCCGAACCGGTACTGGAGAAAGAAAGCATGAGCAACTGGTTGGTAGACAAACTGATCCCTTCGATCATGCGTTCCGAGGTGAAGAAAAGCTCGGTCCCCGAGGGCCTCTGGCACAAATGCCCGTCCTGCGAAGCGGTGCTGTATCGCCCTGAACTGGAAAAGACCCTCGACGTCTGCCCCAAGTGCAACCATCACATGCGCATCGACGCACGCGCACGCCTGGACATCTTCCTGGATGCGGATGGCCGTGCCGAGCTGGGTGCGGAAATGGAGCCGGTGGACCGTCTCAAATTCCGCGACGGCAAGAAGTACAAGGACCGCCTGACCGCTGCGCAGAAGCAGACCGGTGAAAAGGATGCGCTGATTTCCATGAGCGGCACCTTGCTGGGCATGCCGATCGTGGCATCGGCGTTCGAGTTCTCGTTCATGGGTGGTTCGATGGGCGCGGTGGTGGGCGAGCGTTTCGTGCGCGCTGCCAACTACGCGCTGGAAAACCGCTGCCCCATGGTCTGCTTCGCGGCCTCCGGTGGTGCGCGGATGCAGGAAGCGCTGATCTCCCTGATGCAAATGGCCAAGACCTCCGCGGTACTGGCGCGGATGCGCGAAGAAGGCCTGCCCTTCATTTCCGTGCTCACCGACCCTGTTTACGGCGGTGTATCGGCGAGTCTGGCGATGCTGGGTGACGTGATCGTCGCCGAGCCGAAAGCGCTGATCGGTTTCGCCGGCCCGCGCGTCATCGAGCAGACCGTACGCGAAAAACTGCCGGAAGGTTTCCAGCGCAGCGAGTTCCTGCTGGATCACGGGGCCATCGACCTGATCGTTTCCCGCAGCGAGCTGCGTCCGCGTCTGGGTAATCTGGTGGCCCAGATGATGAATCTGCCGACCCCGACCTTCGTGGCGCCGGTGATCGAGCCTGTCATCGTTCCACCGGCTCCGGCTACCGTATGACCCCCAAGACCCTGGGCGAGTGGCTCGCCTACCTGGAACAGCTCCATCCGTCAGCCATCGACATGGGGCTTGATCGCTCGCGTCAGGTGGCCCGGCAGTTGGGGCTTGGCCGTCCCGCGCCGCGAGTGGTCACGGTAACGGGTACGAACGGCAAGGGCTCGACCTGCGCGTTCGTCGCGGCGCTGCTGCAATCCCAGGGTCTCAAAGTAGGCGTCTACAGTTCTCCGCATCTGCTGCGCTATAACGAGCGGGTCAGGGTACAGGGCGTCGAGGCAACCGATTCTGAGCTCTGCGCGGCCTTCGCCGCCGTCGAAGCGGCTCGGGGTACTGTAAGCCTGACCTACTTTGAAATGGGCACCCTGGCCGCATTCTGGTTGTTCGAGCAGGCACAGCTCGATGCCGTGGTGCTGGAAGTCGGGTTGGGTGGTCGTCTGGATGCCGTCAACCTGATCGACGCCGACCTTGCTCTGGTGACCAGCATCGGTGTCGATCATGCGGACTGGCTGGGTGATACCCGCGAATCGGTGGCTTTTGAAAAAGCCGGCATTTTCCGCCCCGGCTGCCCGGCGCTGTGCGGTGATACCCAGCCGCCCGAACCCTTGATCGACAAGGCGCGCGAACTGGGTTGCCCGTTGCTGGTGCGAGGGGTGGGTTTCGATCTGTCGATTGGCGAGCACAGCTGGGACTGGCGTGGGGTCGTCGACGGCCGTCCGCAGGAGCTGCGCGGCCTGCCGCTCCTGGAACTGCCGATGCCCAACGCCGCGCTGGCCATTCAGGCCTTCGCGCAGATGGGCTATCCGTTGGAGGCCGTTGCGGTCGGGCGCGCACTGGCCGGCACACGGCTCGCCGGTCGGCTGGATCGCCGGGTGGTCCATTGGCAGGGCAAGAAACTGAACCTGCTGCTGGATGTAGGCCATAATCCACATGCGGCGCAGTTTCTTGCCCAGTGTCTTGCGCGCCGGCCGGCAGGGGGCAAGCGTCGAGCAGTCTTCGGACTGCTGGCCGACAAGGATCTTGAAGGCGTGGTCGCGGAGCTGACGTCGGTCATCGACGAATGGGCCGTGACTGCCTTGCCGACCTCCCGGACTCGACCGGCCGAGCAGTTGCAATCCGTGTTGCAGAACCTTGGCGCACGAGTGACGTCCTATCAGAGCGTTGCGTTGGCGCTCGAGGCGCAATGCGCGCTCGCAACGGCCGATGACGAAATTCTGCTGTTCGGATCTTTTTACTGTGTGGCCGAGGCTCTGGAATGGCTGGCCGGCCCCACCTGAGAGGCCTCCTAGAGGAAGCTGCAAATGGCTTTGCTGGATAACGTATTCAAACAGCGGATGGTCGGCGCTCTGGTGCTGATCGCCGTAGCGGTCATCTTCCTGCCCATGCTGTTCACCCGGCAGGATGAGTCCCGTCAGGTGCAGGTGGAAGCGCCTGCCGCGCCGCAGGCACCGGCCGTGCCGCAGACGCAAGTGGAGCCGGTAGCGGTGCCCGAGCAGCAGATGCTGCCCGAGGAGCCGGTGGTCGAGGATCAGGCCGCTCCGTCAGCCCAGCCTCCGTCGATGCCGATCGCGCCTGCGCCTGCCGCGCAGACTCCGCCACCGGTTGCGAGCGCGCCCGCCGCGCCCAAGCCGGCTCCCAAGCCAGCCCCGGCGACGGCACCGGCCGCAGCTCCCGCTCCCGCTCCCGCGCAGGCTGCCGCAAAACCCGCCGCACCTGCGGGTGTCGATGCCAACGGCCTGTCGGTCAGCTGGTCGGTGCAACTGGCGAGCATGTCCAACCGCGCCAACGCCGACAATCTGCAGAAGACGCTGCGTGCCCAGGGTTACAACGCTTATATCCGGACCGCCAACGGCGTGAACCGGGTATTCGTCGGTCCCCTGATCGAGCGTGCCGAAGCCGATCGTCTGCGTGATCAGCTGGACAAGCAGCAGAAGCTCAAGGGAATCGTCGTGCGCTTCCAGCCCGAACGAGGCTGAGCGCGACGCTTCGGCGGGATGCATCGCAGGAAAATGCATCCCGCCGATAATCGCTGCTTACCCACGGGCGGCCGCTCTGCTAAAATGCGCCGCCTTAACGGTTTGTAGGCTGCAACGTGGCATTTACTCCGGTTGACTGGGCGATTCTCGGAATCGTCGTCATTTCCGCTTTGATCAGTCTGAAACGCGGCTTCGTCAAGGAAGCCCTGTCGTTGATGACCTGGATCATTGCAGGCGTCGTTGCCTGGATGTTCGGTGCGGGCCTGTCGCTGTACCTGGTCGATTACATTCAGACTCCGTCGGCTCGGGTCATCGCGAGCTGTACCATTCTTTTCGTCGCCACCCTGCTGGTTGGCGCCATGGTCAATTTTCTTCTGGGCGAACTGATTCGCGTCACCGGGCTTTCCGGGACGGACCGGTTTCTCGGCATGGTCTTCGGCGCGGCGCGCGGGGGCCTGCTGGTCGTCATCGCGGTCGGGCTGCTGAGCCTGGGCCCCGTGCAACAGGATCAATGGTGGCAGCAATCGAGGCTGCTTCCCCAGTTTCTCATGGTCGCTGACTGGTCCAAGAACCTGATTCTCGGGATGTCCAGTCAATGGCTCGCCAGCGGCATCAGCGTACCTGCTGAGTTGCCGTTCAAGGAGCAGATTCTGCCGGCTGCGTTGCCGCAGGAAGTGCTCGGTAAATCCAGTACCACTAAGTAGGGGTTGTGTCGCATGTGTGGCATCGTCGGTATCGTTGGAAAGTCGAACGTCAATCAGGCGCTGTATGACGCGCTCACCGTCCTCCAGCACCGCGGCCAGGACGCTGCCGGTATCGTTACCAGCCATGATGGCCGGTTATTCCTGCGCAAGGACAATGGTCTTGTGCGCGACGTGTTTCATCAACGTCATATGCAACGCCTGGTCGGCCACATGGGTATCGGCCATGTGCGTTATCCCACTGCGGGCAGCTCGACTTCGGCCGAGGCCCAGCCGTTCTACGTCAACTCGCCTTACGGCATCACCCTGGCGCACAACGGCAACCTGACCAACGTCGAGCAGCTGGCGAAAGAGATCTATGAATCCGATCTGCGCCATGTGAACACCAGCTCCGACTCTGAAGTGTTGCTCAACGTGTTCGCCCATGAACTGGCGGTGCGCGGCAAGCTGCAGCCTTCCGAGGAAGACATTTTCGCGGCGGTCACCGACGTCCACAAACGCTGCCGTGGCGGCTATGCGGTCGTGGCGATGATCACCGGCTACGGCATCGTCGGCTTCCGCGATCCGGACGCCATTCGTCCTATCGTGTTCGGCCAGCGGCATACCGACGAAGGCGTCGAATACATGATCGCCTCCGAAAGCGTTTCGCTGGACGTGCTGGGCTTTACCCTGATCCGCGACCTGGCGCCGGGCGAAGCGGTATACATCACCGAAGACGGCAAGCTGCATACCCGCCAGTGCGCGCCGAACCCCAAGTACGCACCCTGCATCTTCGAACACGTATACCTGGCCCGTCCGGACTCGATCATCGACGGCATCTCGGTCTACAAGGCGCGTCTGCGCATGGGCGAGAAGCTGGCCGACAAGATCCTGCGCGAGCGTCCGGATCACGACATCGACGTGGTGATCCCGATTCCCGACACCAGCCGCACCGCTGCCCTGGAGCTGGCGAACCGTCTGGGCGTCAAATTCCGCGAAGGCTTCGTCAAGAACCGTTACATCGGTCGTACCTTCATCATGCCCGGCCAGGCCGCGCGCAAGAAGTCGGTGCGCCAGAAGCTCAACGCCATCGAGCTGGAATTCCGCGGCAAGAACGTCATGCTGGTGGATGACTCCATCGTGCGCGGCACCACCTGCAAGCAGATCATCCAGATGGCCCGCGAAGCCGGCGCCAAGAACGTCTATTTCTGTTCGGCGGCGCCGGCGGTGCGTTACCCCAACGTCTACGGCATCGACATGCCGAGTGCTCACGAGCTGATCGCTCACAACCGTTCCACCCAGGACGTGGCCGACCTCATCGGTGCCGACTGGCTGGTCTACCAGGATCTTAACGACCTGATCGAGGCGGTCAGCGGGAGCAAGAAAATCAAGATCGACAACTTCGATTGCTCGGTATTCGACGGCAAGTACGTGACCGGCGATATCGACGAGCATTATCTGAACAGGATCGAGCAGGCGCGCAACGATGCTTCCAAGGTCAAGAGCCAGGCAGTGAGCGCGATCATCGATCTGTACAACAACTGATTTGGACAAGGAGAGGGCGGCATGACTCAGGAATGGGATGCCGGTCGGCTGGACAGCGACCTCGAAGGCGTGGGTTTCGATACCCTCGCCGTACGTGCCGGGCAGCACCGCACACCTGAAGGAGAGCATGGCGATCCCATGTTCTTCACTTCCAGCTATGTCTTCCGCACGGCCGCCGACGCGGCCGCGCGGTTCGCCGGCGAAGTGCCTGGCAACGTCTATTCCCGCTACACGAACCCGACCGTGCGCTCGTTCGAAGAGCGCATTGCTGCGCTCGAAGGCGCGGAACAGGCGGTAGCGACCTCGACCGGCATGGCCGCCACGCTTGCTGTGGTCATGAGCCTGTGCAGCGCCGGCGACCACGTGCTGGTGTCGCGCAGCGTGTTCGGTTCCACCATCAGCCTGTTCGACAAGTACTTCAAGCGTTTCGGCATCGAAGTGGACTACGTGCCGCTGGCGGAGCTGGGCGGCTGGGACGCGGCGATCAAGCCCAATACCCGGATGCTGTTCGTCGAGTCGCCTTCCAATCCTCTGGCCGAGCTGGTCGATATCGCCGCACTGGCCGAAATCGCCCATGCCAAGGGCGCCATGCTGATCGTCGACAACTGCTTCTGCACCCCGGCACTGCAACAGCCATTGCTGCTGGGTGCGGACATCGTCGTGCATTCGGCGACCAAGTTCATCGACGGCCAGGGTCGTTGCATGGGCGGTGTCGTCGCCGGACGCAGCGAGCAGATGAAGGAAGTGGTCGGCTTCCTGCGCACCGCAGGGCCGACGCTCAGCCCGTTCAATGCCTGGGTATTCCTCAAGGGTCTGGAAACCCTGAACCTGCGCATGCGTGCTCACTGCGCCAATGCTCAGGCACTCGCCGAGTGGCTGGAGCAGCAGGACGGCATCGAGAAGGTTCATTACGCCGGTCTCAAGAGTCATCCGCAGCATGAGCTGGCGCAGCGCCAGCAGAAGGGCTTCGGCGCGGTGGTCAGTTTCGAGGTCAAGGGTGGCAAGGAGGGCGCCTGGCGCTTCATCGACGCTACCCGGCTGATTTCGATCACCGCCAACCTGGGCGACAGCAAGACCACCATCACTCATCCGAGCACCACGTCCCACGGGCGTCTGGCGCCACAGGAGCGTGAAGCGGCCGGCATTCGCGACAGCCTGATCCGGATCGCCGTGGGGCTGGAAGACGTCGCCGACCTGCAGGCTGACCTGGCGCGCGGTCTGGCGGCCTTGTGAGCGACTGGTCGATGCAGTTCTCCAGCGCCAACAACGGGCGTGTCGCGCTGGTGACTGGCGCAGCGCGCGGGATCGGCCTGGGCATCTCTGCCTGGCTGATCACGGAGGGCTGGCAGGTGGTGCTGACCGATCTGGACCGTGATCGGGGCCACAAGGTGGCGCAGGCGCTGGGCGACAATGCGTTGTTCATCACCATGGACGTGTCCGTGGAAGATCAGGTCGTCGGCGCGGTGGCCGAGGTGCTCCGGCGCTTCGGCCGGCTAGATGCGCTGGTGTGCAATGCCGCGGTGGCGGATCCGCACAACGGCACGCTGGAAAGTCTGCCGCTGGCTCACTGGAACAAGGTTCTGGCCGTCAATCTCGCCGGCCCCATGCTGCTGGCCAAACATTGTGCGCCTTACCTGCGCGCCCATTGCGGCAGCATCGTTAATCTGACTTCCACGCGAGCGCGGCAATCGGAGCCTGATACCGAAGCCTACGCCGCGAGCAAGGGCGGGTTGCTGGCGCTGACGCATGCACTGGCTATCAGTCTGGGGCCGGAGATTCGCGTCAACGCGGTGAGTCCTGGCTGGATCGACGCGCGCGACCCCTCCGTTCGCCGCGCCGAACCGCTGTCGGAAAGCGACCATGCCCAGCATCCGGCGGGCAGGGTAGGGACTGTGGAAGACGTAGCGGCCATGGTTGCCTGGTTGCTGTCCCGGAACGCCAGCTTCGTTACAGGGCAGGAGTTCGTGGTCGATGGCGGAATGACCAAAAAGATGGTCTACGCCGAGTAAGAAAGGCTGCGGGTCATGCGCTTGCGCCTGAGTCGCGCAGGGTGCAACCGCCGCTTCGGCGGGCAGCGCGATCAGGACGGATTGAAGCGTTTTGAAAAAAACTTCAATCAGGGTATTGACTTAGGTTCATCAGGTGCGTAAATTTCGCGGCCTCAACGAAGCAAAGGGTGATTAGCTCAGCTGGGAGAGCAGCTGCCTTACAAGCAGCGGGTCGGCGGTTCGATCCCGTCATCACCCACCATCGTTGAGTTTGAAGGCTGATACACGAGGGCTTTCAAATGTAACACCAGGACGGAAGTCCACCATGCGCAGCGGTAGTTCAGTCGGTTAGAATACCGGCCTGTCACGCCGGGGGTCGCGGGTTCGAGTCCCGTCCGCTGCGCCATATTTCAAGGATCGGGTTCGCCGGGTCCTGGATCGAAATGCACAAGCAGTTCGATCCGATGCAGAGTTGTACAAGCGATACGCAGCGGTAGTTCAGTCGGTTAGAATACCGGCCTGTCACGCCGGGGGTCGCGGGTTCGAGTCCCGTCCGCTGCGCCATATCAAGTTCCAGGGCCCTTGAACTCCCTGGAACGAACAGGAAAGCGACCTCAGGGTCGCTTTTTTGTTGCCCGCCGTTTGATGCCGCGCAGGGCGGTTTGTGTCACGAACTTTGCCAATTGTGCGTTGATCCATTGCCAGCCATGTTGCAGACTTGAAGCCGTTTTTTCGGCCCGCTGCGTTCTCCTCGCAGTCTCTTCCTAGCCAGGGTTTTCGATGTTTAAGTCAATGAGCGTTAGCACTGCCTGCCTGATCTCCGCGATGATGCTCGCCGCGGGCTGTTCGTCTTCCAAGCAGGCCGTCTACGATCATGAGCATTTCGATGACGCGGGCACCTTCTCCCGCAGTTACCCGGCAGCGGACCTGGCGTCCTGCGAGGCTGGACGTCGGGCATTGCTCAGTCAGGGCTACATCATCACCAGCAGCGACCCGAAGATGATCAGCGGGCGCAAGAGCTTTCAGCAGACCGGCGACACCCACATCGAAATCAGCTTCAACCTGGTATGCGCGGCCGACGCCACGGGCGGCACCTCGACCATGTTCGCCAACGCTCTGCAAGACCGTTACGCGCTCAAGAAGACCAATACCTCGGCAAGCCTCGGGGTAGGGGTGCTAGGTTCGTTGTCGATGCCCATCGGCTCTACCGACGACTCCATGGTCAAAGTGGCGAGCGAGACTGTGGCGTCGGCAAAATTCTATGACCGGTTTTTCGCGCTGGTGGAGAACTTCCTGCCCCCGGAGGTGAAGAAGGCTGCGCATATCGTCGAGAAGCCCAAGGCGGAACTGGGTGAGCCTGAAGCCGCGCCTGCTGCTCTTGCACCCAAGGCGCCGGAGCCAAAACCCGTTGAACCTGTCGCGCCTGCGCCTGCCGAGCCGGCTCCAGTGGCCGAACCCGTACCTCAGCCCGCTGCGCCTATCGGAGCCAGCGAACCTCTGGCGGCGCCTGCGGAGGCCGGTTCGTTCGACGTGCAGACCCAGGAAGCGCCAGCCGAGCCAACGGCCGCAGAGCCTGAAAGCGTCCAGGCCCCAGAGTGATGAATAAGCATGAACGCGTGACTTCGCGGCATGCCTGGATTTTCTGGCAGGAGCCAGCTTGCTGGCGATCTGGCGCGAAGCGGCAGCATGCGGTGTATCAGGCAGCCGGTGTCGGTTTTATCGCCAGCAAGCTGGCTCCTACAGAATCGCATCACCCCAAGAACAAACGATACGCCGGGTTCTGGCTTTCGTCCCAGTATGGATAGCCGATCTCGTCCAGCGCCTGGCCCAGCAGATGGCGTTCTTCCTCGGGCACCACCAGCGCCGCTACCACCCGGCCGTCGGCCGCGCCGTGATTGCGGTAGTGGAACATCGTAATGGTCCAGCGCCCGCCCAGCTTGTCGAGGAAGTTGAACAGCGCGCCGGGCCGCTCGGGGAACTCGAAACGCAGCACCACTTCGTCGTTCACCCGCTCGGCATGCCCGCCGACCATGTGGCGGATGTGCAGCTTGGCCAGTTCGTTGTCGGTCAGGTCCAGCACCGGGAAACCCTGCCCGGTCAGGCTGGCGATCAGCGCGTGGCGCGGGTCGTTGACCGGATGGGTCTGCACGCCGACAAAGATGTGCGCCTCGCGGTCGGTATGGTAGCGGTAGTTGAATTCGGTGATCTGCCGCTTGCCGATGGCCTGGCAGAATGCCTTGAAACTGCCCGGCTGTTCGGGAATGGTCACGGCGATGATGGCTTCGCGGCCTTCGCCCAGTTCGGCGCGCTCGGCGACGTGGCGCAGGCGGTCGAAGTTGACGTTGGCGCCCGACTCGATGGCCACCAGGGTCTGGCCGCTGACACCCGTCTGTTCGACGTACTTCTTGATTCCGGCCACTGCCAGCGCGCCGGCCGGCTCGGTGATCGAGCGGGTGTCGTCGTAGATGTCCTTGATCGCCGCGCAGATCTCGTCGGTGCTGACGGTGATCACTTCGTCCACGTACTGACGGCAGACTTCGAAGGTATGCTGGCCGATCTGCGCCACCGCCACGCCGTCGGCGAACAGTCCGACCTGGTTGAGCACCACGCGCTCGCCGGCCGCCATCGCCGCCTGCAGGCAGTTGGAGTCATCCGGCTCGACGCCGATGACCTTGATCTCCGGGCGCAGGTACTTCACGTAGGCGGCAATGCCGGCGATCAGCCCGCCGCCGCCCACCGGCACGAAGATCGCGTCCAGCGCGCCGGGTTGCTGGCGCAGGATTTCCATGGCGACGGTGCCTTGACCGGCGATGGTGTCGGGATCGTCATAGGGGTGGATGTAGACCATGCCCTGCTCGTCGACCAGTTTCAGCGAGTGGGCCAGCGCCTCGGGAAAGGAATCGCCATGCAACAGCACCTGCGCCCCGCGCGAGCGCACGCCTTCGACCTTGATCTCGGGCGTGGTCTTGGGCATCACGATGGTGGCGGCGATGCCCAATTGGCGGGCGGCCAGTGCCAGGCCCTGGGCATGGTTACCGGCCGAGGCGGTGACCACGCCGCGCGCCAGTTCTTCGGCCGAGAGCTGGGCCAGCTTGTTGTAGGCGCCGCGGATCTTGAAGGAAAACACCGGCTGCAAATCCTCGCGCTTGAGCAGCACTTGGTTGCCAAGCCGCTCGGACAGCTGGCGGGCGCCATGCAGCGGGGTTTCCACGGCGACGTCGTAGACGCGGGAGGTGAGGATCTTGCGTGCGTAGTGGTTCAGCAGGTCGCTCATCGTCCCGTCGCCCCGTGCTCGGTTGGCGAGGCGGTCTGACGGGCAACGGAACGGACGATGAAGTAAAGGCTGGCGATCATGGCTGTCTCCTGGTTTTCATGGCCCCGGAGACAGTAAAAAACCCGCCTCCTGGGCGGGTTTTCTGCAAGCGTCGGCTAACCCGCCATGACTGGAATGACGGTAATAATAATCTGGCCGAAATAACGCTTGGAGGTGTGCATGGGCTGGAGCGTATGGCGAGGGAGGGCGCGAAGTCAAGCCGCGACTTATTTCCTTCACGTCTGCGCTTTAATGTAGTTTTGTATCTTTCATCGACTTCACACCACGCCAAGAGGGCATATGCATGGACGATTATCAGGAAGAATGGCTCGAATACCGCGCGCTCGAACAAGACCCGCTGGAGCCGGCCGACGACGCCACCGAGCTTTGAGGATCACAGCCCGCGGCGCTGAACACGCCTGAACTCTCCCGGCGTCTGCCCGCTCCAGCGCTTGAACGCACGCTGGAAGGCTTCGGCCGATGCGAACCCCAGCAGGTAGGCGATTTCTCCGAACGCAAGCTCGGTGTCGCGGATGTAGGTCATCGCCAGGTCGCGGCGGGTGTCGTTGAGGACGGCGCGGTATTGTGTACCTTCCTCGGCCAGCTTGCGACGCAGTGTCCAGGTCGGCAGTTTGAGCCGGGTCGCTATGTCTTCGAGTTCCGGCTCCGCGCCGCCGCTCAACAGCGGTCCCAGCAGCCGGATCACGCGTTCGCGCAAGCTGCGGGTACGGGTCAGTCGCTCCAGTTCTGCTTCGCACAGTTCCTGCAGATGCTTCCAGGTGCTCGGGCAATGTTCGGGGTTGCGCAGTGCCAAGGTGGCCTGATCCAGCCTGAGCTGATTGGTGCCGGTGCCGAATGCGGGCGGCTGCTCGCTGAGGCCTGTGTAATCGGCGACGTACTCAGGCGGGGCGAACTCGATTTCGATCCGCTGCGCCTGTAGTGGACGTTGCGCCAGACTGCTCAACTGTACGACCCAGCCTGACAGGATCGAGTCCACCACGAACCGGTTGTAAGCGTTATAAGGGCTGATCGAGTAAAACCGCAGCCATGCCCCGCCGGCGTCTTCATGCAGGCTCGATTGCCCGCGATAATTCGTGCCATACAAGGGTTCGAAACGGGTCAGGGCACGCGCCGCCTCGCGTACGTTCGGCGCCTGGGCGGCCGTGACGCCCGCCAATCCTGCCTGGGCCAGTCGGCTCAGTTGTCCCATGCGCAGTCCCAGGCCTGGCTGACCGGTCAGTTGGATGGCTGCGTGGCCCAGTCGCATGTAACGAGGAATGGACAGGCGCCCGCCGGCTTCGGCCAGACGCGGCGTGTCAAGTCCGTACTGCGTCAGCAGCGGGTCGGGATCGTGCCCATGACTGCGTACCGCATCGGCCAGGTTCTGCACGAAACCGACCGACAGATCGCCAAGCCTCAGGCTTGAACCCGACACGTTCACAACCAGACGTTGATCAGCCGCGCGCCGCTTGTCGACGGCTGTTGCGCGGGGGGCTGGGGGACGATGCCACCGTCATGGCTGACGAAGCTCTGTCCGACGCTGCGCTGGTCCCAGAACTGGCCATGCATGAACACGCTCACGCTGGCGTGCGCGGTGCTGTGTCCGGCGCGGCCGGTCAAGGTCAGGCGGTGCCAGGCCTGTTCTTCGGTCAGCTGCGCGCCTTGCACATCGATGTTGGCGCGTGCGCTCTGGTCGCGATGTCCGCGCCAGCGGTCGGACCAGCCCGAGTTGCCGTTCACGGACGCCGGTATGGCGATCAACTCGGCGCCGCTTTCGCTGAGCCGTGCATAGGCGGCCGGATACCAGCTGTCGCTGCCGATCAGGACTGCAAGGCGTCCGGCAGGTGTATCGACGACTTGCAGCGGCGCATCGCTCGCGGCGCTGACATAGCGGCGCCGGTGATGACTGGGATAGATCTGCCGCTGTGGCGGGGCCAGCGGCCGGCCGTCGCTGCCAAATGTCAGGCTGACGTTATACAGCGCGCCGTTTCCGGGATTAAGTTGACCGTCCACCAGTTGCGGGTCGGGCAGGATGATGGAGCCCGCTACCAGCGTGATACCGAACTCACGGGCGAGGCCGCCGAACAACCTCTGGTAGTCCTCGGCCATGGACCGGGCCTTGAGGCGCATGCGGGCGTCGTCCAGCCGGTTATCACCCTGGGTGCGTGGCAACGCCATGATGAATTTCAGAGGATTGCTCCAGGCCAGCCAGTCCATGGCTTCGTCCTGGCTTTCGGCGCGGTAGAACTGATTCTTCTCGTGGGTCGCGAACAGCCAGGTGCCGACATGCTCGGGCAGCACGGCCACGGTCTTGCTGCTGATCAGACCCTTGTCCCGTGCCTGTTGCAGATAGGCTGCCAGCTTGCGATGCAAGCGGCCCAGATCCTGATAGTCGCTGGGAAACAGATCCGGCTCGATGCCCAGCAGGTTGCCCCGAGCACCCGGCCGGCCCTCGTCGATGACGACCTGAGCGCGCAGGTCGGAAAGGTAATGGCCCATTGGCCGTTGTCCGGTCCACAGGCCATAAATGACCAGGACCGCTACGCTGATCAGCAGCAGACAGGCAATCAGAACTTTGCGCATAAAGGGCAGCAACAACCTTTGATGAATGCCCCTCAGGTTAGGGGCCGGCGAAGCGCTTGCCAAGGGTGGCTGCGCATTTGGATCAATAACTTGTCACTTTCGATCATTGAGCGAGGTCTTTGCGCTCTTTACTGTGATGCCAGGCCGCCGTGCCATCCGACCGCGTTTCAAGAGGGTCCGCAGAGGCTCTCGGGCAATCGCCCGTAATCATGACCGACCGATGAGAACCGATGGAGCTTCGCCATGACCGCTGCCCCTTATCCGCACTTGCTGGCCCCGCTGGACCTGGGTTTCACGACCCTGCGCAATCGCACCCTGATGGGGTCGATGCACACCGGTCTGGAAGAACGGCCCGGCGGTTTCGAGCGCATGGCGGCGTATTTCGCCGAGCGCGCTCGCGGGGGCGTCGGCCTGATGGTTACCGGCGGCATCGCGCCGAACGTGGAGGGCGGCGTCTATGACGGCGCCGCCAAACTGACCTGCGATGAAGAGGCGCAGGCGCATCGAATCGTGACCCAGGCCGTGCATGACGCTGGCGGCAAGATCTGCCTGCAAATCCTGCACGCGGGCCGCTACGCTTACAGCAAGCAACAGGTGGCGCCCAGCGCGATACGCGCACCGATCAACCCGTTCACGCCCCACGAGCTGGACGAGGACGGGATCCAGAAGCAGATCCACGATTTCGTCAACTGCGCTCGCCTGGCGCAGACCGCCGGGTACGACGGCGTCGAAATCATGGGGTCGGAAGGCTACTTCATCAATCAGTTCCTGGTCGCCCACACCAACCATCGCACCGACCGCTGGGGCGGCAGTTACGAAAACCGCATGCGCCTGGCAATCGAAATCGTCAGCCGTGTGCGCGAGGCGGTGGGCCCGCGCTTCATCATCATTTTCCGGTTATCGATGCTGGACCTGGTGGAGGGCGGCAGCAGTTGGGAAGAAATCGTGCAATTGGCCCAGGCCGTCGAGGGCGCCGGCGCGACGCTGATCAACACCGGCATCGGCTGGCACGAAGCGCGTATTCCGACCATCGCCACCAAAGTGCCGCGCGGCGCGTTCAGCCGAGTGACCGCCAAACTGCGTGGATCGGTGAGCATTCCGCTGATCACCACCAACCGCATCAACACCCCTGAAGTCGCCGAACAGATTCTCGCCGAAGGGGACGCCGACATGGTGTCGATGGCGCGACCGTTTCTCGCCGATCCAGAGTTCGTCAACAAGGCGTCCGAAGGACGCGCGCAGGAGATAAACACCTGCATCGGCTGCAATCAGGCCTGTCTCGACCATACCTTCAGCGGCAAGCTGACCAGTTGCCTGGTCAACCCGCGTGCTTGCCATGAGACCGAGCTCAATTATCTGCCGGCCACCCACATCAAGAAAATTGCGGTGGTCGGCGCCGGACCCGCCGGCCTCGCAGCCGCCACGGTCGCGGCCCAGCGCGGTCATCAGGTGACGCTGTTCGACGCCGCAGGCGAAATCGGCGGCCAGTTCAACATCGCCAAGCGAATCCCCGGCAAGGAAGAGTTTTTCGAAACACTGCGCTATTTCGAACATCATCTTAAGCGCACCGGTGTCGAAGTCCACCTGCAAACCCGCGTGGCCGCCAGCGATCTGCTGGCCGACCGCTACGACGAGGTCATCCTGGCGACCGGTATCGCTCCGCGTATTCCGGCCATCCCCGGTATCGAGCATCCCAAGGTGCTCACTTATCTGGAAGTGATCCAACAGCACAAGCCGGTCGGGCGCAGCGTCGCCGTCATCGGCGCCGGCGGCATCGGCTTCGACGTCTCGGAGTTTCTGGTTCATCAAGGCGTCGCCACCAGCCTGGATCGCGACGCGTTCTGGAGGGAGTGGGGCATCGATACCGCCTTGCAGGCCCGGGGCGGTGTTGCGGGCATCGCCCCGCAGGTGCATGCGCCGGCGCGTCAGGTGTTCCTGCTGCAACGCAAGGACAGCAAGGTGGGTGATGGACTGGGCAAGACCACCGGCTGGATCCACCGTACTGGTCTCAAGAACAAACAGGTGCAGATGCTCAACAGCGTCCAGTACCTGAAGATCGACGATGAAGGCCTGCATATCCGTATCGGCGAAGGCGAGGAAAAGCTGTTGCCGGTGGACAACGTCGTCATCTGCGCCGGCCAGGATCCGCAGCGCGAGCTGTATGACGAACTGGTCCAGGCAGGCCAGAGCGTTCACCTGATCGGCGGCGCGGATGTGGCGGCCGAGCTGGATGCCAAGCGTGCGATCAACCAGGGCTCGCGGCTGGCGGCGCAGCTCTGAGGTGTGCACAGCGGGATGGATGCGGGGTGGTAGACTGCCGCCCCGACCTGTTTCCCGGCGACACCGATGCTTTCGCACACCCTGACCTGGCAGCCCACCGCGCCTCTCGAACCGCTGAACCTCCCCTGGTTGCGACTGGCCGGGGTCGAGGTCGCGGTGTTGCGGCTGGATCTCATCGATCCGCTGATCAGCGGCAACAAGTGGTTCAAGCTCACCGGGCATCTGCGGTTGGCGATCGAGGCGGGCGGGCAGGGCGTGATCAGCCTCGGGGGTGCGCATTCCAATCATCTGCATGCACTGGCGGCGGCAGGGCAGCGTTTTGGCTTCGCCACGGTCGGCCTGCTGCGCGGCCATGAGCAGCAGACGCCGACCACGCGGGATCTGCAAGCACTGGGCATGGAGCTGCACTGGCTGGGATATGGCGGCTATCGCGCTCGACATCAGCCCGATTTCTGGACGCCGTGGCGAACCCGCTATCCGCACCTGCACTGCGTCCCCGAGGGCGGCGGTGGCCTGGCGGGTGCGCTGGGTTGTGGCGCGATACCGGACATGGTCCGTTGCCAGTTGAGCGACATCGGCTGGGACCGCCATGACGGCTGGTGGCTGGCGGCGGGCACCGGTACCACGCTGGCGGGACTGGTGCTGGCGGAGCAGGGCGCGCATCCGGTACACGGGGCGCTGGCGGTGCCGGACGATCATGGGGTGGCGCAGAACGTTGCGGCTATCTTCGGGCAGGTCGGCCGGGAAGCCTCCGCTTTCCGGCTCCATCCAGCCAGCCGTGGCGGTTTTGCCAGAACCGATGCTGACTTGCTGGAGTTTACCGCCAGAGCTGAAACTGATTCCGATCTGCCTCTCGAACCGATATATACCGGCAAGGCGTTGCTTGCGCTGCACGATCAGGTTGTCGCCGGGCAGATCGCGAAGGGTACGCGACTGATCTTCATCCATACCGGCGGGCTGCAAGGTAGGCGGGCGATGGGGCTCTGACCCGCTACATAGACGCTCTCGCACAAGTCGTGCGCTGTGGGGAACGTCGATGTCGGCCCTGACTACGTGGATGACTGTTCTGGATCAAGGCCTGCCTGCCGCTGTCTCGATAATCGGTGCTTTCCCGAACCGGATGCCGAGGTCAGCATGACAAACCCCGCCGCAGCGCCAGTCGATCCCGCCACGCTGAGAAAAGTCATTGTCGCAGCCGCCATCGGCAATTTCGTCGAATGGTTCGACTTCGCCGTCTATGGATTTCTTGCCACCACCATCGCCTTGCAGTTCTTCCCCAGTGGCGACGCGAGCGCGGCCCTGCTCAAGACCTTTGCCGTGTTCGCCGTGGCCTTTGCGTTTCGGCCGCTGGGCGGCATCGTGTTCGGCATGCTTGGCGATCGCATCGGTCGCAAACGCACCCTGGCAATGACCATTCTGCTGATGGCCGCTGCCACGACGCTGATCGGTCTGTTGCCCACTTACGCGGCCATCGGCGTCGCGGCGCCGATCCTGCTGACGATCATCCGCTGCGCCCAAGGTTTTTCGGCGGGCGGCGAATACGCCGGCGCGTGCGCTTACCTGATGGAGCACGCGCCCAACGACAAGCGCGCCTGGTACGGCAGCTTCATTCCGGTGTCGACCTTTTCCGCGTTCGCGGCGGCAGCAGTGGTGGCGTATGCGCTTGAGGCTTCATTGTCGACCGAGGCAATGGCGAGCTGGGGCTGGCGTCTGCCGTTCCTGATTGCCGCGCCACTGGGGCTGGTCGGCCTCTATCTGCGCTGGAAGCTGGACGAAACCCCGGCGTTCCAGGCGGTCGCCGAAGAGCACGCCGTGGCGCACTCGCCGCTCAAGGAAACCCTGCGCCACCAGGGTGGCGCGATCTGCTGCCTGGGCGCGTTCGTGTCGCTGACGGCCTTGTCCTTCTACATGTTCACCACCTATTTCGCGACCTATCTGCAAGTGGCGGGAGGCCTGAGCCGGGCGGCGGCGCTATTGGTGTCGCTGATCGCGCTGTTGTTCGCCGCCGCCATCTGCCCGCTGGCCGGCGCGTTTTCCGATCGGGTCGGACGGCGGATGACGGTTGCGACAGCCGGCGTGCTGCTGATCGTCGTGGTGTTCCCGTCATTCCTGATGGCCAGCTCAGGCTCCTTCGCGGCCTCGATTCTCGGCGTGATGTTACTGGCGGTGGGTGCGGTGCTGTGCGGGGTCGTGACGGCGGCGCTGTTGTCGGAAACCTTCCCGACCCGCACCCGTTATACCGCCTCGGCCATTACCTACAACATGGCCTACACCTTGTTCGGCGGGACTGCGCCGCTGGTGGCAACCTGGCTCATCAGCACCACGGGCAGCAATCTGTCGCCTGCCTGGTATCTGATTGGCATCTCGGTCATGGCGCTGGTCGGCGGGTTGGCGCTGCCGGAAACCTCGCGGATTTCCCTGCACGACGTTCCTGACAGAAGAGGCGCCAAATCGGCAAAGGCGACAGGCGCGTCGCGGCCTGCGACGCTGGGTTGAGCGCTTCAAGTCTCAAGCAAGGCAACAAAACGTAGCAAGGGCGCCCCAAAAAATGGCACATTGGCGCGCCCTGGTACGCATGACACATCTTGTAAATCATTCGTCCAGGAAGCCTCTGCAAACCTTCTGACGGATAAACATTCATGGCGACCAGTGCTCCGCCCGCTGCGGCAGCGGCCTCGACGACTCCCTCATCCAGCCCGCTGGTCATGCGCATCATTGGCGCAGTGGCGCTGGCGCATCTGATCAACGACCTGATCCAGGCAATCCTGCCGTCGATCTACCCCATGCTCAAGGCCAGCTACGACCTGAGTTTCACGCAGATCGGCCTGATCACCCTGACATTCCAGATCACCGCATCGCTGTTGCAGCCATGGGTCGGTTACTACACGGATCGACATCCCAATCCGCTGGTGCTGCCGCTTGGCTCGGTCTGCACGCTGGTCGGCATCGTGATGATGTCGATGGTGGGCAGCTTTCCGATGATTCTGCTGGCATCCGCGCTGATTGGAATCGGCTCCTCGACCTTCCACCCCGAGGCTTCGCGAATTGCGCGTCTGGCTTCGGGCGGGCGCTTCGGTCTGGCCCAGTCCACGTTCCAGGTTGGCGGTAACACCGGTTCGGCCATCGGCCCCTTGCTGGCGGCGGCCATCATCATCCCGTTCGGCCAGGGTAACGTGGCCTGGATCGGCCTGATCGCGGCCTGTGCGCTGGTGCTGCTGTGGGCCATCAGCCGCTGGTACAGCGCCCACCTGAACCTGTTCAAGCTCAAGGCCGGGCAGGCCGCGACCCACGGTCTGTCGCGCCAGCGGGTGATTCTGTCTCTGGCGGTGCTGGCGTTCCTGGTGTTCTCCAAGTTCTTTTACATGACCAGCCTGACCAGCTACTTCACGTTCTACCTGATCGAGAAGTTCGACCTGTCGGTAGCGAGTTCGCAGCTGCACCTGTTCTTGTTCCTGGGCGCGGTGGCGGCGGGGACCTTCTTTGGTGGTCCGATTGGCGACAAGATCGGCCGCAAGGCGGTGATATGGTTCTCGATTCTGGGCGCCGCGCCTTTCACCCTGGCGTTGCCCTATGCGGATCTGTTCTGGACCAGCGTGCTGAGCGTCATCATTGGCTTCGTGCTGGCGTCGGCCTTCTCGGCCATCGTTGTCTACGCCCAGGAACTGGTGCCGGGCAACGTCGGCATGATCGCCGGGATCTTCTTCGGCCTGATGTTCGGCTTCGGCGGCATCGGCGCGGCATTGCTCGGCTATCTGGCCGACAGCCACGGCATCCTGTTCGTCTACAACCTGTGCTCGTACCTGCCGCTGCTGGGCATCCTGGCGATCCTGTTGCCGCGCACCAAATGATCCTGGCGGCCGGGCTGATTTTCCTGGTCACCCTGACGCTGGTGATCTGGCAGCCCAAGGGGCTAGGCGTCGGCTGGAGCGCCACGATTGGCGCCGGGCTGGCGCTGATCGCCGGCGTCGTTCAGCCAGCGGACGTGCTGGTGGTCTGGGGGATCATCTGGAATGCGACCGCGACCTTCATCGGGCTGGTGGTGATTACCCTGCTGCTCGACGAAGCGGGGTTTTTCGCCTGGGCGGCGTTACATGTAGCGCGCTGGGGCCGTGGCAGAGGGCGCTGGCTGTTCGTATCGTTCGTGTTTTTCGGGGCGCTGGTATCGGCGCTGTTCGCCAACGACGGCGCGGTGCTGATCCTGACCCCTATCGTCATCGCCATGATGCTGGCGCTGCGCTTTTCTGCCGCGTCGACCCTGGCTTTCGTCATGGCGGCGGGGTTCATTTCCGACACTGCGAGTCTGCCGTTGGTGGTATCCAATCTGGTCAATATCGTCTCGGCGGACTATTTCGAGATCGGTTTCAGCCGTTACGCGGCTGTCATGGTGCCCGTCAATCTGGTCAGCGTCGCGGCCACGCTCGGCGTGTTGCTGTGGTATTTCCGCCAAGACATTCCGGCGCGCTTCGACCCCGGGCAACTGGACGATCCACGCCGTGCGATTCACGACCGGGCCACTTTCATCGCCGGCTGGTGGGTCTTGGGCATTCTGCTGCTGGGTTGCTTCGCGCTCGAACCGTTGGGGATACCGATCAGCGCCATCATGACGGCATGCGCCGTTTTGCTGCTCGCCGTGGCCGGAAGAGGGCACCGGATTTCCACCCGCAAAGTGCTGAAGGAAGCACCTTGGCAGATCGTCGTGTTTTCGCTGGGCATGTATCTGGTGGTCTACGGCTTGCGCAACGCCGGATTGACGGATTATCTCGCGCGGCTGCTTGATGTCTTCGCCAGCGGCGGTATCTGGGGCGCGGCACTTGGTACTGGCGTGCTGACTGCCCTGTTGGCGTCGGTGATGAACAACCTGCCGACCGTGCTGATCGGCCTGCTCTCTATCGATGCCAGCCAGGCTACCGGCCCGGTGCAGGAGGCGATGGTGTACGCCAACGTCATCGGTAGCGACCTGGGTCCCAAGATCACGCCCATCGGCAGCCTCGCGACGCTGCTCTGGCTGCATGTGCTGCAACGCAAGGGCATTCGCATCGGCTGGGGCTACTACTTCAGAGTCGGGATAGTGCTGACCGTGCCGGTGCTGCTGATCACGCTGGCGGCGCTGGCACTTCGACTGCGTTGAGGCGCGAGCTGGTATCGGCGAGGTTCGGCCACATGTCCGACACCAGAAACAGCCTTTCGGCCTCTACCCATCTGCCGCTGCCGTCCGGGCACAGGCGCACCAGCAACTGCGCCGGGGCCAGCGGATCGAGTTCGTCGAGCCACTGCGCCATTTGCGCTTCGGACCAGGCGTCTTCGTAACTGGCGGGTGCCAGCCAGGCATGACGCGGCAGCGGCTGCCAGCGGCCCGGATCGCTTTGCGCGATAAATGCCGGCCAGTCGCGCTGATGCAGCCAGCGACCTCTCAGATGACCGGCATGCGCGCCCTGTGGCGGTTGCGCCTGGCCGGGCCAGGGATATAACAGATAACCGCCGAGCCACAGTTCAGCGCTGAAGGTGTCGATGCCCAGGGCGTTGAGGATCAGGCGGCTTTCAGGCCGGGCGGACATCGGCAGCTGGTGATGACTCAGATGGGTCAGCTTGCGATCCAGCCGGTCGTGACTACCCGGCCCCAGCCATTGCGCTGCGTCGTTGCCGTCACCGTCCTGTGGTCCGAGATAGAGCTTGATCGCCAGTTCCACATGATGCACGCCGTCACGGTCGCGCAGCAGCACGTCCAGCTCACCGAGTGTGTGGCCACCCTGGCGAATCGGCAGATTGGCGGCGACGATCTCCACACCGGGCGCGTGATGCAGCGCAAATTGCCAGAGGCGCTCGTAATACAGCCCGAGACGCCGGGTCGTGGCCTGGGCGAGCCAGTGTTCGAGTTCTCGGTTGTCGTGGTCGAGTCGTGTGAGAAAGTCCTTGAGCTGGTCGGGGTGCCGAACCCAGTCGCTGCCGGTCAGCGGATGGCGCTGTGGCCAGGGCGTGTGGGCCATCATCGGCGGAGCGAGGATCACCCACGCCAGGTCCCGCACTTCGGGATGGCGCAGGCGGCGGGGGAGGTCGGTCAGGCTCGGGAATAGGCTCATGTTCGCAGGATAGCCCGAGTTGGCGGGCGTTGTGCCACAACCACGCAGATGCCCGATCACACCCGGCCCCGTAGGAGCCAGCTTGCTGGCGATCTGCCGCGACATCGGGCACATCGCGTCATCATTCATCGTCGGTTGCCGGCCATGGCAAGCTGGCTCTCATCAAACAAAATCTATCTTGTTGATTTCTATGGCCGATAGGATGCGCTCGTTGTGGGAGGGAGCTTGCTCGCGACGGCTTTTACCGCGGTGGCACTGTCGGCTTTGAGCATATCCATTACCGCGTATGCTGGACCTTCTGGTTCCGGCCCTTACGGCCGGGTCACTTTCCTTTCGGGGAAAGTAACCAAAGCCATTGCTCCGGGCTGGGCCCCTGCGGGGTTCCCTCCCTCCGGCGTTGCTCCGGGGGTCGCGCCGAACGGCCATCCATGGCCTGCGGCGCTAACTCGGCTCCTGCCTCGTTCCCCCCTGCGCAACGCCTCCACTCGGCCTGCACCAACGTCGCGATTGGCGGCGTCGGCACCATCGCGGTAAAAGCAATACCAAAGACAAAGCTCTTGATTTGCTCTTGATCTTCTACGCAAAACTCACAGACGCCGCCGAACGCGACTTGGGCGCAGGCCGAACGCAGGCGACGCGGAGCCGGGGAGCGAGGCAGGACGCCGGCTGGCGCCAATGGCTCATGGACGCCACCCTCAATCCACATCAGGGCGCGGCCCGGTGGAGCGTCGCCGGAGTGAGGGAACCCGAAGGGCCAAGCCAGGAGCAATGGTTTTTCCCCCTTTTGCCGAAACAAAAGGGGGTCGGCCGTAAAGGCCGAAACTAGACAGACCAGCCATCGCGATAATGGATATGTCCAAAGCCCACAGTGCCAGTGCCGTAAAAGCCGTCGCGAGCAAGCTCCCTCCCACAGTGCGTGCGTTTTTTCCGCCGTGCAAAATCAATAAGATAGATGTTGTTTGATGAGAGCCAGCTTGCTGTGGGCGGCAATCCGACGATGAACGATCACGCGATGTGCCTGACGTCTCCGGCAGATCGCCACCAAGGTGGCTCCTACGAGGAGTAAAGTGGTAGTGCAGACGCCGCCCCGGTTTGCCGCTACCCCGCTGTTTCGCCCATAATCTCCCTCTTTAAGCCGTATCGCACCCGCAGCAGGAGTCCCATGGAGCAATTTCGCAATATCGGCATCATTGGCCGCCTGGGCAGTGTCCAGGTGCTCGATACCGTTCGCCGACTCAAGCGATTTCTGTTGGATCGCCACCTGCACGTGATTCTCGAAGAAACCATCGCCGAGGTATTGCCCGGTCATGGTCTGCAGACGTCTTCGCGCAAGATGCTCGGCGAGGTCTGCGACCTGGTGATCGTGGTCGGTGGGGACGGCAGCCTGCTGGGCGCCGCTCGCGCGCTGGCGCGCCATAACGTGCCGGTGCTGGGGATCAACCGTGGCAGCCTGGGCTTTCTGACCGATATCCGGCCCGACGAGCTGGAGGTCAAGTGCGCCGAGGTGCTCGACGGACACTACCTGGTGGAAAACCGTTTCCTGCTCCAGGCCGAGGTTCGTCGTCATGGCGAGGCCATCGGCCAGGGCGATGCGCTCAACGACGTGGTGCTGCATCCGGGCAAATCCACGCGGATGATCGAGTTCGAAATTCATATCGACGGCCAGTTCGTGTGCAGCCAGAAGGCCGATGGCCTGATCGTATCCACCCCCACGGGTTCGACCGCCTACGCGCTGTCCGCGGGCGGGCCGATCATGCATCCCAAGCTCGATGCCATCGTTATCGTCCCGATGTATCCGCATACGCTGTCCGGCAGGCCGATCGTGGTCGACGGGAACAGTGAGCTGAAGATCGTTGTCTCCAAGGACATGACGATTTATCCGCAAGTCTCCTGCGACGGCCAGAATCACTTCACCTGCGCGCCCGGCGATACCGTCACGGTGAGCAAGAAGCCGCAGAAATTGCGACTGATTCACCCGCTGGACCACAACTACTACGAAGTCTGCCGTACCAAGCTCGGCTGGGGCAGCAGGCTCGGCGCCGGGAGCGACTGATGCTGGATCCGGCGCGTGGCTTCGATCTGATCGGTGACGTGCACGGGTGCGCCCATACCCTGGAGCACCTGTTGGAAAGGCTCGGCTACCGTCTGCAGCGAGGTGTCTGGCGTCACCCCCAGCGCCTGGCGATTTTCCTGGGCGATATCATCGACCGCGGGCCGAAGATCCGTGAAGCGCTGCATATCGTGCGGGACATGGTCGAGGCCGGGCAGGCCTGGTGCCTCATGGGCAATCATGAGTTCAACGCTCTGGGCTGGATGACGCCGGCACTGCCCGAAAGCGGCCAGCAATTCGTGCGTGAGCACAGCAAGCGTCATGCGGGCCTGATCAGCGAGACGCTGGCGCAGTTCGAGCGCTATCCGGATGAGTGGCAGGCGTTCGTCGACTGGTTCTACGAGTTGCCGTTGTTCCTCGATGCCGGGCGTTTTCGCGCTGTCCACGCCTGCTGGGACCCGACCCTGATCGAGCCTCTGCGCGGTCTGCATGGCGATGGCCGTATCGACCGGCATTTCGTCCAGGCCTCGGCGGTGCCGGGCAGTTTCGCCAGCAATGTGTTCAATCGTCTGCTGCGCGGCACCGATATGCGTCTGCCCCATGGGCTGACCCTGACCGGTGGCGACGGTCTGACCCGCGCATACTTCCGGACCAAATTCTGGGAAGACGACCCGCAGACCTATGGCGATATCGTTTTCCAGCCGGACCCGCTGCCCGAGGGCGTGGCGAAGACGCCGCTGTCCACCAGTGAAAAGAATGCGCTGTTGCGCTATGGCGTCGATGAGCCCCTGCTGTTCGTCGGCCACTACTGGCGCAGCGGCAATCCCGCGCCGATCCGCCCGAACCTGGCCTGCCTGGACTACAGCGCTGTGCTGTTCGGCAAGCTGGTCGCGTACCGGCTGGATCAGGAAACCCGGATAGATCCGGACAAATTCGTATGGGTCGACGTTCAGCGCCCCGAGGTTTCGCAATGACCCCTGTTGCTGTACTGCGTTTGCCGCTTAGCACTGACCTGAGCGGATTCGTCAGCCTTTTGCACCGTTTGCAGGTGCCTCACCGCGTCAGCGAGGAAGTAGGCGAGCAAGTGCTCTGGGTGCCGGATGCCGGCCAGTTGCCTGATGAAGTACGCGAGTTGTACCAGCGCTATCCCGAGGGCGACGACACTTATCAGTTGCCTGGTGGCAAGGCGGCCGCGACCAGCCGTCCGGGCTTCGTACAGCAGCTTCGCGCCAGCCCGATAACGGCGCTGGTACTGCTGGCGAGCCTGATCGTCGCCGGGTTGACGCTGCTGGGCGACAATCTCGATGCGGTGCGCTGGCTGACGTTCCTGGATTTTCGCGTGCATGGCGACTACGCCACGTTCGTTCCGCTGGAAGCAACCCTCGCGTCAGGCCAGTGGTGGCGTATCGTTTCGCCCATGCTGATCCACTTCGGCGTGCTGCATCTGGCCATGAACGGCATGTGGTACTGGGAGCTGGGGCGGCGCATCGAATCCCGTCAGGGCAGTTGGCAATTGCTGGCGCTGACCCTGCTGTTCGCCGCCGTGTCCAATTACATTCAATACGCGTTCGGCGGCCCGAGCCTGTTCGGCGGGCTGTCCGGCGTGCTGTACGGGCTGCTCGGGCATTGCTGGATCTACCAGCTGCTGGCGCCCAATCCGGTCTACCACCTGCCGCGCGGCGTGCTGGTGATGATGCTGGTCTGGTTGCTGCTGTGCCTGTTCGGCGTGGTCAGCATGCTCGGCTTCGGCGACATCGCCAACGGCGCTCACGTCGGCGGGCTGATCATTGGTTGTGTCACGGGTCTTGCGGGCGGTGTTCTGGCTCGCGGAAGACGCTAGAATTCTGCCCGCCATTTTCTGGAGTGCGCCATGTCGTCTTTTGTCGAAATGATTGAAAACATCACCCCCGATATCTACGAAAGCCTCAAGCTGGCCGTGGAAATCGGCAAATGGGCCGACGGTCGCAAGTTGACCCAGGAGCAGCGTGAGCTGTCGCTGCAGGCGCTGATCGCCTGGGAAGCGCAGAACCTGCCCGAAGACCAGCGTATCGGCTATATGGGCCCGCAGGAATGCGCGTCCAAGTCGGAGCCGGTGCCTAATATTCTGTTCAAATCGGATGCCATTCATTGATCGAACTCGGTCGCGGATCAGTCAACAAAATGTTGGCGCGTCATGACGACGCGTCCTTCGTGCAATACGCGTTTCGCCTCGGCGATACGGAAATCCCGGTCAACCCGCTGATCGGCAAGACCGTGCGCCTGGAGTTTCTGGGGGCGATCCACTGTTCCCACTGCGGTCGCAAGACCAAGTCCAGCTACAGTCAGGGTTACTGCTACCCTTGCATGCTCAAGCTGGCGCAATGCGATGTGTGCATCATGAGCCCGGAGAAATGCCACCACGAGCACGGAACCTGCCGTGACCCGGGCTGGGGCGAGCAGTTCTGCATGACCGACCACATCGTGTACCTGGCCAACTCTTCGGGCGTGAAGGTCGGCATCACCCGCGCCACGCAGTTGCCCACCCGCTGGCTGGACCAGGGTGCCAGCCAGGCGTTACCGATCCTGCGGGTCGCGACCCGACAGCAATCGGGCTTCGTCGAAGACCTGTTGCGCAGCCAGGTCGCCGACCGCACCAACTGGCGCGCGCTGCTCAAGGGCGACGCGCAGCCGGTGGATCTCAAGGCCATCCGCCAGGAACTGTTCGACAGTTGCGGCGCGGGCCTGCTCGGGTTGCAGGAGCGGTTCGGCCTGCAGGCCATCCAGCTCTTGCACGACGCCGAGCCGCTGGAATTCCGTTATCCGGTCGAGGCGTATCCGACCAAGATCGTCAGCTTCAACCTGGACAAGAACCCGATCGCCGAAGGCACGCTGCTGGGCATCAAGGGCCAGTACCTGATTTTCGACACCGGCGTGATCAACATTCGCAAGTACACGGCCTATCAACTGGCCGTGCATCAGTAAGGATTCGAGCATGCGCACTGAACAACCGAAAATGATCTACCTCAAGGACTACCAGGCGCCCGAGTACCTCATCGACGAAACGCACCTGACCTTCGAACTGTTCGACGACCATTCGCTGGTGCACGCGCAGCTGGTCATGCGCCGCAACCCCGAGCGGGGCGCGGGCCTGCCGCCGCTGGTGCTGGACGGTCAGCAGCTGGAGCTGGTCTCGCTGCAACTGGACGACACCGAACTGGGCGCTGGCGACTATCAGCTGACTGCCGACAGCCTGACCCTGCAACCCGTGGCAGAGTGCTTTACCGTGGACAGCACGGTCCGCATCCACCCGGAAACCAACACTGCACTGGAAGGCCTGTACAAGTCCGGCGGCATGTTCTGCACTCAGTGCGAGGCCGAAGGCTTTCGCAAGATCACCTGGTATCTCGATCGTCCTGACGTGATGAGCAGCTTCACCACGACCGTGAGCGCCGACAAACAGCAGTTCCCGATCCTGCTGTCCAACGGCAACCCGGTCGCCAGCGGCCAGGAAGACGACGGTCGCCACTGGGCCACTTGGGAAGATCCGTTCAAGAAGCCTGCCTATCTGTTCGCGCTGGTTGCGGGTGATCTGTGGTGCATCGAAGACACCTTCACCACCATGAGCGAGCGGGAAGTGACCCTGCGCATCTATGTTGAGCCGGAGAACATCGACAAGTGCCAGCACGCTATGACCAGCCTCAAGAAGTCCATGCGCTGGGACGAAGAAGTCTATGGTCGCGAGTACGACCTGGATATCTTCATGATCGTGGCGGTCAACGACTTCAATATGGGCGCGATGGAGAACAAGGGGCTCAATATCTTCAACTCCAGCGCCGTGCTGGCCCGCGCTGAAACCGCCACCGATGCCGCTCACCAGCGGGTCGAGGCCATCGTCGCCCACGAGTATTTCCACAACTGGTCGGGCAATCGCGTGACTTGCCGCGACTGGTTCCAGCTGTCGCTCAAGGAAGGCTTTACCGTATTCCGCGACGCCGGCTTCTCAGCCGACATGAACTCGGCCACGGTCAAGCGCATTCAGGACGTCGCCTACCTGCGCACCCACCAGTTCGCCGAAGACGCAGGCCCGATGGCCCACGCCGTGCGCCCCGACAGCTTTATCGAGATCTCCAACTTCTACACCCTGACCGTGTACGAAAAGGGTTCGGAAGTGGTCGGCATGCTGCACACGCTGCTCGGTGCCCAAGGCTTCCGCAAGGGTAGCGACCTGTACTTCGAGCGCCACGACGGCCAGGCCGTGACCTGTGACGATTTCGTCAAGGCGATGGAAGACGCCAACGGCGTCGACCTGACCCAGTTCAAGCGCTGGTACAGCCAGGCGGGCACCCCTCGACTGGCGGTGAGCGAGGCCTACGACCGCGCGGCCGGCACTTACAGCCTGACCTTCCGCCAGAGCTGCCCGATCACCCCGGACAAGCAGGAAAAACTGCCGTTCGTGATTCCCGTGGAGCTGGGCTTGCTGGACAGACAGGGCGGCGAAATTCCGCTGCGTCTGGCTGGCGAAGAACAGGCCATGGGCACCAGCCGCGTACTGTCGGTGACCGAAGCTGAGCAGACGTTCACTTTCGTCGACATCACCGAACGGCCTTTGCCTTCGCTGCTGCGCGGCTTCTCGGCGCCGGTCAAACTGAGCTTCCCGTATGACCGTGACCAGCTGATGTTCCTCATGCAGCACGACACCGACGGATTCAATCGCTGGGACGCAGGTCAGCAACTGTCGGTGCAGGTGCTGCAGGAAATGATCGGCCAGCATCAGCAAGGGCAGGCGCTGGTCATGGATCAGCGACTGGTCACCGCGCTGGGTACGGTTCTGGCCGACGAGAGCCTCGATCAGGCCATGGTCGCGGAAATGCTCTCACTGCCTAGCGAAGCCTACCTGACCGAAATCAGCGAAGTGGCTGACGTCGAGGCCATTCACAACGCGCGTGAATTCGCTCGCCGGCAGATCGCCGAGCAATTGTTCGATGCGCTATGGGAGCGTTACCAGGCCAACCGCGGCGTATCCCGTGATACGCCTTACGTCGCCGAAGCCGAACACTTCGCCCGTCGGGCCTTGCAGAACATCGCGCTGTCCTACCTGATGCTCACCGCGCGGCCGCAGGTGCTGGAAGCGACCATCGAACAGTTCGACACCAGCGACAACATGACCGAGCGCCTGACCGCCCTCGCTGTACTGGTCAATTCGCCATTCACCGAAGCGCGGGACAAGGCGCTGGCGGTGTTCGCCGAGAACTTCAAGGACAACGCGCTGGTCATGGATCAGTGGTTCAGCGTCCAGGCCGGCAGCCCGCTGCCGGGTGGCCTGGATCGGGTCAAGGCGCTGATGCAGCATCCGGCGTTCAACATCAAGAACCCGAACAAGGTGCGAGCGCTGATCGGTGCCTTCGCCGGACAGAACCTGATCAACTTCCATGCGGCGGATGGTTCGGGTTATCGCTTCCTGGCGGATCTGGTGATCGAACTGAACGGCTTCAACCCGCAGATCGCCTCGCGGCAACTGGCACCGCTGACCCGCTGGAGAAAATACGACAGCGCTCGTCAGGCGCTGATGAAAGCCGAGCTGGAACGCATCCTGGCCTCAGGCAATCTCTCGGCCGACGTGTTCGAAGTCGTGAGCAAGAGCTTGGCCGAGTAAATCGGTCGTGTACTGAAAGGCGCTATCCGTGCGAGCGGGCAGCGCTTTTTTTGTTGGGTTTGATGAACACACAGAAATGCGTCCAAACGATTTTCGTGGGAGCCAGCTTGCTGGCGATGAACGGTGATACGAAATGCTCGGTATCTCGCAATCTCTTTTGGCCGCATCGCCAGCAAGACGGATCGCCGCCCGCTGGCTCCTACGGAAGAAAATCTCACATGTGAGATATTTCAATTGCTCGATTCATCTGTTAGCGTGCCTCTGGTATCGCGGTGAGATGAGAATGTTGCAATGGCCAAGCCGTCGAAAAGCTCCACCGATTACATGCGTGAAATGCGGTTGCGACTCAAGGAAGCCGGGCTGGTCAAACGAGAGTTCTGGATCCGCCCTGAGAACGTCGACGCCTTGCGAGGCATCGAAAAAGCCCTGCGCCAGCCCTTTCTGGGCCAGAGAATCAAACTGGAGGATTTCATGACCGAGAACACCAACTGGACCGTCAGCACCCTGCACAAATCCCTCGCTGGACTGGATGCAGTGGTCAACGGCGACATCGAACTGGCTGTGACCGACGGCACCGAAGCGGGCATCCGCCTGACCCTGAAGGAGTTCGGCGATCTGCCGGTCTACATCGCGGTGGCGGGCGACCAGATCCTGGCCGACACCACGCTCATCGAGGTGAGCCGCATCAAGGATACCGTGGCTTTCAACGAGGCCGTTCTGCGCAGCCGCGACCTTTTCCCGCTGTCCTCGGTCGGCATCGAACGCCTGGCCGACGGTCAGGACGTGTACTGCCTGTTCGGTTCCCTGAGCGCCGCGTCCAGCCTGACGGTGATCGTGCAGGAAATCCTCACGCTGGCCGACAACGTGATCCGCGCCGCCGAAGCCTTCGACGACCATTTCGTTCGCTGATCACTTTTCGTCTCGTCAGAGCATTGCCGTCCAAAAAAGGATAGAACCATGACAAGTATCTGGAAAAAGCTGGTAACCGCCGTACGTGGCGGCGCTTCCGAAGTCGGCGAGTCGATCGTCGACGCCAACGCCTTGCGAATCCTGGATCAGGAAATCCGTGACGCGGACAGCGCGCTGGTCAAGGCGCGTGATGGTCTGATCACCATCAAGGCCAAGCACAAGTTGTCGGCGCAGCGTCTGGAAGAGCACGCCACCAGCATCGCCAACTGGGAAGGCCGCGCCATGCAGGCCCTGAACAAGGGCGAAGAGGCGCTGGCGGCGGAATGCGCCGGCAAGATCGCCGAGATCGAAGCCCAGCGCGATCAGGAGCAAGCGTTGGCCGATCAGTTCGCCAAGCAGGTCAGCCTGCTTCAGGAGCAAGTGGTCAAGGCCGAATCCCGGATCAAGGGTCTCAAGCAGCAGGTGGAAATGGCCCGCGCTCGTGAAACCGTGCAGCGTGCCCGCGTCGCGACCGCCAATGCCACCGGCGGAGCCAGTGGTGCCGTGGAAACCGCGGTGGGTTCGCTGGCGCGTCTCAAGCAGCGTCAGGATGAACAGGACGCCAAGCTGGAGGCAGCCGAAGAGCTTGCCAACCAGTCCAGCGGCAACGACCTTGAGCGTCGCTTGCAAGAAGCGGGCATCGGCGCCAAAACCGGCGGCGCCGACGATGTGCTGGCGCGGCTCAAGGCCCGCCAGACGCCCGCTCAGTAAACGCAGGGCGGACAGGCGACCGGCGTCGTCTGTCCGCGAACGCTTCAAGGATGGTTCATGGGTTTTTCAAGACGGCTGAAAGTCGTGTCAGGACTGGCGGCATCGCTGGTCGCGGTTCAGCTGGTCAACACGATGACGGGATCGGGACTGGTATCATTCGGCATCGTCCCGCGTACGCTGCAGGGGCTGCGCGGCATCGCGCTGGCACCTTTTATCCATGGTTCGTCCGCGCACTTGATGAGCAATCTGTTGCCGTTCGCGATGCTGAGCTGGATGGTCGTGACCGAAGGGGTCAAACGCTATCTCTGGGTGTGCGGGTTGATCATGCTGCAAAGCGGATTGCTGGTCTGGCTGCTCGGACGTGCCCGCGTGCATGTAGGCGCCAGCGGGCTGATCTTCGGCCTGTGGACGTACCTGTTGGCGCGCGCCTGGTACAAGCGCAGTTTTTCCAGCCTGCTGCTGGCGCTGATCGCGCTGGCCGGGTACGGCGGCCTGATCTATGGGTTCATTCCGGCGCCGGGCATTTCGTTCGAATCGCATCTGGCCGGAGCGTTGTCGGGTATTTGCGTCGCTTGCCTGATGCATTCGGATAAACTGCTGGGCCATTGAACGGTCAGTTCATCCTTCAACAACCACTCCCTCGCAGGGTGGAGATTCAGCGACAGAGCGTCCAGCCATTTGCAAGGAGAGGCGTCATGAGTTGGTTCAAACGAGCATTGGGACTGGAAGCGCCCAAGCCGTCGGGTCGCGGCACCGGGTCGGTCGTCTCCGGCAGTCCGCTGGGGCTGGGTTCGGGGCGCATGCTGTGCCTGGACTCATCCCTGAAGCTGCTGCTGGAGGGGCATTCCCACGTGGTGGTGCCGGGCGACGAGAAGGTCTGGGCCGTGGGGCGGATCGAGCTGGGGCAGTCCATGAGTCTGCATCGCTTCTACCTCGACAACGAAGACTATTTCGTCCAGGTGCTCAGCAACGGCCCCGCTGCGGAAGACGTGCAGGACATCATCCTGTTCGGTTACCACAGCGCCGTACCCATCACCAGCCGGGACGAACTGCTGCGTCTGACCGGCCCGCAATCACCCATCGGCCTGCCGACCTACGAGCATGAAGGCGAGGAGTACGTTCGCCAGTGGGGCACCGAGGACGGGCAGACCGAGCTGACTCCGCTGGACGAGGACGTCCTGAGCCCGGAAAGCAGCTATCGCGTGAACCATCTCAGCATGCTGTACGCGCGCGAGACCGGTCTGATCAACCGTAGGGAGTTCCTGCTGTTTTCAGTCGAGCAAGACGAAGAGGGCGCCATCACTCTGACCACAGCTGTCGGCGTGACCCTGCAATCCACCGATATCAACGTAATCTGACAAGGAATTCTCCATGATCGACGCGCTGCGTATGTCGCTCAATGCCACTGCCGTCTTCGGCTTCGTGCTGTACATTCTGGTCGCGGCGCTGCTGTTCGCGCTGTTTCAGTTCATCTACAGCCGGATCACGCCGCACAAGGAATTCGCGCTGATTCGCGACAACAACAGTGCAGCGGCGCTGGCGCTGGGTGGCTCACTGATCGGCTTCGCGCTGCCGGCCAGCAATATCATCGCCTACAGCATCGGGATACTGGACGTGATCGTCTGGGCGCTGATCGCCGCCGCCGTTCAATTGCTCGCGTTCAGCGTGACCAGTCTGGTGCTCAAAGGACTGTCGGCGCGTATCGCCAAGGGCGAGATGGCGGCAGCGATCTACGCCGCCAGCGTCGCGGTCAGCGTCGGCCTGCTCAATGCCGCCTGCATGACCCCGACGGTCTGAGCCTGCCCGATCAAGGAGATCACCATGAGACGCAGTCCCGCAAAACTCGTGCTCGCCAGCACCTTGCCGCTCGCGCTGTCGGCGTGCGGTCCGTCCGAAGAGACACCGAATTTCACCGCCCAGGCCAATTTCAAATCGGTTCAGGAATGCGTTGAAGCCAAGGTGCCGGTCGACACCTGTTCCGACGCCTACATGCAGGCGATGTCCGATCACCGTCGCATCGCGCCCACATATGACGACAAGGCGTCTTGTGAAGCCGACTTCGTGCCCGACTATTGCCAAGTCACCTCGGAGGGCAAGTACATGCCTCGACTCGGCGGCTTCGAGCTGGGTTTTGAGGGCAACGTACCTAAGGAAGCACTGGACAAGGCACGCGCGGAGGTCCAGCAAAGCGGTTTCACCGGGACGCAGGGGCTGCTCACCGGCCTGCTGATCGGCAATCTGATGAGCAATGGTTTTGGCGGCAATCGCTATTATTCCCAGCCGATCTATCAGACCCGCGACGACCGTGGCGGCTACTACAGCTCGTCGCTGCCGGGTCAGATGAGCCGGGGCAAGACCTTCAGCCGCTCCACTCAGGCCCGCTCCAGTTCGGACAGCCGTTATACCCAGAGTACGCTGGGCCGTAATCTGGGCGCTTCAGGGTCGCGCTCGTCAGTGTCCTCCACTATTTCGCGCGGAGGCTTCGGCAGTCAGGCTGCGGCGCGCAGCGGCTGGGGTGGCAAGAGCAGCAGTTCGAGCTTCGGCGGTTGAGACGCCAGCGGAGCCAGCCATGAAGAAGATCCTTGTCGAAGAACGCCCGGACTGGCGGGCAACCGCGGAACGGGAAGGCTTCAATTTCCACACCATTGACGGCGAGCGCTACTGGGACGAGCGCGGTTACTACCTGTTCACCGAAGAGCAGGTAGCCCGCGACCTCGAAGCGCCGACCCAGGAACTGCACCAGATGTGCCTGGATATGGTCGCCCGGGTCGTGGAAAGCGAGGAACTGCTGGCTCGGCTGGCGATTCCCGAAGCGTTCTTCGATCTGGTTCGCGCGTCCTGGAAACAGGGCGAGCCCCATCTGTATGCACGATTCGACTTTGCCTACGACGGCAGCGGGCCGGCCAAGATGTACGAGATCAACGCGGATACGCCGACCAGCCTGATGGAAGCCGGGGCATTCCAGTTGTTGTGGCTCGAAGAGCAGATCGAGCGAGGCGTGCTGCCCGGGCACGCCACTCAGTTCAACTCCATCGCCGAGGATCTGGTGCGCGCTTTCGCGGCCTTGCCCGGCACCGGCCCCTTCTACTTTTCGGCAATGTCAGGCTCCGCCGAGGACCGGGGAACGACCGATTTCATGCGGCGCATGGCTGCGCATGTGGGCATCGACGCCCGGCATATCGACATCGAGGATATCGGCCTGGACGCCGAAGGGCGCTTCGTCGATCTGGAAGGTCGGGGGATCGAGCGTCTGTTCAAATTGCACGCCTGGGAGCATATCTTCCATGAGGATTTCGGCAGGCATGTCGCGGCCAGCGGGACCCGGTTCATGGAGCCTGCCTGGAAGGCGATTCTCAGCAACAAGGGGATCCTGCCCCTGTTGTGGCAGTTCAACGAAGGCCATCCGAATCTGCTGCCCGCCCGCGTCGACCCGGACCCGCGCATGCCGCTGCCCCGGGGCTGGGTGCGCAAGCCGTACTTCTCCCGCGAGGGCGCCAACATCGAACTGCGCACGCCGGGCGACCAGTTGATCGCCGTGGACGGGCCCTATACCGACGCGCCCTATATCCTTCAGGAGTACTCTCCCTTGCCGCGTTTTGGCGACAGCTACACCCTGATCGGTTCCTGGGTGATCGGCGATGTGGCGTCGGGAATAGGCATTCGGGAAGACGACAGCCTGATCACCAAGGACAGCAGCCGTTTCCTGCCGCATGTCGTTCTGGACTGACGAAGTCAGATAAGCGCGGCCAGTCGCATCTTCGATGCCAGGGCCGCTGACTGACAGTCCTGCGACGTGCCCTCGGCGAGCGGCAATGGCTGCGAGTCGTTTGCCGGATGTATCCTGTTTCGCTCCTGCGACCCTGATCCGACCTGATTCCATGCTTCACATGTAAGTGACCTTTGCAGGCTGTTCAGACCTGGAATTCGATATTCGATATTGATACTTGTTGGCGAGGAACTTGTCGTTATACTGAGCCTTCCTCGGTTATATAGTCTGCCTGCTGGCTGTAATGCTGTGTCCGGAATTTGATTGGAGGGTCAACTTCTGGGATTCCTACAGCGTTACGCTTCAGGTCCTACAGATTATTCTTACTTCAAGTAAGGGCCGGGGAAACAATAACAATAGCAAGGAGCTGACAACATGAAAACAGCATCGAAGAGTGCTTCGTTGCGCTGGCGTCCCATGGCTGCGGGGCTGGTGATGGCAGGGGTGCTGCCTTGCGTGGCGGGGCCCGCGTATGGTATCGAGTTCGCTCTGGACGACCAGCAGATCAGTGGGTCGCTGGATACTACGCTGTCTTATGGCCAGTTGTGGCGAGTTCAGGGGCAGGACAAACGCAATGATGATGTCAATACGAATGACGGCAATCGTAACTTCGATACGGGACTGGTTTCTGAAGTATTCAAGCTTACAAGTGAATTAGAACTTTCCTACATGAACTACGGATTATTCGTGCGTGGTTCAGCCTTTTATGACACTCAGATCATGGATAAGCGAAATAACTTCCAGGATCGCCCTCTACCTTTCCAGGCCAGCCAGAACGCGCCGAACAATACCGCGTTCACCCGTGATACGCGCCGCAACGCTGGGCATGACATCGATATTCTCGACGCCTACGTACGCGGCAACTGGGATATTGCCGGGGCGCCTCTGGACGCGCGGCTGGGTCGGCAGGTATTCAACTGGGGCGAAGGGGTGTTCTACCGGGGAGGCATCAACACCACCAACCCCATCGACGCGGCGAGCTTTCGCCTGCCGGGCTCGGAACTCAAGGAAGTGCTCGTTCCGGTCGAGGCGCTGAGCTTCAATCTGGGGCTGGGCGACGACCTTTCGCTCGAATCCTTCTACCAGTTCAACTGGAAGGAAACCCAGGTCGATCCGGTGGGCACCTATTTTTCGGAAACCGATCTGTTTGCCGAAGGCGGCAATACCGCGTACGCACCCGTGCCGGCGCTGACGCCCTTGGCCGGCCTGTATCAGGGGCTGAGTTCAGCGGGCGCGGGTGGCCTGCAGGGCGGCGGACGCATCGACCCCGCCGGCAATCTCAAGGTGGCGAGTATCGGCCCCGATATCAACGCCCGTGATGACGGTCAGTATGGCGTTGCCTTGCGGTACATGGCCGAACAGCTTAATGCCACCGAGTTCGGCTTCTACTTCGTCAACTACCATGCCAAGGAGCCGACGATCCATGCGGATCTGGGCAGCTTTGCAGGTCTGAATCTGGCCGAGATCAGCGCCGCGCTCGCTCCCGAGATACAGCGGCGGATCGCGGCGCAAGCAGGGCTGAGCGTCCAGCAATTGCAGCAACTCATGGCTGCCAGTCCGAACGGGCCGCTGGCCCAGGCCTACCGCAGTGCTTTGGGTTCGGCGACCGATGGGGTCGCGACGCTGGACGTTGCCGGTCAGGTACGTGGTCGCCGGGAATATGCCGAAGACATTCGCATGCTAGGCATGAGTTTCAACACCCACGTAGGGCAAGCGTCGGTGTTTGGCGAGCTGGCCTACCGCCCCAACATGCCCATTGGGCAGGCGTCGACCAGCGATCTGCTGGGCGATCTGTTGAGCCAGGCGCCCCAGCTTGCCGCAGGCAGGCCGGTCAATATCGGCGGGTATCAGGTCACGACCGGGGAGAAAATCCGCAACGCCGAGCGGGTGGAGATGTTCAACGCTTCCCTGGGCACGCTCTACAACTTCGGACCGCGGGTGTCATTCGACGGCCTGACGATGGTTGCCGAACTGTCTTCCGAACATCTGCGCGGCAGCAGCCTCAAGTACACCGCCTGGGACGGCACGACCCGCTATTACGCGGGACGAGGCAATAACTCCTACCTCTCCGGCTTCGGCCGCGACGATATGGTCAACCGCAACGCTTATGGCTACACCCTGATGCTGCAGGGCGTCTGGAACGATATCTACGCCGGCGTCAACCTGTCTCCGTTTGCGGTCTTCAAGCACGACTTCGCAGGCAACTCCCACCAGACCGGCAACTTCGTGGAGGGCCGCAAGGCGCATACGCTCGGGCTGAAAACCGGCTATCAGAATCGCCTGGAGACCGAGTTGCAGTACACGGCGTTCTACGGCGGCGGCAGGAACAACGCAGTTCGCGACCGGGACAATGTCGGCCTGAACGTCAAGTACTCGTTCTAGCCCGCCTGATGCAAGGAGACCCATCATGCTGATGAAGTACCTGAAAGGAATCACCGCGCTGGTGCTGGCAATTAATACGGCCGGCGCCACGGATGCCACGCAGCTGGGCGCACGTCTCACACCGCTGGGCGGCGAGCGCGCGGGCAACGCGGCCGGAACCATCCCCGCCTGGAGTGGCGGCATCACTCGACCGCCCGCCGACTATGCCGGACCCGGTTCGCGACATGTCGACCCTTACGCCGGCGACAAGCCGCTGTTCACCATCACCAAGGCCAATATGAGACCGTTTCGGGAGCACCTCACCGCTGGCCAGATTGCTTTGCTGCAGACCTACCCCGACACTTATTCGATACCGGTCTACGTGACGCGCCGGTCCGCCGCCGCTCCGCAATGGGTATACGACAACACCCGCGCCAATGCCGGCAAGGCCAGACTGGTCGCGGATGGCAGCGGATTCGTCGATGCCTACGGAGGCATTCCGTTTCCGATACCCAAGAGCGGGATCGAGGCGGTGTGGAACCATATTGCCCGATATCGTGGGACCTACGTGATCCGGCGTGCCTCGGAAGTGGCGGTGCAACGCAACGGCAGCTACAGCCCTATCACGTCCCAACAGGAAGCCCTGTTCAGGTTCTACGATCCCAAAGGCAGTTACGCGGGTCTGGACAACATCCTGTTCTATTACTTGTCCTTCACCCGCAGTCCCGCCCGTCTGGCCGGCTCGGCGGTCCTGGTGCATGAAACCCTCGACCAGCTTCAGGAGCCGCGTCAGGCCTGGGCCTACAGCGCGGGCCAGCGCCGGGTGCGCCGCGCGCCGAGCCTGGCGTATGACACGCCGATCCCCAACGCCGATGGATTGCGCACCGCCGACGATACGGACATGTTCAACGGCTCACCCGATCGCTATGACTGGAAGCTGGTCGGCAAGCGGGAAATCTACATTCCGTATAACAATTACCGGCTGTCGAGTCCCGATGTCAGCTACCGTCAACTGCTGCAACCCGGCCATCTCAACCCGGCCTACACGCGGTATGAACTGCACAGGGTCTGGGTGGTGGAAGGGACGCTCAAGCCCTCCGCGCGCCATGTGTATTCACGACGCACGCTTTACCTGGACGAGGACAGCTGGCAGATCGCGGCGGCCGATCTTTATGACGTGCGAGGGGAGTTGTGGCGGGCTTCCCTGGCTTACCTGAAGAACTTTTACGAATTGCCCGCGATCTGGTCGGCGCTGGATGTGTTCCATGATCTGCAGGCTCGCCGATACAACGTGCAGAACCTGGATAACGAGGAACCCAATACCCTGGACTTTTCTCAACCGGTTCCGGACATCAGCGAGTTCACTCCGGCGGCGTTGCGGCGCAGGGGAACCCGCTGAAGCACTTCGCTCCCGCGTTGGTCCGAGGGCCGGAGCGGAGCAGAGCGAATGGCAGGATCATCAGGCGCAATGATGGCTCGTCAATCACGGCAAGGCCGATGGGGCAAAGTTGAAGGCCTGTCGATTGTCAGGCATTTGCAAAATTGCCTAGGATGGTCCGGCTTCCGGCGGGCGGCAATCGGCTCGATAACAATAAGAAAGGGAGAAGTTCATGAGTGAGCCTTCCATGTGGCGCATTTGCCCGGCGACCGGATCACGCGGCGCCGGCTACGCAAGCCGGATTCTGGCCATGGCGCTGAGCCTGACGGCGGCGAGCACGCTGGACGCCGCCGACCTGGCCGCACCTGCCCAGGCGGCAGCGGTGCAGGCCGTGCAATCGGACAAGGCCGCGCGCAGCCTGCTGCTGGAGATCGCCCACGCCGGTTCCCGGCTGGTGGTCGTCGGCGATCGCGGGCATATCCTGTATTCCGACGATCAAGGAAAAAACTGGGTGCAGGCGCAGGTGCCTGCCCGCCAGTTGCTGACCGCCGTGCATTTTGTAGACGCCCGGCATGGCTGGGCGGTCGGGCACGACGCCTTGATTCTGGCGAGCGAAGACGGCGGACAGACCTGGCAGACGCAGTTCGAAGATCCGCAACGCGAGGCGCCGCTGCTCGATGTCTGGTTCAAGGACGCCCGTAACGGTTTCGCCGTGGGTGCCTACGGTATGCTGCTAGCCACCCAGGACGGCGGGCGCACTTGGCAGGACATCGGCGAACGCCTCGATAACGAAGATCAATACCACCTCAACGGCATCGCCTGGGTGAAGGATGCGGGTCTGTTCATCGTGGGCGAGGCCGGCAGCATGTTTCGTTCCACGGACGATGGCCTCAACTGGGAGAAGCTTGAAGGTCCCTATCAGGGGTCGTTGTTCGGCGTGACCGGCACGGCGCAAGCCTCCACGCTGCTGGTCTACGGGCTGCGCGGCAACCTGTTTCGCTCCACGGATTTCGGTGACAGCTGGACACAGATAGATCTGGTCGCGGCACGCGGACCGCTGGACTTCAGCCTTGCCAATGCCGCGTTGATGGGCGACGGTTCACTGGTGCTGGTCGGTAACGGCGGCAGCGTGCTGCGCAGCAGCGATGATGGTCGCAGCTTCATGGTGTTCAACCGTCCAGACCGTATCTCGCTGGCCGGCGTCACTGTCAACGATCAAGGCAATCTGGTGCTGGTCGGGCAGGGGGGCGTCCATCTGAGTACGCCGACCGGCGCCGAGCTGACATCCCGATAGCATTCCAGGACGGACTCTGCCATGACCAACCTTCGACACACCCGGCATCACGGCGACAAGGCCAGTCTGCTGGAACGCCTGATCTTCAACAACAGGCCCGCGGTTATCCTGCTCTGCCTGCTGACCAGCGTTTTCCTGTTCTGGCAGGCGACTCAGGTCAGGCCCTCCACCAGTTTCGAAAAAATGATCCCGCTGGATCATCCGTTCATCCAGAACATGATGGACCACCGTCATGATCTGGCGAACCTCGGCAATACGGTAAGGATTTCGGTAGAAGCGCTTGATGGCGATATCTTCTCCAAGGCCTATATGGATACCTTGCGAGAAGTTCACGACGAGGTGTTCTACATCCCGGGCGTGGACCGGTCGGGTCTCAAGTCACTATGGAGCCCCAGCGTGCGCTGGACGGAAGTGACCGAAGAAGGTTTCGCCGGCGGCGAGGTCATCCCGCAAAGCTACGACGGCTCGGAGCAGAGCCTGGAACAGCTGCGCAACAATGTGCTCAAGTCCGGGCAGATCGGCCGGCTGGTCGCCAACGATTTCCGTTCGAGCATCCTCGACGTGCCGCTGCTCGAGTCCTACCCCGACCCGGCGGACCAGGGCAAATTGATCAAGCTGGACTACCAGCAATTTTCCCACCAGCTCGAAGAAAAGATCCGCGACAAGTATCAGGCGCAGAACCCCAATGTCAGGGTGCACATCATCGGCTTTGCGAAAAAGGTCGGCGATCTGATCGACGGCCTGCTGATGGTCGTGATGTTTTTCGGGGTCGCCTTCGTCATCACGCTGGTCCTGCTGCTGTGGTTCACCCGTTGCATCCGCAGCACCATCGCCGTGCTGAGCACCACGCTGATCGCCGTGATCTGGCAGCTGGGGCTGATGCACGTAGTGGGTTTCGGCATCGATCCTTACTCGATGCTGGTCCCGTTTCTGATCTTTGCCATCGGAATTTCCCACGGGGTGCAGAAAATCAACGGCATCGCGCTGCAATCCAGCGACGCCGAGAATGCACTGACGGCTGCGCGCCGCACGTTCCGCCAGCTGTTCCTGCCGGGGATGATCGCCATCCTTGCCGATGCCGTGGGGTTCATCACCTTGCTGATCATCGACATCGGGGTGATTCGCGAACTGGCCATCGGCGCGTCCATCGGTGTCGCGGTGATCGTGTTCACCAACCTGATCCTGCTCCCGGTGGCTATTTCCTACGCCGGGATCAGCAAGCGGGCAGTGGTGCGCAGCAAGCAGGACGCGGTGTCGGATCATCCTTTCTGGCGTTTGCTGTCGAACTTCGCCAGCCCTCGGGTCGCACCGGTGTCGGTGGTTCTTGCACTGCTGGCCTTCGCCGGCGGGCTCTGGTACAGCCAGAACCTGAAAATCGGCGATCTGGATCAGGGTGCCCCGGAACTGCGTCCTGATTCGCGATACAACCAGGATAACGCCTTCATCATCGAGCATTACTCCACCAGCTCGGATGTGCTGGTAGTGATGGTCAAGACCCCGCGAGAAGGCTGTTCGGCGTGGCCGACCATGTCGGCCATCAACGAGCTGGCCTGGAAGCTGGATAACACGTCCGGCGTGCAGTCGGCCATCTCCCTGGTGACGGTTTCCAAGCAAGTGATCAAGGGCATGAACGAGGGCAGCCTGAAGTGGGAAACCCTGTCGCGCAACAAGGACGTGCTCAACAGCTCCATCGCCCGGGCCGACGGGCTTTACAACAATGACTGCTCGCTGGCCCCGCTGCTGGTGTTTCTCAACGATCACAAGGCCGAGACGCTCGATCGGGCCGTCAAGGTGGTGCAGGACTTCGCCGCCGAGAACAGCACGCCCGAGCTGCAATTTCTGCTGGCGGCGGGCAACGCCGGGATCGAGGCGGCCACCAACGAGGTCATCAAACGTTCGGAGCTGACCATCCTGGTGCTGGTGTATATCTGCGTGGCGGCGATGTGCATGATCACCTTCCGCTCCTGGGCCGCGACACTGTGCATCGTATTGCCGCTAGTGCTGACGTCGGTGCTGGGTAACGCACTGATGGCGTTCCTGGGCATCGGCGTCAAGGTCGCGACACTGCCAGTGGTGGCGCTTGGCGTCGGGATTGGCGTGGATTACGGGATCTACATCTACAGCCGTCTGGAAAGCTTCCTTCGCGCCGGATTGCCGTTACAGGAGGCGTACTACGAAACGCTGAAATCCACTGGCAAGGCCGTGTTGTTCACCGGGTTGTGCCTGGCGATCGGCGTCTGCACCTGGATCTTTTCAGCCATCAAGTTCCAGGCCGACATGGGGCTGATGCTGACATTCATGCTGCTCTGGAACATGTTCGGCGCCCTCTGGCTGCTGCCGGCGCTGGCGCGGTTCCTGATCAAACCGGAAAAAATGGCCGGCAAGGTCGGCCATTCGCTGTTTTCCCATTGAGTAAAGCAATCTACTGTAGGAGCCAGCTTGCTGGCGATGCAAACAACACGGTTTGCCTGTTATCGCCAGCGAGCTGGCTCCTACGGATACGGGGGATGCAATCACCCGCCGCCCAGCACCACGGTCAGGGCATTACGCGCGTCGTCCAGCTGCACCAGGGTCGCGTGCCGCGCGCCCAGTGCGTCGCGGTTCTGGATGGCGGTCAGGATCGCTTTATGACGCGGCAACGCCAGTTCGTGCAGATTGGGCCGCTGGTTGGAATGCTTGAGTGCTTCACGCAGCGCCAGCGACAGCATGTTGCACAGGTGCGCCAGCAGGTCGTTATGGGTCGCGTCGGCGATGCGGCTATGGAAATCCAGGTCCGGCTGCAGCCAGGCTTCGGCCGTCTGCGCCGCCTCCATGCGCTGGTAAGCCTCGTCAATGGATTCGATTTCTTCGTCGGTCGCATGCTGCGCAGCCAGTGCCGCCACCGCCGGTTCGATCACCGCGCGTACGCTGGTCAGCAGGTTGAAGAATTCGTTCTGCGGCGAACTCTGCATGACCCAGTGCAGGACGTCCGGGTCCAGCAGGTGCCATTCGCGCCGCGCCTTGACCACGGTGCCGACCCGCGGCCTGGAATACACCAGCCCCTTGGCGACCAGCACGCGGGTGGCCTCGCGCAGGACCGGCCGGCTGACCGCGTACTCTTCGCACAACAGGGCCTCGGCGGGGAGTTTTTCGTCGGGTTTGAAGCGGCCGGAAACGATCTGCATGCCCAGTTCCTGGACAATCCGCGCATGCATGCTCTTTCGGTCGGAAGGCTTTCGATAATCCATGGGGTCGCGAGTCGATCCTGGCGATGAATGCCGCGCATCATACCATCGCGCGGCTCGTGCGGCGGGCGCCGGGATACCGACGCCCGCCCGAATCGATCAGTGCGAGTGGCGGGGCACCTCGGCGCCGCGGCAGCCGACCAGAAAATCGAAATCGCAGCCTTGATCGGCCTGCATGACGTGGTCAATGTACATCTGGCGGTAACCGCCGGCGATGAACTGCGGCTGGGGCGGCTGCCAGTCGGCGAGGCGGGCGGCCAGTTCGGCTTCGGGAATGTCCAGATGCAGACGTCCCTCGATGCAATCCAGTTCGATCCAGTCGCCCTCGCGCACCACCGCCAGCGGGCCGCCCGCCGCCGCTTCCGGCGCGACGTGCAGAACCACGGTGCCGTAGGCGGTACCGCTCATGCGCGCATCGGAAATCCGCACCATGTCGGTCACGCCCTGGGCCAGCAATTTGGCGGGCAGGCCCATGTTGCCGACTTCAGCCATGCCGGGGTAACCCTTGGGGCCGCAGTTCTTCATGACCATGATCGAATTTGCGTCGACGTCCAGATCCGGATCGTTGATCCGCGCCTTGTACATTTCGAAGTTCTCGAAGACCACCGCCCGGCCTCGGTGTTGCATCAGCGCGGGGGTGGCCGCCGATGGCTTGAGCACCGCGCCCAGCGGCGCCAGGTTGCCGCGCAATACGCAGATCCCGCCGTCGGCGCGAATCGGGTTGTCCAGCGCGCGTATGACCTGATCTTCACCGTAGATCGGGGCGGCGGAGACGTTTTCGCCCAGGCTTTTGCCGTTGGCGGTCAGTGCATCCGGGTTGGGCAGCAGGCCCGCCTCGTTCATGCGCCGCAGTACTGCCGGCAGACCACCGGCGTAGTAGAACTCTTCCATCAGAAAGCGTCCCGAAGGTTGCAGGTCGACGATGGTGGGCATGCCGCGACCGACGCGCGTCCAGTCGTCCAGCTCCAGGTCCACGCCGATCCGGCCGGCGATCGCTTTCAGGTGGATGACCGCGTTGGTGGAGCCGCCGATGGCCGCGTTGACGCGGATCGCGTTCTCGAACGCCGCCTTGGTGAGGATCTTCGACAGGCGCAAATCTTCACGCACCATGTCCACCGCGCGCATTCCCGACATGTGCGCCAGCACGTAGCGGCGCGAATCCACCGCCGGAATCGCCGCGTTGTGCGGCAGCGAGGTGCCCAGCGCTTCGGCCATACACGCCATGGTCGAAGCCGTGCCCATGGTGTTGCAGGTGCCCGCCGAGCGGGACATGCCAGCTTCGGCGGAGAGGAATTCGTCGAGGCTGATCAGCCCGGCTTTATAGGATTCGTGCATCTGCCAGACGATGGTGCCGGCACCAATATCCTTGCCGGCGTGCTTGCCGTTGAGCATCGGCCCGCCGGTGACCACGATGGCGGGTATGTCGCAGCTGGCCGCGCCCATCAACAGCGCCGGCGTGGTCTTGTCGCAGCCGGTCAGCAGCACCACGCCGTCGATCGGGTTGCCGCGAATCGCCTCTTCGACATCCATGCTCGCCAGATTGCGGGTGAACATGGCGGTGGGGCGCAGGTTGGACTCGCCGTTGGAGAACACCGGAAATTCCACAGGCCAGCCGCCGGCTTCGATAACACCGCGTTTGACGTGCTCGGCGATTTGTCGGAAATGGGCGTTGCAGGGCGTCAGCTCCGACCAGGTATTGCAGATGCCGATGATCGGCTTGCCGTGAAACTGATGATCGGCAATGCCCTGATTTTTCATCCAGCTGCGATACATAAAGCCGTTCTTGTCGGCGGTGCCAAACCATTGAGCGGAACGCAGGGTCGGTTTCTTATCGTTATCAGACATGATCGGCTCTCTTATTGTAAGACTTAATCGCGCATCTGACGGCTAAGGTAAGCCTAAAAATTCAAGATTGGAAGAGTTGTGATCTCGAATAGTATTACTATATAGTCGTGTTCACTGAGCGGCGACCGAGGTGAGCAGTCCTGCGGCGATCACTCAAGGTTCCATAACAAAAACAATTGGAGACCGCCTTCATGAGCCACGAATTGCGGCTTATACGTCGCATCACCCTGAAACTCATTCCCTTCCTGATCCTGCTGTACCTGATCGCCTATGTGGATCGTTCCGCCGTGGGCTTCGCCAAGCTGCACATGGGCGCGGACATCGGCATTGGCGACGCTGCCTATGGTCTGGGCGCGGGACTGTTCTTCATCGGCTATTTCCTCCTGGAAATCCCCAGTAACCTGATGCTCGAACGTTTCGGCGCCCGTCGCTGGTTCGCCCGGATCATGATCACCTGGGGCGCGATCACCATCGGCATGGCGTTCGTCCAGGGGCCTTACAGCTTCTACGTGATGCGCTTTTTGCTGGGCGCGGCGGAGGCCGGATTCTTTCCTGGCGTGCTGTACTACATCACCCAGTGGTTCCCGGTCCGCCATCGCGGCAAGATCCTCGGTTTCTTCATCCTTTCGCAACCCATCGCCATGATGATCACCGGCCCCGTCTCCGGCGGTCTGCTGGGCATGGACGGCGTGCTGGGGCTGCACGGCTGGCAATGGTTGTTCATCGTCATCGGCACTCCGGCGATCCTGCTGACCTGGCCGGTTCTGCGCTGGCTGCCGGACGGCCCGCGGCAAGTGACCTGGATGAGCCAGCAAGAGAAGGACTGGCTGAGCGGCGAGCTTCAGAAAGATCTGCAGGAATATGGCCAGACCCGGCATGGCAATCCTCTGCATGCCTTGAAGGACAAGCGCGTGTTGTTGCTGGCGTTGTATTACCTGCCGGTGACCCTGAGCATCTATGGCCTGGGGCTGTGGTTGCCGACGCTGATCAAACAGTTTGGCGGAAGCGATCTGACCACCGGTTTCGTGTCGTCGGTGCCTTATATCTTCGGCATCATCGGCCTGCTGATCATCCCGCGCAGCTCCGACCGTCTCAACGATCGCTACGGGCATCTGGCCGTTCTCTATGTACTGGGCGCCATTGGCCTGTTCGGCAGCGCCTGGCTGAGCCTTCCGGTCGCGCAACTGGCGGCGTTGTGCCTGGTGGCCTTCGCGCTGTTTTCCTGTACCGCGGTCTTCTGGACCCTGCCGGGACGGTTCTTCGCCGGTGCCAGCGCGGCGGCCGGCATCGCTCTGATCAACTCGGTCGGCAACCTCGGCGGCTACCTGGGCCCGTTCGTCATCGGCGCTCTGAAAGAGTCCACCGGCAGCCTGGCGTCGGGGCTGTACTTCCTGTCCGGGGTGATGGTGTTCGGCCTGTTGCTTACCGGCATCGTCTATCACCGGCTCGAACGCCGACATGCCCTGGCACCGGCTGATTTCTCCGCCAGCGCCAAGGCTCGCTGAAAAAGCCGCACACATACACAGGAGCTGATCATGCGACTCATACAATTCGAACTGAACAATGGCGAGCGCCGCGTGGGCGTGGTCGATGGTGACCGGATCAGGGAAGTGCAGGGCGCCCAAAGCGTTCGCGAACTGGCGCTGGCCGCCGTGGAGGCGGGCATCGGGCTGGTCCGGCAGGTGGAAGGGCAGGGCGAGGGTGCCAGCCATGATTACTCGCAGTTGCTCGAAGAGCTGCGCGTGCTGCCGCCGCTGGATCACCCGGACCCCGCGCACCTGCTGGTCAGTGGCACTGGCCTGACTCACCTGGGCAGCGCTTCGGCGCGGGACAAAATGCACCAGCAGGCCGGCGACGAGGCGGCCATGACCGACACCATGCGCATCTTCAAATGGGGTGTGGAGGGTGGCAAGCCGGGCGCGGGACAAACCGGCGTGCAGCCTGAATGGTTTTACAAAGGGGACGGCAGCATCGTGGTCCGTCCCGGCGCAGCCTTCGAATTACCGCCATTCGCTGAGGACGGTGGCGAGGAGCCGGAGATGAGCGGCCTGTACGTCATCGGGCCGGATCGCAAGCCTTACCGCCTGGGCTTTGCGGTGGGCAATGAGTATTCCGACCACATCATGGAGCGGCGCAACTACCTGTACCTGGCGCATTCCAAGCTGCGCGCCTGCTCGTTCGGTCCCGAGCTGCGCGTCGGCGATCTGCCGCAGAACCTGGCGGGCACCAGCCGTATCTGGCGCGATGGACAGCTGCTGTGGGAGAAAGAATTCCTCAGCGGCGAGGCCAATATGTGCCACAGCCTGGAAAATCTCGAGTATCACCACTTCAAGTACGCGCAGTTCCTGCGGCCGGGCGATGCGCACGTGCACTTCTTCGGCACGGCGACCCTGTCGTTCGCCGACGGGATCCGCACCCAGCCGGGTGACCGGTTCGAAGTCAGCCAGCCCGAATTCGGGCGAGCGCTGGTCAACGGCCTGAAGCCAGGCGAGGCGGTGTTCCAGCCGGGAGGGATCGGGCGGCTGTGATGTATCATGCGGCTTTTTCTCCAGACGGCAAAAAGCTCATGACCACTACTTCCGATACTCTTCTTGCGGCCCTGCAGTCGACGACCATGCTGGAAATCGACGGCCTGCATGCCTGGGAGTTTTCCCTGGACGAGGGCTTGTACATCGAATGCATGGACGGCCGCGAGCGCAAGGTCTGGCGTTTCAGCGCGGCCCAGCTCGATGCGGCGGTGTTCGACTCGTCGCTGCAAAGCTGGGTCATCAACGACGGTGCGGCGGACCACCGCATCGTCTGTCTGGATGCCTTCAAGCCTTCCGAAGACGACGAATCGGACCAGGATTGATCCAGATCAAGGTTTTCGAGCGCGCAACGCGCTAGATTCGTTTTTACCTGTCGGTCGCGTTCACGTAGCCGCCGGCATCGGGTGGTAGGGTGTTCGCGCGCGGGTTGCAGGGGCCTCCCTGTGACTGCGCTTGCTCGGACGTGCTTGCCTTTTCTTGTGCCTGACCCTTGGAGGTCGGGCATAACGACGTGTCATTTTTTTACTGGCCGAGCCAGTTCTCTGCTCACGGATTCGAGCAAAACAAGAAAGATAGGGAGATCCAATGTCTACTCAAGGTGCGTTGAGTCGTGCACGCCTGTTGCCGACCTTCATAGGTGTCCTGTTGCTGGTACTGGGCGTCGTCATGTTGATCGGCGGCTCCAAGCTGGCAAGCCTGGGCGGCTCGTTCTATTACATGCTCTGCGGTTTCGGATTCGCGGCCATCGGGGTTCTGCTGGTCATGGGATTGCGCTTCGCGGTGTGGCTGTTCACCCTGCTGTTGCTGATCTGTACGGTGTGGGCGCTCTGGGAAGTAGGACTCGACCGGCAGGAACTGATGCCGCGTCTGTTCGTCTGGTTCCTGATCGGAGTGGTGCTGTTGCTGCCAATGGCGCGACGAGGGCTCAGGCCGTTGCGTCGCCATCTGTCCATTACCGGACTGATGATCGCGGTGCTGCTGGCGGGTATCTCGGTCGATCCGGTGAACCAGATCAGGCAAATAGTGCCGCACTACCAGGCTTTTCTGTCCAGGCTCATACCCAGTCTAGACCTTTCGCCTGGCCCCGAGGCTGATAGCCAGCAGATCGCTGTCCAGGCTCCGCTGCCCGAAACCGAGGGATAGACGGCGCCTGCTCTGCGGAATGCGGCAAAACTACCCGAGCCCGCAAAGTGTCCAAGGCCTGACTGTCGAATAGTCGGCGCCCACAATTTGAACAAAAGGAAAGCCTCCTATGTCCCCTGTATCGCTGCGATGGCTGGCGCTGGCCGCCGTCATCAGTGCAGCCCCACTCCAGGCTGAACCCATGACCGATATCGATTTAGTGGTAGGTACGTATACCCAGGGCAAGAGCGAGGGCATTTATCGCTTCGCCTTCAATCGCGAAACGGGCCGTATCGACGCGACGCCTCGTCAACTGATCAAGTCGGAAAACCCGTCCTGGCTGACTTATTCCGAAGACGAACGTTTCGTGTTCGCTGTGAACGAGAACGGACCGGGCCAGAGCGATCCGGTCGGCAAGGCGAGCAGTTTCAGCATCGACCCCAAGACCCGCGAATTCACTCCGATCAATCAGGTGAAGAGCCACGGCGACGAACCGACCCACTCGAACCTGAGCCCGGACGGCCGCTATCTGTTCGTCGCCAACTATGCGGTCAACCCGGACCCGGGCGGTGTGCTGGCGGTCGTTCCTGTCGCTAGGGACGGCAAGCTGTCCGAGCCCGTGCAGACGCTGCCGCTAGGGCCAGGCAGCAAGGTCAATGCCGAGCGTCAGGTCTCGTCGCATGTCCACTCGGCGGTTCCGACGCCGGACGGCAAATACCTGGTCGCGGCCGACCTGGGTGCCGACAAGCTGTTCGTGTTCGATTACGACCAGGATCGCGCCAAGCCGCTGCAGCCGGCCAAAGTCCCGACTGTGCAACTGCCCGGCGGCAGCGGGCCGCGGCATCTGTTGTTCAGCCGCGCCGGCAAACATGCCTGGCTGGTGTTGGAGATGTCTGCCGAAGTGGTGGCATTCGAATACCAGGATGGCGAGTTCAAGCAGACTCAGAAGGTTGACCTCAAGAACGCCGGCGTTCAACAGAAGAACGGCGGGGGAGGTCTGCACGTCTCGCCGGATGGTCGTTTCCTCTATGTCGCCAACCGTGGCGATGCCAACCAGATACTGGTCTTTCGCATAGACCCCACCACCGGGATGCTGGAAGAAATCCAGCGTCGCTCCGTCGAAGGCAAGGAACCTCGGGAATTCAGCTTCGACCCGAGTGGCAACTTCATGTTGTTCGCCAATCAGAAGAGCCATCAGATCGTCACGGTCCGCCGCGATCCGCAAAGCGGCCTGCTGGGCGACACTGTTCAGAAGTTCGATCTGGAGTCTCCATCTCACCTGTACTTCTTCGCCGAAGACTGAGCGCAGTACCCACAGCCCGCGTCATACGCGGGCTGCGGGTACTATCAATGCAGTCGATATGAGTTAGTGCTACAAAAGATTTCTGCGAATCGGTCACCGGGCGTAAGTTTGAGTCACGGCCACAACGGCCCCCGACTTTCACCCGCTACAGCAACTACCGAGAGGTGACCGCCATGAACCTGAATGTATTCTCTACCATCGCCGCTTCAGCCATTTCCGCCAGCGTCGCTTTGCCTACTGCCGCCAGCGTCGAACTTTCGGGGCGTCGGGCCAGCAGGGCGCAAAGTTACACTTCCAAGTACCTTCAGCAAAGCGCCAACTTTTATGCCGCTCTGGACCACAAAGTACAGCATTGACCGACACTGAATCCATTCCCCGTCATCGAACCCTACGCTTCCGGGGAATGGATTCAGGAACGGCTCTGGGTCAATGCTTTCGCGAACATGTTCGCCCGCTCAGGTCGATGCGACCACTGCCCAATGCGTGGCAGACCAGGCATCTTCTGTCAGCGAGCCTGTTCGCGAAAGTGCTGACTGCCGAAACTCTGCCGCTTGCGCGTGGCGGAGTTTTTTTTGTGTTCCATATGAACTTTCAGATCACTCAGGTCGCGCAGTCTATTAAATAAACTGATAGTTGCTATATGGATTGATGTTTTCCCTGATGTTTCGACTTCGCGCATCATTGCCGCCACGATACATTGTTGCGGAGTCAACATCATGGCCGCTGCCATTCTTCATTCCATCAAACAGGGCGCGTATATCGCAATTGCCCTCTATGTCGTTTTCATCGCAGTGGTCACTATCACCAGCATGAATCCACAATTCAAGGATCCTGCCTTTCGCATGACAGGCGCGACGCTGGTCGAGCTTCCAGCGCCGGCAAACGTCGCGCCAGAGCGTGCGTCATGAGCGGCGCGGGAATCTGGGTCACCGCCGGCCTGGCAATGATGATCAACGGCAGTTCACTGCTGGGCATCGGCCAGAACTCGGCCGGTGCCGTGGCCCGCAGCATCGAGTGCCTCCATGGCATCGCCCACGCCATCGAACGCGCCCGCTCGGAGCGGATGGCCGTCGTCAGCCCGCCGTGCGGGAAGCTGATCGAAGCGGCATAGAACCTGATTCGGCCCAATCGCACCCCCCCGTAGGAGCCAGCTTGCTGGCGATGTGATCCGTCTGACGTGACGCATCGCCAGCAAGACGGATCGCCAGCAAGACGGATCGCCGCCCGCTGGCTCCTACTGGACTTCGATCACGCTCAACCCGTTGCCTTGTCGGCGAACCTTGATCTGCACCGGTATCCGCTCGTGCATTTCCTGGACATGGGAGATGACGCCCACTTTTCGCCCTTGCGCCTGCAGGCCGTCCAGCGCGTCCATCGCCAGTTGCAGCGACTCGGGGTCGAGGCTGCCGAAACCTTCGTCGATGAACAGCGACTCGATGCGCAAGGTGCTCGATGCCATGGACGCCAGCCCCAGCGCAAGGGCCAGCGACACGAGAAAGGTTTCACCGCCGGACAGCGAATGCACCGAACGCAGTTCGTCGCCCATTTCGGTGTCCAGCACCAGCAGGCCCAGCATGCTGCCGCCGCGCTTGAGCCGGTAACGGCGCACCAGTTGCCTGAGCTGGGCGTTGGCGTGATGCACCAGCAGGTCGAGGTTGTAGGCCTGGGCGATCTTGCGGAATTTGTCGCCTTCGGCCGAACCGATCAGGGCCGCCAGCCGTGCCCAGCGCTGGTAGTCGGCTTGCGCCTGGCTGATCCTGGCCTGCAATTGACTGCTGGCATCGCGTCGGCGTTGGTCTTCGCTCAATTGCGCGCGCAGGTCGGCGCACTGCTGTTCGCTGGCGACCAGCTGCTGCTCGGCTTCGGCGAGCGCGGCCTCGAGCCCGACCAGGTCGATCTCGTCGGTGTGCTGCGCTTGATGTTGCTGCAACCGCTGCTGGCGCTCGTGAACCCGCACCTTGGCCTGTTCCAGCGCCTTTTCGCAGGCCTGCAACTGCTCGCGGAGCTGCCCGGCGCTGGCGTCGTCGTAGCCCAGCAAGGTTTCCAGCGTAGTGTCGTCCAGTTCCGGATGGCCGCTGCGCCATTCGCTGATCTGGCGTTCCAGATCGTTCTGTTCCCGTTGCAACGCCTGCTGTTGCTGTTCGGCGGACTTCAGTTCAGCCGCGAGCTGGATCGACTGGGTCTGCACGTCCTGCAACGCTGCGCCCGCCGCAGCTTCGTTATTCCGCGCCTGCTCGATGGCCTGCTCCAGCGCTTGTTGCCAGTGCCCGGCATCGACATGGGCCCCCAACAGTTCGGTCAACGTGCGACGGCTGGCCTGCTGTTGCTCGTCCAGCGCCGACACCTGCTGTTGGAGATCGGCCTGGAGCTTGAGCCGCACTTGCTGTTCGAGTTGCTCGCGTTCGATCTTCGGCTGTCGTTCACGCTGTTCGAGCTGTTCTTCGGTCTGCTGGGTCAGGAGATCCAGACGTTCGGTCACCCGCTGTTCGAGTTGCATGAGCGCCGATGAACCTTCGTTGCGCAAACTGTCCAGCGTTCCGGGCGAGACCAGCGGCGCGAAGGCGGCCAGTTCTTCGTCTACGCGCTCGCGATCGCCGGCGATCTGCTTGAGCTGCTCGGTTACCTGCGCGGCAGCCGTCTGGCTGGCCTGCGCCGCGATCTGTACCTGTTGTTGCAGACGCGCGGCGTCTTTCTGCAAGCGCAGCAAGGCTTCCTGGCGCTGCTCGTCAGCACCGATGACGTCCGCCAGCTGCGCCAGCCGATGTTGCAGCCAGGCGTCGCGTTTGGTGGGCTCGCGGTCCAGCAACTGCGCGGCGTGCGGGTTGGCGTCCAGTTCGGGAGTCAGCATCTGACGCTGATGGGTGAGTTGTTCCTGCTGACGCAGCAGCTCTTTCTGACGCGCGATAACGCCGCCGACCTGTTCGCGCAACTGAGTCCGCTGTTCCTGCAATGTTTGCACGGCTTGTAGCGCGCGGGCCTGCTCGTCTTCATCGTGGCGGCTCAGGCTCTCGAGGAGTGCCTCGGGTTTGTGCCAAGGGTGTTCGACGCTGCCGCAGACCGGGCAGGGCTGATCGTTCTGCAGCTGGGCACGCAGTTGCTCGGCGCTGACGTTGCGTGCCAGTCGCTGGCGTTCGAGCAGTTCGCGGGTGACGGTCAGGGTCTGTTCGGCGACCTTGAGTTCGTGGCTGACCCGGATCCCTTCGGCATTCAGCGTCTCGCGCTCTTGTCGAGCGCTATCCTGCTGCCGGGCGAGTTCTTCGAGTTGCCGATCGACATCCCGCACGCCGGTCCACAGCCGCGCCAGCTCCTCGACAGCGCGCTGCTGTTTACGATTGTCCTGCAACAGGCTGCCGAGGATCTGCAACTGTTCGGTCACGGCTTCGACTTCGCAGTCCGCCTCGCGATAGAGCAGCTCCAGCGCCTCGCGCTCGCGATCCAGCTCAAGACTCGCCTCGGCCGCCCGACGCTCCAGACCCGGCAGTTCGCTTTCGCCGGTCTTGAGGCGGCTGGCCGTCAGGTTCAAGGACTTCAGGCGATCCCGCCAGGCGTTCCAGCTTTGCGCGAGATCCACCAGGTCATCGCTGCGCGTTAGCTGTTGCGCAATACCTTCCAGGCGCCGCTCCACGTGCTGTTGCTGGTCGAGCAACGTCTGCACGCGTTGGTGGCCTTGTTCGGCCTGTTGCCCGGCTTCACAGTGCAGGGCGCTGTGCTTGGCCAGTTCCTGTTCGAGACGAATCACGTTGGCCTGGATATCGAACGCCTGCTGCAACGCGGGTCTGGCATCGGTGTGATGGCGCTGGGCATCGAGCAGGGCGGTCGCGGCATCGGCCCGCGCTGTCTCCAGGCGCTGTCGTTCGGCCGCCAGCTCTGCCTGCTGGCGCTGATGGAGCAGGATCTGCTCGGCCAGCGGAGTCAGTTGGGCGCGCAGCACCAGACGGCGTTCGAAGCGGTGGCGATGCGTGCCCAGTCTGTCGAGCAACGCCTGAGTCTGACGGTCCCCGGCCCGTTGTTCCCAGTCCTGTCGGGCCCGGTCGAGGCTCTCTTCGGCACTCTGTCGTTCATCCTGCAAGCGTTGCAGTTCGACCAGCCACTGCCGGCGCTGCTCCAGCTGGCGCTGCCCGGCCTGCTGCACTTTGAGCTGCTGCGCGGCGGCGTCCAGCGAGGCTTCCAGCGCGGTGCGCTGTTCGGGGTCGAGGGGCACGAAATTGCCGGCCTGATCCGTCAGCGCACGCAACGCTTCCTCCGCTTCCTTGCTCTTGCTGTAGGCGCGACGCCCGAGCTGGCTGTAAATCGCGGTGTTGGTAAGCTTTTCCAGCAGTTCGCTGCGTTCTTTGTCGTCGGCTTTGAGGAACGCGCTGAATTCGCTTTGCGCCAGCATCACCGCCCGAGTGAACTGTTCGAAATTCAGACCCAGCCGCGCTTCGATCAGGTGCTCGAACTCGCGCTTGCTCTGATTGCTGAGAATCTGTTCGCTGTCCAGGTCGGTCAGCGTCTGGCGGCTGGCCTGGAGTTTCTTGGCGGCATTGTCGCGCGCACGATTGGTTTCCCAACGCGCTCGATAGCGACGCTGATCGACGCCGACGAAGTCCACTTCGGCGTAACCGCTGCCGGTGCCCCGGCGCAACAGGGTACGCGGGTCGCTGGTGGTGATCTCGCCGTCAACGTCCGGGACTTTCGATTGGCCGATATTGCTCAGGCGTGGAATGGCGCCGAACAACGCCAGGCACAAGGCGTCCAGCAAGGTGCTCTTGCCCGCGCCGGTCGGTCCGGTGATGGCGAACAGGCCGGCGCTGGCCAGCGGCTCGGCGGTGAAATCCAGCTCGAACGGGCCGGCCAGCGAGGCCAGGTTCTTGAGGCGAATGGCCAGGATTTTCATGGCTGTTCCTGCTCCTGCTGGACATCACGCAACAGCGTTGCGAAATCGTTGAGCGTCTGTTCGTCCACTTCGCTGCCGAAGCTGTCCAGCCAGGCGCGGCTGAACAGCTCCTGCGGAGTGAGCTGGTCCAGTTCGATCAGCGCCTGTTCCGCGTCGGCATCGCCGCTTGCGCCCCGGCCGGCGTATTCGGCGCCGATGCGCACCAGCCGTACCGCCTTGCCCTGCAGGGCGGTTTCGATCTGGTTGCGCAAGTCCGGTTGTGGCTCGTCCAGCCGCACCCGCACTTCGAGCCAAGGCTGGCGATCCGGGTCCGCCAGGAGATCGATATCTGGCAGCTCCTTGAGCTGCACCAAGAGTTCGGCCAAGGGAGCCGGCCCCAGGCGCTGCAAGTTCACTGCGCGCGGGATCAGGCAGGGTTCGACGCTGACCAGTTGTTCGCCGTCGCAGTTGATTTCCAGAATCTGGTGCTGATAGCCGATTTCCGAGAACGACAGCGGAATCGGCGAGCCGCTGTAACGGATGCGTTCTTCGCCGTTCACTTTTTGCGGTTTGTGCAGATGGCCCAGCGCGACATAGGTGATATCGGGGCCGAACAGACTGGCGGGCAGCGCCTCGGCATTGCCGATGATCAGGCTGCGCTCGGAGTCCTCGGACACCGAACCGCCGGCCATGTGGGCATGGCTGACCGCGATCAGCGCCTGTCCTGGCTGACGCTTGCGGTTGGCCGCTTCGATCAGCAGTTCGTGGACCTTGCCAATGCCGCGCAAGTAATCGTCGCCCTGGGTCATGCCGGTGACTTCGGCCGGGCGCAGGAACGGCAGCGCCAGGCACCAGGCGCGCACGTCACCCTTGGCGTCGGGCAGCGGCAGCAACAGACGCTCGGCATCCAGCGTACCGTCGTCCAGCCACAGGACCCGGCCCAGGGCATGCGTGCGCAGTCGACGCATCAGCGGAGCCGGCAGCTCGATGCGCGAGCCGGAATCGTGGTTGCCGGCGATCATCACGATGGTCAGCGCGGGTTGTTGTTCGTGGGCCTGAACGATGAAGTCGTACAGCCGCTCCTGGGCTTTGACCGGGGGATTGACCGTGTCGAAGATATCGCCGGCGATCAGCAGCACGTCCGGTTGCCGAGTGGCGAGGCGGGCGAGCAGCCAGGTCAGGAAGCACGCGTGCTCGAAATCCCGCTCCTGGCCGTGAAGGTTCTGACCCAGATGCCAGTCAGAGGTGTGAAACAAACGCATTGAGATACCTTGTCATGGATGAGCCGGGGCGGCGCTGATGCGACGCAGCGGCCTCACTTTGGATACAGGGGCGGTAGACTGCTGTCGCCGGTCTGATCCTGAATATGTTCGGCCGCCGGCAGCGTGCGAATGGCGCGCCAGAGGTCCTCGCCCAGCCACAGCTGGCCGGTCTCGCTGTACAGCGCGCCGTTCAGGCCGTCCAGTGCATCGGACAGCGGGACGAAGCGGGCGGCCATGTCGGCCAGGGTTTCGGGTTGCTGGCGGGCCCAGGCGTCCAGCGCCTGCCGGGTGGCCTGCGGGTCGTTGGCCAGGCACGCCCGCTTGAGGTCGTCCAGCACGGTGCGCGGGCTGGGACCGGCCTGTGCGGTGCGCGCCACGGCGGGCAGGCCACGGGCACGCCACCAGAGGATCGAAAATACCAGTGCCAGGAAGGCGAAGAACAGCGTGCTCATTTGCCAGGGCCAGACCGGCGCGCCATTAAGAGCCTGGGTCGCGTCGCCGTCGACCGGTGCATCCACCGCAAGACCGGGATTGGCCGCGACCTGCAAGGTGCGGGCCGGCAGGCTGGTGTGTTCCAGATGGTCCTCATGGGTGTTCCACCAGGTAATGTCCACCGCGGGCAGTTCGATCGCGCCGGCGCGGCCGGGCACCAGCGCCTCGCGTTCCTCGCGGGTACCGATCAGGCCGCGCTCGCTCGCCAGATTGTTCAGCTGCGGCTGGTCAGGGTAGCGACGCAGACCCGCGACGTCGGTGGCTGGCAGCGGCGGCAATTGCGAGCCGGCCTGACCTTCGGCCTTGAGCACCAGCGTGCGGGTCAAGGAGTCGCCCACCTGACTGTTGCCGGGTTCCGGGCTCCAGCGCTCCTCCAGGGTCAGGCTGCGCGCGGGCAGCCAGGGCACATTGGCGGGATAGTCCGCGGGCTTGGGCTTGACGGTCAACGGGACCTGCGCCGAACTGACCCGCACCAGCCGGCCGGGTTGCGGCCCGAAGGGGTTGGCATTCTGCTGGGGATTCTCGCCCGGGGTCTGGACCAGCGTGGCGGTGAACACCTGGGGCGGGATGATCAGCACGCCGCTCTGCTGCGGATAGATGGCGTAGCGCATTTCGATCACGCCGTGTCGCACGCCGTTGATCAGCTTTTCATAGGTGCGCGAGTCGCCCAGTTTTTCGATCCGGGCCTCGGGTATCTGCAGCGGCGTCATGCTGCTGTCATCGAACAGCGAGACCGAATGGTAAATGCGCAGCGTCAGCACCGCTTGCGCCTGCACGTAGGTGGAATCCTGGTCCAGCGTCGCTTCGATGAACACCGGCGCCAGCTCCGTGGCGGGCTCCTGGCTGTCGCCCTGGACGACTTGCAGCGTGACCGGCTGGCTCTTGAGTTCGCCCAGTTGCAGCACCGGGATGACTACGCTGCCAGTGCGTCGTGGCAAGAGTGTGATGATCCAGCGGGTAGTGGCTTCGGTCGTGCCGTCCAGTGTGGTCAGGCGGTTGAGTTGCCTGGAGTCGCGGACCTCGAAGTCGGCGTCCAGAACGCTCAGATCGGGTTTGCCGAATTGGGTGAAATCAGTGGTTTCCAGTGTCAGCTCCACGGTCTCGCCGACCAGCAGGCGCGTGCGATCCACGCTGGCGGTCAGATCCGCCGCGTGGCTCGACACGGCGAGCAGGCTCGCCAGCAGGCCGATTATCAAGAGGTAGACGCGAGTCATGGAGTGTTTTCCTGGTATTGCTGTTCGTAACGAAACTTGCGCCGCAACAACTCGCCCGGATCGTCAGGGATCTTTCTCAGCCACTGCTCCAGTTCCTGGCGCCGCTCGCCGGTCAATTGCGTGTCGGCGGGGCGGATCGGCGGCCGGGTGGTCTGCTCGTCATCCTCCCCGGTATCGATCGCGGTCTGCCCGGAGGTCTCGGTGGGCGGGGCATCGCTGGACGCCTGCTCGCCGGTTTCGGATTCCTGCGGATCGCCGTCGGGCGAGGACTGGGTCTGGCTGGCCGGGGGCTGATCCGACTCGTCGTCGTCCTCCGGCGGAGGCGGCTCGGGTTCGTCGCCATCGGGGTCCGTCTGCTCTTCCAGCACTGCCTGGATCAGTTCGCGGTTGTACTGCGCGGCGGGAAAATCAGGCTGACGCTCCAGCGCCTGATCGTAAGCATCCAGGGCTGCTGCCAGCTCGCCGGCCCGTGCCAGCGCGGTGGCGCGGTTGTAGTGATCGGCAGCGCTGTCGCCCGCGGCGAATTGCTGCGCAGCGCCAGCATAGTCACCGGCTTCGTAAAGCGCGACACCTTTCCAATGCGGGTCTTCGAAGCGCAGCGCCGCTTCGGCCGGGCGCCGCTGCTCCAGCAGGCGCTGGCCTTGCTGATCAGGACGCAGCCACAGATCCCGAAACTCGAACGCCTCGCTGCGCTGCGGTATCCCAGCCAGCATCAGCAGCGGCAGGCACAGCAGCCAGCCGCGCCGCCCGGCACAGGCTGCGACCAGCAGCAGCGGCAGCAGTAACCAGTGGCCTTGATCGGCCCAGGTATCCAGGCGCACCCGTTGACCATCGTTGCGCACCTGTTGCGGCCCCGCCAGCAGGCCCAGACGCCGCAGGTCGTCATCGTCGCCGCCCGCCTGTTGATAACGGCCGCCGATCTGCCCGGCGAAACCCTCGAGGCTGGCGCTGTCCAGGCGCGGCACCAGAATCGCGCCTTGTCCGTCCTTGAGCAGACTGCCGTTCTCTTCGGTCACTGGCGCGCCTTCGGCAGTGCCAATACCCAGTATCGACAGGGGCGGCGAGTCGCCCCGCAACTGCTGGCGGATCCCGATGCGTTCCTGCTCGCTGAGCGCTGACGCGATCAGCAGGATGCGACCGCGACCCAGGTCCGCCTGTTCGAGCAGCGTCAGCGCCTTGCCCACGGCCAGATCGGCGCGCTGCCCAGCGAGCGGCATGATCGAGGGTTTGACGGCCTCCAGCAGGTTGCTGCTGGTGACCAGGTCGTCCGACAGCGGCACTAGCGTATGGGCGCTGCCGGCGTAGACGATGATCGCCGTCTGGGAATCGCTGCGCACGCGCAGCAGATCCATCAGTTTGCGCCGCGCCTGTTCCAGCCGGGTAGGGGGTGTATCGGCGGCCAGCATTTGCGGAGTCAATTCCAGAATCACCACCAGCGGGTCGACCGGCTTCTGGCTGATCTGCTCCACGCGCTGCCAGCCCGGCCCGAGCAAGGCCAGCACGGCCAGGGTCCAGCCGAGGCCCAGCACTACCCAGGGCAATTTGCTCGACCCGCCACGGCCGCCATCGAGCAGCACCGAATGGAAAGCCGCAGGCAGGATCAACTGCCAGCGCCCGGTGCGTTTGCGCCGGTGCCACAGACGCCAGAGCAGAATCGCCAGCAAGGGCACTGCCAGTAACCACCAGGGGCGAAACCAATGAGGCCATAACGCGATCATTTGCGCCTCCACCAGCGTTGCAGCGCCGCTTGCCACCTCAAACCGCGCAGGCGGCTGGTCATGCGCTGCAGGACATGCCCAGGCCACAGCTCGCGCAGCACCAGCAGCACGCTCAGCAACAGGGCAGCCGTCAGCGGCGCGTGGTAGAGCGCGATGGCCGGACGGGCCTGGGTCGGTTGCTGGGCGACCGGCTCCAGGGCATCGAGCGTGGTCCGAATCTGCTCCAGCTGGTCACCGTTGCGGGCGCGGAAGTAGCGTCCGCCGCTCAGTTCGGCAATCTGCCTGAGGGTCGGTTCATCCAGATCCAGGCTGGGGTTGAGTCCCAGCAAGGTTTGCAGGCCGTTGTCTTGAGGGTCCGAGCCGATGCCGACTGTGTAGATGCGCACGCCTTCCTCGGCCGCCAGTCGGGCGGCGGTGATAGGGTCGATCTGGCCGCCGTTGTTGGCGCCGTCGGTGATCAGCACCAGCACGCGGCTCTGGGCCGGACGCAGTCGCAGCCGTTTGAGCGCAAGCCCTATGGCGTCGCCGATGGCGGTGTTCTTCCCGGCGATGCCGATTTTCGCTTCGTCCAGCCAGACACGCACGGTGCGCCGGTCAAAGGTCAACGGCGCCTGGACGAAGGCCTGGCTGCCGAACAGGATCAGTCCGACCCGGTCACCTTCGCGGGATTCCAGAAAGTCCCCCAGCAGGTGCTGGACCAGCGACAGGCGGCTGACTTCATCGTTGTTCCATTGCATGTCCGGATAGTCCATCGACCCGGAGACGTCCACCGCGACCAGCAGGTCGCGACCGCTGGCGGCGACGGGCAGGGGTTCGCCCAGCCATTGCGGACGCGCGGCGGCCATCAACAGCAGCAGCCAGAGCAGCAACAACGGCGCGCGCTGGCGCCACACCGGCAAGTGCGCCCGGGCGCGGCGCCCGCTCAGACCTTCCAGCTCGCCAAGGAAACTGACCTTGAGCGCCGCTTCGCCGCTGTCCGCCGGCGGCAGTATGAGACGCATCAGCCACGGCAGCGGCAGCAGGGCGAATACCCAAGGCCAGACGAACTCAAACATGTTTGCGAATCCAGGTTTCCACCGCCTGGGTGAGGCCGGTGATCGCCTTGTCATCGAGCTTGCATTCGGGCTTGTAGGCGCCTTCGACTAGCACCATCCAGCGGGTCAGGCCGGCTGCGGGGCAACGGTTGTCAAGAAACGCCAGCCATTTGCGGCCGTTGAGGGTATGGCTCTGGCTATAGGGGTAGTGATTGCGACACAGGCGCTTGAGCAGGGCATTGATCTGCTGCAACCAGGCACCGGCCGGAGCGCCGTCGTAGGGCTTGGGCAGGCTGGCCAGTTCCGCCAGCGCCGCGATCCGGACGCCGTCGAGCGGCTGTTCGGCGCGGGGCTGGCGGGTTCGGGTCGGCAGCAAACGGCGCAGGCGGCATACGCCATATCCAAGCAGCGGCAGCAGCGCCAGCAACAGCCACCAGCCTGGCGCCAGCGGCCACCAATCGACGGGAGCAGGCTGGATCAGCGGTTGCAGCTGGTCGAGCGGGTTCATCGCGCTCGCACCGGACGCTGGGCGTTGAGATAGTCGCGCAGCTGGTCCACCAGACCTGAGCGGGTATCGAGTGGCATCAGCAGCACCCGCAGCTTCTGGGCCAGCAGCTCCCAGCGCGCGCTGCGTGCTTCGCCCAGGGCGCGGTATTGTCGGCGCAGTTCCGGATCCAGTGTGTCGAGCTCCAGCTGCGCGCCCTGTTCAGCGAACCGCAGCAGGCCCGCGGCGGGCAGCGCGCGATCCAGCGGATCGGACAGTGGCAGCAACAGCAGATCGCAATGCTTGGACAACAGGCTGAGTTGCTGTTCGGCCGCATCGCTGAGCGCTCGCTCGTCACACAATACTATGACCAGACTGCCGGGACGCAGGACCTCGCGTGCCCGCCGCAACGCAGTGCCGAAGGCTTCACTGTCGGCGGGCGTGTCGGCGTGCAGAGACTGGTTGACCCGCACCAGACGGTTGAGCAGTTGCAACAGGCTCTGCTTGCTGCGCCGTGGCTTGATTTCGTAGTGCTCGTTGTCGCCGAAGACCAGCCCGCCGACCCGGTCGTTATGCTCCAGCGCGGCCCAGCCGATCAGCGCGGCCGCGTGCGCGGCGAGCACCGACTTGAACAGCTCGCCCGAACCGAAGAACAGGCGTCGGCTCTGCTCCACGAGGATGAAGATCGGTCGCTCGCGCTCTTCATGAAAGAGTTTGGTATGCGGCTCCTGAGTCCGCGCGGTCACCCGCCAGTCGATGTTGCGCACATCGTCGCCAGCCTGATAGACCCGCACCTGATCGAAATCCACACCCCGGCCGCGCAGTTTGGAATGATGCAGGCCGATCAGCGGGCTGCGCCTGCCGGGCGACGAAAACAGCTGCACCTCGCGCACGCGATGGCGCATTTCGATCAGCTCGGCGAGGCTGACGCGGATGCCAGGCTGGGAAATCAGGTAGGGCTGCATGGTGTCAGGCGACGGCGACGACGTCGAGAATACGCTGGACCACGCGGTCCTGGTCGATCCCGGCCGCCTCGGCTTCGAACGACAGGATGATCCGGTGCCGCAGTACATCGAACAGCACGGCCTGAATGTCCTCGGGGCTGACGAAGTCGCGTCCGGCCAGCCAGGCATGGGCGCGGGCGCAGCGGTCCAGGGAGATGGAACCGCGAGGACTTGCGCCGTACCCGATCCATTCCGCCAGCTCGGGATCGAACTTGGCCGGAGTGCGGGTCGCCATGACCAGTTGCACCAGGTATTCCTCTACTGCGTCGGCCATGTACAGACCGAGGATTTCCTTGCGCGCGGCGAAGATCGCCTGCTGACTGACGCGGCGCTCCGGCTTGGCCTCGCCGTTCAGCGCCTCGCCGCGAGCCTGCTGGAGAATCTTGCGCTCGACGGCGGCATCCGGAAAACCGATCTTGACGTGCATCAGGAAGCGGTCCAACTGCGCTTCGGGCAGCGGATAGGTGCCTTCCTGCTCGATCGGGTTCTGGGTCGCCATCACCAGGAACAGCGGCGAGAGGTCATAGGTACTGCGCCCGACGCTGACCTGACGCTCGGCCATGGCCTCCAGCAGAGCGGACTGCACCTTGGCCGGCGCGCGGTTGATTTCGTCCGCCAGTACCAGGTTGTGGAAAATCGGGCCCTGCTGGAATACGAAACTACCGGTTTCCGGACGGTAGATCTCGGTACCGGTGATGTCAGCCGGCAGCAGGTCGGGGGTGAACTGGATACGGTGGAACTGGGCCTCGATGCCTTCGGCCAGTTCCTTGATGGCCTTGGTCTTGGCCAGGCCGGGCGCGCCTTCCACCAGCATGTGGCCGTCGGCAAGCAGTGCGATCAGAAGACGTTCGATCAGCTTTTCCTGGCCGAGGATTTGCGTTGAGAGAAATGTTCGCAGCGCGATCAACGCTTCACGATGTTCCATCGATAACGGTTCCTGGCAGGTAATCAGGCGAGTCGGACGACTGCTCGGCTGGGGGCGATACTTTAATCCATCCGCGTACGATCCACTAATGACTCCGGGTGATTTTGTGGATTTTCAGGACCTGTATCGCGGAATTTTGGGAATTGTCCGACAAGTTTTGTAGATTCTTTGTAGGAAGAATGATCCGGCGCTTCCAGCCGTCCGCTCAGGCGAGTCGATAAAAGCGAGCGGCGTTGTCCCATAACGCGCGCCGGGCGCCGGCTTCCCCCAGAGCATCGGTCAGCAGCACGATATCCTGCGCGTCGAACGGGCGTGGTGCTCGGGTCGAAGGCAAGTCGGTGCCGAACATCAGCGCCGCCGGATTGGCGGCATCGATACTGCGCAGCGCTTGTGCCACGGGAAAGTCGACTCGTCCAAAGCCGCAGGCTTTGATGCGCACGCCGCGCTCCGCCAGACGCAGCACCGCCGGCAGACCCTCCGCGCTCAGCCCCAGATGATCGATGCTGATGGCGGGCAGTTGCAGCAGTCGGCTCTCGATCTGCGGCAATGCCCTCGAGTCAATGTAGAACTCGGCATGCCAGCCGACCTGCTCATGCACTCGTTTGGCAAGAAATTCCAGTTGATCCAGCTGTTCAGAGCCTCCCCGCCGCAGGTTGAAGCGCAGCCCCCGGACACCGGCGGCGTCGAGCGCCTGGAGTTCCAGGTCGGTCACGCTGGCCGGCAGCTGGGTCACGCCGACGAATGCAGGCCCCAATCGATGCAGCGCATCGAGCAGATAGCTCTGATCGAACCCCTGAAACGAACCCGACACCACGGCGCCGCCGACGACGCCCAGGGGCGTGGCCTGCGCCAGGTAATCCGTGACCGTGAAGGGCTCGGGCAGGTAACCGTCATTGGGTATCAGCGGGAAGCCGGGGTCGATGATGTGGCAATGGGCATCGAAGATGGGAAGCATGGCAAGCTCCGGGTCGGGATGGCCTCGGTCGGCTGGTCAGTTGACCTGGGACGTGAACGTACCCACGTTATCGAGAAGGATGCGCAGGGTTTCCCGAACTTCAGCCAGATCTTCGCCCGAGGTGCTGTGCAGGATCTCATACCGAGTGTCGCCGCCCAGCGCTTTCGCATCTTCGGCCGGGATGTCCACCACCAGCTTTCCCTCGCTCAAGCTGACGTTCAGGCTGGACAGGTACACCGTGTCGTCGCACACCGTGATCTCCACCTCGTCCTCATCCGGAAAACGCGCCAGGGAAAACAGTTCGTTGTTCTGGTCATGGCAGCAAAGCAACGCCATGTCGTCGTTTTCGTCGTCGCAGGGATTGGCGAGCAGCAGGGCGGTCTTGATTTGCATGGTGAAGGTCCAGGGCAGTGGGCAGACAGGGATTCTGCCACTCCCGGAGCCCGTTGTCGGAGATTTCGACGCTTGTCGCCGCGCCGTGCCGCAAGCCGATGACCGAATATGTCGCAGCCTCGTAAGGCGTGACGGCCCCGCTGTCGTTAAGCTGGGCAGCGGATGAACGGTCATTCGTCGAGGGTCTGGAGCGTCTTGCGCCTTCCCGCGGTCATACCGGAATCCGATTCTGACGACCTGGACACAACGGTCACCGGTTTTTCAGTTATACACTCGATCGGCCAGCACACAGCGCCAGAGAATCTACGGCGCGTTCCGGTCGAGGCACCTGCTCCAAGCCTCTCCAATAAAAGCCAAAGCGGAGTACCACAGATGGCGTTCTTCACCGCAGCCAGCAAATCCGACTTCCAGCACCAACTGCAAGCGGCCCTGGCTCAGCACATCAGCGAACAGGCACTGCCACAAGTGGCGCTGTTCGCCGAGCAATTCTTCGGCATCATCTCTATGGACGAACTGACCCAGCGCAGGCTCTCGGACCTGGCAGGCTGCACCCTGTCGGCCTGGCGTCTGCTGGAGCGCTTCGAGCACGCAAGCCCCCAGGTTCGCGTCTACAACCCCGACTACGAGCGTCATGGATGGCAATCGACTCATACCGCCGTCGAAGTGCTGCATCATGATTTGCCGTTTCTGGTGGACTCCGTCCGCACCGAGCTGAACCGTCGCGGCTACAGCATCCACACCCTGCAGACCACAGTACTGAGCGTACGCCGTGGCGCCGGCGGCCAGCTCGAAGAACTGCTGCCCAAGGGGACGGTCGGCGAAGGTATCCTGCAGGAATCTCTGATGTACCTGGAGATCGACCGTTGCGCCAATGCGACCGAGATGAGTGTGTTGGCCCGCGAGCTGCAACAGGTGCTGGGCGAGGTACGCGCCGCGGTCGAGGATTTCGAGCCGATGAAAGCGCGGCTGCGTGAGCTGCTGGCGAGCATCGATGCCAGCGAATTCGCAGGGAATGCCGAGGAAAAGGCCGAGATCCAGACCTTTTTGCAGTGGCTGGTGGACAACCATTTCACCTTCCTCGGTTACGAGGAATTTCAGGTCCAGAGCGACGCCGATGGCGGCCAGATGGTCTACGACCCGGCTTCGCTGCTCGGTCTTGCCAAGTTGCTGCGTCCGGGGCTGACCCGCGAAGAACTGCACATCGAAGATTACGCGGTCAATTACCTCAAGGAACCCAAGCTGCTGTCGTTCGCCAAGGCGGCGCAACCCAGCCGCGTGCATCGTCCGGCCTATCCGGACTTCGTCTCGATCCGCCAGCTCGACGCTTCCGGCAATGTCGTCAAGGAATGCCGTTTCATGGGTCTGTACACCTCGTCGGTGTACGGCGAAAGCGTGCGTCAGATTCCGTACATCCGCCGCAAGGTTGAGGAAATCGAGCGTCGCTCGGGCTTCGACGCCAAGGCGCACCTGGGCAAGGAGCTGGCCCAGGTCCTGGAAGTCTTGCCCCGCGACGATCTGTTCCAGACTCCGGTGGACGAGCTGTTCAGCACCGTGATGTCGATCGTGCAGATCCAGGAGCGCAACAAGATTCGCGTGTTCCTGCGCAAGGACCCGTACGGCCGCTTTTGCTACTGCCTGGCCTACGTGCCGCGTGACGTCTATTCCACCGAAGTCCGCCAGAAGATCCAGCAGGTGCTGATGGAGCGCCTCAGGGCAAGCGACTGCGAATTCTGGACCTTCTTCTCGGAGTCGGTACTGGCGCGGGTGCAATTGATTCTGCGCGTCGACCCCAAGGTCAACCTGGAAATCGACCCACAGCAGCTGGAAAAGGAAGTGGTGCAGGCCTGCCGCTCCTGGAAGGACGACTACTCCAGCCTGGTGGTCGAAAGCTTCGGCGAAGCCCACGGCACCAATGTGCTGGCGGATTTCCCGAAAGGCTTTCCCGCCGGCTATCGCGAACGCTTCGCGGCGCACTCGGCCGTGGTCGATCTTCAGCACCTGCTGAGCCTGAGCGACAGTAATCCGCTGGTCATGAGCTTCTACCAGCCCCTGACCGGCGATCGCCAGCAGTTGCATTGCAAGCTTTACCACGCCGACACACCGCTGGCGCTGTCCGATGTCTTGCCGATTCTGGAAAACCTCGGCCTGCGCGTGCTGGGCGAGTTCCCTTATCGTCTGCACCATGCCAGCGGGCGCGAGTTCTGGATTCACGATTTCGCCTTTTCCTATGGCGAGGGCCTGAATCTCGACATCCAGCAGCTCAACGACACTTTGCAGGATGCGTTCGTGCACATCGTCAGCGGCGATGCCGAAAACGATGCGTTCAACCGTCTGGTGCTGACCGCGGGCCTGCCGTGGCGCGATGTGGCGCTGCTGCGTGCCTATGCGCGTTACCTCAAGCAGATCCGTCTGGGCTTCGACCTGGGTTACATCGCCAGCACGCTGAACAACCACACCGATATCGCCCGCGAACTGACGCGCCTCTTCAAGACCCGGTTCTATCTGGCGCGCAAGCTGGGTTCGGACGATCTGGACGACAAGCAACTGCGTCTGGAACAGGCGATCCTGACCGCGCTGGACGACGTTCAGGTGCTGAACGAAGACCGCATCCTGCGTCGCTACCTGGACCTGATCAAGGCGACCCTGCGCACCAACTTCTACCAGCTCGACGCCAACGGCCAGAACAAGAGCTACTTCAGCTTCAAGTTCAATCCACGCTTGATCCCCGAGCTGCCGAAGCCGGTGCCCAAGTTCGAAATCTTCGTCTACTCGCCGCGCGTCGAAGGCGTGCACCTGCGCTTCGGCAACGTCGCTCGCGGCGGCCTGCGCTGGTCGGACCGCGAGGAAGACTATCGCACCGAAGTGCTGGGCCTGGTGAAGGCGCAGCATGTGAAGAACTCGGTGATCGTGCCGGTGGGCGCCAAAGGCGGATTCCTGCCGCGTCGCCTGCCGCTGGGCGGCAGCCGCGACGATATCCATGCCGAGGGCGTTGCCTGCTACCGCATCTTCATTTCCGGGCTGCTGGACATCACTGACAATCTCAAGGAAGGCGTGCTCGTGCCGCCGACCAATGTGGTGCGTCACGATGACGACGATCCCTATCTGGTGGTAGCGGCCGACAAGGGCACCGCGACCTTCTCCGACATCGCCAACAGCATCGCCATCGATTATGGCTTCTGGCTGGGAGATGCGTTCGCTTCGGGCGGTTCGGCCGGCTATGACCACAAGAAGATGGGCATCACCGCCAAGGGCGCCTGGGTCGGCGTGCAGCGGCACTTCCGCGAGCGCGAAATCAACGTCCAGCAGGACAGCATTACCGTAGTCGGCATCGGCGACATGGCGGGCGACGTGTTCGGCAACGGCATGCTGATGTCCGACAAGCTGCAACTGGTGGCGGCCTTCAACCACCTGCACATCTTTATCGACCCCAATCCGGACCCGGCCACCAGCTTCGCCGAGCGCCAGCGGCTGTTCAACCTGCCGCGTTCGGCCTGGACCGATTACGACACCAGCATCATGTCGGCTGGCGGCGGGATCTTCCCGCGCAGTGCCAAAAGCATTGCCATCAGTCCGGCGATGAAAGAGCGTTTCGACATCAAGGCCGACAAGCTGACGCCGACCGAGCTGCTCAACGCGTTGCTCAAGGCGCCGGTGGACCTGCTGTGGAACGGCGGCATCGGCACCTACGTCAAGTCCAGCCGTGAAAGCCACGCCGACGTCGGCGACAAGGCCAACGACGCGCATCGGGTCAACGGCAACGAATTGCGCTGCAAAGTGGTGGGCGAGGGCGGCAACCTGGGCATGACCCAGCTGGGTCGCGTGGAATTCGGCCTGCTGGGCGGCGCGACCAACACCGACTTCATCGATAACGCGGCGGGCGTTGACTGCTCCGACCATGAGGTCAACATCAAGATTCTGCTCAACGGCGTGGTACAGGCCGGCGACATGACTGAAAAGCAACGTAACCAGTTGCTGGAAAGCATGACCGACGAAGTGGGCAATCTGGTGCTGGGCAACAACTACAAACAGACTCAGGCGTTGTCGCTGGCGGCGCGCCGGGCCTACGAGCGGATCGCCGAGTACAAGCGGCTGATGAACGATCTGGAAGCACGGGGCAAGCTGGACCGGGCGATCGAGTTCCTGCCGACAGAAGAGCAACTGGCCGAGCGCACGGCCGACGGGCGTGGTTTGAGTCGCGCCGAGCTGTCGGTGCTGATCTCTTACAGCAAGATCGACCTCAACGAAGCGCTGCTGGAGTCGCGCGTGCCGGATGACGATTATCTGGCTCGGGACATGGAAACCGCCTTCCCGCCGTCGCTGGGGGCCAAGTTCTCCAGGACCATGCGCGACCATCGCCTCAAGCGCGAAATCGTCAGCACCCAGATCGCCAACGATCTGGTAAACCACATGGGCATCACCTTCGTGCAGCGGCTCAAGGAGTCGACCGGCATGAGCGCGGCCAGTGTCGCCGGTGCCTACGTGATCGTGCGCGATATCTTCCACCTGCCGCACTGGTTCCGCCAGATCGAGGCACTGGATTACAAGGTTCCGGCCGAAATCCAGTTGTCACTGATGGATGAGCTGATGCGCCTTGGACGCCGCGCGACCCGCTGGTTCCTGCGCAGTCGCCGCAACGAGCTGGACGCCGGTCGCGACGTCGCGCACTTCGGTCCGCATATCGCGGCGCTGGGGCTCAAGCTCGACGAGCTGTTGGAAGGGCAGACTCGTGAAGTCTGGCAAGCGCGTTACCAGGCGTACGTGGAAGCGGGTGTGCCGGAGCTGCTGGCACGCATGGTCGCCGGGACCAGTCATCTCTACACCCTGCTGCCAATCATCGAGGCCTCCGACGTCACCGGCCAGAACGCCGCCGACGTGGCCAAGGTGTATTTCGCGGTGGGCAGTGCGCTGGACCTGACCTGGTATCTGCAACAGATCAGCGCTCTGCCGGTGGAAAACAACTGGCAGGCGCTGGCTCGCGAAGCCTTCCGCGACGACATCGACTGGCAGCAGCGGGCTATCACCGTCTCGGTCTTGCAGATGCCGGACGGCCCGTCCGACGTCGAAGCGCGTCTGGCGGTGTGGCTGGAACAGCACGCGCTGATGGTCGAACGCTGGCGCGCCATGCTGGTCGAGCTGCGGGCGGCAAGCGGCACCGACTACGCGATGTACGCTGTAGCCAACCGCGAACTGCTCGACCTGGCGATGAGCGGGCAGGCCATTACCGTCTGACGTGTTGAGCTGAAAACAGAAACCCCGCCTGGAAAGAGGCGGGGTTTTTTGTTTTTCCGGATCGTGCTCAGGGCTGTGGGAGGGGCCTTGGTCGCGACAGCCGTTACGCGGTGGTTCAGCCACACCGCGGTGCCTGCATCGCCAGCGAGCTGGCTCCTACACCGACTGCGTACCTGTAGGAGCCAGCTTGCTGGCGATGATCACAATGTTTGAACGAATGGACCGTGGGAGGGACCTTGGTCGCGACGGGCGTTACGCGATGCGTCAGCTACACGCCGTCGCCTGCACCGCCAGTACAAGCTGGCTCCTACACCGATCGCGTTCCTGTAGGAGCCAGCTTGCTGGCGATCATCCACTGTGCTTGAAGATCTGCCCTGCAAGCGGCGGGTTCTTGAATCGCGGATTCTTTCTTGTGGTTTCCCGCTTACCGTGTCGACACGCTCTGATCGTTCATGCGCTCGCGGTCGGCTTTTTCCTGCCTATTCAACTGAATGGGAATGCCATCTCTCATGGTTCGCATGTCAGGACTGCCCGGTTGATTTTGCAACGCCGGGTCATACGAAAATATCGGTTGCCCAGGATCTGTCTGGTCCATGCTCAGGAGCGGCAGAAAGCGTCCTGTGTGCAGAAGAAATCGACGCTGGATGTATTGCGCTTGTCGAAGGCTGGCGGAGTCGGGCAGATCCGCTCTGTGCACCAACGCTTCCATAGGGATCAGACTCGGCATGCCGGGTTGCCAGGCAGCAATCATGATCTCGTTATAGCCGCGGACCACAGGCGAATGGCGAATATCGGTCGACACTTTGAACTGCACGGCACTGTTGGTGAATGCGCACTGGCGATCGCTTCGTCGCCAAGCCTGTACGCTATCGATCCCCATCAGCTCGCATACGCCTTGAAACGTGCAGGGGTCCGGCGATTCACTGGTGCCAGCCTCGAACGGATAGGCGCAACGCAGGGTGATCGGAACATCCGCCGGTGCGCCTGATTCTTTGAAGATCAATCCCACATATCCGAACATCACGCCGATGTGCAGGTCTCTTCGCAGAAATGAAAATGACACGCCGTTATTGATGATCGAACCTGGACTCGGATCCCACGACTCGTAATTCGGAGAGGCCCAGACACCTCTTAGCAGTATTCCGTTGCAGTAATACGCCGCTCGCCCGTCCTTGCACACAGGCTGAGTGTCCATGTAGCGGGCATTGAGTTTCGACGCCACTTGATATCCAACGCTGAGCTGGTCCTCTTCGCGGAATGAAAACGGGGCCCGTCTCGGGTCGGCAAGATCCATCTGCACGATGGGTAGCCACTTACCGGTCGCTTTGTAGTAGTCCTGCTGATCCCTATGCGCGCCGGACAAGGCCTGCTTTACGTTCTTTTCATAAACGATAGCCAGCAACGGCAAAGCGTCAGGAGCGGCATAGGTCCAGTTCTTTACCATGATTCGGTTGGATAGCTTCGCCCATTCGGCGTCGACCCCTTCGTGTGCCTGGAGGCTGACGTTGAACAGGTGCGTGCTCTTCGCATTAAGCGAACACTGTCGCGTTCTATCATTTTGCTGGCGCCTGAAGTGTTCGATCCAGCCTGCGACATCGACAATCGTTGACGGACAGGAACCGGGTTCCGTTTCATCAGGCTGAGCATGAACGGGCGCGCTGCAGCCATATCCAAGCCAGTCGATGCCGGGATCGACATCGAATGGATAAACGCAGAGTAGACCGAGTTCCGGCTGTTGCGTGTTTGTGATGTCTGGCTGAATGAAAACCACGCCGTTCGAGAATGGCAGTTTTCGAGTGCCGATGTCCGCGCGCAAGAATAGGAAGGACTCGGCGCCAAGTCTCATGGCGGTTGCATCATGCAACCAGAATGGAAGGGATCGCTCCTGTTCGAATCCGCGAATCAACAGGCCGCTGCACTGGTAAGCGGGTGCCTGGTCGGCGCATTGGGCGGTAATGTGTCGATATCGATTATTTAACTGTTCGGCCAGCCTGGATCCGTTCAAGGCATGCCCGGATAAGGACGTCATCAGCAACAGAACGCCCAGCGCTGCCGTCAGCGTCATTTTCTTCATGATCTTTCGCTCCTTGCGGTAATGGATGAGCGTCGTGGCCCACCGGTTGCGGCGCAGGCAGCCTGCGTTGCAATTGAAGGTTGCCGTCCATGGCCTGTCTACTGATGGAAGTGACAGGGTGCGCAAGTTCGTGTCAAGCAGGTAAATCCTCGCAATAAAAAACCCCGCACAAGGCGGGGTTCTTTTGTTGCGAAGGCTCGCAGTTACGCTTGAACCACCGGAATGTTGGCATTCGCGGCGGCTTCACGGAACTCGGCGATCTGATCGAAGCTCAGGTAGCGGTACACGTCCGCCGCCATGGTGTCGATCTGGTTCGCGTAGCCCATGTACTCCTCGACGGTCGGCAGGCGACCCAGGATCGAAGCGACGGACGCCAGCTCGGCCGAGGCCAGGTAGACGTTCGCGCCGTCGCCCAGACGGTTCGGGAAGTTACGGGTCGAGGTCGAAACCACGGTGGCGTTCGGCTCGACGCGTGCCTGGTTACCCATGCACAGCGAGCAGCCCGGCATTTCCATACGCGCGCCGGCCTTGCCGTAGATGCCGTAGTAGCCTTCCTCGGTGAGCTGGTGAGCGTCCATCTTGGTCGGCGGCGACAGCCACAGACGGGTCGGCAGCTGGCCTTTGACCTGATCGAGCAGCTTGCCCGCGGCGCGGAAGTGGCCGATGTTGGTCATGCACGAACCGATGAACACTTCGTCGATCTTCTCGCCCTGAACAGACGACAGCAGACGCGCGTCGTCCGGGTCGTTAGGCGCGCACAGCACCGGCTCGTTGATATCGGCCAGATCGATTTCGATGATTTCGGCGTACTCGGCGTCCTTGTCGGCTTCCATCAGCTCCGGATTGGCGATCCAGGCTTCCATCGCCTGAGCACGACGCTCCAGGGTGCGTGGATCGCCATAGCCCTGTTCGATCATCCAGCGCAGCAGGGTGATGTTCGAGGTCAGGTATTCGGCGATCGACTCTTTGGACAGCTTGATGGTGCAACCCGCGGCCGAACGTTCCGCCGAGGCGTCGGACAGTTCGAAAGCCTGCTCGACGGTCAGGGTTTCCAGACCTTCGATTTCCAGGATACGGCCGGAGAAGGCGTTCTTCTTGCCTTTCTTCTCGACGGTCAGCAGACCTTTCTGGATGGCGACGTACGGAATCGCATGAACCAGGTCGCGCAGGGTGATGCCAGGCTGCAGCTTGCCCTTGAAGCGAACCAGGATCGACTCGGGCATGTCCAGCGGCATGACGCCGGTGGCCGCGGCGAACGCAACCAGACCGGAGCCGGCCGGGAAGGAGATGCCGATCGGGAAGCGGGTGTGCGAGTCGCCGCCGGTGCCGACGGTGTCAGGCAGCAGCATGCGGTTCAGCCAGCTGTGGATGATGCCGTCGCCCGGACGCAGGGAGACGCCGCCACGGGTCATGATGAAGTCAGGCAGCGTGTGGTGGGTCTTGACGTCGATCGGCTTCGGATAAGCCGCGGTGTGGCAGAACGACTGCATGACCAGATCGGCGGAGAAGCCCAGGCAGGCCAGGTCTTTCAGCTCGTCGCGAGTCATCGGGCCGGTGGTGTCCTGGGAACCGACGGTGGTCATCTTCGGCTCGCAGTAAGTGCCCGGACGAATACCTTCGACGCCGCAAGCCTTGCCGACCATCTTCTGCGCCAGGGTGTAGCCCTTGTCGCTTTCAGCCGGCTGCTCGGGAGTCTTGAACAGGTCCGACGGCGGCAGGCCCAGCTCGGCGCGTGCCTTGCCGGTCAGACCACGGCCGACGATCAGGGGAATACGGCCACCGGCACGTACTTCGTCCAGCAGGACCGGAGTCTTGAGTTCGAAGGTGGTGATGACTTCATCGCTGTCGTGCTTGCAGACCTTGCCGGCATACGGATAAACGTCGATCACGTCGCCCATGTTGATGTTCGACACGTCGAACTCGATCGGCAGTGCGCCGGCGTCTTCCATGGTGTTGTAGAAAATCGGCGCGATCTTGCTGCCGAAACAGAAGCCGCCAGCGCGCTTGTTCGGCACGTTGGGAATGTCGTCGCCGAAGAACCACAGCACCGAGTTGGTGGCCGATTTACGCGAGGAACCGGTACCGACCACGTCACCGACGTAGGCGATCGGGAAGCCCTGGCCGCGCATTTCTTCGATCTGCTTCATCGGACCGATGGAGCCCTGTACATCCGGAACGATGCCTTCGCGAGCCATTTTCAGCATGGCCAGGGCGTGCAGCGGGATGTCGGGACGCGACCAGGCGTCGGGCGCCGGGGAGAGGTCGTCGGTGTTGGTTTCGCCGGTAACCTTGAAAACGCGCAGGCTGATCTTCTCGGCCAGCATCGGACGCTTCTTGAACCACTCGCCGTCAGCCCAGGACTGCATCACGGCTTTGGCATGAGCGTTGCCGTTCTTGACCTTTTCCGACACGTCATGGAAGGCGTCGAACATCAGCAGGGTGTGCTTGAGCTGCTCGGCGGCAACCGGCGCCAGCTCGGCATCGTCGAGCAACTCGACCAGGGTCACGATGTTGTAGCCGCCCTGCATGGTGCCCAGCAGTTCGGTGGCGCGCTTCTTGTCGATCAGCGGGGAGGCGACTTCGCCCTTGGCGACGGCGGACAGGAAACCGGCCTTGACGTAGGCGGCTTCATCGACCCCTGGCGGAACGCGGTTGGTGATCAGGTCGACCAGGAAAGCTTCTTCGCCGGCTGGAGGATTCTTCAGCAGCTCGATCAGGCCAGCGGTTTGTTCGGCGTTAAGCGGCTGGGGCACGATGCCCTGGGCGGCACGCTCTTCGATGTGTTTACGGTAGGCTTCAAGCACAGTATTACCCTCATCAGTGGTCCCAAATGGGTGTCCGGGACGCTCATCCAGGAATCGCTCGTACCCGCGCAAGGCTTATGAGGCGTTGTCGATTGGGTATCGGCCATTCCTTACGAAGCTGTTTTCAAAGTTTTACGCCTGCAGGACGGGGGGAGGGCCGGCCGACACTGCCATTCGTGATGAGGGAATGGCCTGTCGGCGCCGTACTGCGGGATTAACCTGACTGTGCTCGTGACGCTTTGAAAACAGCTTCTAACGGACATTGGCGCCTTAAAAGGCTCGCTGATTCTACGGCAATTCTCGGCCAAAGGTAAGTTGAAGCAGCGACCTTCGGGGGTGACCCTCGTTAGACAAAGGGCTAACATGGCGGCTCGTTTCGCCTGCCGTTGTCCGCCCAGCCATGCCTGATCAACTCATCAAAACCCCCTGCGTCGGCCTCTGTTCCACTGTTTACGGGGACCTGGTGTGCCGTGGCTGCAAGCGTTTCCACCACGAAGTGATCCACTGGAACGGTTACAACGAAGCAGAGAAGCGCGCCGTCTGGCTGCGACTGGAAAAACTGCTGGTTCAGGTAATGACCGCCAAGCTGGAAGTCTTTGACGCCGACAAGCTGCGCCTGCAACTGACCCAGCGGCAGATCCGCTTCGTGCCTCATCAGTCTGAATATTGCTGGGCGTACCAGCTGATCGCCCGCGGCGCCCGGATGATTACCCAGGTCGAGGCGTATGGCTTCGCGCTGCTGCCGGAATTTCGCGACTGGACCCTGCCTGAATTGCGCGACGCCATTGATCGAGAGTTTTTCCTGCTGTCCGAGGCCCATTACCAGCGCTACATCGCGCCGGGATTCCTGAAAGACGCGCTCGACAGCCCGTAACACCCCAAATCGCCACCAAGGTGGCTCCTACGCCCGGAATCTCGTTGTAGGAGCCAGCGGGCGGCGATCCGTCTTGCTGGCGATTCTGTCTAACGGCGTCGCCTCCAATCGCCACCAAGGTGGCTCCTACGTGGAGAACGTCGTCCAGATCGCAGGAATTGCGCCCCGTCGTGGGAGCGAGCTTGCTGGCGATGGGATCAACCGGTAGCGCGCAGATGCGCGATGATCTCTTCGGTCTTGAGCACCAGCACATCGCTTTCCAGCGCATCCAGCACGGCTTCGGCGGTATTGCCGATCAAGGCGCCTGACAGTCCGGTACGGGCCACCGTGCCAATGATGGTGACCACCGCGTCCAGATGATGCGCCGTATGCGGAATCAGCACATCGGCCGGACCTTCAGCGATATGCAAATGGTGATCGTCGACGCCGAATTCGTCCTGAAACGCCTGGCACTGTTCCCGATAGCGGGCCTGGATGCTCTCTCGAAGCTGGTACACCGGGTTGGCCGCCGAAAGCATGGGCGAAGGGTAGGCGGTAATGACATGCAAATGTCCCCGGGCCAGGGACGCAATGCCGTAGCCATGCTGCACCAGTTCGTAATGCAGCGCCTTGTGCTCGCCGTCGGAATTGCCCGCATCCACCGCCGCCAGGATCACACCGCCCGCCCACGGGCGGGCCGTCTTGACCATCAACACCGGACTTGGGCAGTAACGCAGCAGTTTCCAGTCATCCGGGGTGAGCAGTGCCTTTTTCAGCGGGTTGTCGGGCAGATGCTGTTTGATGACCAGATCGCAATTGCGGGTCTGCTGCGCCTTGATGACGGTCTGATGCACCGACTGGAACCAGTCCTGCTCGACGGTCGCGTCGATACCGTCCTGCGCCAGCTCGGAGCGCAGGTCGTCGATCAGCAGTTCGGGAATCGGATCGGCGGTGCAGATCAGCAGATGAAGTTGCGCGCCGGTCGCGCTGGCGATCAGGTGCGCACGCTTGAGCGCCAGATTGTCGGGACGATCGGGCTCGATGACGACCAGAATGCTGCGAATCGACTGCATGGCTGCGCTTCGCTAAATAAGGGCCTGCCTTCACTATAGTCGCGGTCCGTGAGGATGCCGGGTTTCCAGATGAGCGTTAGGGTCGCGGCCGCCCGCATGCGCTCGTATAATGCCGCGCTTTGCCCCGATCCCGTGTGAGCCTATGTACCCGATCCCCGAAATCGAAGCTTTCCTGCTTTGCCGCACGCCCGACAGTTGGGTGCAGGCCGCGCTGCGCAATCTGGACATTCTGCTGATCGACCATGCGAACAACGAAAAGAAAGCGGCCGGCGCGGCGTTTCAGTTCATGTTCCAGTACAACGACAAGTTCGACCTGATCAGCAAGATGTCGCGTCTGGCGCGTGAAGAACTGCGTCATTTCGAACAGGTGCTGTGCATCATCAAGAAGCGCCAGATTCCCATGGCCAATATCAGTTCGGCGCGCTACGCCGGCTCGCTGCGCAAACTGGTGCGCAATCACAATCCTTACCGGCTGACCGACGCGCTGATCGTCGGCGCCATCGTCGAGGCTCGTTCCTGCGAGCGTTTCGCCGCGTTGGTGCCTCATCTGGACGAAGAACTCGCCAAATTCTATGGCGGGTTGCTCAAGTCCGAGTCGCGCCATTTCCAGGACTATCTGAAACTGGCCTACACCTATGGCGACAAGGTCGATGTAGACACCAAGATCGAAGAGATCCGCCAGGCCGAGCGCGAGCTGATCGAAAGCCCGGATGAGGATTTCCGGTTTCATAGTGGTGTGCCGGCCGCCGCGTAAACAGGGGGCTGCAGCCGTACTAAAAACGACCGCATGACGGTCGTTTTTTTTGCGCGCCAAGTTGTACGGAGGCTCCGCATCGCCAGCGAGCTGGCTCCTACGGTTGCTAAGCCAGCGCTGCGGTATACAAAGGCTTTGACTTTCGCTGCCTAAGCAGTAATATTTTGAAATCACTGCCTAGGCAGCTTTACAGGTGAGTCTTTGAAACATTTCAGTCCTGACAACTACGACTCCAGTCTCATCGGGCTGTTGGTCGGTCGCACCAACGGCCTCAAGGACCGGATGCTCGACAAGTATCTGGAGCCGTACGACGTCACCGCGGCGCAGTTCAAGGTGCTGATCATCGTTGCCCAGTTCTGCGCCGATACGCCGGTGGAATTGTGCAGGCACCTGTCGCTGGACAGCGGTTCGATGACCCGCATGCTCGACCGGCTTGAGCAGAAGGGGCTGGTGGTGCGCACCCGTTCGGAGACTGACCGGCGTCAGGTGCAACTGGCGTTGACCGAGCAGGGGCGCACGCTCGCCGGTCTGTTGCCGCAGATCGGCGCGGACGCCATGAACGATACCTTCGCGGCACTGGAACCGGAGGAAGTGCAGACCCTGCAGCGCATCCTCACCAAGGTGCTGGTGGCCGCCGATGACCACATCACCCTGACGCGCTTGAGCTTCACGCCCAAAAATACGAAATGAATGCGATTCGATCGCTGACCCCAAGGTAAACGTCCATGGCCACTGCCGCTGCGCAAACCCCTCCCGATCAGGATCAGAACAATCCGCGCTCGGGCAAACGCAAGACCCTGCTGATCGGGCTGGCCCTGATCGTGATTGTCTGTGGCCTGGCCGCGTGGGCCTGGCATGAACTCTATGGTCGCTGGAGCGAGAGCACGGACGATGCCTACGTCAACGGCAATGTGGTGGAAATCACGCCGCTGACTACAGGCACGGTGATCAGTATTGCGGCGGATGATGGCGACCTGGTCCGTGAGGGCCAGGAACTGCTCAGGTTCGACCCCAGCGACGCCGAGGTCGGCTTGCAGAGCGCCGAGGCCAATCTGGGCAAGGTGGTGCGTCAGGTGCGCGGTCTGTACAGCAATGTCGACGGCATCAAGGCGCAGTTGGCCGCCCAGCGCGCCGAACTTCAGAAAGCCCAGGACAACTACAACCGCCGTCGCAATCTCGCTGCGGGCGGGGCCATTTCCCAGGAAGAGCTGTCCCACGCGAAGGACGATTTGACCAGCGCACAGAGTGCGCTGGCACATATCCAGCAGCAACTGGCGACCAGCGTCGCGCTGGTGGACGACACCGAAGTGGCGTCGCATCCGGATGTGAAAGCTGCCGCGGCTCAGTTGCGTCAGGCGTATCTTGCCAATGCTCGCACCACCCTGCGCGCGCCGGTAACCGGTTATGTCGCCAAGCGCACCGTGCAACTGGGCCAGCGCGTGCAGCCTGGAACCGCCACCATGGCGGTGATTCCGCTGGACCAGCTGTGGATCGATGCCAACTTCAAGGAAACCCAGCTGGGCAAGATGCGCATCGGCCAGCCGGTGGAAATTGTCGCCGACCTGTACGGTGGCGATGTGAAGTACAGCGGCACCGTGGACAGCCTGGGCGCCGGCACCGGCAGCGCCTTTGCACTGTTGCCGGCGCAGAACGCCACCGGCAACTGGATCAAGATCGTCCAGCGGGTACCGGTGCGGGTGCACATCAATGCCCAGGAACTGGCCGATCATCCGCTGCGCATTGGCCTGTCGACCACGGTCGATGTCGACCTGCACGACCAGAGCGGTCCGGTGCTCGCCCAGCAGCCGCCGCGTCAGCCACCGTTCAGCACCGACATCTATGCCAATCAACTGGCCGAAGCCGACGCGCTCATCGCGCGCCTGATTCATGACAACAGCGCGCTCGGGGCCAAGGCCACGGCCAGGCGCTGACAGTTATCCGCATGCCCCGGGCCCTGCGCCGGGGCATCGTCAGGTGCCGGCAATGCCCGGCACTCACTCAAGGGTCATGATTCGCGATGAGCAACAACGCCCCCGCTTCCTTCACGCCGCCGAGCCTGCTGCTCAGCACCATCGGGCTGTCGCTGGCGACCTTCATGCAGGTGCTCGACACCACCATCGCCAACGTTGCGTTGCCGACGATCTCCGGCAATCTGGGGGTCAGTTCGGAGCAGGGCACCTGGGTCATCACCTCCTTCGCCGTCAGCAACGCCATTGCCTTGCCGCTGACCGGCTGGCTCAGCCGGCGCTTTGGCGAGGTCAAGCTGTTCCTCTGGGCCACGCTGCTTTTCGTGCTGGCGTCGTTTCTCTGCGGCATCTCGCAGTCGATGCCGGAGCTGGTGGGCTTCCGCGTTCTGCAAGGAGTGGTCGCCGGGCCGCTGTATCCGATGACCCAGACGCTGCTGATCGCCATCTATCCTCCCGCGAAACGGGGGATGGCGCTGGCCTTGCTGGCGATGGTCACGGTAGTGGCGCCAATCGCCGGGCCGATCCTCGGTGGCTGGATCACCGACAGCTACAGCTGGCCGTGGATCTTTTTCATCAATATTCCGATCGGTCTGTTCGCGGCCTTGGTGGTGCGTACGCAACTGGCCAAGCGCCCGGTGAAGACCAGCCGTCAGCCGATGGACTACATCGGACTGCTGGCGCTGATCGTCGGGGTCGGTGCCTTGCAGGTCGTGCTCGACAAGGGCAACGACATGGACTGGTTCGAGTCGCAGTTTATCGTGATCGGCTCGGTGATCTCACTGGTGGCCTTGGTGTTCTTCGTGATCTGGGAGCTGACCGACCGCCATCCCATCGTCAACCTGCGCCTGTTCGCCTTTCGCAACTTCCGGGTCGGCACCCTGGTGCTGATTGGCGGTTATTCGGGGTTCTTCGGCATTAACCTCCTGTTGCCGCAATGGTTGCAGACCCAGATGGGCTATACCGCGACCTGGGCCGGGCTGGCAGTCGCGCCCATCGGCATCCTACCGGTGTTGATGTCGCCCTTCGTCGGCAAGTACGCCCACAAGTTCGACCTGCGCATTCTCGCCGGGCTGGCGTTCCTGGCCATGGGCCTGAGTTGTTTCATGCGCGCCGAATTCACCAACGCGGTGGATTTCCAGCATGTGGCCATGGTGCAGCTGTTCATGGGGATCGGCGTGGCGCTGTTCTTCATGCCGACTTTAAGCATTCTGCTGTCAGACCTGCCGCCGGACCAGATCGCCGACGGCTCGGGACTGGCGACCTTCCTGCGCACCCTGGGCGGCAGCTTCGCGGCTTCGCTGACGACCTGGATCTGGATTCGTCGAGCAGACCAGCATCACGCCTATCTGAGCGAAAACATCAGCACCTTTGAACCCGCGACCCGCGATGCGCTGGACACGCTGGGCGGCGCCGGCCCGCAGGCCTATGCCCAGCTGGAGCAAATCCTCAACGGCCAGGCGTACATGATGTCCACGGTGGATTATTTCCACATGCTGGGGTGGGTGTTCATGGGGTTGATTCTGCTGGTCTGGCTCGCCAGGCCGCCGTTCGTCGCCAAGGCCGCGCCGCCGGGCGGGGGTGGGCATTGATCGGCGGATCGCCGCAATACGGATCGCCAGCAAGCTGGCTCCTACATACCCCCCGTAGGAGCCAGCTTGCTGGCGATAAATGTCAGCTCAAAAGCCTGACCGGCTCCGCCGCCAGATCGAAAGCACCCAGCGAAAAACCATGCTCGTCCACCTGCAACGCCCAACCCTGGCGATCCCAGTCGCCGAGGACGATGCGTCGGCCGGCGTGATCGCCCAGTTGCAGTTTGTGGATCGCCGGGCGGTGGGTGTGCCCGTGCACCAGCGTACGAACGCCGAATGCCTGCATGATGCGCGGCACCTCGTCGGGAGTCACGTCGACGATGTCGTTGGCCTTCATGCGGGTTTGCGCGCGACTTTCATTGCGCAGTTTACGGGCCAGCTTGTGGCGGGTGCTCAGGGGCAGGTGACGCAGCACCCAGAGGGTGACCGGGTTGCGAAGATAGCGACGCATCCGGATATAACCCTCGTCGCGGGTGCACAGACTGTCGCCGTGCATCAGCAGCACCGGCTCGCCATTGAGTTCCACGACGCTGGGATCAGCCAGCAGGGTGCAGCCCGCGGCCTTGCAGAACCGCTTGCCGATCATGAAGTCACGGTTGCCGTGCATCAGGAAAATTCGTGTGCCGCTGTCGCTCAATTCGCGCAGGGCTTGGCAGATCGAGGCCTGGAACGGCGACATGGCGTCGTCGCCGATCCAGACTTCGAAGAAGTCCCCGAGGATATACAGCGCTTCGGCCGAGCGGGCACGGCTGCGGAGTAGATCCAGGAACGCCCGGGTAATGTCCGGGCGTCCCTCCTCAAGATGCAGGTCGGAGATCAGCAATATCACTCAACGATCTCGGCTTTCTCGATGATCACGTCTTCGGTCGGCACGTCCTGGTGGCCGGCCTTGCTGCCGGTGGAAACGCCCTTGATCTTGTCGACCACGTCGGTGCCTTCAATGACTTCACCGAACACGGCATAGCCCCAGCCCTGAGTGGTCTTGCCGGTGTGGTTCAGGAAGCTGTTGTCGGCCACGTTGATGAAGAACTGCGCGGAAGCCGAATGCGGCTCCATGGTGCGTGCCATCGCGATGCTGTACTTCTTGTTTGGCAGGCCGTTGTCGGCTTCGTTCTGGATGCTCGGGCGCTTGTCTTTCTTTTCCTTCATGCCCGGCTCGAAACCGCCGCCCTGGATCATGAAGTTGCCGATGACGCGGTGGAAAACGGTGTTTTCGTAGTGGCCGGCGTTAACGTATTCGATGAAGTTGGCTACGGTCAGCGGCGCCTTTTCAGCGTTCAGTTGCAGAACGATGTCGCCGTGGTTGGTGGTCAGTTTTACTTTGGACATATCGAAGTCGCTCTTATGGCATACATGAAGGGGCGCGGTATCACCCTGACGCGCAGTCTACAGGGCAAGTTACATTTTTCATGGTTTTTGCGGCTTTTATAGCCTCGAACGCGCACTCTGTTGTCAGGGGCTTGACAGCTTCGGCTATGATAAGCGCTTTGATTTAGTCGGCCTACCCTGGCCGCGCACTTGTATGTCCAAGGATCCTATGAGCAAGCCCACTCCAGAACCCGCTGCGAATTCAAAGGCAGGCCCTGTCGTCCCTACCAACTTCCTGCGCCCGATCGTGCAGGCTGACCTGGATTCGGGCAAGCATGCCAGGATCGTGACCCGCTTTCCGCCGGAGCCCAACGGCTACCTGCACATCGGTCATGCCAAATCGATCTGCGTGAACTTCGGGCTGGCCAAGGAGTTCGGCGGCGCCACGCACCTGCGCTTCGACGACACCAACCCGGCCAAGGAAGACCAGGAATACATCGACGCCATCATGAGCGATGTCAAGTGGCTGGGCTTCGAGTGGGCCGGCGAAGTGCGCTACGCCTCGCAGTATTTCGACCAGTTGCACGACTGGGCGGTGGAGCTGATCAAGGCCGGCAAGGCGTATGTCGACGACCTGACGCCCGAGCAGGCTCGCGAATACCGCGGCACGCTCACCGAGCCGGGCAAGAACAGCCCGTTCCGCGACCGGGGCGTCGAGGAAAACCTGGACCTGTTCGCCCGCATGAAGGCCGGTGAGTTCGAGGACGGCGCTCGCGTGCTGCGCGCGAAGATCGACATGGCCTCGCCGAACATGAACATGCGCGATCCGATCCTGTACCGCATCCGCCACGCGCATCACCACCAGACCAGCGACAAGTGGTGCATCTACCCCAACTATGACTTCACCCACGGTCAGTCGGACGCCATCGAAGGCATTACCCATTCGATCTGCACCCTGGAATTCGAAGGCCATCGTCCGCTCTATGACTGGTTCCTGGACAACCTGCCGGTGCCGTGCAAGCCGCGTCAGTACGAGTTCTCGCGACTGAACCTGAGCTATACCGTGACCAGCAAGCGCAAGCTGAAACAACTGGTCGACGAGAAGCACGTCAGCGGTTGGGACGATCCGCGCATGTCGACCCTGTCCGGTTTCCGCCGTCGTGGCTACACCCCGGCATCAATCCGCAACTTCTGCGAAATGGTCGGCACCAACCGTTCCGACGGCGTGGTCGACTTCGGCATGCTCGAGTTCAGCATCCGTGACGATCTGGACCGCAACGCGCCGCGTGCCATGTGCGTGCTGCGTCCGCTCAAGGTGGTGATCACCAACTATCCGGAAGGCCAGGTCGAGAAACTGGAGCTGCCCCGTCATCCGAAGGAAGACCTGGGCGTGCGCGAACTGCCGTTCGCTCGCGAGCTGTACATCGACCGCGACGATTACATGGAAGAGCCGCCCAAGGGCTACAAGCGTCTGGAGCCGAACGGCGAAGTGCGTCTGCGCGGCAGCTATGTGATCCGTGCCGACGAGGCGATCAAAGACGCCGATGGCAATATCGTCGAACTGCGCTGCTCCTACGACCCGGACACCCTGGGCAAGAACCCGGAAGGCCGCAAGGTCAAGGGCGTGATCCACTGGGTACCGGCTGAAGCCAGCGTCGAGTGCGAAGTGCGTCTGTACGATCGTCTGTTCCGTTCCGCGACGCCGGACAAGGCCGCTGACGGCGCCAGCTTCCTGGAAAACATCAACCCGGACTCGCTGCAAGTGCTGACCGGTTGCCGCGCCGAGCCGTCGCTGGCCCAGGCGCAGCCGGAAGACCGTTTCCAGTTCGAGCGCGAAGGTTATTTCTGCGCGGACATCAAGGACAGCAAACCCGGTCGTCCGGTGTTCAACCGCACCGTGACATTGCGCGATTCGTGGACTTAAGGGGCGCACGTGCTTTCGATCTACAACACGCTCACCAAGAGCAAAGAAGTCTTCAAGCCGCTGGATGGCAACAAGGTGCGCATGTATGTCTGCGGCATGACCGTGTACGACTACTGCCACCTGGGCCACGGCCGCAGCATGGTGGCGTTCGACCTGGTGACTCGCTGGCTGCGTTTCAGCGGGTATGACCTGACGTACGTGCGCAACATCACTGACATCGACGACAAGATCATCAATCGTGCCCGCGACAACGGCGAGTCGTTCGACGCCCTGACCGCGCGCATGATCGATGCCATGCACGAAGACGAGGCCCGGCTGAATATCCTCAAGCCGGACATGGAACCGCGCGCGACCGACCATATCGCCGGCATGCACGCGATGATCCAGACCCTGATCGACAAGGGCTACGCCTACGCGCCGGGCAACGGCGACGTGTATTACCGCGTCGGCAAGTTCATGGGCTACGGCAAGCTGTCGCGCAAGAAGATCGAAGACCTGCGCATCGGCGCGCGGATCGAAGTGGACGAGTCCAAGGACGACCCGCTGGATTTCGTACTCTGGAAAGGCGTCAAGCCGGGCGAGCCGAGCTGGGAATCGCCGTGGGGTCCGGGCCGTCCGGGCTGGCATATCGAATGCTCGGTGATGTCCACCTGCTGCCTGGGCGAAACCTTCGACATCCATGGCGGCGGCAGCGACCTGGAGTTCCCGCATCACGAGAACGAGATCGCCCAGAGCGAGGCGGCCACCGGCAAGACCTACGCCAACGCCTGGATGCATTGCGGCATGATCCGCATCAATGGCGAGAAGATGTCCAAGTCCTTGAACAACTTCTTCACCATCCGCGACGTGCTGGAAAAATATCATCCGGAAGTGGTGCGTTATCTGCTGGTGTCCAGCCACTATCGCAGCGCGATCAATTACTCCGAGGACAGCCTGCGCGAATCTAAGGCGGCGCTGGAGCGTTTCTATCATGCGCTCAAAGGCCTGCCGGACGTCGAGCCGGCGGGTGGCGAGGCGTTCGTCGAGCGTTTCACAGCCGCGATGGACGACGACTTCGGCACGCCGGAAGCCTGCGCAGTGCTGTTCGAGATGGTGCGGGAAATCAACCGGCTGCGCGAGTCTGATCCGCTGGCTGCAGCGGGTCTCGCGGCGCGCTTGAAGCAGTTGGCAAGCGTGCTGGGCGTGTTGCAGCTCCAAGCCGACGAGTTCCTGCGCGCCGGCGCCGATGGGCGTGTGGACGCCGCCGAGGTCGAAGCCTTGATTCAGGCCCGTCTCGCGGCCCGCGCCGCCAAAGACTGGGCGGAGTCGGACCGCATCCGTGACCGGATAACGGCCATGGGTGTCGTGCTGGAAGACGGCAAGGGCGGCACGACCTGGCGGTTGGCGGATTGATTTCCTGCCTATCGCCAGCAAGCTGGCTCCTACAGGTTACTGGTCGTAGGAGCCAGCTTGCTGGCGATACTCAGGGTCTCTGCTGCTCCCGCAACCGCTTGTACAAGGTATTGCGGCTCACCCCGAGCCGCTTTGCCAGTTGCGAGATATTCCCGCCTGCCGCCTGTAGCAATCTACTCAGATCCTCGCTTTCCGGATGAATCGCAGTCACCGACGCGAGATGAATATCACGCTCTGGTAAATCCAGCAGAAAATCCTCCGGCATATGTTCAATACCAACCGGCTGGTCGTCCGCCAGCGCCAGGGCTACCTGGATCACGCTGTTGAGCTGGCGCAGATTACCCGGCCACGGGTGCCGGGTGAACAACGCCATCACCTCCGGCAGAAAGCCGCCACGCTGCTGAGCATCCTTGTGGCGCTCATGCAGACGTCGAATCAGCGCAACCTTGTCGGTACGATCCCGCAGCGGTGGTAGCTCGACGTTCAGGCCGCTGACGCGGTAGTAAAGATCCTGACGAAAGCGCCCGGCGCGAACCTCTTCGCGCAGGCAGCGATTGGTCGCGGAAACCACCCGGATATCGACCGGATACTGCTCGCTGCTGCCTAGCGGTTGCACGCAGCGCTCCTGAAGTACCCGGAGCAGCCGGGCCTGCACTGGCAGGGGCATGTCGCCGATCTCGTCGAGAAACAGCGTACCGCCATCGGCTTTGCGGATCAGCCCGATACTGCCTTTCTGATGGGCGCCGGTGAAGGCGCCTCGGGCATAGCCGAACAGCTCCGATTCAACCAGCTCTCCCGGAATGGCGGCGCAGTTGACCGCGATCAGCGGCTGGCCGGCGCGTGAGCTGGATCGATGCAGTGCCTTGACGAAGACATCCTTGCCGACCCCGGTTTCCCCGTGAATCAGCAATGGAATGTCCTTTTCCACCAGGCGACGCGCCTGAAGCACGGCCTTGGCGACCTGCGGATCGCCCAGGTCGATGTCCGCGAATGCATCGTTCGAAGGCCGGGCCGTCCGCTGTAGCGCGGGTCCGGTCGGCGCTTTGCGGCGCGGGCGTTTGAGCAGGCACTGGAACCGGTTGTTGCCTTGGGCATGAAGCGCGAAGGGCCTGCCTTCCGCTTCGTTGAGCAAGTGCGGGAGCGGGCAGCGAAACAGCAGTTCGATATTGCTTGCGCAGGGACTGACGCCCAGCAGATTGTCCGCCCGCCGATTGGCGCAGTGGATGTGGCCGCTTTCATCGAAAAGCAGCAGCCCCGCCCACTGGCTGTCGAGATTGTTCAGCCCGGTGTTGAAAACCAGCTGGAAATGACTGTCGCCGAACTGATCGAGGATCAGCCGGTTCTCCACCGACTGGCTCATCATCTTGACCATGCCCAGGGTATGGGAGGGCGGCAGGAAGCTGTCGCTGGACACGTCCAGCACCGCGATCAGCCTGCGCCCGGCGTCGAAGATAGGCGAGGCCGAGCCGGTCATGAACCGGTTGGCCTTGAGGAAATGCTCGTCGGGCTCGATATGGATCGCCTGCTCGCAGGCAAGCGCGGTGCCGATGGCGTTGGTCCCGGTTCCCCGTTCGTTCCAGTTGGCGCCGGCCGTGAAACCCGCGGTCTGCGCGGGGTCGACAAAGCGCTGAGCGCCCCAGGATTTGAGCAGTTGGCCCTGCTGGTCGGCCAGCAGGATCAGGCAGTTGGAATTGCTGAGTATGTTTTCGTAATACGGCAGGACTTGCTGGTGGGTGGTCTGCACCAGCGCCTGATGGCGCTCCAGCAGTTGCGACACCTCCGCGCCTGGCAGGTGGCCGAAGGAGGGCGGACTCTGATGATTCAGGCCGAAATCGCGGCAGCGAGTCCAGGAGTCCCGAATGAGAAGGTCGTGAGCGAGCGAAGCGCTGGAAGGTGCCATAAGGATGCCCGGAGTGACATGTTGTTATTGTTTTAAGTCTCGAATGCGTAGCCATCCCTGCCCGCAAACGCCCATTGAGTGTCGTTCACAATTGTTCAAAGTCAATGTTCAGAGTGTTCAAGTGTGCAGCGTTTGTTGTTCATTTTTGTTCAGCTGTGAAGGTGCGCCCTCTGCCTGAGCCGCGCGCGCCGCTCTGGCCCAAGGGTTGTGGAAAGGCGCAATGAATTGGCACGTTTGTCGCTAACAGCCATGGCGAGCAACCCGAATAAAAATGACAAAGGGCACGCCATGTCTCTAACGCTGGAACACGTCAGCCGTACGGTCGACGGCCAAACCTGGATCGACGACGCCTCCCTGAGCTTCGAACCCGGCTCTTTCAATGTTCTGCTGGGCCGGACGCTGTCCGGCAAGACCAGCCTGATGCGGCTGATGGCGGGACTCGACAAGCCCGACAGCGGTCGGGTGCTGATGAACGGCGTGGACGTCACTCAGCGCCCGGTCCGGCTGCGCAACGTCTCGATGGTCTACCAGCAGTTCATCAACTATCCGAGCATGACGGTCTTCGAGAATATCGCCTCGCCGCTGCGTCAGGCCGGCATGGACAAGGAACAGATCCACAGCCGTGTGCAGGAAACGGCCAGGATGCTGCGGATCGAAAAATTCCTGCAGCGGTATCCGCTGGAGCTTTCCGGGGGCCAGCAACAGCGCACGGCGATGGCGCGCGCGCTGGTCAAGGATGCCGAGCTGATTTTGTTCGACGAGCCGCTGGTCAACCTGGATTACAAGCTGCGCGAAGAACTGCGCCAGGAGATGCGCACGCTGTTCGCGGCACGGCATACCATCGCCGTCTATGCCACCACCGAGCCCAACGAAGCGCTGGCGCTGGGCGGCACGACCACCGTCCTGCATGAAGGCCGGGTGGTTCAGAGCGGCAAGACCGCGGAGGTCTATCACCGTCCGGCCACTGTGCTGGCGGCCGAGCTGTTTTCCGAGCCGCCGATCAACTTGATACCGGGGCGTATCGACGGCAATGAAGTCAGCTTCGCCAACTTCGTGCACTTTCGCCTCAATGCCGATCTGCGTGCCGTCGGCGATGGGGATTACCGTTTCGGCGTGCGGCCCAGCCATATCAGTCTGCTGCCCTCCAACGACGATGACCTGGAACTGGCGGTTACGGTCGAGCTGGCGGAGATCAGCGGCTCGGAAACCTTTCTGCACGTGCGCAACGAATTGTTTTCGCTGGTGCTGCACTTGCCCGGTGTTCACGGCTACGACGTCGATGCGGCGATCCGGGTGTATATCCCGACCCACAAACTGTTTGTCTTCGACTTGTCGGGAAGGCTGATCCAGGCGCCCGGCGTACGCATCGCGAGGGTCGCCTGATGGCCGAGATCCGTTTACAGAACCTGGCCCACAGTTACAGCGCCAATCCCGGACCGGACGATTACGCCATCCGGGAGATGAGCCACGTCTGGGAGCAGGGCGGCGCCTATGCATTGCTGGGGCCTTCGGGGTGCGGCAAGTCGACCCTGCTCAATATCATTTCCGGCCTGTTGAACCCTTCTCAAGGCCAGGTGCTGTTCGATGCCCGAGTGGTCAACGAGCTGAGCCCGGAGCGGCGCAACATTGCGCAGGTTTTTCAGTTCCCGGTGGTCTACGACACCATGACGGTTTTCGACAACCTGGCCTTTCCCCTGCGCAACCAGGGCATGGACGAAGGGCGGATTCGCGCCAAGGTTCAGGAAATCGCCGAGGTGCTGGATCTGCAGCATCTGCTGACTAAAAAAGCCCGCAATCTGACTGCGGACGAAAAGCAGAAAGTGTCCATGGGCCGGGGGCTGGTTCGCGATGACGTGTCGGCCATCCTGTTCGACGAGCCGTTGACGGTGATCGACCCGCATCTGAAGTGGAAGCTGCGCCGCAAGCTCAAGCAGATCCATGAGCAGTTCAATATCACCATGGTCTACGTCACCCACGACCAGCTGGAGGCCTCGACCTTCGCCGACAAGATCGCGGTTATGTATGGCGGGCAGATCGTGCAGTTCGGCACACCGCGCGAGCTGTTCGAAAAGCCCCGGCACACCTTTGTCGGCTATTTCATCGGCAGCCCCGGCATGAACCTGATCGAGGTCAAGCCGCAGGGCGATGGCGTCGGGTTTGGCGAGGTGCAGGTGCCGCTGTCCAGCGTGATGCGCCAGCTTATTGCCCGCACGCCATGCCAGAGCCTCAAGATCGGCATTCGTCCGGAGTTCGTGCACGTCTGGGACGGCCCTTACGAAGAGGCCATGCGCGCCGATGTCACCCACGTCGAAGATCTTGGCACCTACAAGATCCTGACGCTTTCACTGGCCGGACAGCCGCTCAAGGTACGGCTGCCCGAAGACAAGCCGGTGCCGAAGGATCAGGCCTGGATCAGCTTCCCCGGCCAGTGGCTGATGGTCTATGCCGACGACTTCCTGCTCGAACCGGGACATGAAGGAGGTGAAGCATGAACAAGGTCCAGAACAACAAGGCCTGGTGGCTGGTGCTGCCGGTGTTCCTGCTGGTGGCGTTCAGCGCCATTGTGCCGATGATGACGGTGGTCAATTATTCGGTGCAGGACATCTTCGACCAGTCCAACCGTTATTTCGTCGGTGCCGACTGGTACCGCCAGGTGCTGCAGGACCCGCGCCTGCATGACTCGCTGCTGCGCCAGTTCATCTACTCCGGCTGCGTGCTGCTGATCGAGATTCCGCTGGGGATTGCGATTGCCCTGACCATGCCGACCAAAGGTCGCTGGTCGTCGCTGTGCCTGATCATCATGACCTTGCCCTTGCTGATTCCCTGGAACGTGGTGGGCACCATCTGGCAGATCTTCGGGCGGGCCGACATTGGGCTCTTGGGCTGGGCGCTCAACAGTCTGGGCATCAGCTACAACTACGCGGCCAACACCATGGATGCCTGGGTGACCGTATTGGTGATGGACGTGTGGCACTGGACATCGCTGGTGGCGCTGCTGTGCTATTCCGGGCTGCGGGCGATCCCCGACGTCTATTACCAGGCGGCGCGCATCGACCGGGCTTCGGCCTGGGCCGTGTTCCGGCATATCCAGTTGCCGAAGATGAAAAGCGTGTTGCTGATCGCCGTGATGCTGCGCTTCATGGACAGCTTCATGATCTACACCGAGCCTTTCGTCCTGACCGGGGGCGGGCCGGGCAACGCGACCACGTTCCTCAGCCAGACACTGACCCAGATGGCGGTCGGGCAATTCGACCTGGGGCCGGCGGCAGCTTTCTCGCTGGTCTACTTCCTGATCATCCTGCTGGTGTCATGGCTGTTCTACACCGCCATGACCCATAACGAAAACAAGTGAGGATCGACCATGAACGCACGCAAGGCGATCCCGCTGCTGCTCTACATTCTGTTTCTGCTGGTGCCGATCTACTGGCTGCTGAACATGTCGTTCAAGAGCAACACCGAGATTCTCGGCAGTCTGACCCTGTGGCCGGAAAACTTCACCCTGGCCAACTACCGGGTGATCTTCACCGACCCGAGCTGGTACAGCGGCTACATCAACTCGCTGTACTACGTGTGTCTCAATACGGTGATTTCGCTGGCCGTGGCGCTGCCTGCAGCCTATGCGTTCTCCCGCTATCGTTTCCTGGGCGACAAGCACCTGTTCTTCTGGCTGCTGACCAACCGAATGGCGCCGCCGGCGGTGTTCCTGCTGCCGTTTTTCCAGCTGTATTCGTCCATCGGGCTGTTCGACACCCACATCGCCGTGGCGCTGGCGCACTGCCTGTTCAACGTGCCCCTGGCGGTGTGGATTCTGGAAGGCTTCATGTCCGGTGTGCCGAAAGAGATCGACGAGACGGCCTATATCGACGGGTATAGCTTTCCACGGTTTTTCGTGAAGATTTTCGTGCCGCTGATTGGTTCGGGCATCGGCGTCACGGCTTTTTTCTGCTTCATGTTCTCCTGGGTCGAGTTGCTGCTGGCGCGCACTCTGACGTCGGTCAACGCCAAGCCCATCGCGGCGGTGATGACCCGGACGGTGTCGGCGTCGGGCATCGACTGGGGCGTACTGGCGGCTGCGGGCGTGCTGACCATCCTGCCCGGGATGCTGGTGATCTGGTTCGTTCGCAACCATGTGGTCAAGGGCTTCGCTCTTGGTCGTGTCTGAGGAGGGCGCAAGATGGAATGGATGGCGTGGACGCCGATCACGGCGGGCTTCTTCGGTGCGGTGGCGCTGTTGCTGGCCGGCATGACGATCTGGGAACTGAGCGCTGCGTGTGTCGAGCGGCGCGGCTTTCTGCCGATCGCCACGACCCGCGGCGATCGTCTGTTCATCGGGCTGTTGGTCAGCGCTTACCTGCATTTGCTGGTCATCGGCCTGACCGACTGGAATCTCTGGATCGCCTCGCTGGTGTCGCTGGTCTGGCTGCTGGTGGTGATGCGTTGGGGGTAGCCGGCGGCATGCAAGGCCTGCCGGACGGGATACGAAAGGATAGGAAAGGGCGACGTAACAATCATCTGGAGGTGTCTATGTTCTACAAAAACAACAAGCTGAGACATAGCGTGGCGCTGGCATCGATGCTGGCATGCAGTGGGTTGAGCGTGACGGCGTGGGCGGATGCCTATCAGGACGCCGCGAAAAAATGGATCGACGCGGAGTTCAAGCCTTCGACTCTGAGCCCCGAGCAGCAGATGGCCGAACTGCAATGGTTCATCAAGGCCGCCGAGCCGTTCCGGGGCATGAACATCAAGGTGGTGTCCGAAACGCTGACCACCCACGAGTACGAGTCCAAGACGCTGGCGAAGGCATTCTCCGAAATCACCGGGATCAAGCTTACCCATGACCTGGTGCAGGAGGGCGATGTGATCGAGAAGATCCAGACCCAGATGCAGTCGGACAAGAATATCTACGACGGCTGGGTGAACGATTCCGACCTTATCGGTACTCACTTCCGCTACGGCAAGGCGCAATCGCTGACCGAACTGATGGAAAGCGAGAGCGGCAAGAAGGTCACGTCGCCGACGCTTGACCTCAAGGACTTCATCGGCCTGTCCTTCACCACGGCGCCCGATGGCAAGGTCTATCAACTGCCTGACCAGCAGTTCGCCAACCTCTACTGGTTCCGCGCCGACTGGTTCGAGCGTGCCGATCTCAAGGAGAAATTCAAGGCGAAGTACGGTTACGAGCTGGGCGTGCCGGTGAACTGGTCGGCCTACGAAGACATAGCGAAGTTCTTCAGTGAGGACGTCAAGGAAATCGACGGCAAGCGTGTTTATGGTCACATGGACTACGGCAAGAAAGACCCGTCGCTGGGCTGGCGCTTCACCGATGCCTGGTTCTCCATGGCGGGCGGTGGCGACAAGGGGCTGCCCAATGGGTTGCCGGTGGACGAGTGGGGCATCCGCGCCGAGAATTGTCATCCGGTGGGTTCGAGCATCACCCGTGGCGGCGACACCAACGGTCCTGCGGCCGTGTTCGCGACCCAGAAATACATCGACTGGCTCAAGGCCTACGCGCCACCGGAAGCGGCGGGCATGACCTTCTCCGAGTCTGGTCCGGTGCCATCCCAAGGCAACGTGGCGCAGCAGATTTTCTGGTACACCGCGTTTACTGCCGACATGACCAAGCCGGGCCTGCCGGTCATGAACGGCGACGGCACACCGAAATGGCGGATGGCACCGTCGCCCAAGGGCCCGTACTGGAAAGACGGCATGAAACTCGGCTATCAGGATGTGGGGTCGTGGACCTTCCTCTACTCAACGCCGGAGAAACAGCGCCTGGCGGCCTGGCTGTACGCGCAGTTCGTGACATCCAAGACCGTGTCGCTGAAAAAGACCATCGTCGGCCTGACGCCGATTCGCGAGTCGGATATCAATTCCAAGGAAATGACCGAGCTGGCGCCCAAGCTGGGCGGTCTGGTGGAGTTCTACCGCAGTCCGGCGCGGGTGCAATGGTCGCCGACCGGCACCAACGTGCCTGACTATCCGAAGCTGGCTCAGCTCTGGTGGAGTCACGTCGCGGAAGCGGTAACCGGCGAGAAGACCGCGCAGCAGGCGCTGGACGGGCTGGCGAAGGATCAGGATGCGATCCTGATGCGGCTGGAGCGCTCCAAGGCGCAGGAGAAGAGCGGTTGCGCGCCCAAGCTCAATCCTGAAACCACGGCGGAGGAGTGGTACAAGAAGGGCGAAGCCACCGCCGATGGCTGGGCCGCGCCGCAGCGCAAACTGGCCAACGAAAAACCCAAGGGCGAAACCGTGGGCTATGCCGAACTGCTCAAAAGCTGGGAGGCGGCACGCAAATAACGCAAGGCCATGACGCAAAACGGCACCCGAGGGTGCCGTTTTCATGTGCGCAGCAGCAGGGATCAGCCGTGCAGGGTTTCCGCCGCGTACAGCGTGTTCTCCAGCAGGCAGGCGCGGGTCATTGGGCCGACGCCACCGGGTACCGGCGTGATCCAGCCGGCGCGCGGCAGTGCGGTTTCGTACACCACGTCACCGACCAGCTTGCCGTCGTCCTGGCGGTTGATGCCTACGTCGATGACGATGGCGCCTGGTTTGATCCACTCGCCCTTGACCAGACCGGGTTTGCCGGCCGCGACCACGACCAGGTCCGCGCGACCGACGTGACCGGCCAGGTCTTTGGTGAAACGATGGGTCACTGTGACGGTGCAGCCAGCCAGCAGCAGCTCCATCGCCATGGGGCGGCCTACGATGTTGGACGCGCCTACCACCACTGCGTCCATGCCGTACAGGTCGGCGCCGGTACTTTCCAGCAGGGTCATGATGCCCTTGGGCGTGCACGGCCGCAGCAGAGGAATGCGCTGTGCCAGACGACCGACGTTATAAGGGTGGAAACCGTCCACGTCCTTGTCGGGGCGAATGCGCTCCAGCAGCAGCGACGCGTCCAGGTGTGCCGGCAACGGCAACTGCAGCAGGATGCCATCGATCCCGGCGTCGTCGTTCAGGCGGTCGATCAGGGCGGTCAGCTCGGCCTGGCTGGTCTCGGCCGGCAGGTCATGGGCTTCGGAAATGAAGCCGACTTCCTCGCAGTCCTTGCGCTTGTGAGAAACGTAGACCTGAGAGGCGGGGTCGCTGCCCACCAGAATCACCGCGAGGCCCGGCGTGCGCAGGCCTTGCTCGCGACGTTCGGCGACACGTCGGGCGATCTGCTGGCGCAGGCTGGCGGCGATCGCTTTGCCGTCGATAAGTTGTGCAGTCATGACGCGTAATTAACCATCGAGAGGAAATAAAGTGAGCGCGCATTCTCGCATGACCTGAGGCGAGGGCAAAGGCGCTTGGCCCGCATAAACAGCTAACTCCTTTATCTGCCTGAATTTTTTTCAAAAAAGAGTTGACGACCTTCGGGGTCGTCTATAAGATTCGTCGCACTTGCCGGGCAGAGCCCAGCACTGGTTAAGCTAGCACTGGTTGATTAGGTCAGGCAGAGTTGCAAATCGGCTCGGTGTGATTGAAAGCCTTTTAATTTGTGATCGTTTGAAAGCAGATTATATAAGTGCCCGTAGCTCAGCTGGATAGAGCATCCGCCTTCTAAGCGGATGGTCGCAGGTTCGAGTCCTGCCGGGTGCGCCACTCAAGGCAGCTTTGGCACAGCAAGTAGATGTAAACGTTGCAATGCAATATGGTGGGCGTAGCTCAGTTGGTAGAGCACAGGATTGTGACTCCTGTTGTCGTGGGTTCGATCCCCATCGTCCACCCCATATTCAGAAAGGCGCCAGGTTCATGATCTGGCGCCTTTGCTTTAAAAAGCTTGTGACGCGGAAGTGGTGGAATTGGTAGACACACTGGATTTAGGTTCCAGCGCCGCAAGGCGTGAGAGTTCGAGTCTCTCCTTCCGCACCAAGATACAAGTAGCGAAAGAATACTTCCGCTATGCAGAAAAGCCGCCTAGTGCGGCTTTTTTTGTTTCACGGTATTGGTTTTTCATCGTCCCGCCAGGCTGGTCGGCCTTCGGTCGGCAGTCGAGCGGGGCGTGCTACGTGGATGGAGCTGGTCGTGGTCCGGCGCGGATGCTTCCTTATATACAGCCGTGCCAGACACCTCGAACCGCACTTGGCTCATCGGGGCTCGCGTCCCGGTTCCATCCTCTTAACGTGCCCTTTTTCAGTAGGGTGACTTCTTGAGTTCGACCCACTAGAATGCATGCCCTTGATTCTGGGGTCGGAAAACGGCCGGCTAACGTCTGTGCAACGAGGAATATCCATGCAAGTTTCTGTTGAAAACACTTCCGCTCTTGAGCGCCGCATGACCATTGGCGTGCCCGCCGAACGCATCGAGACTGAAGTCAACAAGCGTCTGCAGCAGACCGCGCGTAAAGCCAAGATCCCGGGCTTCCGCCCAGGCAAGGTGCCTATGAGCGTGATCCGCCAGCGTTATGAAGACGGCGCGCGTCAGGAAGCGCTGGGCGATCTGATCCAGGCGACTTTCTACGAGGCCGTCGTCGAGCAGAAGCTGAACCCGGCTGGCGCACCCTCCGTAGAGCCAAAGTCCTTCGAGAAGGGCAAGGATCTGGAATACGTCGCCACCTTCGAAGTGTTCCCTGAGTTCACCGTTGCAGGTTTCGAATCCATCTCCGTTGAGCGTCTGTCCGCTGAAGTCGCCGAAAGCGACGTGGACAACATGCTCGAAGTACTGCGCAAGCAGAACGTTCGTTTCGAAGAAACCGACCGTGCCGCGCAGAACGACGATCAGGTCAACATCGACTTCGTGGGCAAGGTCGACGGCGAAGCCTTCGCCGGCGGTTCCGCCACCGGCACCCAGCTGGTTCTGGGTTCGGGCCGCATGATCCCTGGTTTCGAATCGGGTCTGGTCGGCGCCAAGGCCGGTGAAGAGCGCGTTCTGAACGTGACCTTCCCCGAGGACTACCAGAACCTGGAGCTGGCCGGCAAGGCCGCCGAGTTCACCGTCACCGTCAACACCGTTGCCGAGCCCAAGCTGCCTGAGCTGAACGAAGAATTCTTCAAGCAGTTCGGCATCAACGAATCCGGCGTAGACGGCTTCCGCGCCGAAGTTCGCAAGAACATGGAGCGCGAGCTGCGTCAGGCCATCAAGACCAAGACCAAGAACCAGGTCATGGACGGTCTGCTGGCTGCCAACCCGATCGAAGTGCCGAAGGCGCTGCTGGAAAACGAAGTCAACCGTCTGCGCGTCCAGGCTGTTCAGCAGTTCGGCGGCAACATCAAGCCTGACCAGCTGCCGGCCGAGCTGTTCGAAGAACAGGCCAAGCGCCGCGTCGAGCTGGGCCTGATCGTTGCCGAAGTGGTCAAGCAGTTCGAACTCAAGCCGGATGACGCTCGCGTTCGCGATCTGATCCAGGAAATGGCTTCGGCCTACCAGGAGCCAGAGCAGGTCGTGGCCTGGTACTACAAGAACGAGCAGCAAATGAACGAAGTGCGTTCGGTTGTGCTCGAAGAGCAAGTTGTAGATACTGTTTTGCAGAAAGCTAGCGTGACCGACAAATCGGTCTCCTACGAAGAAGCGGTCAAGCCGGTGGAAGCTCCAAAAGCCGACTGATTTCTCCTTTCGTTCGAAAACACCCACAAGCCAGCGTTCGCGCTGGCTTGTGCGTATTCAAGACTCGACTATTTGGGAGTGAATGCAGGACATGTCCCGCAATTCTTATATTCAGCAGAACTCTGACATCCAGGCCGCCGGCGGCCTGGTCCCGATGGTTATCGAGCAGTCCGCCCGTGGCGAGCGCGCCTATGACATCTACTCGCGCCTGCTCAAGGAGCGTGTGATCTTCATGGTCGGGCCGGTCGAAGACTACATGGCCAACCTCATTGCGGCGCAATTGCTGTTCCTGGAAGCGGAAAACCCGGACAAGGATATCCATCTCTACATCAACTCCCCAGGCGGCTCGGTCACTGCCGGCATGTCGATCTACGACACCATGCAGTTCATCAAGCCGGACGTGTCCACCATCTGTATCGGCCAGGCCTGCAGCATGGGCGCGTTCCTGCTGGCTGGCGGCGCGGAAGGCAAGCGTCACTGCCTGCCGAACTCGCGGATGATGATTCACCAGCCGTTGGGCGGTTTCCAGGGGCAGGCGTCGGATATCGACATCCATGCCAAGGAAATCCTGCATATTCGTCACCGCCTCAACTCTTTGCTGGCGCATCACACCGGTCAGAGCCTCGAAACCATCGAGCGCGATACCGAGCGTGACAATTTCATGAGCGCTGAGCGTGCGGCGGAATACGGCCTCATCGACTCGGTGATCAACAAGCGTCAGATGCCTGCTTAAGCGGCACAAAAATGTGGGCGACGGCATAAGCTGCCGCCCGCGGACTTGAAAAAGCCCGCGATAGCCTTCATCTTGTGTCGCAAGCCTATCGGATTTGGATCGATCGAATGACTGACACCCGCAACGGCGAGGACAACGGCAAACTGCTCTATTGCTCCTTCTGTGGCAAAAGCCAGCATGAAGTGCGCAAATTGATTGCCGGCCCCTCGGTCTTTATCTGCGACGAGTGCGTCGACCTGTGCAATGACATCATCCGCGAGGAGGTGCAGGAAGCCCAGGCCGAAAGCAGTGCGCATAAATTGCCTTCGCCCAAAGAAATCAGCGGCATCCTTGATCAGTACGTCATTGGTCAGGAGCGTGCCAAGAAGGTTCTCGCAGTAGCGGTGTACAACCACTACAAGCGTTTGAATCAGCGCGACAAGAAGAACGACGAAGTTGAGCTCGGCAAGAGCAACATCCTGCTGATAGGCCCTACGGGCTCCGGCAAGACCCTGCTCGCCGAAACCCTGGCGCGCCTGCTCAATGTGCCGTTCACCATCGCCGACGCCACCACCCTGACCGAAGCCGGTTACGTGGGTGAGGACGTGGAAAACATTATTCAGAAGCTGTTGCAGAAATGTGATTACGATGTCGACAAGGCCCAGATGGGTATCGTCTACATTGATGAGATCGACAAGATCTCGCGCAAATCCGACAACCCTTCGATCACCCGTGACGTGTCCGGAGAAGGGGTCCAGCAGGCGCTGCTGAAACTCATCGAAGGAACCGTGGCTTCCGTGCCGCCGCAAGGTGGTCGCAAGCATCCCCAGCAGGAATTCCTGCAGGTGGACACACGTAACATTCTCTTCATCTGCGGCGGTGCGTTCTCGGGGCTGGAAAAAGTCATCCAGAACCGTTCGACCCGCGGCGGCATCGGCTTCAACGCCGAGGTCCGCAGCAAGGAAGAGGGCAAGAAGGTGGGCGAATCCCTGCGTGAAGTCGAGCCTGACGATCTGGTCAAGTTCGGTCTGATCCCTGAATTCGTCGGTCGCTTGCCGGTACTGGCAACGCTGGACGAGCTGGATGAAGCTGCCCTGATGCAGATTCTGACCGAGCCGAAGAACGCGCTGACCAAGCAGTACGCCAAGCTGTTCGAAATGGAAGGCGTGGACCTGGAGTTCCGCACTGACGCGCTGAAGTCGGTTGCCCGTCGCGCGCTGGAGCGCAAGACCGGTGCCCGTGGCCTGCGTTCCATCCTCGAAGGCGTATTGCTCGACACCATGTACGAGATCCCGTCGCAGACCGACGTGAGCAAGGTGGTGATCGACGAGAGCGTGATCGATGGATCGTCCAAGCCGCTGTTGATCTATGAAAACAGCGAGCCGCCTGCCAAAGTCGCTCCCGACGCGTAACCGGTTCGCCGTGTTACCGTGCAGGACAAACAGAAGGGGGCCCACGGGCCCCTTTTTGCATTTCGCAAACGATACCTGAATCGCTTTGCAGCACAGTTATTCAAGAGACCGGACGTCAAGGCTTGTTTTTTTCGAATACTGCCCCCATCTTGGCTTCAAGCTATTTTCCATTTGTCCACGGCCGATTGGCCGCCGTAGAGGCGAAATCATGAAGACCACCATCGAATTGCCTCTTTTGCCATTGCGTGATGTTGTGGTTTATCCGCACATGGTTATCCCGCTGTTCGTGGGGCGCGAGAAGTCTATCGAAGCCCTTGAGGCGGCGATGACGGGAGACAAACAGATCCTGTTGCTCGCGCAGAGAAATCCCGCCGACGATGATCCAGGCGAAAAGGCCCTGTACAGCGTTGGCACTGTCGCCACTGTCCTGCAACTGCTCAAGCTGCCCGATGGCACTGTCAAGGTGCTGGTCGAAGGCGAGCAGCGCGGCTCCGTCGAGCGGTTCATCGAAGTCGACGGTCATTACCGTGCCGAAGTTGCCCTGATCGATGAAGTCGATGCTCCGGATCGTGAATCCGAAGTCTTCGTGCGTAGCCTGCTCGCGCAGTTCGAGCAGTACGTCCAGCTGGGCAAGAAGGTCCCGGCTGAAGTCCTGTCCTCGCTGAACAGCATCGATGAGCCTGGTCGTCTGGTGGACACCATGGCGGCGCACATGGCGCTGAAAATCGAGCAGAAGCAGGACATCCTGGAAATCGTCGATCTGCCGTCGCGGGTCGAACACGTCCTGGCCCTGCTGGATGCGGAAATCGACCTGCTACAGGTTGAGAAGCGTATCCGTGGCCGGGTCAAGAAGCAGATGGAGCGCAGCCAGCGCGAGTACTACCTGAATGAGCAGATGAAGGCCATTCAGAAAGAACTGGGCGACGGCGACGAAGGCCACAACGAAATCGAAGAGCTGAAGAAGCGCATCGATGCCGCTGGCCTGCCGAAGGACGCGCTGGCCAAGGCCACCGCCGAGCTGAACAAGCTCAAGCAGATGTCGCCCATGTCCGCCGAAGCGACCGTGGTGCGCTCCTACATCGACTGGCTGGTTCTGGTGCCGTGGAAGGCGCAAAGCAAGGTGCGTCTGGATCTGGCGCGCGCTGAAGCGATCCTGGATGCCGACCATTACGGGCTCGACGAGGTCAAGGAACGTATCCTTGAATATCTCGCCGTGCAGAAGCGTGTGAAGAAGATTCGAGGCCCGGTGCTGTGCCTGGTCGGACCACCAGGCGTGGGCAAGACCTCGCTGGCCGAGTCGATCGCCAACGCGACCAACCGCAAATTCGTGCGCATGGCGCTCGGCGGCGTTCGCGACGAAGCGGAAATTCGCGGCCACCGTCGGACCTACATCGGTTCGATGCCGGGAAGATTGATACAGAAAATGACCAAGGTGGGCGTCCGCAACCCGCTGTTCCTGCTCGATGAAATCGACAAAATGGGCAGCGACATGCGCGGCGACCCGGCGTCGGCGTTGCTGGAGGTGCTCGATCCCGAGCAGAACCACAATTTCAACGACCATTATCTGGAGGTCGACTACGACCTGTCGGACGTCATGTTCCTGTGCACGTCCAACTCGATGAACATTCCGCCAGCGCTGCTCGATCGTATGGAAGTCATTCGTCTGCCGGGCTATACCGAAGCCGAAAAGATCAACATCGCGGTCAAGTACCTGTCGCCCAAGCAGATTCAGGCCAACGGCATGAAGAAGGGCGAGATCGAGTTCGACGAAGAGGCGATCCGCGACATCATCCGCTACTACACCCGAGAAGCGGGCGTGCGTGGTCTGGAACGGCAGATTGCCAAGGTCTGCCGCAAGGCGGTCAAAGAGCATGCGCTGGAAAAACGTTTTGCAATTCGTGTCACGGCCGACATGCTCGAACACTTCCTCGGCGTGCGCAAATTCCGCTATGGTCTGGCGGAGCAGCAGGACCAGATCGGTCAGGTCACCGGCCTCGCATGGACCCAGGTAGGCGGCGAGTTGCTGACCATCGAAGCGGCCGTTGTTCCGGGCAAAGGCAACCTGATCAAGACCGGCTCGCTAGGCGACGTGATGGTTGAGTCGATCACCGCCGCGCAGACAGTGGTGCGCAGCCGCGCCAAGAGCCTGGGCATCGGCCCGGATTTCCACGAGAAGCGCGACACTCATATCCACATGCCGGAAGGGGCGACGCCCAAGGATGGTCCGAGCGCAGGTGTCGGCATGTGCACGGCACTGGTATCGGCCTTGACGCAGATTCCGGTGCGCGCGGATGTCGCGATGACCGGGGAAATTACCCTGCGTGGTCAGGTATTGGCGATTGGCGGTCTGAAGGAAAAACTTCTCGCCGCGCATCGGGGCGGAATCAAGACGGTGATCATCCCGGATGAAAACGTTCGTGATTTGAAAGAAATTCCGGACAATATCAAGCAGGATCTTGAAATCAAACCGGTCAAATGGATTGACGAAGTCCTGCAAATTGCGCTGCAATACGCCCCGGAGCCCTTGCCTGATGCAGCTCCCGATATGGTTGCAAAGGACGAAAAACGCGAGTCTGACTCTAAGGAAAGAATTAGCACGCATTAAGTCTGTGTGAGGCTTCCTTGACAGCTTTTTAGAGCCCTTGATATAAAGCGGCTCTTTCAAGCAAGCACCTGCAAGCCTCCCAGCGCTCGTTTTGCTTAACACCTAAAACTTAGAAACATACTCAATATAGAGATAAGGGGACTTAGAGTGAACAAGTCGGAACTGATTGATGCTATCGCTGCATCTGCTGATATCCCGAAAGCTGCTGCTGGCCGCGCGCTGGACGCAGTGATCGAATCCGTCACTGGCGCTCTGAAGGCTGGCGACTCTGTTGTATTGGTTGGCTTTGGTACGTTCTCTGTTACCGATCGTCCTGCTCGCGTTGGTCGCAACCCGCAGACCGGCAAGACTCTGGAAATCGCTGCTGCCAAGAAACCAGGTTTCAAGGCCGGTAAAGCTCTGAAAGAAGCCGTAAACTAAGCTTCCGCAAGCCTTTGCCCGCCGGGCCGGACGAGGTTCGGGCCGGTCGCGGAGCAGCGACGCATATCGTGTTGTCGAAGGGATCGAGCCCTTCCGCTCCGTCAGTTACGAGAAGGCGCATCCTCGGATGCGCCTTTCTTCTATCCGCTTTCTACCCACGCTCCGCGGTTGGTTAGTCAGTTCAACCGTTTTGGGGGACGCAATGCTGCAGAACATCAGGGACAATTCACAAGGCTGGATTGCCAAGACAATCATCGGGATCATCATCGCGCTGATGGCCTTCACCGGCATCGAAGCGCTGTTCACCGCGAGCAGCAACAAGCAGAACGCGGCCGAGGTCAACGGTGAAGACATCTCTCAGAACGAGCTGAGCCAGGCCGTGGACATGCAGCGCCGTCAGCTCGCGCAGCAGTTGTCCCAGCAGCTGGGCAAGGACTTCGATCCCGCCATGCTCGACGAGAAGCTGCTGCGTGAATCGGCCCTGAAGGGGCTGATCGATCGCAAGCTGCTGCTGCAAGGCGCGGCCGATGCGAAGTTCGGTTTCTCCGATGCTGCGCTGGACCAGCAACTGTTGCAGACGCCTGAATTCCAGGTCGACGGCAAATTCAATGCCGACCGCTTCGATCAGGTGATCCGTCAGCTGGGCTACAGTCGCATGCAGTTCCGCCAGATGCTGGGCCAGGAAATGCTGATCGGTCAGGTTCGCGCGGGCGTCGCGGGCAGTGCCTTCGTGACCGACGCGCAGGTCGACGCATTCGCCCGCCTGGAAAAGCAGACCCGCGACTTCGCTACGCTGACGCTGCCGGCCAATCCGGCCGCGGTCAAAGTGACCGACGATGAAATCAAGGCGCACTATGAGGAGCATGCCAAGGAGTTCATGAGCCCCGAGCAGGTCGTGCTGGAGTACGTCGAGCTCAAGAAGTCGTCGTTCTTCGACAAGGTTCAGGTCAAGGATGAAGATCTGCAGGCTGCTTACCAGCAGGAGATCGCCAACCTTTCCGAGCAGCGTCGCGCTGCCCACATCCTGATCGAAGTCAACGACAAGATGAATGAAGCCCAGGCTCAGGCCAAGGCTCAGGAAATCGAGGCGCGTCTGGCCAAGGGTGAAGACTTCGCGGCATTGGCCAAACAGTTCTCGCAGGACCCGGGTTCGGCGAACAAGGGCGGCGATCTGGGCTATGCGGGCAAGGGCGTCTATGACCCGGCGTTCGAAGATGCGCTGTATGCGCTGGACAAGGATCAGGTGTCGCAACCGGTGCGTACCAGCTTCGGCTTCCACCTGATCAAGCTGCTGGGTGTCGAGGCACCGTCGGTGCCGACTTTCGCCAGCCTGAAGGACAAGCTGACCAACGACCTCAAGTCGCAGCAGGTCGAGCAGAAGTTCGTGGAAGCGACCAAGCAACTGGAAGACTCGGCTTTCGAATCGTCCGACCTGGCCCAGCCGGCACAGGACCTGGGCCTGAAAGTCCAGACCACCGCGCCGTTCGGTCGTGAAGGCGGCGAAGGCCTGACTGCCAACCGCGCGATCATCCAGGCGGCGTTCAGCCCGGAAGTCCTCGAAGAAGGTTCTAACAGCAACACCTTGGAACTGGACCCGGAAACCGTTGTGGTCGTGCGTTCCAAGGAGCATCTGCAACCGCAGCAGCTGCCGCTGGAGCAGGTTGCCGGGGCGATCCGTACGCAGCTGGTCAAAGAACACGCCAGTGCCGCGGTGAAGGCCAAGGGCGAAGCGCTGCTGGCCGGTCTGCGTGACGGCAAGATTCCGTTGGCCGCCAGCCAGGAAGGTCAGGCATGGAAAACGCTGGAGGCGGTCACCCGTAACCAGGATGGCGTCGAGCCGACCGTGCTGCAGACGCTGTTCCGCATGCCCAAGCCTGATGGCAAGGACAAGCCGGAGTTCGCCAGCGTGACCGCAGCCGACGGCAGCTACGTGATCGTGCGCCTGAACGGTGTCAACGAGGCCTCTGCGCCGACCGATGCCGAGAAGACCCAGTACCGCCGCTTCCTCGCGTCGCGTGCCGGTCAGCAGGACTTCGCTGCCTACCGCGCAGAGCTGGAAAGCAAGGCGAAGATCGAGAAGTTCTGAGTCTCGATTCCGCTACGAAAAAGGCCGCTCTTCGAGCGGCCTTTTTTGTCTCCTGTGTCCCGCCCCTGTAGGAGACCACCCGCCGCTCTGGCGCCGCGCTGTCCCGCAGCAAACATGGGGATCGCATTTGCCCGCAATGGCGGCAATGCAGATATCGTTAAGGTGGCGAGACGTGGCTCTGGGGGCATATCCGTTACCGCATGCGCTGGACCTTCTGGTTCCGGCCCTTACGGCCGGCCTACTTTGGTTTCGCCCAAAGTAGGCAAAGGCATTGCTCCGGGCTTGGCCCCTGCGGGGTTCCCTCCCTCCGGCGTTGCTCCGGGGGTCGCGCCGAACGGCCATCCATGGCCTGCGGCGCTAACTCGGCTCCTGCCTCGTTCCCCCCTGCGCAACGCCTCCACTCGGCCTGCGCCAACGTCGCGTTCGGCGGCGTCTGCACCATCGTGGAAAAAAGCAAATCAAGCAAAGCACGCAAGGCAAAGCTCTTGATCTTGATCTTGATCTTGATCTTTTTACGCACGACTCACAGACGCCGCCGAACGCGACTTGGGCGCAGGCCGAACGCAGGCGACGCGGAGCCGGGGAGCGAGGCAGGACGCCGAGCCAGCGCCGATGGGGCATGGACGCCACCCTCAATCCACATCAGGGCGCGGCCCGGTGGAGCGTCGCCGGAGTGAGGGAACCCGAAGGGCCAAGCCAGGAGCAATGGCTGGACTGACCCCCAAAAGTTGGACGAGAAACGTTAAAAATTCATCGCCTGTGTTCGAAATTGTACC